>VGYX01000003.1 GCA_016872835.1 Planctomycetota bacterium | reverse complement strand
CCACTCGCCTCGTCGTGACCTTCCACCGCGTAGGTCCGCGTCAGGTCCCCGTCCGCAACGTCCCGCGCCGCGCCAGAAACCTCTCGGATCCGACCCGACAACTTCACCGCCATCCGCACGAGAAGCAGGCACATGATCCCGATGCCGGCGGCACCTAGTCCGACATCTGAAAGCCGCTCACGCCAGATCTGCACGTTCAGGGTCGCGTCGGGAACTTCGACCATCACGCGCCAGCCGCCAACACCCGCTCGCACCATCACATGAAGCGTCGAGCGTCCCGTCGCTGGATTCGGCAGCGATGCGACCACATCCTCGTTCTTCGACTGCAGAAGCCCCTCGAGCGCTTGGCCCCACGCCGACGACGCGACCGACTTCAGCAGCGAAGCCTCGGCCAGTCGCTTGAGCTTGCCCTCATCCATCGGATCACCCACGGCGGCGGCCACCAGATTGCCCGCGCCCGAGATGAGCAGTGCGTTGAGACCGGTGCGATCGGCCATCGACTGGAGCTGCCGCCGCTGCGTGTCGAGCGCAAGGTCCAGTCCCGCCACGCCCACGAAACGGCCGTCGATCTCCAGCGTGGCCATCGCCGAGGTCATCGGGACTCCCTCGTAGGCGTAGGGCTCGGTCAGGATCACGCGCACCGGCCGACCCGCGCGATGATTGCGAAGCGGAATCTGGTACCAGTCGTCGGTCTCCCAGCCGGAAAGCCGCTTCAGATTGATCGCGCGACCTTGATGGTTGTCACGGAAGAAGTAGGGAATGAAGCGGCCCGTGGGATCCATCGCCATCTCTGGCAGGGCTTGTGAATCCCCCGCACGAAGTGAAGCGAGTTCCTTCGCGTCCTCGCCGTCCGCGTTCGGCTCGTAGCCGAAGCACACACCCTCGTACTCCGGGTTCGCCTCGAGCACCGACCGCAGCAATCGGAGGCTTTCCCGACGCCGACCGAAGAAGCCGCTCTGCGCGGACTGCCGAATGCCCTCCACGACGGAGAACATCTTCCGGTTCCACGACTCGACCGCGTGCGCAAAGGCGCGCGCCTCGGCAAGCGCGATTCGGGTCTGTACCGCCGATACCTCGCGCGTGCCCTGAACCAAATCCACGACCAGAAGCACGACGATCACGAGCACCGCGGGCAGCACACCCGCAAGGAGGATCTGCCGCAGCATCGTGGAGCGTGCCTGCATGGAGGACCGGAGGATACGAATTCAGCCGCGCCGCCTGTGGCGAGGCCGGGGCGAATTGAGGCAAGTACGCAGCTCAGATCGGGGGCACTTTTGCCTGGGCGGCGCTGGCCTGCGGCGCGGGCACCTCGTTCAGCGCCGCGAGTTCCTTGCGGAGCCGCTCGCTGCGCGCCTTCGCTTGGGCTTCCATGGACCGTGCCTGCTGCAGACGCTCGTCGAGCTCCCGATCGAGCGCCTCGCGGCGCGTCTCGGCCTGCTGCTCGCGCTCGAGAAGACGGTCACGCTCGGCCTCAGCCGCCGAGCGACGCCGGCGAAGCTCGTCCGCACGCGCCTGCGCCTGATCCACGATCTGCTGCCGGCGCGCAGCGATCTCGGTGGCGCCCCGCGCGGCATCCTGCGCGGCCAGCTCCGCACGCTGCGTCTCCAGCTCCAGCTGCAACGCGCGCTCGGCCGTCTCGACCGCCTGGCGAAGGCGCTCGCACGCCTCGGCTCGCTCCTGCACCCGGCGCGCCTGCTCCTCGGCGATCGCGCGGTGCCGCTCCAGATCGCGCTCGGCGGACAAGGCCGCCTCCTCCAGACGCAGCGCCTCGGCATCGGCCTGACTCGCGTCGGTCTCGAGCGAGGCATGCTGCCGCTGCGCGGCCACGCTGCGCGCACGCGTCTGGGCCTCCGATACCTCGGCATCCCGAAGCGCGGCCTGGGCCTGCTCGGCCTCGGCCTGCGCCTTGAGGACCGCGGTGCGCTGCGACTCCAGACGCTCCGATGCCGCAAGCATGGTCTCGCGATCCCTGCGCGCGCGTCGTTCGGCCTCGAGTGCCGCCTGCCGCTCACGATCGACCTCTGCGCGAGCCTCGTGCTCGCCCACACGCTCGCGCTCGAGCGCCTCGAGCGAACGCTGGAACTCACCGCGCGCCACCACCGCCTCGTCATCGGCTCGACGCGCCGTCTCGAGCAACGCGTCGCAACGACGCATGGCCTCGGCGGCGGCTTCCCGCTGCCGCTCGAGGGTGTCTTGCATGTGCTTCTCATGCGCCACCGCACCGGCGGCCTGCTCGCTGGCGCGCGACGCGGCGGCGCGTTCGATCTCGAGCGCCTGCAGCGCCCGTTGTGCATGCTCGCGTTCCGCGTCAGCCCGACGAAGGGCCTCGTTCGCGAGCGCCTGCTGCGCCTCGGCGCGTGCGAGCGCCTGCTCGGCCGCCAAGCGCGCCGTGTCCGCGCGCTGCGCGGCGCTCTCGGCCGCCTGCTGCTCGGCCAACGCGCGATCGTGCGCCTGGCTTGCGACCGTGCGCTCGCGCTCCAGTCGATCCATCAGGGCCTGCACCACGCCCCGCTCCAGCGTGGCCTGATCGCCCGCCTGCTGCGCGTGCACCCGAAGGCGCTCCGCTCGCTCCTCGGACTCGCGCGCGATGGCGTGCGCGCGCTCGGCGCGGGCCACGGCTTCCTCGGCACGGGTCTGGGCGGCGGCCCGACGCGACTCGGCCTCGTTGGCACGCGCGCGCTCCTGCAGCATGGCCTGCTCGGCCACCTCGGCGGCACGTCGTTCACTCTCGCCCAGCGAAGCGAGTCGATCCGCCTCGTCCGCCGCCGCGGCCGCGGAATCCCGGCGCGCCTGCGTGGTCGAGGCGTGACGCGCAAGTTCCGCTTCCGACTCGAGCGCCTGCTGCGCCAGCTGGTCCGCCTGCCGGCGGGCCTCGGTCGCGCGACTCGACGCCTCGGCCGCCGCCTCGCGTGCCTGCGAAGCCTGCGCGCGGCGTGCGGCCGCATCGTCAAGGCCGCGGCGAAGTTCGTGCATCGCGTCCAGCGAACCTTGATGCTCGCGCTCGGCGGCCACAAGCTCCTCCTTCAGTCGCTCCACGGAAGCGGCGTAGGCCTGACGCAGCCCCTGCTCGCGCTCGGCGCGCTCTCGCAGCATGCGGGTCTCGCGCTCGCGTCGTTCGCGCGCCTGCGCCTCCATCCGGGCCAGCGCCTCGACCCGCGCCTGCGCCTGCTGCGCTTCCTCGCGTTCGCGCGCGCGCTGCTCCGACGCCTGACGCCGCGCCTCCTCGACCTGGCGCTCCTCACGCCGACGATCGCGGTTCGCACGCTCCTGCATGAGTCGATCGCGCCATGTAGAAAGTTCCTGCGTGAAACGACGCACCTTCGCTGCATCAGCGCCACGCGCGGCCATTGCCTGCGTGCGCTCGAGCAGCAGTCGATCGAACGCCGCGTCCATCACGTCGCGCCAGCAGCGGCGATAGAGCTCCACCTCGAGCACCGGCACACCGAAGCGCTGCGCGAGGGTCTTCAGGCCGCCAGCTGGATCGTTCTGATGCCGACGTACGACATCCATGAGATCCGTGGGCGTGTCCGCTGGAAGCCGCGCGCGTGCGAGCAACTCGCCAATGCACAGCGTGGCGGCGTGCTCGAACGCGTCGAGTTCACGACCACCTACGAAGCGGCGAGCCTCCCAGGCCTCCAGATGGGCCTCGAACGAAGAAGCGGAGCCTGACATGAGCGCTATTGGTAATCGGAGAGACGCCCTTCGCGGAATCACTTTGCGTGTCCAAGCGCAGGATCGTTGAATCTTCTTGAAGGTCCTGTAACTTCAGCCTTTGCAACTTTGCAAGGCAGATAGCCTCGCCACCCATGGCTCGAAAATTGTCCACCGATCGCCCACCCAAAAGGACAGCCCTGTCGCTTGCGGATGCCCGCGTGTGGCGCGCGCTTCGAAAGCCCTTTCGATGGCGATTGTTCGAGGCCGTGCGTGCGAGTGGCGGCATCACCGCGCAGGATCTTGCGCGTCACGCGGGCATCACGCCGCAGTTGATGCTCTACCACTTACAACTGCTGGAGAGTGCGGGGCTGCTGGTACACGAGGCGGGCAAGCGCTACCGCGGCAAGGGCGGCAAGTTCCGCGCGCGTGTCGAGCGGATCGAACTCTCACTGCGCGCCTCGAACGCGAAGGAACTGCGACGCGCGGAGTCGATCCACTCCGAACTTGATGCCGAGGCTCGCCGAGAAGATCCATCCAGCTTGGCGAGGGCGACGCCCGTGCGTTGGGAGCGCCTGACCGCGGTGGAAGTCCGTCAGATCTTGGAATCCCTCGACGCGGTGGAGCGCATTCTTGCGAAGGCCGCGTTGCGTCGCGCTGGAGATGGAGCGCTGTCGGACGCCACCCATGCGGTCTCGATCGCCATCCGCCCCGCCATGCTCTCCACACTGCCCTCACCGGCTTGGTCGAGTCGGCGTTCCCGTCGCGGGCGCTGACGGCGCAGGCGTGACAGGCGCAGCGGCAGGAGGCGCCGGGGGCGCCGGTTTCGGCGCGGCAGGCGGCGCGCACAGGGTCCCTCGAATCGCCAGCGCACGCGGAGAAGTGCAGCGCTCCAGCGTGTTGCAAAGTTGGGTGGCCAGAACGCGCGCCTCCTCCAACTTGCCGATCTCCGTCAGAATCGACACGACCTGCGCCCCGGTGGCGACTTCCTCGATCGGCTCGCCCACCTTGCGCGAACTCGCGAGGGCGCGGAGCGCCAGACGCTCCCGCTGCGCCGGATCCTGCAGCATCCAGGCGGCAGCGATCGCGCCGCGCGCGACGCCACGATGCCAATCGGCCCCATCGTTGGGCTGCGCGAGCAACGCCTCGGTGGTGCGCGCGATCGTGCCGGCCTCGTCCTTCCTGTTCAGACCGCGCAGCGCAAGCATCTCCTCGCCCATCGCCATCAAACGAAGGTCGTCCGAGATCGACTGACCCTTCGCCTGCGCGGCCTCGCCACCGCGAAGACGCTCCGCCGAGGCGAGGTCCGCGCGCAACTTGCGAAGCGCCTCCTCGTGGCGTCCGAGCACGTTCAGGAAGCGGGCGCGCTCCACGCCGCCACCCACCATGTGCTTCAGGGCGATGTTCTCCGACTGCGACAGTTCCACGCCGGCGCGCGCGGCATCGATCCACGCCTCGGCCTTGGCCAGCGCCTGCTCCGGCTGGTCCCGCTGCAGCGCGATCATGCATTCCAGTTCGAGCATCAGCGCCATGTCGAAGGTGCGCTCCCAGTCCTTCTTGTCCCGCTCCAGCCGCAACTCGACGATCGCGCGCATGTCGTTGACCGCCGTCGCGGCCTCGTCCAGCCGGTCGATCGCCAAGCAGTCGCAGGCCAGGAAGTAGTTCGCCAGCATCCAGTCGCGCTCGTCGCCCTCGAGGACCTTCGTGTCGTTCTCGGCCGACTTGCGCCGCTTGTACACGTCCGAGCGGATCATGATCAGTTCGCGATCCACGTCGACCGCCTTCGCCGTGTCACCCTCCAGCACCAGACACTCGCGCACACGCACCAGTCCCTTGCTCACCAGGAGCATCGTGCTCACGTCATCGGGCTTGGCGTCCAGCATCTTGCGTCGCTCCGCAAGATTCTCCTGGGCCACCGCACGCGCCTCTTTCAGCATGTCGGCGGCCATCAGCATGTCCGCGCGAGCCTGCAGGGCGATCACGAACTGGCGCTTGTCCTCGTCGGTGCCTCCGCGCTGCAGGATCTGGCGCGCCGTCGCCAATGCCTCGGCCGTGATCGGCAGGCCGTCCTTCAGGTTGCGCGCGCGCTCGAAGAGAACCGCCTTTTTGCGCAGGGTTGCACGCAGATCGCGCAGCGAGGGCAGGTCCTCGGGCTTCTCCTTGAGTCGTCGACGTGCGCTGGCTTCGGCCTCGTCGAGCGCGGCCATGGCCTTCGGATCGATCGCGAGTTTGCTCTCGTCGGCAGCCAGCGCGTCACGCCTCTGGGACACCGCCACATCGGCCGCCCGCTGCTTCGCGTTGGTTCGGATCGTGCTGAGGGTCCACCATCCGATGGTTCCGAACAGCGAGCCCGCGATGACAAGCGCGAGCAGCACCGGCCACCGGTTGCGCCCCACCCACTTCGTGACGCGATACGAAATCGTGGACGCATGCGCCGAGACCGGGCGTTCCGACAGGTACGCGTCGATGTCGGCGATCAGGTCGTTCATCGAGGCGTAGCGACGCTGCGTCTCCTTGCGCATCGCCATCAGCACGATGTTGTCAATGTCCCCACGCAGGTGATGAATCTCAACCGTGCGAAGCGTGGTGGAACGTGCCTCGCCCAAGCCCTTGGCCACCTTCCACGCCGTCTCGCTGGGCTTCGGCGGCATGATCTCGGTGACCTGCCGCCGCACCTCGTCGAAGCTGCACTTGGAGAAGTCGAAGGGCGCGACCCCCGCGAGGATCTCGTACATCATCACACCCATGGAGTAGATGTCGGTCGCCGCGTTCAACGGCTCGCCGCGCAACTGCTCGGGGCTGGCGTAGACCGGCGTGAGGGGGCCCACCTCGCCTGGCAGCGTCTGGTGACTCCGATCACCCTGGTCGGTGTCGGGGTGGATCACCTTGGCGATGCCGAAGTCGAGCAGCTTGGGTACGCCGTCGGCGCCCACCAGCACGTTCGCGGGCTTGATGTCGCGATGCACGATGCCGCGCTCGTGCGCGTGCGCCAGCGCCGAGGCCACCTGACGCAGCAGCTTCAGCCGCTCCTCGGTCTTCAGGCCCTGCCGCTGGCACCACAGGTCCAGCGTCAGCCCCTCGACGAACTCCATGATGAAGTAGCTGCGACCATCCTCGGTCACGCCGCCGCCAAGCAGGCGGGCGATGTTCGGGTGGTTCAGCGAGTCGAGCACCTTGCGCTCCAGCTCGAAGCGCTCGAGCACCGCGTCGCTGTCCATGCCGCGCTTCAGGAGCTTGATCGCCACCCGGCGCTTCAGCAGATTCGTCTCCTGCACCGCGAGCCACACGTCACCGAAGCCGCCGCTGCCCAGACGCTTCTCAATGCGGCAGTCGCCGATGCGTTCAAGGCGCGACTCGGTGCGCGCCGCACGCCCCCCCGAAGGCGGCACCGGCGCGGCATCGCCCACGGAAGCGGGGATCGTGCGGTCCGCTCCGCCCGATGAAGGAATCGTTCGATCCGTGGCACCGCCGCCCGACGGAATCGTCCGGTCCATGCCACCGCCGTCCGCAGGCTGCTGCGGGGACGGAGGATTCAGATCGTCATCCTGAGGACTGCCCATGGCGTCACCGCTCCACCAACATCGGCAGGATAGGTGCGCCAGTTGCAGCACTCATGCAGATTCGCGGCCAGACGCCGCGGGCCGCTCGCTCAGAACCCGACCGTGTTCTTCTGGCCCTGCTTGGTGATGGTTTCCTCGCCCTCCCAGACCCCGCGGCCCGAGCGCGTGTCGGTCAGGCTCATCTGGAAGATGTAGCTCACCTGGCGCGTGTCGCCCGCGCTGGCGCGGTTCTCCAGGATCTTGGCGGTCAGGGTGTAGTCGGGCAGGTCAGGCGCCTTGTTGGCGTTGCCGCTCTCGAAGTCCTTCATGTCCTGCACCCCCTTGGCCATCGGATCCTCGGGCGCGCCGCCCAGCCCGATCGTGTTCGTGACCTCGATCTTGCCGGTGTTCAGCAGCGCCACGCGGATCTTCTTCGTCAGCTGATCGGTGTCGAACTGGCTGCTGGTGTCGTTCACGATGCGGCTGATGCCCATCACCGCGGGCTTGCGCGGCGCGCGCTCAAGCACGCCACTGACCATCATGCTCTGCACCATCTTGTCGGCGGCCTGGTTGAAGTCCTGGATGTTGGGCTGGTCCAGGCTGACCACCAGATCGTTGCCTCGACTGTCCTTGTAGGTGGCGGGCGTGCAGGCGACGAGGGCCGAAAGCGAGGCGAGCGAGCAGAGGGCGATGGTGCGCTTCATGATGTGGTCTCCGTTGGAATGGCTGTCACTGGTTCAGCGGGTGGTTCGTGTCGAGCAGCTTCAGCTGCCACTGGGTCGCGCGCGGACTGGGTGCCACGCTCCCAAGCTGGATCGTCTCCTTCGGCTTGATCTGGCGGCTCTGCCACGCCTCGCCTGCGCCCTGCACGCGCATGCCCGAGGCGTCGAACCACTCGAACCGGTAGCTGAAGTTCTGCGAGGTCAGCTGGTCGCTGTAGACGCTCACCTGCACGCGCTTCATGTCGCCGCTCACGACGTCCTCGCGCACGTCGGTCACGTTGGTCTTGGAATTCAGCCAGCCGTTCGTGACGACCTGCTGGAACCCGGGCTGGCCGGGTCCGCCGCCCACGGTGCCGGGCACCACGGTGTTGCTGGTGTTGCAGGCGACCAGTGCGAGCGCGGCGAGAATCAAGGGTGCGATGCGCATGAGGGTTTCTCCAGATCAGGGTGCGTTCAGCGGCATGATGGCATGGATCGGGGGCGTACCGGAGCGCACGCTCTTCACGTGCACCAGCGTGAATGGGACATCTGGAATCGCCAGACCGTCTAGACGCTGGCCATCTCCGAGCACCGCGCAGATCGTCCCCGAGTCGGGCCGCGGCAGGCGTGCCACCAGCCATTGCTTGGGAAGCGTGAGCCAGCAGCGCAGATCCGCGCTGTTCATGGCGACCTGATAGACCGCCCCGCCCAGGGCGGCGGCCCAGCCGTAGTCACCCGCGGCCTTCTGCGCGAAGTAGGTGCCGACGGCCTTGCTGGCGCTCGACACGAGCGTGGCCGTGATCACCAGCGGCAGCTGGTCATCGAAGCTGCGCTTGACCACCGCGTCCATGTCGCACAGCAGCGTGGCGTTCACCGGATCCTTGCAGCCCTCGACCGAGAGCGATGCCACCTGGCCATCGTGGAATTCAAGCAGCGGAAACGCCGCGCCCACATACGGCACTTGCTGGATGAACAGCGGGATGTCGATGCGCAGCTCCTTGCGGCTGGGCGCGCGACCGGTCTCGAACAGCACCCACACCCACTTCGTGAGGCGCTCGCCGCGCGTGGCGGCATCGGCCATGGCCAGATCCTGCAGCACCAAGGCGTTCGCGCCGTCACCCAGCATGCCGGCCACGCTCTTGAAGCTCGCGCGCGCCTGATCCCAGCTGCTGGGCTCCGCGCGCGCCATCTGCGCCACGCCACGCAGCCAGCTGGTCACGGGTACCTCGTAATCGATGCTGCCGCGCTTGTCCCACACGGGGCCGTAGGCCTGCTCCATCGCGGTGCGGAATCCCTCGTCATTCATGGTGGCCGAGGCGTCATAGCCCTTCGACTTGCCCGCGGACTCGAACGCCGCCTGCTCCTTCTGGATGCGATCGGCGTTGCGGTCGACCGCATCCTTCTGCCACAAGGCGGCGCGGTTGAGCTCCACGATCGCCTTGTCGAACTGGCGCATCTGCAGATAGTTCAGCGCCTGATAGGTGTTCAGCATGATGCGGTCGTACGACGTGCCGCGATAGGTGCGGATCGTCTGGTTCGTGACGACCGCCGCCGCTTCCTCGGTGATCTTGGTCTCGGCCGCCTGGTCCAGATACGGCCGCATGGTCTCGTAGGCCCAGTCAAGGCTCTTCACGCTCGCAGGCAGCTCATCAGCGGCGCGCAGCACCGTGCCGCCGTCCAGATGGAAGACGACGCCGTTGATCGGCGCGTCCTGATCGTGCTCCTGCAACAGCGGCTGGATCTCGCTGGCCGCCTGCTTGAACTGCCCCGTGTCGTAGCTGGCGATCACGCCCGACATCTTGCGGTCGTAACCGCACGCGCACAGCGCAAGGCAACCCAGCGACAGCAGCATGTCCGGACGCGCGCGCACGCTCAAGGGCCCACCGGCGGCACCACGCCACCGCCCCAGAAGCCTGGCACCACCAGCGGCGGCGCCTGCTTGGTGTCGACCTTGTAGTCCACCACGTAGCGCGAGCTTGCGAAGAACTGCGCGACACCGCGGATCAGGTCGACCTGTGCGTCGGTGAGCTGCTGGCCCTGCTTCAACTGCTGCAGCACGGTGGCGGTCTCGAGCCAGCGCTTCCATGTGGCCTCGTCCATCTGCATCGCGACCTTCAGGTCGAAGCCGTTGGAGATGTTCACCGTGCCTTCCCACGGCTTCAGGCCGGGGGCGCGCAGGCGCAATTTGTGCAGGCCGGGCGTGGTGCGGAACTGACCCGGCGTGCTGCCGACGACCACGCCATCCACCTCGACCGCGACGCCCTGGGGCGACACGCTGAGCGGATTCGCGCCCACGGTGAAGCGCTTGGAGGCGGGATCCAGCTGGATGTCGGGCACATTCACGTCAAGCAGCGTGGCGCTGACCGTGAAGGCTGCGCCATCGAGCGCCGCGGGGGCGGGGAGCGCGGCGGAGCGACATCGGCGCTGCATCACCTGCGCCAGATTGCCTGCAACCTGCTTGATGAGCGGATCGATCAGATCGACCTTCTGCTGCAGGTTGGGCGTGCCGCGCACCTGCTCGGTGGCGCTGGCGGCACCGGAGTCGATCACGGCACCTTGCGCGCGATCAAGTAGCCGATAGGTCGCGTCCAAGGTCTGCGACAGCACCTGCGTCTTCACACCGTAGCCCTCGAACTGCTGCTCCTGCGTGTTCAGCGCGGTCAGGCTGCACACCAGCACGTAGTCGGCACCCATGTTGCGCGCCAGCGCAAGCGCGCTGGTCTGGTCGCTGAGTAGACGATCGGCCTCGGTAAACGGGTCCTGCGGCGTGCCCACGTTGGCGCCCGCGGCCGAGAAGCGCTTGACCGCGTTGATCACGTCCTCGCGGCTCAATGTGGTGAAGCAGAGCTCGCCCACGCGCGCCACGAGGAAGTCTTCCAGCACCATCACCTTCTCGGGCGCGATCTCACAACCGCGATTCTTCACGAAGATGGCGGCGACAGGCTTGGCGGGCGGGGCCGACGCGCCGCCGGGTGCGGGTGCCGGTGCGTTCGGTGCGGCCGCAGGCGCAGCGGCGGGCGTGGCTCCAGGCAGCGGCGGCAACGCGGGCGGATCTTCGCCCTCCCAGTTCCAGCCGCGCACGGCACCGGGACTCGCTTGCGGAACGGGCGGAGGCGGTGGTGCGGGCACGGCGGTCGGTGCCGCACCACCACAGCCGTCGTTCGAGACGCGCAGGATGCATCCCTTCGCTACGCCCCGATTTTCGCCGCAGATCTCGCCCACCGCGGTCTTCGGCAGCACGCTGGTGATGCGGATCGAACCCACGCGCACTTCCTCGCTGCCGAGATTCTCGCCGGTGTCGGGATCGATCAGCGCCTCGCCCTGCGCAAAGACCGCCCACGCCTGACCGACCGTGATGCCGGTTCCATCGCCTCGATTCAACGTGACCTGCGCATCACGCACGGCGAGCACCTTGGCCGGCAGCAGCACGTCGACCACGCGCGCGGCAACCTTCTCGGCCATTTGACGCGCAAGTTCCTGCAGCGCCTTCTCCGTCAGGTTGCTGCCCTTCTCGCCCGTGAGGAATTCCGGATTGCGCACAAACGCGCTGTTGTCGAGCTGCAGGTTCGCGCTCTCAAGGAGTCGACCCGTGGTGGTGTCGTAGATCTTCGCGATCACGCTGAGGCGCACCTGACGCCGCGTGGCCTTCTTGCCGATCTCCTTGAACTCGGCTTCCTGGACGTTGTCCTGAAAGTCGTCGATCGTGCTCACCACGACGTAGCGAGCCCCGGCCAGCTTGAAGGCCTTTGCAGCCGCAGGGTCCGCCTTGTCCACGTTACCGCTGCCCGAAAGGTCCTGCTCCAGCAGCACATCCTTCAGGTCGGTGCGCGCGACCAGATCGAACTTGCGCGTGGCCTGGAAGGCTGCGGTCAGCTGCGGGTCCAGCGACTCCTGCACACGACCGAGTTCGCGCGCCTGACCGCGCTGCTCCAGCGTGCTCGCGAGTGCAGGCGTAACCTTCACCGCGCCGACTGCCAGCGACAACTTCGCTGGAGGCGTGGCGGCGGGAGCGGCAGCCGGCTCCTGCGCCTGCAACGGCGCAGCGAGCAGCGCCACCAGGCATGAGGCGAATCCCCAAGTGAAACGATGGATGGTGGTGGCGGACATGACGCCCTCCTTTGGAGGCGATGTGCGTGTGCGGGATGCTACCCGCGCGCGGACGACGCCTATCTCAACCGGATGTTCGAATGATTCGGCGGGTATTCGTGGCATCATGCTCGGATCTTTCGTGCTTCAGAGTTCAGGCCGTAAGCATTTTCAACGAACCTTCAACCACGCGTGGTCTGGTATTCACCGAGTTCATCCAACTCGTCGAGGAGAAGTTCGGCGTCGTGATGGCGGACGACGTGCTCTCGACGCCCGGCCTGACCGATGGCGGCGCCTACACCTCGGTGGGCCAGTACCCGCACACCAAGATGCTGGCGATGGTCGGCACGTTGGCGGAGCGATCCGGCACTCCCGCGAGCGACCTCTGCAACATCCTCGGCGAATTTCGGCGAATGGCTGTTTCTCAAGCTGTCGCGCAACTTCGAGTTCTCCGTGAGGTCGCATACCGACGCCTTCGCGTTCCTCTCATCGCTGGACGGCCTGATCCATGTCGAGGTGCTCAAACTCTATCCACAGGCGGAACTTCCAAGCGTGCCCGTCACCAAGATGGATGATCGCGAACTGGTGATGGAGTATCGCTCGAAGCGACCGTTCGCAGACGTGGCCGAGGGCCTGCTGTAAGGCGCGCTGGTGTGGTTTGGCGAGCGCGCTGAGCTGTACCGCGAGCCTTTGGATGCCGACTCCGTGCGTAGTGCGCGACTCCGCATCGTCCGGAAGTCGGCCACGCGATGACCCCCGAGCAGCGCAAGGAACTGGCCGCGTAACGCAAGCGCTCGGAGCGTGATCGACGCGCGCAGGAGGCGGCGCAACATCAGTTGGAGGAACTCTCGCGCGAGCTGAACGAGGCGAACGAGCGACTCAAGCTCACCTCGCGTGGCCGCCTCGAAGCGCTCATGCGCATGGGCGACGCGCTGGCGACCGTGCAGAACCTGGATCTCCTGCTCGCGCGGATCCTTGACGAAGCCAAGTCTCTCACAAACGCCGAAGCTGGCACGATCTACGTGTGCGAGGGCGATGAGCTGCGCTTCGCCGCGGCGCAGAACAGCAGGCTTGCGCCCGACCGCAGCGATGCGCTCGCAGGCCGCGTGCCGTCGGACCATCTTCCGATCGGCATGCGCAGCATCGCGGGCGCCGCGGCCATCGGCGGCACGCTGATCGCCGTGACGGATGCATACAACCTTCCGGACGACGTTCCCTACGCCTTCGATCGCCGCTTCGACGAGGACGATCAGATGCTCCTACGGCACTTTGCGGGCATCGCCAGCGTGTCGATGGAGCGGGCGCGCCTGAGGCGCTCGATCATCACGCGCATGATCCGCGGCGTGGAACTGTGGGTGACGCACGCCACGGCGAACGCGGTGCACCCCGAGGAGATCGCACGCGGCACCGACCACCTACGCATCGCGGCGATGCTGCACGACATCGGCAAGCTGGGAATCAGCGACATGATCCTGAAGAAGCCCGCGCGCCTGGAGCCCGAGGAGATGAATCAGGTGCGCCAGCACGCGATCCTGGGCATCAAGCTGTTCGTTGACGTTCAGACGCGCTTCGACCGGCACGCGCGGGACGGACATTCCACTCTTCGCGCGGATCGTGGCGATCGCGGACGCCTACGAGGCGCTGATCTCGCCTCGCAATTACAAGAAGGCGTGGACCATCGAGGAGGCGCTGGACGCCATCCAGATCGAGTCCGGGCGCCACTTCGATCCCGCCCTGTCCGAACTTTTCCCCGAAGTCGCCCGAAGGTTCGACGCGAAGTTGCGGCCTGAGGCGGCCTGAGACGATCACGCTCCACGGGGCTACCGTGCCTAAGCTTCACAGGAACGGAGAAACGCTCTCTGCAATGTCCGGTAACAGCGGCGTCCCCTGAGCAGCGCCGAGCAATGAGTCGGTTCCTAACTTTTGCCGACGGCGAGTTGTATTCAAGCGCACTCGCGGCACAATGGGTTCATGCAGATCCAGACCCACGGCATCGCCGCGCTGTCGCTCGCGCTCGTGACTTCAGGCGCCTTCGCGCAAGACGAGATCGCGCCCACTCCGTTTGACCCTTTGGTGTGGGCGGATGTTCGGGTGGCCGTCGACTCGGGCCGTCACATGGGCGGCGAGGAGATCGGCCGCACCGCATGGCACACGCTGGTGCAGTCACCTGGTGCCACGTGGATGCGACTGGAGTTCGGCAAGGACACCGAGCTTGCGCAGGAACTTCAGGCGGCCGGCGACGGTGCGTTCATCCGCATCACGAGCCTGATGGATGGCGACGAGCAGCGACTCGACGCCGTCAGTCTGGCGCAATGGTCCCACGGCAGCGCGCACTTCAACGGCGACGCCCTGCTGGTGGAGCTCGTGACTGGAGGCAATCCGGAACCAAGCCGCGTGCGCATCGTGAACGTGCAGGCCGGACAGGAGCCCGTCCGCGAGAAGAGTCAATGCGGCTCGGTCGATGATCGCGTGTTCGTGCAGGACAACCGCGTGGCGCGCATCGTGCCCGTGGGCTGCACGGGCTGGCTCATCAACAACGACGCGAACCACCAGTTCCTGACCGCGGGCCACTGCCCCGCCGGCGGCAGCATGACCACGCTGCACTTCAACGTGCCGCTGTCTTCGAGCGGCGGCACCATCGTGGCACCTGCCATCGCCGACCAGTATCCGATCGACTCCACCAGCTACCAGTCGAACAATGGCGGCGTGGGAGCCGACTGGTGCTACTTCGGCGCGTTCCCCAACTCGAACACGGGGCTCACCGCGTGGCAGGCGTACCGCACCGCCTTGGACGTGGTGCTTCCGCCGACCAGCACCACGGGCAACCAGATCCGCATCACCGGCTTCGGAACCGACACCGGCACCGCGAACCAGACCACCCAGACGCACGTGGGATCGCTCGTGAGCATCACGACGAGTTCGCTCTCGTACAACGCCGACACGACCGGTGGAAACTCCGGCTCGCCGGTGATCTGGGAGAACCAGGGTGTGGCGATCGGCATTCACACGCACGGCGGCTGCACCACCAGCGGCGGTTCGAACTTGGGCACCAGCTGGAACCTGGCCGCCCCACGCAACGCGCTCACCACGCCGCGTGGCGCCTGTCGCGCCATGACCTTCACGCCCATGGCCACGCTGCCGACGCGCTTCGCCGCGGCAGGTGGCGACACGATGGACGTGACGCTCGCCTCGCCGAGCGGCGCCGCGGCGCCCGCCGCCGCGCGCATGCTCTACCGCACCGAGGGCGCCTCGACCTGGAGCAGCGTGAACGGCACCTTGGTGAGCGGCACCACCTACCGATTCACGACGCCGGCCTTCAGTTGCGGCTCGCGCGTGCAGTACGCCTTCAGCGCACGCATGGGTTCGACCGGTGGCCTGTGCACCTTCCCCAGCGACATGCCGCGCCGCTGGTTCACCGCGGATGTGGTCACCACCAGCCTTGTGCTGTGGGAGGACACGTTCGAGACCAGCAAGGGCTGGACCGTGTCGGGCACCGCCACGGCGGGCGCGTTCGATCGGAACCTGCCGCGCGGCAACGGTTTCCAGGGCGACCCCACCATCGACAATGACGGCAGCGGACAGTGCTACCTGACCGGCCGCAATGCCGGCGTGAACGTGGATGGCGGCACCACCATCCTGACGAGCCCGGCGATCGACGCGCGCGGCGGCTTCAATCCGCAGATCACCTACGCGCGCTGGTTCAACTGCGCCACCGGCAGCAACGCGAACCAGGACACGATGACCGTGGAGATCTCGGGCGATAACGGCGCCAGCTGGGTCGCGCTGGAGACGGTCGGACCGACGGGCACCAGCAGCGCATGGGTGCGTCGCACCTACGCGATCGGCAATTACGTGACTCCGGGCGCGCAGGTCCGCGTTCGCTTCACCACCAGCGACATCGGCGCGGCCAGCGTGGTCGAGGCGGCGGTCGATGGCGTTCGCGTGCTGGCCGACGCGGCCCTTGGCTGGTGCGGCAAGGAAGGCGACTTCGACCAGGACGGCACCGTGGGCGCGAGCGACGTGGGCCTGATGCTGCTGCAGTGGGATCTTCCAGGCATCACAGATCTCGACGGCGACGGCGCCACGGGCGGCGGCGATCTTGCGCTTGAGCTTCTGAACTTCGACTGAGCCCTGCGCTGCGTGCCGGTCGACCGGACGCTATCGTGTCCGGCATGACAAGCGAAGCGTGGCGGAGCGCGAGCGGTTTCGTGGGCATCGGATTCGTTGGCCACGCGCTGCCGGCCGACAGCGCCGCGCTGCTGCGTGACGGCGTGCGCAGCGTGATCCTGTTCGCCCGCAACTACGCCGATCCCACGCAGGTGTCACGGCTGAATGCCGAGATCCGCGCAGCCGCTGGAGGCCCGGTGCTGACGACCGTGGACCACGAGGGCGGCCGTGTGCAGCGATTCCGCGGCGAGGCCTTTCCGGACATGCCTTCAGGTCGCGAACTTGGGCACGCCGGCCCCGACGTCGCGCGCAAAGCGGGCGAGACGACGGCGCGCCAGCTTCGCGCGGTCGGCTTCGCCATGAATCTTGCGCCGGTGCTCGACGTGGACACCAACCCCGCGAATCCGGTGATCGGTGCGCGCGCCTTCGCGTCGGATCCAGGGCGCGTGGCGACGTGCGCCGTCGCCTATGCGGCGGGCTTGCGGGCCGGAGGCGTGCACGCCTGCGGCAAGCACTTCCCGGGCCATGGCGACACGAGCGTGGACAGTCATTTGGACCTGCCACGTCTGCCGCACGCGATGGAGCGACTGGAAGCCGTGGAACTGGTCCCGTTCCAGGCCGCCATCCGCGCGGGCATCGAGTCGATCATGACCTCGCATGTGCTCTTCGAGGCGCTCGATCCGCATGTGCCGGCGCCGCTCTCGCGCGTGGTCATCACCGAACTGCTTCGCGAGCGCCTGGGCTTCGACGGTCTCGTGATCACGGACGACTTAGAGATGCAGGCGATCGCGAACCGGTTCGAGATGGGTGAAGCCGCCGTGCAGGCGATCGAGGCCGGATGCGACCTGATTCTCGCGTGCCACCGGCTGGATCGACAGCGGCGCATCATCGAGGCCATCGCCCAGGCGATCGAATCCGGCCGAATCCCGGACACGCGGGTACGGAAGAGCCAAAAGAGGCTCGCTCGGCTCTTGGATCCCGCCTGACTCGGGCTATTTTCGGCATCCATGATCCGTGTTCAGGCCGCCATCGCGCTGACGTCGACCGCCTTGGCCCTGCCGGCCGCCGCCGAGAAGCTCCACCTCACCTGGTTGTGGCATCTGGAGCAGCCGATCTACTGGCCCGACGCCAACGGCACGCGCTACGAGCGTGCGTGGCAGAGCATCCAGCGCAAGGATGGTGGCGCCGCGAATCCGGCGAACGACCTGCGCGGCATCTTCGGGCTGGATGACCGCATCGCGGCCTATCAGTGGCGACCGCGCGACTGCGTGAACTCGATCCGATGGAGCGCGGAGGCCGGCGCGCAGGTGAGCTTCAGCGGCGGCTTGATCGAGAACATCCAGAGCTTCGCGGAAGCGGGTGGCCAGCTCGGCTACGGCACCGGTTGGTTCAATCCGTGGCGGGAGTCGCGCAACTGGTCCACGAGCGCCAGCGGCACCAACGTGCCCCGCATGGACCTGGTGCAGTTCAGCTTCCACCACGCGCTGCTGCCGCTGGTCGACGACAGCACGATCCGCAAGGAGCTCGCGCTCTTCAAGGCGATCTATCCCGAACCGTTCGGCACCACCCCCGCCGTGTCCAAGGGCTTCTTTCCCAGCGAGATGGCCTTCAGCGAGCGCATCATTCCGCATCTGGTGGAGTCGGGCATCGAGTGGACCTTCGTGAGCGGCGAGAAGATCAGCCGCGCATGTCCGGATTTTCCGGTGCAGCTGGGCAGCGGCGGCGTGAACTGCGATCCGCCGAACAAGGCGGATCAGGTGAACGCGAGCGGCACGGACTGGTTCCGGCTCTCGATCAGCCGTGGCTGCGGACCCGCCGAGGCGATGCCGCTGGGTTTCACGCCGCACAAGGCGAAGTGGGTGAACGCCGACACGGGCGCGGAGAGCGTGATCACGGTGGTGCCGTGCTCGCAGAGTCTTGGATGGCTCGATGGCTACAACCCGCTGCCGCTGAATCATCTGGACACGCTGCAGGCGAAGAATCCATCGACGCGCCCCATGCTGCTGGTGCTGGCGCACGACGGCGACAACGCCTGGGGCGGCGGCTACAGCTACTACATGGAGGCGGTGCCCAACATCGTCTCGAGCGCCGTGGGTTCGGGTTATATGCCCACCATGGTGCAGAAGTACCTGAATGATCATCCCGTTCCCGCAAGTGACGTGGTGCATGTGGAGGACGGCGCGTGGGTGAACGCCGACGGCGACTTCGGTGCCCCGCAGTTCCTGAACTGGAACTGGCCGCCCATGGACTCGAGCGGCAACGTGGACGTGGACAACGGCTGGGCCGAGGACATCCGCAACTGGGCCGTGATCACCGCCACGCAGAATCTGGTCGACACCGCGGAGCAGATCCAGACTGACGCAGGCCAGCCGGTGCGCATCAGCCATGTGCTGCGTCCGCAGTCGGCCAGTCGGGCCAGCGAGAAGGCCTGGCACTTCTTCATGGGCTCGCTGAACTCGGGCTACATGTACTACGGCACGGCGCTCGACATGGAGGTGAAGCCGACCGTCGCCTGCAACGAGGCGAACTCGTGGGCGAATTCGGCGATCGGCAACGCCTCGCAGGATCGCACCGGCCCCTCGATCTGGCTGCCGCAGCGCTGGCCTTGGAACCCGGGCGGCCTGAACTACGGCCCCGCGCACAAGTACCAGTCACGCACGCTCTCGGGGGACTTCGCCGTCTGGACCTTCGCGCACGATGTGAGCGGCCTGACGAACGTGACGCTGAAGTACCGCGTCGACGTGGATGGCGCGAATCCGCTGTCGAGCAACCAGAACGAGACCTACGCGGGCGGCCCCGAGGTGGGCGCGTGGGTCAGCGTGCCCATGACCGTGACCGACTTCCCGGCCGGCAACGTGCTGAACGACGGCGGCATCGACTTCTTCGAGATGCCGGGCGCGATCGCCAAGCGTTGCGTGGGTCGCATCACCGGCATCCGCAGCAAGCTGCTCGATTACCACGTGGAGGCGACCGACGCGCGCGGCAACGTGAAGCGCAGCCCGATCCAGCACGTCTGGGTGGGCGATTCCGATGGAACGGGTGGTGGCGGCGGCGGTGGCGGCGGTGGTGGCACCGTGGTCGCGACGAGCCCCTCGCCCGTGCAGGCCAACGCGAAAGTGACCATCACCTACAACCCGTCCGGCCGTGCGCTCGCCTCGGCCACCGCGGTGAAGGCGCACGTGGGGTTCAACGCGTGGGCGTCGGTGCTGAGCCCCGACGTCTCGATGACCAAGTCCGCCACCGGCACATGGAGCTGCTCCGTGCAGGTGCCGAGCACGGCCACGCAGCTTGACGTCGTGTTCAACGACGGCGGCAGCACGTGGGACAACAACGGCGGACAGGATTGGCACTTCACCGTGCAGGGCGGTGTCGCGATCACCTGGCAGATGAACGGCACGCTCGATGCCGCGGCGACCCCGGTCGCGACGGTGTCGGGGCGAACGCTGTGGGCCGGTCTGCAGGGCGACACGCTCTATCTGGCCACACAGGACGCCGGCGAGGGTGACGACGTCTTCATCCTGCTCGCCAACGCGACCGGTCCGCTCACCGCCGCGCCATGGGGCAAGTCGGGCCAGGCCATGCAGTGGAAGGCCTTCCTGGCCGACGAGAACGACAACGCGTTCTGCGGATGGTTCAACGACCTGCAGAGCCAGACCTTCGCCGCAACCAAGGCCGCGTCGACAGGCTCGAACGGCGGCGTGCTTGAAGGCACGATCGATGTGGTGCAGCTCTTCGGCTCGCGACCGGATTCGATCGTGATCGCGGCCGCCGCCTACGCCACGGGCAACGGCGGCGCACTCAAGCCTGCGCAGCAGTGCCCGGCCGGTGATGGGGATGGCTCGCTGGAAGTCGCCGAGTTCGTGACCGTGCGGCTGTGTGATCTGGAGGGTGGCTGCTGCCCAAGCGATCTGGATGGTTCGACGCAGGTCGACTTCGGCGACGTGGCGCTGCTGCTCCTGCAGATGGGCGATCTGGGTGGAAGCGCCGACCTGGACGGTTCCGGCGTGGTCGACAGCGCCGACATCTCGCTGCTGCTGCTTGACTACGGTCCCTGCGCCTGATCGCGTCGCTATCCTCCGCCCAGTCATGCCACGGGTCAAGGATCGACTGGGCTGGCTGCTGCTGCTGTGCCTGCTTCCGCTGGCCGCATGCGGTGCGCCCTCGATGGAGGAGCGCCTCACGCAGGCGCGACTGTCGCTGGCGCAGGTCAACACGCTGAAGGATCATCCGACACCGGAACAGATGAAGGCGGCCAAGGGCGTCGCGCTGCTGAGTATCGTGCAGGCTGGGGTCGGCATTGGCGGCGAGGGCGGCGGCGGCGTGGTGCTGCAGCGCAACGGCTCGACCTGGGGATGCCCCTACGCGGTCGATGTCGGTGCCGGCACGATCGGCCTGCAGATCGGCGGCCAGGGCAAGGACCTGCTGCTGATCTTCAACAGCCAAGATGCACTGGAGGACTTCGTCGATGGCGGCATGCAGTTGCACGCCCTTGGCGAGGGCACCTTCGGAGCCTCCACCGGAAACACGAACGCACAGAAGCGTTCCACGCTCGTGTTCCTGAAGGGCCAGGGCGTGTTCGGCGGCCTTGAACTTGGCGCACTGAACGTGGGACCGGCCAACGACGTGAACAGCGCGACCTATGGAGGCAACGTCGATCGCGCCGCTATCCTGTCCGGCAAGACCAAGCCCCCCGAGGGCCTCTCCCGACTCACCCGTATGCTCGACGCCATGGATTGACGCCGCCGTCGGCGCCCGTCCCGCTGGAACTTCATCAAAGGAACTTTGACCATGTCGCGAATCCTGCCCACCCTCGTACTACTGCTCTCCGCCCTGCTTCCGATCGGCTGCGGTGCCAGCACCATGAGTCAGCGACTGCTGGACGCGAATCACGCGCTCGCGCAGGTGAACACGCTGCCGCAGAAGCCCACGAAGCAGCAGATGTCCGCGGCCAAGGGCGTGGCGATCCTGAGCATCGCGCAGGGTGGCGTGGGCATCGGTGGCGAGGGCGGCGGCGGCATCGTGCTGAAGCGCGTCGGCAACGGCTGGGGCGCCCCCTACGCGATCAACGCGGCGGCGGGCACCATCGGTGCGCAGCTCGGCGGTCAGGGCAAGGACGTGCTGATCCTCTTCAACTCCGACGGCGCGATCTCCGATTTCCTCAAGGGCGAGATGCAGTTGCAGGCCATCGCCGAGGGCACGGGCGGCTCCGAGAGCGGCAACACGCGCTCGAAGAGCTCGGAGCGCGAGATCTTCGTGAAGGGCACCGGTCTGTACGGCGGCGCGGAACTCGGCGGCATGAAGTTCAGCCCCGCGAACAAGATCAACGCCGGCAGCTACGGCCCTGCGGCCACCAGCACCGAGATCCTGGACGGCAAGGTGAAGAAGCCGGACGGCACCTCAAGCCTGACGGCGGCGCTCGACGCGATGCGCTGAGTCACGCGCTTCGACGCGGCGGAACGAACACGTTCGCGGCCAGCAGCCCTGCCACCAGGGCGCCGGCGATCACCAGCGCCGCAAGCGCCCAGGAGGCGCCGCGCGACGGGCTGTCCATGAACAGGAACGAGGTGCCGCGAAGGCCCAGCGAGCCGGGAACCAGCGGCAGGATGCCGGGCGCGACCAGCGTGATCGCCGGTCGACGAAGCAAGCGACTGAAGGCGTTGCCCGCGATGCCCACCAGGAACGCGCCCACGCACACGCCGAGTTCGGGACCCAGCATGCCGGCGCCGAGCCGTGCGCCGTAGAGACCCAGCAGCGCGCTGAACGCGACCCACCCAAGGTCTCGCCAGCGTCCCTGCAGCAGCATCAGACTGGCGAGTGACATCACGAGCGCGGCAGGCAGCACATCGAGCCATCCGAGCGGCGGCAACGGAGGCTGCATCGGCGCCATCGGAAGCTTCGTCACGATGCGGTCGCCGATCGCTGCGCCGAAGCCGAGCGCCACCAGGGTCATCGCGGCGCCCATGAAGCGGCTGCTGCCGGAGGCCAGATTGCGGGTGGCCAACTCGATCAGCGCGCGTGTGAGCGTGAATCCGGGAAGCAGCACCACGATGCCTGCCAGCATGACCGCACCCATCGTGATCGGAGGCATCACCTGCGCGAGCGCCCATGCCCCAACCGTCGCCACGATGCCCGCCAGGAACTCGGCCAACGCCGCCCGATCGCGTCGCGCGTTCAGCAGCGTGGAGAGCCCGCCCACAAGCAGTCCCACGATCGCGCCCGCGACCGCGTCCTTCAGGTCTCCGCCAAAGAAGCGCGTGGCCGCCATGCCCGCAAGGCCGTAGGCAGCCCAGATCTCCCATCGATTGAAGGTCGGCGGTGCCACGCCCAGATCGCGCAGTGCCGCGGCACCCACCTGGGGTGCGGTCTCCCCCCGCAGCACCCGCGACTGGATCGACTCGATCGCGTGCAGGCGCGTGAGGTCGATCGCGCCCGGATCCACGCGCAGGTTCACCACCCGCTGCCGATCGATCGGACCGAAGGCCAGCGCAAGGAACGTGGGCAGGCTGAACATGGTGGTCGGCACACCAAGACGCGCCCCGCATCGCGTGACCTGCTCCTCCAGGCGATGAGCCGGCGTACCGAACCGGTGTAGATCGCGCGCCAATTCCACAAGAAACCGCTCGGCATCCGAAAGGCCGGAGGGGACCGCGTCGGGCGTTCGTTCGGCGGGCGTGACCATCTCGTCGATGCTACGCGATCGCGGGACTCAGTCGTCGGACGCGCTCGCCGGCTCGGGTGCCTGCAGGAAAGGCACCACGCTTCGTCGCGTTTCTTCGGGCGCATCACTGAACACGACGTGACCCGCGCCGCGGATGAGCGCGCCCGTCGCGCGCGGAATCCCGGCGGTGAATACGGGCATCATGCTTCGATCCGTCACGCGATCGCGATCACCCCACACCACCAGGGTGGACGCCTGAACCTTCGGAAGTTCCTCGCGTACGCCGTCCAGCAGGAAGGGCCGGATCGCCTCCACGATCTGCAGCGTCTCCGGTCGCCGCCGTACCGCCTCGGCCGTCATGAACTGCCGGAACTGCCATGGCACCGGTGGACGAACCTCGAAGACGTAGCCAAGCACGCGCTCGAAGTCCGCCTCGCTGGCGATGTCGAGCGGGTTCGCGCCGTCCTCCACTTGCTGCATGAATTCGTTCAGCACCGGCGGGCGGACTCCCGCGGGCGCCAGCAGCACGAGCCTTCGCACGCGGTCCGGATGCTGCACCGCAAGATGCGTGGCGAGCGCGCCTCCCATGCTGGTGCCGACGACATCGAACCGCCGAAGGCCCAGCGCATCCGCGAAGGCGACGATCTGATCCACGTAGAAGTCCGCGTCGTGCACGCTGCCTGCGTGATAAGGATGGCGACCGAACCCAGGCAGGTCCGGCGTCAAGCATCGGTGCGTGGGCGAGAGCCACGGCATCAGGCTCATCATCGCCTCGCGACTCGTGCCGAAACCATGCAACAGCAGCACAGGTGGGGCGTCAGCGGATCCCGACTCGAGATAGCCCCACGGACGACCCTCGACCAGGACCTCGCGCGCGTCGATGCCCATGGCAAGGCGGGCCAGACGCATGACCGCCGGCACGAACAGTGACGGCGTGAACCACACCACGCCAAGGCCGATCACCGCGAGGATGAGGACCGACGCGATCCATCGAAATCGAACGCGCTGGAACATGTACGGCAGTCTAGGAAGGCGTGTGGATGCGGCACGATCGCGTTATGCTCGCGCCATGCCGAGATGGTGGCTCATCACGATCGCGGTCGCGGGCACCTGGCTGGTGCTGCTGGGCGCCGGCCAGTTCGGATTTCTTGCGAAGCTCTCGCTCGATGCCCTGGCGCCCTACGTGAAGCACGGCGTGTTCGGCATCGCGGCGATCACCGCGTTCCAATGCGTGAAGCAGGGTTCCGCGGCGTGGGCCGCGACGCTTGCGGCGCTGGCGATGCTGCTGAACACGGTCGCACCCACGCACTGGCCGGCCGGATGGGAGCACCCGTTCCAGCTGGTCGCCGGCGTGCTGATGGTCGCCTTCAGCGTGCGTCAGTGGAATTGACGTTTGGCTGCGGCGGCGCCGCGATGGCCGGCGGCGGGC
Organism: Planctomycetota bacterium; assembly: GCA_016872835.1. GTDB lineage: Bacteria > Planctomycetota > Phycisphaerae > Phycisphaerales > SM1A02 > SYAC01. Next base: position 158,434 of record VGYX01000003.1, on the reverse strand, counting down.
CGGCCTCCGAAACCGCGGGCGGCGGAGGCGCCTTCGTCATGTCGAACAGGTAGGCCCCGCCGGGTTCGATGCCAAGTCGCTCGCTTCGAACGCGACCCACCACGATCCACGGCCACTTCGCCGCGACGGCGCTGCCAAAACTCGCGGGACCGCAGAACACCTTCGGCTTCAGACGGGTCACCTCGACCCAGGCGGTGCCACGGCGCTCGAACACGAACACGCGACCGCTCTTGTCGTCCCCTTCCTGCGCGCTCGAGTCGCCCACGATCACGCGGCCCCCGCTGACCTGCAGCGCAAAGCCGAAGCCGCGGCCGCGTTCCACGCCGACACCCGGCTGCAGACGCGCCTCAAGCATCCAGGTCTCGCCCGTGCGCCGATAGACGAACACGTCAGCACCGGCGTCGAAGGGATTCAGCGACTGCACGGCAAGCACGTCGCCCTCGATCGCCACGCGATTGCCGAAACCAAAGTACGGGCTCACGCCATTGCCGGAGACTTCCTGCTCCAGCTTCCAGCCGGACTCGCCACGGCGGTACACGCACACCATCGGCGATTCCTTGCTGGCGCGCACCTTCTCGGCCTGAAACGGCTGGAGTGCTGCGGGGTGACCGACCACCAGCACGTCGCCGTGGATCGCCAGACTCGCACCGAACCACCATGGCGCGCTGGATTCGGGCCGCTGTAGCGCGCCCTCCGCCTTCCATCCGTCGCCTTCGCGGCGAAACAGGTACACGCGCGGGGTCGGGAGGTAGTCGGAATCCTTCAGGTTCGGACGGACACTCACCTCGCTCACCGCGAGAAGTCCGCCGTCCATCGCGATCGCGCCACCGAAGTTCACGCGCAACGCGCCCGCGGGTCCCTTGATGAGTCCTGCCTGCTTCCAGACCTGCGGCTCGTCGACGCGCCGGAACCACACCAGTTCCGAGGACGCGCCCTTGTGCGTGATCGTGCTCACGAGCGTGTCGGCATCGCCCACCACACGCTGCAGCGCAAAGTCCTCGATAGAGAGCCCGTTCACCTGCGGCATCTCGGGGCGCGTGGTCCATGTGCCATCGGGCTGCCGCTCGAAGGTGGCGATCTGGCCATCGGATCCGCGGCGGCGCGAGATGCACGCCCCCGTGACGATCAGCCGATCACCGGCGAAGCCAAGCACATTGCCGAACGCGGGCGCTATGGTGGGCAGTGCCGCCTGCACCACGGAGGTCTCGGTCATCGGGGAACCCGCGGCCGTCGGACCCGTGGCGACGGGCAAGGCCGGACTCAGGCGGATCGGGGTCGCAGGCGCCTGCGCCAGTGTCGCAGCCAGCAGGATCGAGAGCATCATGAGCGACGGACGCCTTGATCGGTGATGCGGTTCGCGCGAGGTGCGCGCAACGCCTCGATGGCTCGGCAGACCTCGTCGACCAGCACCGACTCCTCGGGCAGATTGTGCTTGCCAGAGGCGTCGCGCGGCGGAATCACGCGCGCGCCGATCCGATGCAGCTTCTCGAGATTCTCAACAAGGATGCTGCTGTGCATCGATCCGTGCATGGTCGGCGCCATCAGCACGCACGCCTGACCGCGCTCCATGCGTCCGATCGCCGACGCCATCGTGGCGCCGATCACGCCTTCGGCGATTCCGTGGGCCATGCGACCGATCGTCGCGGCCGTCGCCGGCGCGACCATATAGGCGTCGAACGGCGCCGCGTCGGACAGGTGCTCCGCGTGGGCGCTGAGTCGGACCACCACAGGCTGCGCCGTGCTCCACTCCAGCGCGTCCTGCGTGACGTAGCGAAGGGCCTCCTCGCTGCAGAACGCCGTCACCGTGGCGCCCTGCCGACGCAGCGCGCGCGCGATCATCGGCGTCTTGAAGGCGGCGATGCCGCCCGAGACCATCAGCGCGACACGCACGCCGTCCAGGCGATGACCATCGCGCGACACCTCTCGGTCGCCAAGATCGCTGGGCGTCGGCGGCGGAAAGTGGAAGGGTTCCATTCCGAGGATGCTATCCGCGACGCCGCTATCTTCGGCCCTCGTGACCGCCCCCCAGGCATGCACGACCTGCGCCGACCAGAAGCCGGAGGCGGAATCCGAGGGGGCGTCGGGCCTGCTGGTGCCCGCGATCTCGGGTGCGGCGTTGCTGGCGGCGTGGCTCGCGGAACGCAACGACTTCCAGCGCGAGGCATGGCTTGGGCTGTACGCCGCCTCGTATCTGGTCGCCGGATGGGGCGCGTTCCTGCAGGGACTGCGACTGGCGCTTCGACTGCGACTGGACGTCGACTTCCTCATGGTGGTGGCGGCGATCGGCGCGGCGTGGATCGGTCGATGGGTCGATGGCGGACTGCTGCTCTTCCTGTTCGCGCTGGGCAACGCACTCGAGCATTACGCGATGGGTCAGGCGCGTAAGGCGATCCGCGCACTCGGACAACTCGCGCCGCGCACAGCCCGTCGAAAGCGCGGTGACATCGAGGACGAGGTGCCGGTCGAGTCGCTCGCCGTGGATGACCTGGTGATCGTGCGTCCCGGCGAACGTCTGCCCGCGGACGGTCGCGTGGACTCCGGTGCGGGTGCAGTGGACCAGAGTCCAATCACCGGCGAGAGCGTGCCGGTCGAGAAGTCAGCGGGTGACGAGGTGTTCGCGGGCACCGTGAACGGTGACGGAAGCCTGATCGTGCGCGTCACGCGACGCGCCGAGGACTCCACCATGTCGCGCATGATCCGGTTGGTCGAGGAGGCGCAGGCGCAGAAGGGTCGCACGCAGCGCGCCGCCGAGGCCTTCACGCGCATCTACGTGCCCTGCGTGGTGCTGGGCACGATCGCGGCGCTGGTGGTGCCTCCGCTGCTCGGCTGGCTCGATACGCACGAGGCGCTGCTGCGCGCCATCGCGATGCTGGTTGGCGCGAGCCCCTGCGCGCTGGCGATCAGCACCCCCGCCGCCGTGCTGGCCGGCGTCGCGCGCGCTGCGCGCAGCGGCGTGCTCATCAAGGGTGGCGCGCATCTGGAGAGCCTGGCTGAGATCCGCGCCATCGCGATGGACAAGACCGGCACCATCACGGCAGGTCGCCCCGAGATCGTCGACATCGTGCCCATCGAGGGTGTCTCCAAGGACCGGCTGCTCGCGCTGGCGGCTGCGCTCGAGCGCCGCAGCGAGCACCCGATCGCGCACACGATCGTGGCGGCGGCCGAGGCGACGGGAGCCCCCATGCTGGGGGCGCAGGACGTGGTCGCGATCCGGGGCAAGGGACTCGAGGGCACGCTTGATGGCGCCGCACTTCGCGCCGGTTCGCCGCGCATGCTCGCGGAGAGCGACGCGCGGATTCCCGAGGCGCTGCAGCGGCGCATCACGGAGCTCGATCGTGCTGGACACACGCTGGTGGCAGTGCTGCTCAACGGCGTGGTGCAGGGTGCGATCGCGCTCAGTGACCGCCCGCGCGTCGGATCCGCCCCGGCGATCGCCCGACTGCAGTCGATGGGCGTGCGCCCCGTGGTCATGCTGACGGGCGACCGCGCCGAAGTGGCGCAGCGTGTGGGTGAGCAGGTCGGCGTGGACGAGGTTCGTGCGGAACTTCTTCCCGAGGACAAGATCGAGGCCGTACGGGAGCTGCTTGCGAAGCACCGCGTGATGGCCATGGCGGGTGACGGCGTGAACGACGCCCCCGCCCTGGCGATGGCGACCGTCGGCATCGCAATGGGTCAGGGCGGCACGGCGGTGGCGCTCGAGGCCGCCGACGTGGCGCTGATGGCCGACGACCTGGGCCGACTGCCGTTCACCGTGGCGCTCGCGCGCTTCGCACGCGGCGTGATCCGGCAGAACGTGCTCGTGAGCATGGGCATGGTGCTGCTGCTGATCCCGCTTGCGCTGTCCGGAACGATCAACACCACGGTGGCGGTGATCCTGCACGAGGGCAGCACCGTGGCAGTGGTGCTCAATGGCCTGCGTCTGCTTGCCTGGCGCGACCGCGCCACCTGAGGGTCACGCTCCGTACGAGGGTTCATAGACCATGGCGCGCACGAATGCGCCCACATCGGCCGGGCGTGGTGCACGCGCCAGACCCCGATCGAAGATCAGGGTCGCAACATCGATCGCCTCCTGCACCAGCGTCCCATGGATCTCGGCGACCGGCGGGTAGATCAGCCCGACCGCCAGATCCTCGTCGCTCACCTGCGCCGCCAGGCTCTCGGCCGCGCGAAGGAACATCTCGTCGGTCACGCGCGTGGCCTGCGTGGCGTAGACCGCCATGCCGACCGCGGGATAGATGTAGACGTTGTTTCCCTGCCCCGGAACGAACAGCTTGCCGCCATGGTGCAGCGGCGGGAACGGACTGCCGCTGGCGAAGATCGCGCGCCCCCCGCTGTGCTCGATCGCCTGCTTCGCGGTGCACTCGCTCTTCGAGGTGGGATTCGAGTAGGGAAAGATCACCGGACGCCTGTTGATGCGCGACATCTCCGCGATCACCTGCGGTGTGAAGGCGCCGGCCACGGTGCTCACGCCCACGATCGCCGATGGCTGCACGGCCTTCACCACCTCCAGCAGATCCTTCATCGGCGGGTTTGCGTGCGCGTATCGCGCCTGATGCTCGCTCAGACCGGGCGTCTCAGGCGTGACCAGACCCTTCGAGTTCATGAGGAAGCAGCGCGTGCGCGCCTCCTCGATCGATAGCCCCTCGCGCGTCATCTGCAGGCAGCAAAGGTCGGCGATGCCGATCGCCGCACTGCCTGCGCCGTAGAACAGCACGCGGTGGTCGCGCAGGCGATCACCGCGGATCCTGCACGCACCCATCATGCCCGCCACCGCCACGGCTGCCGTGCCCTGGATGTCGTCGTTGAAGCAGCAGACGCGCTCGCGGTGCCGATCGAGCAACGGGATCGCGGTCTTGTTGGTGAAGTCCTCGAACTGGATGCAGCAGCGCGGGAAGACCTGCTGCACGGCGTCCACGAATTCGTCGACGAACGAGTCGTACTCTTCGCCGGTCACGCGCCGCTGACGCAGGCCCGGATAAAGCGGATCTTCAAGGAAATCCTCGTTGTTCGTGCCCACGTCCAGCGTGACCGGCAGCGTGTACTCGGGCGGCACGCCGCCGAACGCCGCGTACAGCGCGAGCTTCCCGATCGGGATGCCCATGCCGCACACGCCCTGATCGCCCAGACCCAGGATGCGCTCGCCATCGGTCACCACGATGAAGCGAACATCCTCCTCGGGCCAGTTCTCCAGCACGCGCCGGATGTGACCACGGCGGTTCAGACCGACATACAGGCCGCGCGGACGACGCAGGATGTGCCCGAACTTCTGGCACGCCTCGCCCACGGTCGGGGTGTAGACGATCGGCATCAGGTCCGCCGGTTCCTGCCGAAGAAGCCGGTAGAAGAGCCGTTCATTGATCTCGGCAAGCTCGTTCAGGTAGACGTACTTGTCGAGATCGGTGGTGCAGCGCTGCAGCTGCCGCTTCACGCGCATGAGCTGGTGCTCGGGCGTGGTCACGCCGTCCGGAAGGAGCCCGATCAGGCCGAGCGACTCGCGCTCCTGCTCGTTGAATGCGGTTCCCTTGTTCAGCCGCGCGTTGTTCAGGATGTCGCGACCATGCATCATGGCAGGAGCCTACCTCGCGAGGCGCGTCACGAGTCGGGCGTCACGCGGGCGGCACCCACGCGCGTCCACGCCCCGACGAGGATCTTCTGCCGATCCTGGCATGGATCACGTACCACCGCGGCGGTGAACGCGTTCGGCTCAACCTGCAGCGTGTAGGTGCCCAGCCCGTCGCTGCACGGATTGGATCCGGGCTGATCGCGGAAGGTGGCTTCGGTGCCATCGAACGTGTACGCGCCCACCACGGGCCGCTGCTTCGGGCCCGGGCGCTGCAGCATCATCACGCCGGTGTCCTCGATCTCGAGGATCGCGCCCTCGGCGCTGCGCCAAGAACCGCTGAGCGCACGGGTGCCGATGGCTTCGGGCTTGGCGGCACATCCGGTGAGCGCGAGCGCGAGCGTCAGGTATGGCCATCGCATGATCAGAACTCCATCACCAGCTGGATCGCGAACAGGTTTGGCGACTGCTGGTCGAAGCCGACCTGATCCAGATACGAATACTGCACCTTGAACTGCATGAAACGGTCCAGCCGCAGACCCACGCAGGCGTCGATGCGCCACGTGTCGTTGCCCCACGAGGTCGTGCCGCCGCCCACGGCATCGAACTCGCCGTAGAGCTGCTGGTTCCACCTGCCCGCAAGCCACACCTCCGGCGAGATCTTCCACTTGCTCTCCACGAAGTAGGTCCACGCATCCGCCGGACCCAGGTTCGGGATCTGCCACTGCGACCAGGCGGCCTCCGCCCAGATCTGCAGCGGACCACTGGCCCAGCTCACGTCGGCGCCGACCACCGACTGCGTGGCATCCCACGGATCCAGCGTGTTGGTCACACGCGGCTGCGACGTGATGTAGCTGCCCCCGCTTCCGCTCACGCCGATGTTCCACGCCGCGTCGGGCCGCACGCCCACGCGCCCGGTGAGCGTCGGGTACGAGAAGCTCTTCTGCCAGAACTGCCAGTCGCTCGGGCGACTCGCCAGACCCGCGTTCTTCAATTCCAACGCGTAGTCGAAGATGCCCGCGGTGCCGCCGATCTGGCCGCCGCTCGTGTAACTCGGGCCCCACACCACCGGCAGCCAGCCCGGCACGTTCGAGGCGAGATTCTTGCGGTTCAGGAACACGGCACGTCCGGGCGTGGCCGACAGGTTGTCCGAGCCGTCGGACACGTTCGTCATCACTTCGTACATCATCGGCGCGTTGATCAGCGGGTTCTGGAAGCTGAAGTGACGGTTCACCCACTGTCCGTAGCACGTCGCGAACGTACCGCCCTTCAACACCAGCGCCGGCGTGTCGAACGGCTGCAGCACCACGAAGTACTCGCTCAGGTTCGCGCTCACGCTCTCGTCGATGGGATCGAAACCGCGATAGGCCTGCCCCAGCGCCACGAAGGAGAGGTGCTCGCCAAACTCCATCGACAGCAGGCCATTGAGCTGCGGCCAGTAGATCTGCGACTGCCCGGTCTGCACCAGCGGCGGTGGCGGGCGCTCGAAGACCTCGAAATCCTGCGTGAGCCAGAAGTCAGTGTTCAGGCGAAAGCCGCCGTCCGGGCTCGCGATCGAGCGGAACTCGCGGAAGCGGTCCACCGCCTCCTCATACCAGCCGCCCGTCGCGCTCTCCGGAGCGCCCATGCCCGCCTCGGATCCGGACGGTGACATCGGCCGATCCTGCACCTGCGACATGTCGCTTGAGGGTGGCGGGGTGACGGGCTTCGGGTCCGCAGGCGAGGTCGACTGACCCGTTGCCGGCAGCGAGATCACCACGCCTAGCAGCCAAGAGGAGGCTTCGCGGAGCATCATGACTTCACAGTCTCCATGGAATCAAGACGGTACGCCTGCACCGGCTCGCTGAAACCCTTCACCTTCAGGGGCTCGAGTGGGGTCACGCCCCAGCCCGCACCCAGCCGCTCACGAATCGCGCCATCCGCGTACACGCACATGGCCGGCGCCACGGAGCAGAGTCGCGCGGCAAGGTTCACCCGATCGCCCAGCACGGTGTAGTTCAGGCGCTGTCGGCTGCCCATGCAGCCGGCCACCATGTCGCCGTAGGCGAGTCCCACCCCGATCTCGATTGGGTGCTTCGCGCCTTGGTTGATGCGCGCGCGCGTCATCACCATGTCCACGGCGCAGCGCGCCGCGCGCACGGCGTCATCGGTGCCGGGCTTCGGAGCGCCGAACACCGCCATGATCAGGTCGCCCACGAACTTGTCCACCACGCCGCCGTGGCGATACACCACTTCAGTCAGCGCGGTCATGTGCTCGTTCAGCAGATCCACCACCTCATGCGCGCTCAGTCGATTCGTGAGGGGCGTGAAGCCGCGGATGTCGCAGAAGATCACGGCGGCAGGCGTGGTCACGCCGCCCAGATCCACCGTGCCACCGATCATCTCCTCGGCGATGCCCGGATCGGCCACCAGGTCGAGCAGGCCGCGGTACTTGTCGCGCAGTGCCAGACCATGCGTCATGTCGTTGAATCGCGCCGCGAGCTGGCCGATCTCGTCGCGGCGACCCACCGGCACGCGCACGGCCAGATCGCCGGATCCCACACGACGCGCCGCCTCGGCGAGCTGCGAGATCGGCCTTGCGATGCCCCGCGAAAGCACGAGCGCCACGATCACTCCCAGAATAACGCCGATCGATCCCGACGCGAGCGCCGACAGCATGAGTCGACGCAGCGCCGCATGCATGGGTTCCAGGCTGGCCGCGACCACCAGTTGCGCCGACGGATCCATCGGATCGAGCGGCTTGCGGTAGGCGATCCATGATGCACCCGCGTTCTGGAACTCCACCTCGCTTGCATCCTGCGACGTGCCCACACCGGCCGCGAGCGTCGCCGACACCTCGCCCGGCAACTGACCACCGAACAGCTTGCCCGCGAGCAGCAGTCCGTTGCGCAACTCACCGCCACCGGCCGTCGGCACTGCCGCAGCCACGCGATATGGAAACGCGATCGCGAGAGTCAGCAGACGCTCACCGGTGGCGGGATCGATGACGGGCGTGAACAGCACCTCGGTGGGCGTTCCGCGATCATCCACGAACGCCACACGCTGGGCCGAGGTCGCGCGCACCTCGGCCGGCTCGCGAGCCCAGCGCTCCGCCACACGCGCGTCGAAATCGGGACGCCCGCTTCCGTCGCCGATCGGCTTGTTGGTCGCATCCAGGAACAGGAAGCCGCTGTTGGCGCGGCCGCCCACGGCGAATTCGCTGGCGCGTCGACCGAACTCGCGCAGTTCGTCGTCGGCGGTCAGGTAGAGGTCCTCCAGGTTCTCGCCCTCGAAGGCGGCCACTAGCCGCGGCAACGAGGCAAGGCGTCGGCATCGAGCCTTCACCGCACCCATCTCGGCCTCGCGCACGAAGATCATGGACCGCGCGCCCGACTGGAACAGGTCGTGCAACGCCTCGCGATACGAGGCGCGTACCTGCGACGCGCTGGCGAGCAGCCCGACCGCCGTGGCGATCAGCACCACGGCGAGCATGGCCAGCGTCAGTCGCGTGCGGAACTTCACGCCGGCTTCGTCCAGTCGACCGTGACGGTCTCGCCCGGCTTGAGTTCCACGGTGCGCTCGAAGGATTCCTTGGGACCAAGCCACACCCGGAAGGTGTGCGAGCCGGCGGGCAATCCGTCCAGGCGGAAGTTGCCTTCGGCGTCGGTCTTGGTGAAGTGCGGCGACTCCACCACCACGATCGAGCCGAGCATGTGATCGTGCACCTCGCAGCGCAGTGGAATGGTGCCGGGCTTGTCGAACACCAGCGGCGCGGGCTCGTCGCCCGGCTTGTATCGGCCGAGGTCGAACTTCTTGGCGGCGCTGTAGCTCACCACGTTGTGATAGATCGGATCACGGTTCGGGAACGAGACCGGCGTGCCCACCTGCACCACCAGCAGCGCGGGACGGAACTGCAGCCCTTCCTGCGCCAGCACGGCGGGCTTCGCCGTCGCCGGATTGAGGGGCGCAAACGATCCTGTCATCCACACGACGCTTGCGGCCGGATCGGGTTTGGCCAGTTCGACCTGTCCCTTTCCCTCGTAGTTGCCCTTGGCGGAACCGGCCGTCTTGCGGGGCACGACCGGAACCTTGCCCGCAAGCGCACAGCCCTGCGCGTTGGAGGTGGTCTGGGTGGCAACAGCGGCCGAAATGCCAAGAAACAGCACGGCCGCCGCCACATGCAAAACCCGCCGAAAACGCTGCTCAGGTCCTGTAGCCGCCATGGATTCCGAGTGTAACGGCGGCGCCAATCTCGCTTTATGTCCGATTCGGTCACAAAAATTGTCTTTTGCCCTCCTGCATCGCATGGTGTCCGTGTCGGGTGGGGTCATCCGATGACATGCGGCGCGCGGAGACGTTTCGCACATGCGCCGCTGAGGGAGGAGCCGGCTCGAGGTGGGCCGGCTTCTCTCGTTGAGGCACCGCGTCAATCCGCTTCAAACACCGGTGGCATGCCGCGATCCGGCTTCGGAAGCAGTCGATCGCGTTCCACGACCTTCGCCGCATCGGGAATGGCCCATACGCCAAGATCGATGTACTCATGCACGCCTGCGGAGGGCGGCAAGTCACGAACGGGCTCGCGCAGGATGCGCCCCTCCAGCAGTCGGTACAACTCGCGATCGGAGAGATGGTCGGTGCGCAGCAGATAGATGCCGAGATCCGCCAGCGTCTCGATCACCTCCCAAAGATGTCGATGGAGCGCCCCATCATCGCGGCACGCGTCCTCCGGGATGAGCTCCACCCCCACCTCCTGAAGCTGCCGGGCGTTCGAGGTGATGGGCGCAAGCTCCATGTCGTAGTGCAGCGTCCAGAACATGCGGTCGGTGCAGCCCCCCTCGCGCTCGGCCCGTTCCACCAGCTCATCGATCGCCCGCTCGCGATCAGCCACCGCCCCCGCCCGAAGTCCCTGCCGCCTGCCGCGGCCCATTCCATGCCCCTGCATCATCACCATGCGACCCTCCTTTGTGCGCGCAACCTAGAGCGCCGCGACAAGCGTCCGCGATGCAAGGGCCTTTTTTCCTTCCGATCGATGCTTGGAAAACTGCGGAGCACCCGATCGCTCACCAACTCCGAACCACGGTCACGATGGCTGGGGCAGTCGTTCCTATGATCGCCGACTCGCCCCCTTCCCATGCTGCTCGTCGCCAAGAACCTCTCGAAGTCGCACGGCCTGCGCGAACTCTTCCGCGAGGTGTCGATCAGCGTGGCCGACGGCGACCGCGTGGGCTTCATCGGCCCCAACGGCGCAGGCAAGAGCACGCTGCTGCGCATGCTGGCCGGGCAGGAAGAGCCGGACGACGGCGAGGTTCGCCCGCAACGCGGCGCGGTGATCGTGTACGTGCCGCAGCGCGACGACTTCGCGCGGGGCCTCACGCCGCATGCTGCAGCGACCGCTGCCGCACTGAAGTCGGCCGGTGTGCATGGCGACACACATGAGGCGGAAGTGCTTGGCGGCATGATCCTCGGCAAGCTGGGCTTCTCCGAGGCGCGCATGCACGGCCCGGTCGAACGCCTCTCGGGTGGCTGGCGCAAGCGCCTGTCGGTCGCGTGCGGCCTGTGCGAGGCAGGCGGCGCGCCCGACCTGCTGCTGCTCGACGAGCCCACGAACCATCTCGATGTGGAAGGCATCCGGTGGCTCGAGCAGTTCCTCACGCGGCCCACGAACGACCTGCGCGCCGGTGCCTGCGTGTTCATCACGCACGATCGCGCGTTTCTCGACCGTGTGGCCACGCGCGTGGTGGAACTGAGCCGCGCGTACCCGCAAGGCACGCTGCAGGTGGACGGCAACTACGCCGAGTTCCTGCGCCGCCGTGACGAGTTCCTGCAGGCGCAGGCACGCGCCGAGGCGAGTCTTGCGAATGAGGTGCGCATCGACGATGCGTGGCTGGGCCGCGGGGCGCAGGCACGCCGCACGAAGGCGAAGGGCCGCATCGAGGACAGTGCCGAGCGTCGCGAACAACTGCAGGCGATCAGCGAACGCAACGCCGCGGCCTCAGGTGGAGGCGCCGACGTCACCTTCACGGCGAGCGGCCGCAAGACGCGCCGACTCGTGCAGGCGATCGGCATCGCGAAGGGCTTCGAGGGCCGTACGCTCTTCCGCGATCTCGACATCGAACTCGGCCCCGGCGATCGCGTGGGCCTGATGGGCCCGAATGGCGCGGGAAAGACCACGCTCCTGCGCGTGCTGTGCGATGGGCTGGCCCCCGATACCGGCATCGTGCGTCTGGCCGACCCCGCGCCACGCACAGTCATCCTTCGGCAGCAGCGCGTGGACATTCCGCCCGAGACCCTGCTTCGCGACGCAATCAGTCCGCGGGGCGAGACGGTCGACTTCCAGGGCCGCACCATGCACATCACCGCGTGGAGCCGCCGCTTCCTGTTCAAGGACCCGCAGCTGCTGCAGGCGGTCGGCCAACTCTCGGGCGGCGAGCGCGCCCGCGCGCACATCGCGCGCATGATGCTCGAGCCCGCCGACATTCTCGTGCTTGACGAGCCCACAAACGATCTCGACATTCCCACGCTTGAGGTGCTGGAGGACGCAATCGACTCGTTCCCAGGCGCGGTGCTGCTGGTCACCCACGATCGCGCCATGCTGGAGCGCCTCGCCGAACGCATCGTGGTGATCGGCGCGCCCGACGCAGGCGTGTCGGTGGTGGCGAGTCTCGATCAGGCGCTGGCCGCGCTCGAGTGCGCCGAACGCACCGCGCAGGAACGCGAGCGCGCCGCGACCCCAGCGAAGACAAAGCCAGTCGAGAACAAGCCCGCCACACCCGCGCGCAAGCGCCTGGGCTTCAAGGAGCGGCGCGAACTCGACGGTATGGAAGCCGCGATCGAGGCCGCCGAGCAGGCGCAGGCCAAGGCCGAGGCGAAGGTGTCGGAGCCGTCCACCGCGTCCGACCACGTGAAGATGGCAGCGGCGTGCGAAGCGCTGGGTCACGCGCAGGCCGAGGTCGCTCGCCTCTATGCGCGCTGGCAGGAACTCGAGTCGCTTCGCAGCCCGACTGCCCCGTAACGAGCCGGAGGCGTCACATCCTTCCTCTTTTCCGGGGATGGTCCCTCCTTTTTGGACCCAATACCGAAGTGCTCGATTGCCTTGCCGCCAACTGGCGCGACAATTATCGGTATGCGGCCTCGCCCGCTGCCGACCTACATGCGCGCCTTCAAGATCCGAACGCCATCGCCTGTCCACTCGGTCCTTGTGGCCTCGTGCGCGTTGTCCTCTTCGGCGCTCGCGACAACGGTTCTGACCTACGTGCAGAACTTCGATGGGCTGCCGACCTCGAACACCTCGATCACCGGCACCGGCACGATCAATCTGCAGGCCGCGGTCTCGCAGCTCGCCGGTACCGGCGTGACGTGGCAGGCCGCGCGCATCGCCGGCACCAACACCACGGCAGTTCCGTTCAACGTGGGCAACGGTTCGGGCAACACCGGCGGTCTCTACTCCTACGCCGAGACCGGCTCCAGTGACCGATGGCTTGGCCTCTTTGCCAGCGGCACCACCACTCCCGCCGCGGGTCTGGCGCTGGTGAACAACTCGGGCACCACGATCACGTCGATCTCGATCAGCTTCACCGCCGCGCAGTGGCGCTCGCCGAACTCAGGCGGCGTGGTGAACACCACGACCTTCGCCTACGGCTTCTCGTCGGATCCCGCGATCACCTCGACGAACTTCCTGTCGTCGACGGCGATGATCCCGAATCCCGCGGGCGATCTGGTGAGTGGCGCGGCCACCTCCAGCGCCGTGTCGGGCACGCCCGTTGAACAGTCGAACAAGGCCTTCCTGATCGCCGATGTCGCCTGGCAGCCCGGCGGGACGCTGTACATCCGCTGGCGCGACACCGACAACACGGGCGCCGACGCGGGCCTGGCGATCGACGATCTGACCATCACAGGCTCGGCCGATGGCGATGGTGATGGCGACAACATTCCCGATTCCATCGACAACTGCCCGGCTCGCTACAACCCCACGCAACTGGACTGCGACGGTGACGGCGTGGGCGACGCGTGCGTGCTGGCACAGATCGGCAAGGACATCAACACCAACGGCGTGCCCGACGCGTGCGAGTACGCCGTCGGCGACGTGGACCTGAGCGGCGTGGTCGACAGCGGCGACCTGTCGCTGGTGTTGCTGGACTTCGGAACGTGCGCGGGCTGCCCCACCGATCTGGACGGAAGCGGCGAGACCGACGCCGGCGATGTCGCGCTGGTGCTGCTTGGCTACGGTCCGATGCCTCACCAGAGCCCCTATCGCTTCCGCTTCACGGTGCCCGCCGCGAGCCTGATTCCTGACATGGCCGGCTCGCGCGGCGTGGTGACGAACTGGGCCAACGTGAGCTTCAGCAACTGGTACTCCAGCAGCACCCGCAACACCTATGGAAGTTGGGGTCCGCGCTGCAAGGCGATGAGCCAGCCGACGGCCGACATCCTTGGTTGGCCGTTGGAACTGCGGCGGCAGCGAATCTTCGCCTTCGCCGAGCGCTACCTCGGTTTCTTGTACGAGCACCACCACTTGCCGGAGTGGGATCCGCCCGCCGACTGGCCGTGGGATCCCGAGTGCACCGTGGAGCACCATCAGGGCGTCGACTGCTCCAACTTCACGGGGTGGCTCTTCAACTGGTGCTTCGGCATCCAGCTTGACACCGACGTCGACGTGCAGGCCGTCGAGACGTCGATTCCCGTGACAGGCGGCAGCGCGATCACGCTGGAGCGCATCAACAAGCCTGCGGGCGGCTACGCCGGCCTTGTCTCGGTGCTGCAGCCAGGCGACCTCTGCTTCGTGTTCTCCTCGGGAAGCACCACCGACATCGCGCACGTCTTCGTGTGGCTGGGCACCTACGGAGCCGGGCCCTCAAGCCAGCCGCTCGTGCTTGACGCCACCACCGGCTCGCACGTCAACTTCTACGGCGTTGACATTCCGTGCGGCGTGCAGATCCGTCCCTTCCTGCCGACGAGCTCCTACTACACGCGCTTCTCACACGCCTTCCGCGTGCTGAAGTGACGCGCGCGCCGCGCACGTAACATGCGCGGCGCATGAAGGCCGTCCTTTCCTTCCTGGCGATGGGCATTCTGGCGTGGGTGCTGTGGCGCCTGCTGGCTCGACAGGAGGAGGCCGATCCAGACTTCCAGAAGCGTCTGCGGGCCGACGAGCGTCGCGCACGCGCCAACCGCGAAGCCTCCGCGCGGCAACTGCCGCCGCAGGAACCCCGCCAGCCGAAGTCCTGAGTCAGGCCAGGCGCGTGCGGATGTCGACCATCTCGCGCTGCAGGTTGCGGCCCGGGCATGCCGTCTTGGCGCCCGGCCACTCCTTGTGCGTGCGCACGCGCGAGCGGCTGATCTTGTACTGGTCGCGCAGGCACGCGAGCAGGTTTTCCAGCGCCTCCAGCTGCTTGGCGCTGGGGCTCTGCAGCTCGAAGTTGCCGAGGCACATCACCCCGATGTTGCCCTCGTTGCAGTTCTTCACATGCGCGCCCTGCCAACGCATGTCCCGGCCTTCCCACACGCGGCCGTTGCGATCGATGATGAAGTGGTAGCCGATGTCACCCCAGCCCTTGGCGCGATGACCTGTGCGGATGGTCTCGATGCGCTCCGCCGATCCCGACTGATTGGTCGCCAGAAACATGTCCATGCCGTCATGGTGCACCGTGACATAGCGCGGCGTGGTCATCGGGTTCATGAGCGCCGGCACGCAGGCACCCTTGCACCAGAGATCTCGATCCAGCGTGTTCGGGAAGATCTTCGCCTTCGTCGACGGAATCGGTGTGGGGGATGGCTCGGGCTTGCGGGCCGCCTCAGGCCAGATCGGATCCGGAAGCTTGGTCTTGCTGGAGTTCGAACTCGCGCAACCGACGGCGGCCAGCGTTCCCAGCGCCAGAAACCCTCGCCTGGAAAGCGACGCGACGCTGCGCAGGGCGACATCGAGTGCGTTTGACTCAGGGTGGTTGGGTGCGGACATCGCCAGACGGACCTTGTTTGGACCCTTGGCATCGGACCGCGCTCAGGGTCGGCTTCACACTTTACGGATCGTTGCGTCCGGCGTGTGTGGACAGGGTCCTGAAATGGCCGCAAAACAAGCGTGAATTCCGTGCGGAGAAAGGGTCTTCCAATGGGCAATTTGCGCGGGTTTCACCTAGAATGCGGGTCTCCCGGCAGGCGCCCGTTTCAAGGCCTCCCGGGAACCACCCACGGGGATCCCGAGCGACCCCTCCGAGAGCCCACCACGCCGTGTCCAGCATGACGAAGAAAGAAAAGAACGCCGCCGAATCGAGCGACGGCGATCCGCAGTACACGTCCGAGAGCATCCAGGTCCTGGAGGGCCTTGAGGCCATCCGCAAGCGCCCTGGCATGTACGTCGGCGGCACCGGTCTCGAGGGCCTGCACCACCTCGTCTACGAGTGCGTGGACAACGCCATCGACGAGTGCATGGCGGGCTTCGCCACCGCGGTCACCGTGATGCTGGGCGTGGATGGAAGCTGCTCGGTGAGCGACGACGGTCGCGGCATGCCCGTCGACCCGATGAAGCACGAGAACCCGGCGATCAACGGCCGTCCTGCGGTCGAGGTGATCCTGACCGAGGTGCATGCTGGCGGCAAGTTCGACAGCGGCGCGTACAAGGTCTCAGGCGGCCTGCACGGCGTGGGCGTGAAGTGCGTGAACGCCCTGAGCGAATGGACCGAGGTCGAGGTGCTGAAGGATGGCACGCTGTACCGCATCGGCTTCGAGCGCGGCGCGGTCACCGAACCCCTCTACAAGTCGGGCGAGCGCGCGGGCGCCGGCAGCGGCACGAAGATCAGCTTCCGTCCCGATCCCGACATCTTCCCGGACACCCACCTGCGCTACGAGATCCTGCAGCATCGCCTGCGCGAACTCGCCTACCTGAACCCGGGCGTGAAGATCCGCCTGATTGACGAGCGCGTGGACGCGACCGGCAAGATGCGCGAGGAGACGTTCTTCGACGAAACTGGCCTGGCGGGCTACGTGAAGCACCTGAACGCCGCCAAGGCGACCAGCAGCCCCGTGATCAGCATCCGCCGCGAAGACGCGGACGGCGGCATGCGCTGCGACCTGGCGCTTCAGTACACCGATGCGATGGCGGAGAACTTGCTCGCGTTTGGCAACAACATCCCGAACCGAGATGGCGGCACGCATGTCACGGCCTTCCGCAAGTCGCTCACCACGGCGATCAACGGCTACGGCAAGCGCATGGGTCTCTTCAAGGAGAAGGACTTCGTGCCCACGGGCGACGACCTCCGCGAGGGCCTCACCGCGGTCGTCAGCGTGAAGCTGCGCAATCCGACCTTCAACAACCAGACGAAGGAGAAGCTTCTCAACCCCGAAGTCGAGCCCTTCGTGAGCGCGGCCATCACGGAGCAGCTCGGCGCGTGGCTCGAAGAGAACCCCGGCGAGGCCAAGGGCATCGTGAACCGCGCGAAGCTGGCCGCCGAGGCGCGCGAGGCGGCACGCAAGGCGCGCGAGCTCATCAAGCGCAAGGGTGCGCTCGACAGCGGCGGCATGCCGCACAAGCTCGCCGACTGCAGCAGCAACGAGGTCGAGAAGACCGAGATGTTCATCGTCGAGGGCGACAGCGCAGGTGGAAGCGCCAAGGGCGGCCGCGATCATGTGCACCAGGCGATCCTGCCGCTGCGCGGCAAGCTGCTGAACGTGGAGAAGGCGCGCCTGGACAAGGTGCTTGCCTTCGAGGAGATCCGCACGCTCATCCAGGCGTTGCAGTGCGGCATCGGCGAGGACTTCGACGCCAGCAAGCTGCGCTACGGCCGCGTCATCATCATGACCGACGCCGACGTGGACGGCAGCCACATCCGCACGCTGCTGCTCACCTTCTTCTTCCGCCAGATGCCGGACCTGATCCGCGGCGGCAAGGTGTTCATCGCGCAGCCGCCGCTCTATCAGGTGGCGCGAGGCAAGACCGTGGAATATGTGCTCAACGACGAGCGCATGAACGAGGTGCTGGTGGACCTTGCCATGCGCAGCAACGCCACGCTGAGCCTGCGCGACGACAAGGGCGAGGTGTTCAGCACCATCCAAGGCGAGCCGCTGCGCCGACTGGTGCGCGACCTCGCGCGGCTCGAGGAGCTGGCGAGGGTCAGCCTGTATCGCGGCATCGAGTTCCCCCGGCTGCTGGCCGCGCGCAACGCCGATCCGGAGGGCAAGGGCCGAATGCCCGGCTGGCAGCTGGTCTGGCGCGAGGGCGACGAACTCTTCCACGGCGAGGCGCAGGCCGCCGCGCGCGTGAAGGCGCTGGGCCTCACGCTGGTCGACGTGGGAGCCGCCAACGCCGAGGTGGAGCCCGCCAAGCGCGCCACGCTGCGTGTGCTGCACGAGAACCGCGAGATCGAGCGCCTGCTTGAGCAGCTCGCCAAGAATGGCCTTTCGAGCTCCGACTGGACCCGCGTGCAGGAGGAGAGCGTGACCGGCGAGAAGCTGCCGACCAAGTTCGCCTGGACCGTCGACGGCGAGAAGGGCAAGCCCGCCGAGACCGTCGACGTGGCGAACATCCCGAGCATCCTGCACAAGCTGCACGAGGTCGGTCGCCGCGGCATCGAGGTGAAGCGCTTCAAGGGTCTGGGCGAGATGGAGGCCGTGCAGCTGTGGGACACCACCATGGATCCTGCGCGCCGCACCCTGCTCCGCGTGACCTGGGATCAGGCGAGCAACGCCGACGCGCTGTTCACCGTGCTCATGGGCGAGGATGTCGAGCGCCGTCGCAACTACATCGAGAAGCACGCGCTCGAGGTGAAGAACCTCGACGTGTGAGCGCGCGGCTCAGCCCGCGCGTGCGTCGCGGAGGCCGGCTTCGGCGAAGCCATGTGCCCGCAACTGGCAACTGTCGCAGCGACCACAAGGCGCCCCGTCCACGCCCGGGTCGTAGCAGCTGCTCGTGAGCCCGAAGTCCACGCCCAGTCTTGCGCCAAGGCCGATGATCTCGGTCTTGGACAGGTGCAGCAGCGGCGCATGGATGCGGAATCCCTTGGTTCCCGCGGCGATCGCTTCCACCCCCGCCTTCGTGGCACGGTTTGCGAGCCGCTCGAACGCCTGCACGAACTCCGGTCGGCAGTCGGGATAGCCGCTGTAGTCGAGCGCGTTCACGCCCAGCGCCAGGTCGCGAGCCTCGAGCACCTCGGCCAGCCCCAGCGCCATCGCCAGGAAGATCGTGTTGCGTGCCGGGACATAGGTGACGGGAATGTCATGCGCCGACACCACGTCGCGATCCTTCGGCACCGCGATGTCCGCGGTCAACGCGCTGCCCCCGAAGGTGCGCAGATCGACCGGCACCACGCGATGGTCGACGATGCCCAGCGAACGGGCCACGCGCGCGGCACACTCCAGCTCCACGCGATGTCGCTGTCCGTAGTCGAAGCTCAGTGCTGCACAGTGGAATCCCGACGCGCGCATCCAAGCCAGCGTGACCGCGCTGTCGAGACCGCCGGAAAGCAGCACCACGGCCACACGACCCGCGCCATCGACGGGATCGGGAGTGGCTGCATCGTGTCGGGAGGGCGCCATGGATCTCGCCCGCAGCATAGAGTCCGTGCATGGGTGCGATCCGTGTCTCGCTTCGGTGCATGCGTTGCCGCTACGAGCTGCTTGGACAGCCGGTGGAGGGTCGCTGCCCGGAGTGCGGCATTCCAGTCGCCAGCAGTCTTGCGCTTCGCATGGATCACCTGCAGCATGACGAGGCGCAACTTCGCCGGCCTGGACTCGTCGCCGCCGCAGTCGTGACCGCCGCCGTGAACATCCTGCTGTGCACCGCGCTGCAGCTTGGCGCCCCGCTGCTGGCCGCGATCGACTCCCTTCGCGGACAGGTCAGCCTGCTGCAGGGACAGATGAGACTGTGGGGCTGGATGGCGTCGCTGGCCAGCGTGCTCGTGTCGGGGTTCCTGCTGTGGATCGCCACGCGTGGTGCCGAGGCGGCGCTGCGCAGCGAGTGGGGTCGGTGGCGCGGCTGGATGCTGATCGGCCACGCGGCGTGGGCCGGCGCACTCGCGGTCGCCGCCGGCATGGAGTGGTTCGACTACGCGTTCTCCGATCCGATCCGCAACTCGATCCCGTGGGCCGGCATCGCGATCCAGTTGCCGGGCGTCACCTGCGCGCTCAGCGCGTTCCATGCGCTGCTGGCGATCGTTGGCCGTCGCTCGCAGGCCCTGCGCGAGGCGCGCGCGGCGCGCCAGAGCGTGTCGCTGATGAACACGAACGCAGTGCTGGTGGTGGTGTTCGCCATCGCGACGCCCCTGCTCCACCGACTGGAGATGGATTGGGCGAGCACCGGCGCGATGGTGGGCGCGATGGCCATGTCGCTGCTGTTGGTGTTCGGCGCGGCCTATCTGGTCGCCAACGCCTGGTGGGTCGCGCACGCCCTGCTGCTTCCCAAGCCCAAGATCGAGGAGTTGGTCGATCCGAACTGAGTCTGCCGACTTGGCAGCGGGTCGCGGCGTTCGCGCGGGCTGGCACCGCGTGTCTTGGGATGAGGCCGATGCAGCGCGATTGCGGCTCTCACAAATCCGTGCAAGGATTGGACTTGTGCAGCCATCGTGGCGTTGGATCAAGTGCGTCCTGTAACTTTTACAGCGCTTCTCCACACGCTTTGGCACGCGGATTGTTCCCCCTCCGGGCTCCAAGCCACCGCGGGTGCGCCTGGAAGACCGTAGACCGGACGCTCTTACCCATTTCGGAGACGACCCATGGCCGTGAAGGAACTCGCATTCGACACCGACGCACGCAAGAGCCTGATGGCCGGCGTGGAGAAGCTCACCGCCGCCGTGAAGAGCACGCTCGGCCCCCGTGGCCGCAACGCCGTGCTCGACAAGAGCTGGGGCGGCCCCACCGTCACCAAGGATGGCGTGAGCGTGGCCGAGGAGATCGAGCTCCGCTGCAAGGTCGAGAACATGGGCGCCAAGCTGGTGAAGGAAGCCGCCAGCAAGACCAGCGATGACGCGGGCGACGGCACCACCACCGCCACCGTGCTTGCCGAGGCGATCTTCCGCGCGGGCCTGAAGTACGTGACCGCCGGCGCCGAGGCCAACGCGCTCGTGCGCGGCATCCGCAAGGCCGTCACGGTCGCGACGAACCAGATCTCGAGCATGGCCAAGCCGGTCGCCGGCGTGAGCGGCGGCATCGCGGCCGTGGCCAGCATCAGCGCGAACAACGACGAGGAGGTCGGCCAGATGATGGCGAAGGCCTTCGACAAGGTCGGCAAGGACGGCGTGATCACGGTCGAGGAAGGCAAGGGCCTCGAGACCGTCGTCGACGTGGTCGAGGGCATGCAGTTCGACCGCGGCTACCTGAGCGCGAACTTCGTCACCAACACCGAGAAGATGGCCGTGGAGTTCGACAAGGCCCTCGTGCTCGTCTACGAGGACAAGATCGACTCGATCACCAAGCTGGTGCCATTCCTGGAGAAGGTGATGGACACCAAGCGTCCGCTGCTCATCATCGCCGAGGACATCACCGGCGAGGCCCTGAGCACGCTGGTGATCAACAAGATGCGCGGCGTGCTGAACGTCTGCGCGGTGAAGGCGCCGGGCTACGGCGACCGTCGCAAGGCCATGCTGGAGGACATCGCGATCCTGACCGGCGGCCAAGCGATCATGAAGGATCTGGGCATCGACCTGGACAAGATCACCGTGGCGCAGCTGGGCCAGGCGAAGAAGCTCACCGTCGACGCCGACAACACCACCATCGTGGAGGGCGCCGGCAGCACGAAGGCGATCAAGGATCGCTGCGAGCAGATCCGGGCCGAGAGCGAGAACACCGACAGCGACTATGACCGCGAGAAGCTGCAGGAGCGTCTGGCGAAGCTCGCCGGAGGCGTGGCGCAGATCAAGGTCGGCGCCAGCAGCGAGACCGAGCTGAAGGAGAAGAAGGGCCGCGTCGAGGACGCGCTGCACGCCACCCGCGCGGCCGTGGCCGAGGGCGTGGTCGCGGGCGGCGGCGTGAGCTTCATCCGCTGCATCGCGGCGGTGAAGAAGGCCCGCCAGTCCGTCGAGGGCGACGAGGGCTTCGGCTTCGACGCCATCGCCGAGGCGCTCGCCGTGCCGCTGCGCACCATCGCCGAGAACGCCGGCGAGAAGGGCACCGTGGTCGTGAGCAAGGTCGCCGAGATGAAGGGCAACGAGGGCTTCAACGCGCTCTCCCGCACCTACGGCGACCTGATCAAGGACGGCGTCATCACGCCGGCCAAGGTCGACCGCTGCGCGCTGCAGAACGCGGCCAGCGTGGCCGGCCTGCTGCTCACCGCCGACTGCATCGTGACCGAGGCGCCGAAGCCGAAGGACGAGGGCGGCGAGCACGCCCACGGCCACGCGCACTGATCCCCTTCCCGAACACCCGAAGAAAACACAGGAGATTCCACCCATGTCCACCGTCCGCCCGCTCGAAGACCGCATTCTCGTGAAGCCCCTCGACGCCGAGACGAAGACGGCCACCGGCCTCTTCCTTCCGGAAAGCGCCAAGGAGAAGCCCATGCAGGGCAAGGTCGTCGCCACCGGCCCCGGCAAGCTGCTCGACAACGGCAAGCGCCAGGAGATGCTCGTGAAGAAGGGCGACACCGTGGTGTTCGGCAAGTACGCCGGCACCGAGATCGAGATCAAGAACCAGAAGCACCTGATCGTGCGCGAGTCCGAGCTGCTCGGCCTCATCGACGGCTGAGCCCCTCGCCCCACACCGAAAGGAACACACCATGTCCGTGAAGCAGATGAAGTTCAAGGCGAGCGCGCAGGCCGAATTGAAGCGCGGCGTCGACCAGATCGCGCAGGCCGTCGCCGTGACCATGGGCCCCACCGGCCGCAACGTGGTCGTGCAGAAGAGTTTCGGCAGCCCCAGCGTCACCAAGGATGGCGTGAGCGTGGCCAAGGAAGTCGAGTTGCCGGGTCCGTTCGAGAACATGGGCGCCAAGCTGGTGCACCAGGTCGCGAAGAAGACCGCCGACGTGGCGGGTGACGGCACCACCGCCGCCACCGTGCTCGCCGCCGCCATCTTCAATGGCGGCCTGAAGTACGTGGCCAGTGGCGCGAATCCCGTGGCACTGCAGCGCGGCATCAACGACGCTGCGGCGGCGGCCGGCAAGGCCATCACCGACATGGCCGAGAAGTGCAAGGGCCGCGCCGACCTGGAGAAGATCGCCACCGTGAGCGCCAACCACGACGCCCACCTCGGCAAGCTGATCGCCGAGGCGATCGACCGCGTGGGCGCCGACGGCGTCGTCGAGGTCGAGGAAGGCAAGACCGCCGAGACCACGCTCGAGTACGTGGAAGGCATGAGCTTCGACAAGGGCTACCTGAGCCCCTACTTCATGACCGATCCGAAGCGCGGCGAGTGCACCCTCGAGAACCCGATGATCCTCATCTACGAGAAGAAGATCTCGAACCTCGCGGACCTGCTCCCGCTGCTGAACAAGATCGCGCAGGCCGGCAAGCAGCTGCTCATCATCGCCGAGGAGGTGGAGAACGAGGCCCTCGCGGCGCTCGTGGTGAACCGCCTGCGCGGCGTGCTGCAGGTGTGTGCGGTGAAGGCGCCCGGATTCGGTGATCGTCGCAAGGCCATGCTCGGCGACATCGCCGTGCTGGCCGGCGGCACCTTCTTCGCAGAGGACCTCGGCCGCAACCTGGAGGACGTGAAGCTCGACGAGCTCGGCACCGCCAAGCGCGTGGTGATCGGCAAGGACGAGACCGTGCTCGTGCAGGGCGGCGGCAAGAAGAAGGACGTCGAGGCGCGCGCCGCGCAGATCAAGAGCCAGCACGAGCGCAGCACCAGCGACTACGACCGCGAAAAGCTGATGGAGCGCTACGCGAAGCTCACCAGTGGCGTGGCCGTGCTGAACGTGGGTGCCGCGACCGAGACCGCCCTGAAGGAGAAGAAGGACCGCGTCGACGACGCGATCCACGCGACCCGTGCGGCCGCGAAGGAGGGCTACGTGCCCGGCGGCGGCGTGGCGTTCCTGCGCGCGATCGAGGGCGTGAACAAGGCGCGCACGAAGGCCGATGGCGACGAGAAGTTCGGCTTCGACATCGTGGCGGGCGCGATGCGCTTCCCCTGCTGGCAGATCAGCACCAACGCGGGCGTCGACGGCGACGTCACCGTGGAGACGGTGCTCGAGGGCAAGGGCGGCTTCGGCTACAACGCGGGCACCGGCGAGTACCAGGACCTGGTCAAGGCCGGCATCATCGACCCCGCACTGGTGGCCCGCACCGCGCTGCAGAACGCGGCGAGCGTGGCTGGCCTGATGCTCACCACCGACGTGCTGGTGACCGAGCTGAAGGACGACGCCGAACCGGTCCAGGAGAGCGTGCACTGATCCGCAACAAGCTTTGACCCAGGGACCGGGTCGGCATTCGTGCCCGGCCCGGTCCCTTTCACTTCCACGAGACCCCACGCATGGCCGAACAGCGCTGCTATTACGAGATCCTCGGCGTCGAGCGCTCCGCGAGCGGCGACGAGATCAAGCGCAGCTATCGCCGGCTCGCCATGAAGTGGCATCCCGACCGAAACCCGGGCGACGCGCAGGCTGAGATCGAGTTCAAGGCGTGCGCCGAGGCCTACGAGGTGCTCGGCGACCAGGAGAAGCGGCGGCTGTACGACCAGCACGGCCATGCGGGCCTGCGCGGCAATCCGCATCACGACTTTCGCTCGATGCACGTGGAGGAGATCTTCTCCATGTTCAACGACATCTTCGGTGGCGGCACGGGCGGCGGCGGCCGACGTGGTGGCGGCGTGCCACGTGGCTACGACCTGCAGACCGAGGTCGAGATCAAGCTGGTCGAGGTGCTGAAGGGCTGCAAGCGCGAGGTCAGCTTCGCGCGCGCCGAAGTCTGCGGCACCTGTCAGGGCGACGGCGCGAAGCCCGGCTCGAAGCCTGTGACCTGCCCCACCTGCCAAGGCCGTGGACAGGTGCAGCAGACGGGACTTGGCGGGATGTTCCGCATGGTCACCGCCTGTCCCAACTGCGGTGGAAGCGGCAAGGTGGTCACCGAGAAGTGCGTGGCTTGCCGCGGCAACGGTCGCGTGCGCGTGAACCGAAAGATCGACGTGGCGATTCCGCCAGGCATCAGCGACGGCCAGGTGGTGCGCGTGCAGGGCGAGGGCGAACCGCCGCGCCCCGAGGCGAGCGCCAGCGGTGGCGGCGTGCGTGGCGACCTGCATGTCGTGGTGCATGTGGCCGAGGACGACCGCTTCGAGCGCAATGACGATGACCTGCTCATGCCGCTCTCGATCGGCTTCTCGCAGGCGGCACTGGGCGCGACCGTCGAGGTTGACTCGATCGACGGCCCGGTGCAGATCGAGGTGAAGGCCGGCAGCCAGCAGGGTGACACCGTGCGTGTGCAAGACCGAGGCCTACCGAACCTGCGTACCAAGCGGCGCGGCGAGCTGGTGGCGATGCTCATGATTCATGTGCCCAAGAGGCTCACCGAACGCCAGCGCCAGCTGCTTGAGGAGTTCGCCAAGACCGAGAAGGTCGACGTGCGAAAGTCGCACGAGGGCGGCTTCTGGCAGAAGATGAAGGACCTGAAGGACTCGCTCACCGGAACCTGAGGACACCGATGGACGCAACCAAGGACAACCCCGAAGCCGCCGAGACCCCCGCCGACCCCGGCACCCCCGAGTCGCGCATCGCCGCGCTCGAGAAGGAGATCGCCGAACTGAAGGACGCGCGTCTGCGCGCCCTCGCCGATCTGCAGAACACCGCGCGTCGCGGCATCGAGAACGAGAGCCGCGCGCTCTCGCAGGGCGTGGCGGGCGCCGCGAAGGCGATCCTGCCCGTGCTCGATCACGTCGATCTGGCGCTGCAGCAGAAGGGCATGACACTCGAGCAGGCCCTGCAAGGCCTGCACATGATGCGTGACGAGCTCGCCAAGGGCCTTGAGAAGGTCGGTGTGGAGCGCATCGACCCGAAGGTAGGCGAGGAATTCCAGCCGGGAATCCACGAGGCCGTGATGCGCCAGGCCGTTCAGGGCGTGAAGGGCGACGGCGTGAGCATGGTCCTGCAGTCGGGATGGCGTCTGGGCGAATCGATCCTGCGACCGGCGAAGGTCGCCGTGCAGCCGACGGAGTGACGCCCGATGCCCACCTACGAGTACGTCTGCGACGCGTGCGGACACGCTTACGAGCGCTTCCAGTCGATCATGGCTTCGCCGGACCGCACCTGCCCGAAGTGCGGCAAGCGCAAGGTGCGCCGCAAGATCGGCATCGGCGCGGGCGTGCTGTTCAAGGGCACGGGCTTCTACGAGACCGACTACCGCAGCGACGGCTACTCTCAAGCGGCCGAGGCTGATCGCAAAGACTCGGAAACGCCGAAGGCCGAATCACCGACGAAGGAAGGTGGCGAGGCCGCCAAGCCCGCCACGACCGATGCGAAGCCGTCGGCATCCACCACCCAGAGCGAGCCGGCCGCCGCAGCCGCCTCCACACCGAAGGAGCCACGCGTGAAGGCACTGCATCCATCCCGTGAAGGTCGAGGCTTGGGCAACCTGCGCCGTGGCAAGTCCGCCCCTCGTGCGTCGCGCCGCAAGGGCCTGGCGATCAAGCGACTAGTCATCGGGCTCGTGCTTGCGCTGGTGCTGCTGGTGGTCGGTGTGGTGTTCTCGATCGACTCGATCGCGCGCGTGGGCATCGAGGTGGTCGGAAGCAGGGTGCTTGGCGTGTCCACCACCGTGGACTCGGTGCGACTGGGTCTGCTCTCCAGCCAGAGCAGCGTGCGCGGCGTGAAGGTGGCGAATCCGAAGGGCTACACCGATCCGATCTTCCTGGACCTTGGCAACGCGTCGTTGACCGCACGGCTTGGCGAGCTCACCGCCGAGCGCACGACCATCCGGAACATCACGATCAGCGACCTCACGCTCACGCTCGAGCAGGACGCGTCTGGCAAGCTGAACGCGCAGCGCATCAGCGACAACCTTCCGGACTCCGGTCCCAGCGACTCGAGCAAGCCCGATCCGAAGGCCGGTCCATCGCGCGACATCGTGGTGAAGGAGCTGCGCATCGAGCGCGTCACCGTGCGGCTGCGCAACCTCGTGGGCGGCCGCCAGGGCGTGGTGGACGCGAAGCTTCCCGACATCGTGCTGAAGGACATCCACAGCGACGGCAGCGTCGACGTGCTCGCCAGCGAGATCAGCGGCGTCGTGATCAGCTCGGTGCTGCAGGCCACGGTCACCGCGAACATCGAGGGCCTCTCCAGCGCCGTCTCCGACGGCCTGCGCGACACGCTGAAGGACATGGTCAACGACCTGCCATCGGACCTGCGCGGTCCGGTCGAGTCGATCCGCAGCAACATGGGCGAGGCGCTCGACAAGGCCGGCGAGAGCATCCAGAAAGGTGTGGGCGAGGCGCTGCAGGGTCTGTTCGGCGACAAGCCCGCGTCGAAGTGATCGCCGCGCATCAGCGCGGGCACTCATAGACTCCCACGATGCCTCTGCGCTTCCTCGACCGGATCCTGCAGGACCTTTCCCATGCGGGCGATCGGCCGGTGCTGGTCGACGCGGTGGCGCGCCGGCTCGGCGTGACCAACGACGATCGATGGGCCTTCGACGAGGCGATCGGCCGACTCACCGACCAGCAGCTCATCGAGGTGGACGATCAGGGTCGCGCGCGCCTGCCCAAGCACGAGGAGGAGATCGTCGGTCGCATCTTCGTGACGCAGAAGGGCCACGCCTACGTGAAGTCCGAGCGGCTCTCGCGCGAGGGCGACCTGTTCGTGCCACAGGGCGACACCGCCGACGCGATGACGGGTGACCGCGTGCGCGCGGCGGTCGTGCGTCGCGGGCGCGGATGGCGCGAGGCCGGTCGCGGCGCCCTGCCCGAGGCTCCCAACGGACGCGTGCTCGAGGTGCTTTCGCGCGGACGCACGCGCTTCGCGGGCACGCTGATGCAGGAAGGCCGTCGCTGGCTGGTGCAGCCCGACGGCAAGACGCTGCGCGAGCCGATCATCGTTCGCGATCCGCACGCCAAGGAGGCGAAGCCCGGTGACAAGGTGACCGTGGATCTCACGCGCTTTCCAAGCGAGGAGGGCCCGGCCGAGGGCGCCATCGTGGAAGTGCTTGGCGAGTCGGGACAGCCGGCGGTCGAAACGGCCGCGGTGATGGCCTCCTACGGACTGATCGAGCGCTTCCCCGACGAGGTGCACGACCAGGCCAGCCGCGCGGCGATCGCGTTCGAGCGCGAGGCGCAAGGCCCGTGGAGCGACCGTCTCGACCTGACCGACGATCTTGTCTGGACCATCGACCCGCCCGACGCGCGCGACTACGACGACGCGTGCAGCGTGACCTTCGACGAGCAGGAAGGCATCTGGGAGCTCGGCGTGCACATCGCCGACGTGAGCCACTTCGTCACGCTCGACTCGCCGCTCGACGTGGAGGGTCGCCGTCGCGGCAACAGCGCATATCTCCCCCGCCGCGTGGTGCCCATGCTGCCCGAGACGCTCTCGAACGGCGTCTGCAGCCTGCAGGAGGGCGTGCCGCGCTTCTGCAAGAGCGCGTTCATCCGCTTCGATCGCAGCGGCCGCGTGCTCGACGAGCGCTTCGCGCAGACGGTGATCCGCAGCCGCAAGCGACTGACCTATCTGGAGGCGCAGTGCCTGATCGACGGCCGCCCCGCCGAGGCGCGCCGCCATGCGCGCAACGAGACCGAGCCCTCCGACGAGCTGGTGGCGAACCTGCGCATGGCCAACACGCTCGCGAAGCTGCTGCAGAAGCGCCGCCGCGCGCAGGGCCAGCTGGTGCTCGATCTGCCGCAGAGCGAGCTGGTGTTCGACGCCGACGGGCGCGTGATCGACGCCGTGCCCGAAGACGACGCCTTCACGCACACGCTGATCGAGATGTTCATGGTGGAGGCGAACGAGGCGGTCGCGCGGCTCTTCTCGAGCCTTGAGATCCCGCTGATCCGCCGCATCCACCCGCCGCCGGCGTTCAAGGACATCGAGGAACTGCGTGCGTTCGCGCGCACCGTGGGATTCCGTCTGCCGGAGGAACCCGAGCGCGCCGACCTGCTGCAGCTGCTCGAGCACACGCGCGGCACGGACTCCGCGCGCGCGGTGCACTTCGCGGTGCTGAAGACGCTCGCGAAGGCCACCTACGCGCCCGCGCTGATCGGTCACTACGCGCTGGCGAGCGAGCATTACGCGCACTTCACCAGTCCGATCCGCCGCTATCCCGACCTGACGGTGCACCGCTCGCTCGAGGCGTATCTGGAACTCAGCGACAACGGCCGGAATCCTCCGGGTGGTCGCAAGCGGCGCGACGCCAAGACCACGCTGGAATCCGATCCCCGCTGCCCGCATGAGGGCGCGCTGGCCGACATCGGTCGGCATTGCAGCGAGACCGAGGTGAACGCCGAGGCCGCCGAGCGCGAGCTGCGCACCTTCCTGGTGCTGCAGTTCCTGCAGGACAACCACATGGGCGACGAGCTCGAGGCCGTGGTGACCGGCATGGCCCCCGCAGGCGTGTGGGTCAGCATCTCGAAGTACCTCGCCGACGGGCTGGTGCGCTTCAACGCGCTGCCATCATCGCGCGACAGGCCGGATCGATGGACCGTGAACGAGCGCACCGGCCGCCTGGTGAGCGTGCGCAGCGGAGCCAGCGTGGGGCTGGGCGATCGCGTGAAGGTTGGGATCCTGTCGATCGACCTTGCCAGCCGCACGATGGATCTCTCGATCACGAAGCTGGGCCGTGCCCCCGCGATGCCGGGCGAAGACGCCTCGCGCAAGCAGGACGGTCCGGGGCGCGATGGCCGAGACCCGCGGCGCGACCTGCTCACACGCGAGCACACGGCGTGGACGCAGGGTCACAAGCGAGGGTTCAAGCGCGGGCGGCGCGGGCGGAAGAGTCGGTAACCCCTGAATCGGCGCGGCGACGCGGCAGGCGCGCGCCCGCAGGAACCACCCATGCCTCAACGCGGTGTCGGACACGCGCCGATGGCGAGCGCGGGCGCACGCAGGCATTCATCGAGGAAATCCGTCATCGCGGCAAGCGATCGCCGCTCCGCGCGCGGACAGAAGCACATGCCGTTGGCGGGGTCCGCAGCCCCCTGATTCATGAAGGCATGGCCACGCTGACCAAGCGCGAGTGAGGTCCAGTCCGCACCGGCCGCACTCATCTCGGCCGCAAAGGCGTTGAAGTCGGAGGGCTTCGCAAAGGGATCGTTCCAGCCGTGGCATGCCAGCACGCGCGCATGCATCGGCCGCGGACCCTGTGGCACACCCTCGGGCGCGCCAAGGAGTCCGTGAAAGCTCACCACCACCTGCAGGCCGGTCAGGCCCGCGCGCGCGATGTCGAGCACGCACATGCCACCGAAGCAGAAGCCGATCGCGCCTACGCGGTGCATGTCGGCCATGGGGTGGTGGCGCGCGAAGTTCCACGCCGCACTCGCGCGTCGTAGCAGCAGTCCGCGGTCCTTCACGAAGGGTGTCATCGCGGCGGCACAGGCATCGTGACCCTGCGGGCGCACGCCCTTGCCATACATGTCGATCGCCACCCCCAGATATCCGAGACGCGCAAGGTGCTCCGCCTTCGCGCGCGCGAAGTCGTCCTGACCCGCCCAGGTGTGGAACACCATCACCACGGGCCGCTTTCCCTCCACCGAGGTGTCGCATGCCACATAGGCCTCGCAGGCGAGCGATCCATCCATGTAATCGTGAAAGCCGGTTTCCATGGGCGGCGATCGTAGCGATCCACGGTGCGGCACTGCACCGCGGGTGGCCACAGGAGATGTTCAAGAAAAAGAGCCGCAAGTCGAAATCCGCTGGTCCATGCGATCTACCGTGCGCCCCTGCAACAGCCGCACCGCGGCAAGGAGGAAGCCATGGATGGCATGATCATTCGCGCCGCTCGCGTGTGGAGCACGGCGGCCTGTGCGCTTGCTGGCGCGATCGCGGAGCGGGCCCCGGCGGGCACGGAGAGCCTGCCGGGGTCCGCGACGGCCACGACGACAAGCCGAGCGCTCGTCTGGCAGGAACAGGTCTCCCTACGACCGCCGGATGGCGTGGCGTGGCGCATGGGTTCGGCGGTCGCGATGGATCAGGGCGTGCTGGCGGTGGGACCCGCTCGCGACTGGGATCTCGGCCGCGACCTCGGTCCCGTGCGAATGTTCCTGCGGGATGGCACCAACTGGCGCGAGGGCGGAGAGATCGGGCATCCAAGCGGCGACACGCAGTCGAACTTCGGTGGCGCGCTGGCGCTGCAGGCGGGAACGCTGGTGGTGGGCACCCCCTGCGATGGCGCGCGCGGTTTCCACGCTGGAGCCGCGTTCGTGTACCAGCGTCGCGGCGCGCGCTGGCTTCTGCATGCGAGCCTGCATCGACCCCGCGCCATGGCGAGTGATCTGGCGGGTTCCGCGGTGGCGATCGACGAACGCACGCTGGTGGTTGGCGTGCCCAAGGCCGATGAGGGCGCACTCGATACGGGGGCCGTGGAGGTCTTCGAACTGCGCGACGACACATGGGTGCACGCCATCACGCTGACTGCGCCCACGCCTCAGGTCGGCGCATTCTTCGGCCTCAGCGTCGCGGTCGATGGGAACACCATCTTCGTGGGCTCGCCCGGTGACGACTCCGATGGCCCGATCGCCGGCAAGGTGCACATCTATCGCCGCACGGGGAAGACATGGGCATGGGATTCGTCCGTCAGCTGCCCCACCGGTCCTCGCGGCTGGTTCGGGGCCTCCGTGACGGCTTCCGAAGGCGTGGCCGTGGTGGGTGCACCGCGCGCCGCGCGGCCGGGATCCGCCGATGCACGTGTTCGCGGCGCGGCCTGGACGCTTCAGCGCCGCAACGGACGCTGGTCATGCGATGCGTGTCTGATTCCAGAGCGGGCCGAAGAGGGTGACTCGATCGGATGCTCGGTGACCACCGACGGACGCACCATCCTGCTTGGCGCGACCGCGGACAGCCTTCGAGGCGACATGACAGGTTGTGCCTTCGCGTTCACGCGACCGGCCGCACGCGCAGGCTGGCGGGTGCAGCGTCTGGATCCGGAGAGCGGCGGGATCTCCGCACTCATCGGTCATGGTCTTGCGGTCGATGGAACGTGGCTTGCGCTCGGCCGGCTCGGTGACCCGGAGGCCGATCCGGCACCGGGAGAGGTCGTGCTCTTCCAGCAATCGACACCGCGCGACATCGCCAGTCCGCAGGCGGAGCCGGCACGCCGATCCGCGTCACCGTGACGCGTCACGAGGCTCGGGCATGGCGCCATAGAAGCGTCCGATCACCTCGCGCCAGCCCGCCATGGTCTCGCAGGCGACGAAGGCCGCCTTCACCGGGACAGGATCCGGATGGTGCGCGGCGAACTTGATGCCGAACTTCCGCATGCGGCGACCCGTGGCGCGCGGGCCATGGATCGTCTCCGCGAAGCGACAGTGATCCAGCAACGCGGTCCGCTGCTCCTCGATCGTGGGCTGGCGCGGCACGCGGCCCGCCATCAGGTCACGCGCCTGCCGGAAGATCCACGGGTTGCCGATGCAGCCACGGGCCACGCTGACCGCATGCACCCCGCAGAAGTCCAGCATCGCGAAGATGTCCTCCGCCTGCCAGATGTCGCCGCTACCGAACACCAGGCGGTCAGATCGCCGCCGCACGATGTCGCGCAGGACCTCCCACTTCGCGTAGCCCTCGTATTTCTGCACCACCGTGCGGCCGTGCACCGTGGCCCACGCGTAGCCCATCTCGTAGACCGCGTCGAAGATCCGCTCGAACGCATGCACCATCTGCGGGTCGTCGTCCCAGCTGCGGCGCAGTTTCACCGTGCACGGGATGCTCGCCGGCACGGCCGTGCGCACCGCCTTCAGCACCTCGATCGCCAGATCCGGCTCGCGCAGGAAATGCCCGCCGCGATGGCTGCTTCGGATCTTCTTGACCGGACAGGCCATGTTCACATCCACCACGTCGTAGCCCATGCGAACCAGCAGCTCCGCCGCGCGCGCCATCTCGTCGGGAAGCGTTCCCATGATCTGCCCCGCGATCGGATGGTCATGCGTGCCGGCGATCTGGTTGTCCTCGACATCGCCCAGCCCGCACTCGCTGGCGATGAGATCGGGGTCCTCCTTGCGGCGACCCTTGCCCCCCAGGAGCAGCGTGCGATCCAGCAACGCCTCGGTGATGCAGAACGGCGCGCCGTGCGCGCGCGCCACGAGTCGCATGGCTCCGTCGGAGTAGCCCGCGAGACCCGCCTGAAAGAACGGCGCGTCGAATCCAGGCACCAGCGCCTGGATGCGCGGATCCACCACGGTCCGTCGAGCGATCTCCGCGGGCGGCGCGGAGAGCGCACGATCCTGCCGTGGCGCTGGATTCAGTTCGACGCTCATGCGGCCGTGAGCATAGGAGCCACCGCTATCCTGCCGCGCATGCATCGTCTTTGGTCGTTGCCCTGCCTGATCTGCGCCGCGCTCACGGGTTGCCGTCTCGCTCCGTACGAGCCCGGCAAGGCCACGCGTGCGTATCCCTCGGAACTGCCGCAGGGAAGCATCGCCCAGATTCAGGTGATTCCCGAGCCGAAGCAGTTGAAGATCGTGAACGCCACCGCGACCAGCTACGCCAACTTCGACCTCTGGCTCAACCAGCGTTACATGACGCATGTCGACGCTCTCGCTGCAGGCCAGACGCTGGGGATCCCGCTGGACCAATTCTGGGATGAGCGCGGTGAGACCCCCTTTGACGGCGGCTGGTTCCGCTACTACCAACCCACGCGCATCGTGCTCATGCAGATGCAGCTCGACGCCAAGAGCCCGCTGGTGGGAATGGTGTGCACACTTCCCGAAACGGTGCGCGAGCGCTGAACCGGCGCGGCTGGCTCAGGCCTGCAGGCCCTCAACTTCCCAACCCTTGCGATAGGGCTTCTGCAGGATCGCCTTCGACTCTGGCACACCCGTGAAGAGCAACGCCTTCGCGTCGTAGGAGAGGTCGCGATTCGCGAACTGGCTCGCTGCAGCACCCACGCTCAGGCTCTCACACAGCAGTCCCGCGAAGGCGAAATGCGCTTCGGGATTCGCCTTGCCCATGCAGCCATCCACCCAGTGATGCCAGTGATCGCGCTTGTTCAGCGCGTACAGCTTCAGCGCCATGGGCTTGCCCGAGGGATCCCACGCCTGCGGCGCGTCGCTCTTGATCTGCTTGCCGTCCTTGTCCCACTCGGGGTCCAGCGGACAGAGCATCGAGCCCTTCTCGCCGACCACCACCACGGCATTGCTGCGGATGTCCACGTCATCGGGAATGCCGAGCGCCGCGTTCGAGGGCCGAAGGCCGCCGTCATACCAGACCACCTCGATCGGTCCGACGGTCTGCGGCGTGGCGGCGTAGCGCAGGCGGATGGTCTCCTTCGTCGGATACTCATCGTCGGTCGCGTCGGTGGCGTCACATCGGACGGCAGTCGGCAAGCCAAGTCCTGCCGCGAGGAATGGATAGTCGAGGATGTGGCATCCCATGTCACCCAGTGCACCACCTCCGAAGTCGTACGTGCCACGCCACTTGAACGGCGTATACCGATCGGGCAGGAACGGCCGCTCGGGCGCGACGCCAAGGAACAGGTCCCACGAGAGCCACTCGGGCGGCGTGGCGCTGCCCTGCGGACGCGGTTGACCCTGCGGCCACCAGCCGGCCGGTCGGTCGCTCCACGCATGGATCGACTTGAAGCGCCCGATCGCTCCCTCACGAAGCAGTTGCAGCTGATGTCGGCGTCCGATCATCGCCGAGCGTTGGGTGCCCATCTGGGTGACCACGTCAGGGTGCGCCGAGGCGAACGCCGCGAGCCTGCGGTTCTCGAGCGCGGAGTGGCCAAGCGGCTTCTGGCAGTAGACATGCTTGCCCATGCGCATCGCCGTCATCGCGATGGGCGCATGCATGTGGTCAGGGGTCGAGATGCAGACGGCGTCGACCCGGTCGCCAAGCTTCGCGAGAAGTTCGCGCCAGTCGGCGAACCACACGGCATCCGGATACTTGCCCGCCAACGCCTGCTTGCCGCGCGCGTCAATGTCGCAAAGCGCGGCGATGGAGACACCGGGGTGGGCCGCAAGGTGGCCGAGATCCGTCTCGCCCATGCCACCCACGCCGATCTTCGCCAGTCGCAATCTCGAGTTCCACGCGGGTGCACGACCCATCGCGAGCCGAGGCAGCAGCGGAACCGCGGCAAGTGAGGCGGCACCCCGCAGGAACGAACGGCGCGTGAGCGAGGGGCCGGACGGACGGGTCAAGGCACGATGTCGCATGACGTCAGGCTACTTCCGTGAGCGCGGTCCGTCATGCAAGTTCCGAGGTGCGGCTCAGTTGCCCGCACCACGATTCCCACCGTCGCCACCGCCGCCACCACCGCCACCACCGCCGCCACCCTGCCCGCCATCGGGCCGCATCGCGCGGAAGAGTTCGCGCCGCTCGTCGCCCTCAATGATGCCGTTGCCGTCCTTGTCCGCCGCCTTGGCCGCGGCACGGGATTCCTCGGGCATCTCCGAGATGGTCCAACTGCCGAAGGGACCCTGACGACGACCGTCGTCGCGTCCGGTGCCGCGGGGCAACTTGGCTGCCTGCTCGGGCGTGAGCAATGCACTCAGTCGCTTCACGTAGTTGTCGGTGGTCTCGCCCCGCTTCTCCAGCAGCGCGTCCGCGGGATCATCCGGCTGGCCACCGAAGAAGGCGCCGCCGCCTCCGCTCAACAGGCCACTCGCGCGCACCGCGTCCTGCTTCATGCGCTCCGGCTCGCTCTTGCGGATCGACTGCGCGATGCGCTGGTTCATCGACTCGATCTCGGTGCCGTAGAGAACCTGCAGGTCCTGAATCGCGGTACGCACATCCGGTGTCAGATCCTCCATCTCGAGCGCCGCAGCGAAGGCACGATCCGCGCGCGTGGCGCGATACACCCGTCCATACGCCGCCTCGAGCGCGGCACGCTCGACCCGCTTGCCGTCCTCGGGCGACAGTGCCGCCACGATCGAGGTGCGCGACTGCTCGTTGACCGCGCGCACCGCGTTGCGCAGATCGATCATGCGCTCGGCGAGATTCTCCATCGCCTTCGCATCACCTTCCTGAATGGCGCGAAGCGCCTTGGCCTCGTTCTGCCCCAGATAGTCGTTGCGGCGTTTCAGCGCCTCATCCAAACGGACTTCGTATTCCTCAAGCAGCGTGCTCAGCTTCTCGATGCTCTCCTTCGAGAGACCCGCGGCATCCAACACGGCGAACAGGTTCACGCTCTCGCCGCTCAGGCGTCCGCGCGGCAGCGACTTCTCGCGGCGAAGGAAGCGGTCGAAGGCGGGCCATCCCGACTTCTGCGTGGCGTTCAGGGTGGCCTGCACCTCCTCCATCAGCTTTGTATCCATCCCACTCCGCTCGCGTCGCCACGCCTCGGCGGACTTTGTCATGTCGGCTGCGATCGCGCGTGTCTCCGCCGCCGCGCCGCTGGCCTCGCGCTCCTGCGCCATCTCCTCGGACATCTTCTGCATCTGCTCGCGGAAGTACTGGCGGCGCGTCTCGGGTGGCAGTTCGCCGCCGGCCTCCACGGCCATCTGCTCCAGGTCCGACTGGATCTTCTGGAATGACTGCTGGAACTTCTCGCGCGTATCGCCGCCCATGAAGCTCTGGAACATCTTCTGCATCAGGTCACGCTGACGCTGCTGCGCCTTGTCGCTGGCATCGTTGAACTGGGTCTCGTAGTCGGACACAAGCGTCTCGACGATCGGAACCTGCGTGTCGTCCAACTTCAATTCATCCCGCATCAGCTGCACATCCCGACGCAAGATCGTGGGCTGGAACTGCTCACGCAACTCGGTGACGGAGTCGAGCGAGCGGCCCATCGGCCCGAACATGCCGCCGCGGCCTCCACCGCCTCCCATGAATCCCCGACCACCTCGGCCACCTTCACCGCGACCGGCGTTGTCGCCGCGACCACCTTCGCGGGGCGCCTGCGGTTGCGAATCGCCGCCCGCGGGCGGCGTCTGGGCCAAAGCGGTAGAACCAAAAAGGAGCACGGCAAGGCAGAGGCGGACAATGGTCATGGGGTCGCGAACGATCATGGGGATGGCTTATTCGATCCGGGCTGATTGGATGCACAAGATTGAAAAATTGTCCGATAAGCGGGCAGTTCCGAGCCAGCCGAGGCCGCTCCGGCGGGCTCCTTCCGGGCCGAGCGGCTTCTCGCTCAAATCTGTCCGGTATTTCGTCCACGGCTGCATGCACTACTCCGAAGAATGAAGCGATGATTCTGTTCATGCGGTCGCATGCCCGAACCCTGGTCTGGGTCCTGATGGCGCTTGCCATGCTGGGAGTGGCATGCCCTGCCAGCGCGGGCTGGAACGCCATGGGCAAGGTCAACGCGATTCCTCCTCTGCTGAACGAGAAGTTCGGCTGCAGCGTGGCGGTGGATGGAAACTGGATGGCCGTGGGCGCGAGTGACAGCACGATCGGCGCCGCACGCTCCACCGGCGCGGTGCATCTGTTCAAGAACGACAACGGAACCTGGGTCTATCGGCAGTCGTTGACGCAGGAGAACCCGCTGATGTTCCAGGCCTTCGGCAACGCCGTCGCGCTTCGCGGCGACACGCTCGCTGTCGGGTCCTGGGGCACGTCGGGTTTCAGCGGGCGGGCATTCATATACACGCGCGACGGTGCGGATATGTGGAATCTCACTGCGACGCTCGCGGCAGCTGATCCGCAACCGGCCAAGCCCGCGCTGTTCGGATGGAGCTTGAGTCTCGATCTGCCGGCAGGTGCACCGCCAGTGGTGGCGATCGGTCGGCCAAATGATGCGACCAACAGCACGGGTGCCGTGTACATCTTCGAGTTCGACGGCACAACATGGAATCAGGTGAGCAAACTGCGTGCGCCCGACGCGACGGCTGGAGATCAGCTTGGCACCAACGTCTCGGTACGCAATGGAACGCTGGTCGCCGGCGCCTCACGCCGACGCAAGGCGTTCGTGTTCCAGAGAATCGACGGCGCATGGACCAGCACCGCCACGCTGCAGGACAATGGGGGCTTGCCGAATGACGGTTTCGGGAGCAGCGTGGTAAGTGGCGGCAACTTCGTGGCGATTGGAAGCCCAAGCCGAACCGGCTCCGAGGGCCAAACCCGCGCCGGCGCGGTGACGGTGTTCACGGATTCCACCGGTTCCTGGCGACAGACCGCGACGATCACCCTGGAGACGCCACGGACCTCGGAGAACTTCGGCTTCGCGATGGTGGCGGCTCCGGTCGGGCCCGATGGGCGACCGATGCTGGTCGCCAGCGCACCCGGCTACGACGTGCCGGACGTCGACGCGGGTGCCGCGTTCGCCTACTCGCTGGGGTCCACCGGTTGGAACAAGCAGTTCAGCGACCTCTGGTCCCAACAGGCCGTGCGCGGGCAGTTCGCGGGCAAGGCACTCGCGATCGCGGCGAATGGTGGAATGGTCGTGCTCTCGTCGGAACTTCCACGCGGCTCGATCGGTGGCGCCTTTCCAATGCAGTGGCTCGCAGGCAACTCGGGAACACCGGCCACGGACAGCGGACCCACCGGCTCAGGTGGTTCCGACGGCGGATCCGGCTCGGGTTCGGGCGGTGCATCCGGGTCGGGCTCGGGTTCGGGAGGCGATGGCGGCGATCTGTCGAGCGGCGGAACCGGTGATCCGAATGGCAACTTTGGTCAGGGTGGCCGCCCTCGCCCGTTGCAGCCGCTCCCGGCGCTGCCTGCGCCATTCGGATCCGTGACGGATACGGTGATCGTGGACGCGGGCGGCATGAACTCCGTGGTCGGCCTGCAGATCGATGGCCTGCAGCAGTTCCGCGGGCCGGAGGCGAGAGTGCTCACCACCTATCCGAGCACCTGGACGCTGGCCGCGACCGGCGACGCGAATGGCGACGCCAGCGGTGACCTCATTTGGCAGGATGCCGATCGCAAGATCGCGGTGTGGCTGCGTGACGGAACCAATTTCACGGCGAAGAACACGTTGCGCGCGCTCGCACCCGCCGAAACCATCGTGGCATCGATGGACTTCGATGGCGATGGCGTGGACGACGTGGTGACCCGCGACACCGACACCCGACAGGTCAACGTGTTGCGGATGCGAAATGGCACCTCCACCACCGAGTACAACATCGCGCTTCCGGATCTCTCCTGGCGCGTGGTACCCCATGGTCGCGAAAGCGGTCTGCTGCTGCGCCAAGATGGAACGGGAGCGGTCGTGCTGTTCAACCGCAACCTGCTCACTGGCGTGATCACCAGTTCGCGGTTCCCCTCGCCCGAGGAAGCGGCCGCGATCGAAGGCATGGGCGATGTCGACGGCAATGGAACCACCGACATGGTCTGCCGGAATCCAGACACCGACGAGATCACGATCTGGCGCATGAACCGCAACAACGAGGTCGTGTCGGTGCGTGATCTCGGCATCGACGGCGGGCGCTGGCGCATCGAGGCCGTGCGCGACTGGGATGGCAACGGCTGCGACGACCTCCTGCTGAGCCGCGGCGGAAGCGGCAAGCTGGTGGTGCTCTACATGCACTTCGAGGGCGGCGTCGAGAAGATCCTGAAGAGCCGCATGATCGGCAGCATCGGTGGATCGCGCGTGATCGACGTGACACGGCGCTGACGCCGTCAGTCGCGTGGCAGGAACGCCCGGCGTGCGCCGCCAAGGTTCATGCGCACGAATGCCTCGTCGATGAACTCGCGCATGCGGCGATCGTTCACGCCATCCTCGGCAGCCAGCGTGCGCTCGCGAGCCAACCCTTCCGGAACCACCTCCGCATCTGCACGCTTCACGGCGTCCTGAAGCCACTCGGTCGTTTCGGCAAGCCGAGCCAGCGCGCGATGCAGGAACGCCTCCACGTCACGCGGATGTTTCGCCACGCAGCCACCGTGCGTGAGCCACAGGTGACTCGGTCCCTCAGTGAACACGCGCCCAAGGCTCGTCCGCCATGCCTGCGGATCGAATTCGGGTGGAGGCGTGGGCACGGCGATGTGCCGGCTCTCCGGCACCAGAATCCCCGCCAAGTCTCCCATGAAGGCGTGCCGCTCGGCCTCATGCTCGAGCATCCACACCACGTGATGGTGCGCATGCCCCGGCGTGTGAAGCGCGCGCCATCGAAGTCCGCCTGCGGTGATCCTTGCGCCATCGCGCGCCTCGACGATGGAATGCTGCGGAACGGGCAGCAGGTCGCCGTAGAAGCGGTCATATGCGCCGCCGTGCACGCGCCGGCTGCTCGCGATCAGCTTGGCGGGATCGACAAGGTGCGGCTTTCCGAATGGGTGCACGTGCACGCGGGCGCCCTGTGCGGCCAGATGCCCCGCGCCTCCCGCGTGATCCAGATGGATGTGCGTGAGCAGCAGATCGCCGATGTCGGTTGGCGCGCATGCGTGTGCCCGTAGCCCCGCCACGAGCGTGTCGAAGCACGCGGCGGGTCCGCATTCGACCAACACATGACCCTGCGGGCCGCGCACCAGAAACGCGTTCGCCGCGCCCATCACTCCGAGGTAGCCGACATCGATGGGAGTGATCATCGAGACAGATCCGATCCTCCACGGCCAACAGCGTCGTCGTCAACAGGCCGCGAAGCAAGCGACATTATCCGCAGCGCACCGATGAATGCGGCCAACGCACAAAGCCCGACCGATCCGTAGGCGAGCTTGAGGTCCGCCATCCGACCTCCAATCAGATCGCGACCCGGCACAGCCTCGATCAGGATCATCACGACGAGGCAGGTCACCAGCGTGGCGTCAAGACCTCGGGTGATCAGCCAAGCGGCCATCGCGGCAGCGGCCAAGCAGAGCGGAGCGAAGTGATAGTTGCTGGAGTGCGGCGCGATGAGCAGAGCGGCACATGCCGTGGCTCCCGCCATCGCCACCGAATGAATCGCGGTGGAAGCACCTCCCCGCTTCTGGCGCGCCATGCTCCCGAGTGCCGTTCGGAAGGCAACCCACGTCAGCGTGCCCACGATCACCAAGATCCACCCGAGCAGCACGATGCGTCGCCACTGATCATCCACCGCCAGGATCATGCATTCGTGTCCGAGCCCCAACTCAGTCGGCGTCGGAACCATGAGTCTCGTGAGGATTCCTGTGCCGCTTTGGTTGAGCGGGTTCCAGGCGCCCCATCGCCCGCCTCCTGATGCCATCAGGTCACTCCCTCCCGCTGCCAATTGAAGCCACTTGAGGAGGTGTACGCGGCCCGTGAGAAGCCATGCGCAGGCATCGAAGA
Organism: Planctomycetota bacterium; assembly: GCA_016872835.1. Classification (GTDB taxonomy): domain Bacteria; phylum Planctomycetota; class Phycisphaerae; order Phycisphaerales; family SM1A02; genus SYAC01. The sequence continues at coordinate 117,751 of VGYX01000003.1, read as the reverse complement.
GCAACGCTGCCATCGCACCCGTCAGCAACATCGACCAGCACGCGCGCCATCGCCGCTCCGCGACCATCACCGGCAAGAAAAGCACGGGCATGACCTTGCAGGAAGCGGCGAGTCCGAAACAGATCCCCGCGCTCCACTCACGCACGGGATCCAGACGATCGGAAAGTGGGCGGAACGCGGCGGCGCCAAACCATGCTCCGCCAGCGATCAGCGCAAGCACGATTGGATCATGCGACTGATAGCTGAGGGGAACCAGCGCATGCCCTACCGAGGTGCTGCCCAGCAGCAGCACGAACACGACGAAACGCAACGGCCGCTTCACCGCCATGCGAAATGGCTCGTCGAGCATCAGTGCGTTCCACAGCCAACGGACGGCGAGGATGACGGCGCCCACAAGCAGCATGCACCATGCCAATCGTCCCACAGCGGTAGGAAGCCAGACGATCGGCAGAACAGGGACTGCGAAGAACGGGGGGTACACCCACCCCTCTGCGCCGGGCAGGTCCAGTCCCGCGATGATGCGCTTCGCCGCGGGGGCATAACAGCCGGTCCACTCACTCTGCCTTCGAAAGGACAGGATCGGAACGAGGATCGTGCTGCACACGAGCCAACCAGCCAGCCATGGTCGCCTCCACCAGGCCTCGAACAAACGCGATCTCATTCCGACGGAAGCGGCCGCAGGCACGCGCGTAGCGTATCCGGACCCGTCGGCACAGAGACCCTCAGGGCCCCACCACCGCCGGCCGTCCGGACGGCTTCACCTCGACGATCGTGTCAGGCTTCGGCGGGAACGGGCCCTCGCTGCGCGGCGCGTCGGCGCTCTCCATCAGCAGACGGATCGCCTCGTCGGCCGCACCCTGCACGATGCGCTCGATCTTGGCTGGCGACGTACCGCTGCCCAGTTCATACGTGATGCCCGGTGCGCCCGTGGTCTCGAAGGCCCATCGCTTGAAAGTCCACTGATCCACGTTGTGGGAGCCGCTGCTCTCGACCTCGTAGTCGGGAAAGCGCGCCTGGATCGCGTCGACCCAGCGGCGCGAGAAGCTGGGCGGAAAGGTCTTCGCCGAATCGGGTGGCAGGTAGAAGATGTCCTTCGACGTCGTGTGGAAGTCGAGCAGCAGGAACAGCCGCGTATCGGGGCGCTTCTGGATCGCCAGGATCGCGTCGCGCACGGCGGTGGTCTCGGGCTGCGAGAAGTCATGCCAGTCGCGGTTGCTGTCGACGGCGCCGAGCGTGCTTCGCCACTGGCCCTCATGCACACCATCCGGATTCACCAGTGGCACGGTGACCACGCGGAACTTCTTCCGGAACGCGCTCGATATCTCGCTCTCATCCATCACGCGATCCATGAACGCCATCAGGCCGATGCTGCCCGTGACCTCGGGTGGATGCTGCCGTCCGATGATGATCACGTAGTTGGCAGGAGCGCCCTGATCGACTTCGACCAGCTTGATCGGTCGGCCCGCGATGCTCTGCCCGATCGTCCGCATCGAGGCCCCCGGCTTCCTCGCCAGCGCGTCGGTCCACGCCCAGAGCTGGTCCACGCTCACCATGTGGTTGCTCGCCACCCACACCGGCTTGGGCCCCACCTTCAGCTTCAGCACGCACTCGGGCGCGCCCGACTCGCCCTTCCAGTCCGCGTCGTCCACGCGCTTCCACCGGATTCCGTCCTCGCTGATGCGCGCACGCGGCCGTGACTTCGCCGTCGCGATCGCCAGACGCACCGTGATCTCGACCGGCGCGGATGCCTTGACGCGGAACGCGTACCACGGACTTGGGTTGATCGGTTCGTTCTCCGGTGTGACGAGGATCTTGAATTCGTGCGGCCCCACCTGCGTGCAATCGTTCACGCGCGCGCCACTGAACGTGTTGTCGAAGGTCACGACAGGCGCCGGATCCGCGAAGGTCCACGTCTTGCGCTCCTGCAGCGCGACCTTGATCGCGGCGTTGTCGGAAGGCTGCGTGGTGGCGGGCGCCGGCGCGATCGAGGGAACGGTCCCAGCAGCCAGCGACAGGAGCAGAAGCGTGAGTGCGGCGATGGTCGCCAAGGCGCGCGTCGGTTGCATGGCGTTGAATCTAGAAGCCCACGCGTCCGCGTAACAGGGTCAGACCTTGTAATTCACCACTTCCCGATTTCAAGCCCCCCCGCGTCCACGATCCCACGGACCGCTCCAGCGTCTCACGACGCGGCAAGAACCGGCTCCAGCGCCGACGCGATGTCTCGGGTCGCGCCCGCATGGAGCAGCCCGGCGCGAACACGACGGAAGAGAAGGTCCGCGGCCGAGAGCGCCTGCTCATGGCGCAATCCCCACCACATCGCGGCAGCCGTATAGGGCAATCGCGGATCCAGCGGCGTGGCCATGTCGGCATCGCGCGCCATGAGCGAACGAAGATCCGAAGCTTCCGAACCGTAGGCCTGTAGCCATTCCTCCGCCGGCCATGCCGGATCGGTGCGATCGATCGCGCCATGGACACGCAGCGATTCCGTCTCGCATGGCCGGGCCCCGAGCCCCGCGACCTCGATCGCCCGATCAAGGCCGTCCTGCGCCATCTTGCGGTAGGTGGTCCACTTGCCACCGATCACGCTCACAAGTCCGGCGTCGCCCACCAACACCACGTGCTCACGACTGACCTTCTTGCTTGCGGTGCCGTCCATGCCCCCCTCGTGGACCAGCGGTCGCATGCCGGCGAACGCGGCGAGCACGTCGCTGCGCGCGGGAATGCGCTGGAGATAGCGACCGGCGTTGTGCAGGATGAAGCCGATCTCCTCCTCGGTGGGCTGTGGATCCTCCTCAGGCCGTGGCCGCGGGATGTCGGTCGTGCCGATCAGCGTGTGACCATGCCACGGGATGACGAAGAGCACACGTCCATCGTCGGTGTGCGGAACCATGATGGCGGTGTCGCTGGACTGAAAGCTGCGATCCAGCACCACGTGCACACCCTGCGCAGGCTCGATCATCGGCCGCGCGCCCTCGGACTCCATCGCGCGCACGCCATCGGCGAAGATGCCCGTGCAGTTCACGACCGCGTGCGCGCGGATGCGCACGGTCCGCCCCGTCAGCGCGCAGGACGCCTCCGCACCGGACACCCGACCGTTCTCCTTCACGAGCGACATGACGCGGACGGAGCGGACCGCCACGGCCCCGCGCGCTTCTGCCGTCCGCAGCAGGCTGATCGCCATGCGCGCGTCGTCGAATTGACCGTCGTGATACTCGACGCCGCCGCAAAGGCCCTCCAGATGGACATTCGGAATTCGCTTGATGACCTCGTCGCGCCCGATGAATCGGCTCGGTTTCAGGTTCAGGCTTCCCGCAAGCGCGTCGTACAGCTTCAGGCCCGCGCCGTAGAACGGACCTTCCCACCACTTGAAGCTTGGCACGATGAAGGGAAGCGGATGCACCAGATGCGGCGCGTTGCGATGCAGCAGACCGCGCTCGCGAAGCGCCTCACGCACCAGACCGAAGTCCAACTGCTCCAGATAGCGCACGCCGCCGTGCACAAGCTTGGTGCTGCGGCTGCTCGTGCCGGCAGCCCAATCGTTCGCCTCGACGATCGCGGTGCGAAGGCCTCGCGCGGCCGCATCCACCGCGACACCAAGTCCTGTCGCGCCCCCGCCGATCACCAGCACGTCGAAGCGTTCGGCGCCCAGCGCGTCCAGGCCTTGCGTGCGCCGGCGAATGGCCTCGCGCCTCGCCTCCTGGAGCTTTCCAGCCAACGCAGGACCGATGTTCATCGATTCACCTCTTCGGCAGGATGCCACGAACGGCTGCACTCAACCGCGCGCTTCCAGCGAGCACGGGCATCGGCGCGCCGACCCGAGTCCCAGGTCGGTTGGAACGTCCGATCCACGGCTCGCATCCGAGCCAGTTGTGACGCATCGCTCCAAAGGCCGCACCCAAGCCCCGCCATGAATGCCGCCCCCTGCGCGGTCGTCTCGACCACCTTGGGCCGCTCCAACGCGATGCCAAGCAGCTCCGCCTGCAGTTGCATCAGGAAGTCGCTCGCCGCCGCGCCGCCATCGACACGCAACAAGGACAGCGGCGTTCCCGCATCCGCGCTCATCGCGTCAGCAAGGTCCGCCACCTGATGCGCGATCCCCTCCAACGTGGCGCGCGCGATGTGCGCGGCCGTGGTGCCACGCGTGATGCCCAGCATGGCTCCGCGCGCGTGCGGATCCCAATGGGGCGCGCCCAGACCCGTGAAGGCGGGAACCATCATCAAGCCGCCCGCATCGGAAACGCTCGCGGCGAGCGCGTTCACCTCGGGAGCGGATCGGATGATGCCCAGACCGTCGCGCAGCCACTGGATCGCGCTGCCGCCGACGAACACGCTGCCCTCCAACGCATGATGCGCAGGCTCTCCGGAGCGTTGCCACGCGACCGTCCCGAGCAGCCGATGTCGACTCGTCGCCGCCTGCGTCCCCGTCTGCATGAGCATGAAGCAACCGGTGCCAAAGGTGTTCTTCGCCATCCCCGGCTCCATGCAGCGCTGCCCGAACAGGGCGGCTTGCTGGTCTCCGAGAATGCCATGCACCGGAATCTCCGCACCCAGCAGCTCGGCGCTCGCCATGCCGAACGCCGCGTCGCTCGGGTGGATGCGGGGCAGAATGGCCGGCGGCACACGAAACGCCGCGAGCAATTCGGGATCCCATGCGAGCGTCCGCCGATCCATCAGCATCGTGCGGCTCGCGTTCGTCACGTCCGTCGCATGCACCGCACCGCTGCTCAGGTTCCAGAGCAGCCAGCTGTCGATCGTGCCCGCGGCAAGTTCGCCGCGCTCCGCACGCGCTCGCGCACCGGACACATGGTCCAGAATCCACGCGATCTTGGTGGCGCTGAAGTAGGGGTCCAGCAGCAGACCCGTGCGCTTGATCACCATCGGCTCGATGCCCGAAGCCCGAAGCGCCTCGATCTGTGGTGCCGTCCGACGATCCTGCCACACGATTGCCGGCGCGATCGGCCGTCCCGAGGCACGCTCCCACACCACCACGGTCTCGCGCTGGTTCGTGATGCCGATCGCGGCGACATCCGCAGCGTCGACTCCGGCCGCCTTCAGCGCAGACCGCGCGGTGTCGAGCTGCGTCGCCCAGATCTCCTGCGCGTCATGCTCCACCCATCCAAGCTGCGGGAAGCCTTGGGCGAACTCGCGCTGTGCCGTACCGCACGCCACACCCGACGCGTCAAACACGATCGCCCGCGAACTCGTGGTCCCCTGATCCAGCGCCAGAATGTGCGATCGCGGCATGGACCTGACCACAAGGAGGTGTCACATCGCGCTGCCAAGACCGATCGCGCGACGCCACGCGCTGACCTGACCCAGATGCATCTGCAGGTGGCTTCCGCACAGGAACATCACGGCGGCACCGATCGTGGGAAGCATCTCGGTCATGCGCCCACCCATCGGGTTCGGTCGCTGCATCACCTCGTCCGGCACGGACTCCAGTGCGTCGGCCAGCGCGGTGTAACGCTCCACGTAGCGCTGCACCACCGCATCCTTGCCGGGATAGCGACCATCCTGCTCCACGCAGGGTGCGCCGTTCTTGAAGAGCTCCTCCCACTTCTCAGGAAGCGGCTTCGCGAGCTCCGGACGGCCGATCAGCGCGAACGCCTTCTCGGGATAGATCGCGAGATGACCCATGTTGAACAGCGCGCTGTTCATGCCATGGCTGGGCATGTGTCCGAACTTCGCCTCGGGCGCGCCGGCGCAGAGCTTCTGTCCGTAACCGATCGCCATGCGGAGGCCGGAGGCGATCATCGATCCGATGCTGGTTTGGGTCGCGGTGGTCATGCGCGGATGCTAGCCGCGCACGTCAACCACCCACGAAGCGGTCGTAGACGCCAAGCGCCGCATCCCGATCCGTGCACCGACCCACGATCGCTCGACCATCGGCGAACACCGTGAGCTCGTAGGGAACGCCATCGGCGTTGCGCGCGGAGTTGATCGCGCCATGCAGACGGTCGCCCTGCCGATCGAAACGGCCGTGCGCCTGAAGTCGTGCTGCCAGCCGTTCCAGGCTCACGCTCCCGCGCGCACCGGACGCAGGCAGCACCTGCACCGCACCGCGTCCGCACAGGCTGGCGGTCCGCTCGCCGCTGGCCTGAAGGAACTCGAACTTCCGCCCCACGCAGCACGCGCACGCTGGATCACGCTGCGTGGCCACCGACACGAAGCGGTTTCGGTCGAGATCCGCGCACCACAGTCCTCGATCCACAAGATCCATGCGCCCCACCAGCACGCGCATCGCTTGCAGCGCCGCGAACGAGCCCGCGAGTCCCACCACCGGACCCGCCACGCCCGCCGTGTCGCAGGTCTCAAGCGCGCCCGGCTGCGGCATCTCGGGAAAGACGCATCGAAGACACGCGCCATCGGGCAGCACCGCCAGCGAGCGGCCCTGCATCGCCACCGCTGCCGCGTGCACGAACGGGATCCGCTCGCGCACGGCCAGATCGTTCAGCACCAGACGACCCTCGATGTTGTCGAGGCCGTCCACGATCACGCCCGCACCCCGCGCAAGCTCCATCGCGTTGCCGGGCCCCAGATGCTCCACGCACGCGTGCACGCGCACGTCAGGTGCGATCTCGCGCACACGCCGCGCGGCGGCCTCGGCCTTCGCCACACGATCGCGCGCATCTCGCTCGGTGAAGAGCACCTGTCGATGCAGGTTGCTCGGCTCGACCACGTCACGATCGACCAGCGTGAGCTCACCCACACCCGCGCGCGCGAGCCACTCCACGATCACGCCCCCGAGCGCACCACAGCCGACCACGAGCGCATGCGCGCCGGTCAGGCGGGCCTGCCCTGCCTCGCCCAGCCATCCAAGCAGCGTCTGGCGGTGGTGGATCTCGTGCACGCGCACATTCTCCCCGTAAAGCCCAAAAAGAGAAGCGCCCGCGGTCCGACAACCGCGGGCGCTGAGGCTGCGAGCCTTGGCTCGTTCAGATCACCACGCGAAGTGCGCGAACGCCTTGTTGGCGTCGGCCATGCGGTGGGTGTTCTCCTTGGTCTGGATGGCCTTGCCTTCGCCCTTCGCGGCGCTGAAGAGCTCGCCGGCGAGCTTCAGGTGCATGGGCTTGCCCTTCTCCTCGCGGGTGGCTTCCAGGATCCAGCGGAAGGTCAGGCTCTGCTGGCGACGACGGTTCAACTGCATCGGCACCTGATAGTTGGCGCCACCGACGCGCTTGGAGCGCACCTCAACCACCGGGCGCACATTGTCGAGGGCCTTCTGGAAGACCTCGATCGCGGTGCGCGGCAGATTCTCGGGCTTCTCCTTGTCCAGCTTGGCCTGGATCGCGTCGAAGGCCGAGTAGACGACCTTCTGTGCGGTGGCCTTCTTGCCGTCGTACATCAGGCAATTGATGAACTTCGCCACCGTGGTGTCCTGGTAGCGCGGGTCGGGCTGAAGCTGCTTCTCGCTGTGCGTGATACGTCCGCTCATGGGCGGTTCCTCCTGAGTTGGCTCGGCGACCAAGGCCGTGGCCTGGGTCCATCGTTCACCGCGGGTCGGGCGACATGCCCGGAGGTGGAAGCCCGCGATTACTTGCCGAATCGAGTTGTGCCCCCATGGGGGGCGATGCGTTCAATCTGCGTACGAGTGACGATCGATCACTTCTTCTTGGCCGCGGCGGCAGCCTTCTTCTTCACGCCGTAGAGCGAGCGACCCTTCTTGCGACCATCGACGCCGAGGCAGTCGAGGGTGCCGCGCACCACGTGGTAGCGCACGCCGGGAAGGTCGCGCACACGGCCGCCACGCACGAGCACGATGCTGTGCTCCTGCAGGTTGTGGCCCTCGCCGCCGATGTAGGCGGTGACTTCCTTGCCGTTGCTCAGTCGAACGCGGCACACCTTGCGAAGCGCCGAGTTGGGCTTCTTCGGGGTGACGGTCTTCACCTGCAGGCACACGCCACGCTTCTGCGGGCAGCGAGCGAGGTCCTTGACCTTGCTCTTGGCGGGCTTGTCGCGGCGAGGATTGCGAACGAGCTGATTGATGGTCGGCATGCAGAAGTCCTGTGGAAGAACCGGCCTTTCAGGGCCGGATCGGCGATTGTAACGCAGATCGGAGGGCCTCCGCAAGGGTTGGAAACCCTCGATCCGAACGCGACTTCGGACCCAAGCCCCGATTTCGGCTCGTTTCAGCCCCTCCCGCGCCGCATCCGCTCGATGGCGGCCACCGCCAGCGCGTCGCAACGGGTGTTCTCCGGGTGCTCATTGTGCCCCCGGATCCACTCGGGAGCGAGGCGGTGCGTCGCACGCAGGGCGTCAAGCTGCCTCCACAGATCCTCGTTTTTTACAGGCTTTTTCGCTGCAGTTCGCCAGCCGCGCGCCTTCCAGCCGTCCAGCCATTCGCGCAGTCCCTTCACCACGTACTCGCTGTCGGAGACCACCCGCACCGCCGACTGCCCAGGCACCGCCTCGAGCCCACGGATCACGGCGAGCAGTTCCATGCGGTTGTTCGTGGTCTCGGGATCACCCCCGCTGACTTCCATGTCCCCCGCGATGCCCGGCCCCCGAAGAACAAAGGCCCAGCCCCCCGGTCCCGGGTTGCCGGAGCAGGCACCATCCGTGAACAGCTCGAAGGAAGACATAAAGGAGAGGGCTTTAGAGAAGGTTTCCCCGTGTCCAGATCGGTTATCGGAAGATCCCCGTGCTTGACATGAAAGAGGGTTTGGCTACCTTGCGGGGCTCCCTGCAGGATCGCCTGTGGGAACTTCTACAGAGGATGCCATGACCCCAGCTTTCCGCCAGTCTCCAGGTCGTACCCACCGTCGTCGATCGCATCAGGCGATCAAGGCCGTGCACACCGTCCTCTGCCCGAACTGTGGAACCGCCAAGCGACCTCACACCGCCTGTCCAGGGTGTGGCTATGTTCGTCCCGGACTGCAGGTGAAGACCTCTCGCGCGGGCCAGTGATCCATGCGACTCGGCGTGGACGTCATGGGCGGCGACAACGCCCCTGACGAAATCCTCAAGGGCTGTCTGCAGGCGCTCCCGAAGCTTCCTCCCGAAGATCGGCTGGTTCTGTACGGCGACCGTCGCGTCATCGAGGAGACTCTGAGTGAGCGCGGCATCCGCGATGCGCGCATCGAGATCGTTGCCACCACCGAGGTGATCGGGATGGACGACGCGCCGGTCGACGCGATCCGTTCCAAGAAGGACGCCAGCCTCGTCGTGATGGCCAAGCACGCGGGCCCCAAGGCGGAAAACCGTCTTGACGCGATCGTGAGCGCCGGCAACACCGGAGCGATGGTGGGCGCCGCGCAGATGTACATGCGCCGCCTGCCGAACGTCATCCGCCCCGGCATCGCGGTGACCGTGCCGACCTTCGCGGGCCCCGTGGTCCTGATCGACGTCGGCGCCAACATTGAGCCCCGTCCTGCGCACCTGGCGCAGTACGGCGTGATGGGCGAGGCCTACGCCCGCACCATGATCGGCATCAAGCAGCCACGCGTGGCCATCATGAACGTGGGCGGCGAGGAGCAGAAGGGCACCGACGACATGCGTCTGGCGCGTGACCTGCTGCGCAGCGCGGAAGGCCTGAATTTCACGGGCTTCGTCGAGGGCCGCGGCGTGTTCGACGGCGAAGCCGACGTGGTGATCACCGACGGCGTGGTGGGCAACGTGATGATCAAGCTCGCCGAGGGCCTCTCGAGCGGCATCTTCAAGGCGCTCGCGCGCGAGGTGCTCGCCATCGATCCAGAGCTGGCCGCGCGTCTCGAGCCCGTCGTGAAGAGCCTCTACGCGAAGCACGACTATCACGAGTACGGCGGCGCGCCGCTGCTGGGCGTGAATGGCGTCTGCCTGATCAGTCACGGCAGCAGCCAGGCGCGCACCATCATGAACGCGATCCTCCGCATGCGTCAGTTCGTGATCACCGGCCTGAACGGCCAGATCAGCCGACGCCTTGGCGAACTGCGGGGCGTGGGCGCGGACGCCGAGGTGAACGCGTGACACGAATCCCCGGCGCCCCAGGCGTCCGGATCGTCGGCACGGGCAGCGCGGTGCCAGAACGACGCCTGACGAATGACGATCTCTCGCGCATGGTCGACACCAGCGACGAGTGGATCGTGCAGCGCACGGGCATCCGCGAACGCCGTGTGAGTGACCCGAGCAAGGAAGGCACCTTCACCCTGAACCGCGACGCGCTGAAGAACGCGCTCGACGCCTCGGGCATGAAGGGCAGCGATCTTGACCTGATCATCGTGGGAACCTGCACGCAGGAGATGAGCTGCCCCAGCGTGGCCTGCCGCGTGGCCGGCGAGGTCGGCGCGTTGGGCGCGGGCGCGTTCGACGTGGTCGCCGCGTGCAGCGGCTTCGTCTACAGCATGAATCTGGCCGACTCGCTCATCCGCAGCGGGCGCTTCAAGCGCATCGGCGTGTGCGGCGGCGACGCGATGAGCACCGTGATCGACTATCAGGAGCGCTCCGTGAGCATCCTGTTCGGCGACGCGGCCGGCGCGGCGATCCTGGTCGCCGACGAGAACCCCGACCGCGGCTGCATCCATCAGCAGCTTGGAAGCGACGGGCGCGACTGGACCGGCCTCTACATGCCACGCCGCCCGCAGGAAGTGCCGGAAGCCGACCTGAACAACCCGATCCGCCTGGGCTGCCTGCGCATGAACGGCCGCGAGGTGTTCAAGTTCGCGGTGAACCGGTTCCGCCAGGTGATCGAGGACGCACTCGCCGCCACGAACCTCACGCCGGCCGACCTGAGCCAGGTGATCTGCCACCAGAGCAACATCCGCATCATCGAAAGCGCGATGGAGAAGATCGGTCTGCCTCCCGAGAAGGTCTACGTGAACATCGATCGATTCGGAAACTCGAGCGCCGGCAGCGTGGGTCTGTGTCTGGACCAGCTGTGGCGAGCGGGCAAGGTGCCGGCTGGCCAGCCCATGATGCTCGTGGCCTTCGGCGGCGGCATGACCTGGGCGAGTGGCGTCTGGAACGTGTGACCGCGCGTACCCGTGACGCACGTCTGCAAGGAGATCCAATCATGAGTCTGCAGCACATCCTTCTCTGCCCGGGTCAGGGCGCTCAATCCGTGGGCATGGGCAAGTCGTGGCACGACGCCAGCCCGACCGCCGCCACGCTGTTCGCACAGGCCGATCACGTCGTGGAACTCGACGGCGGCGCGCGACTGAGCGCGCTCTGCTTCGAAGGTCCCGTCGAGACGCTCAACCGCACCGACGTGAGCCAACCGGCCCTCTTCACCTGCGGCTACGCCTGTCATGCCGCGCTGACCGAGCATGGTGGCGAGACCCCGATCGCCGCGGCGCTCGGACTTTCGCTCGGCGAATACACCGCCTTGGCGCTCGCCGGCGTGTTCACCTTCGTCGAGGGCCTGCGCCTCGTCTCCACGCGCGGCCGACTCATGCAGAAGGCCGCCGAGGCGAGCAAGGGCGGCATGGTCGCCCTGATCGGCGGTGACGAGGCCAAGGCGAACGAGGTCTGTGCCGCAGCCGCGAAGGGCCAGATTCTCGTGCCCGCGAACTTCAACGCACCCGGCCAGATCGTGCTGAGCGGCCACGCCGAGGCGTGCGACCGTGCCGTCGAGGTGGCCGGTGCGATGGGTCTGCGCGCGACCAAGCTCGCGGTGGCTGGCGCCTTCCACAGTCCACTCATGGCGCCCGCTGCCGAAGGCATGGCGCGCGCGCTCGAGACCGTCGAGTTCCGCGCCGCACGCTGCCCCGTGTGGAGCAACGTGACCGGCAAGCCGCACGGGACCGACGCCGCCACGCTGAAGTCGCTGCTGGTGGACCAGATCGTGAAGCCGGTACGCTGGGACGCTTGCTGCCTCGACATGCTGTCGTGGCGCAAGGCCCACGGCCTCGATGCCAGCGCGTCGCTGCATGAGATGGCCCCGGGCAGCGTGCTCCGCGGTCTCATGCGCCGCATCGACCGAACCGCCGAGGTGACCACCCATGACGCCATCGAGGAACCGCAGCGTGCGAAGGCCTGACACGATCAGAGCCGCCCTGCTGCTCACCGCGCTCGCCCTTGCGGGCTGTGGCAAGAAGGAAGAGGAACAGGCCGCGCAGGCGCCTCCGCCGCCACCCGCGCCCGTCGAGACCGTGAAGGCCGAGACGGTCGAGGAGGTCGTCACGCGACTCGGTCTGGACAAGCGCATCCGCATGGAGGAGAGCGAGCGTCCCTCCTCGGGCGATGCCGCCACCAATCAGAAGCAGCTCGAGGCGCTGGTGGTCTTCTTCGATGCGATGCTGAACGCGAAGGAGGACGCCATCAAGCCCATGCTCTCCGCGCGCGACAAGGCCACGCTGGAGACCATGGTCAAGAGCGGCGAATGGAAGACGCTTGGCCAGGACGTGGACCGTGTCAGCATCGGCTGTGCGGGTCCCGACGTGCTGGCGGTGTTCCTGGTGGGCGACAAGTTCCAAGGCCAGCTGTGGACCTTCGTCGAGTCGAAGGACAATCCCGACCAGATCCAACTGGAAGCGCAGCCCAACTGGCCCAACATGATGGACAAGCTCTCGGGCACCACCGCCGAGCCGCGCATCAAGCAGTGGATGGCGTACACACGAAGTTCGATCGAGGAATCGAAGAAGCCCGATGTGCCGCTGGAGTCGGCGCAGGAGGATCGTTCCGTGAAGGGCGAGGAGCCCGCCTCGGGCCAGCCCGGCGGAACGCCCGGCAAGTCGAACTGAGCCAGCCTGCCGTACAGCCTGGTTGCGCGCCGACGGGCCGCACCCCATCATGCCCGCGCAACCGGGCGTCCATGCCGTTTCCCCCAGACAGGAGCGAACCATCGAACATCGCGTCGCCATCGTGACAGGAGCCAGCCGAGGCATCGGCCGGGCGATCGCCGAACGGATCGCGAAGGGCGGCCGACTGGTCGTGGGCGTGGCCCGCAGCGCCGACAACCTGGCCGAGACGGGTGCGGCGATCCAGGCCGCGGGTGGCCGCTTCGAGGCACGCGGCTGCGATGTGGGCGATTCTGCCGCGCTGGCCGCGATGGTCGAGGACGTGGCCGAGAAGCACGGCCGTCTTGACATCCTCGTGAACAACGCGGGCATCACGAAGGACGGCCTTCTCATGCGCATGAGCGACGCCGACTTCGACGACGTGATCCGCGTGAACCTCAAGAGCGCCTTCGTGGCCTGCCGCGCCGCCAGCCGCCCCATGATGAAGGGCCGCTTCGGCCGCATCGTGAACGTGGGCAGCGTCAGCGGCCTCATGGGCAACGCGGGCCAGGCCAACTACGCCGCGGCCAAGGCGGGGCTGGTCGGCATGACCAAGAGCATCGCGCGTGAACTGGGGTCCAAGGGCATCACCGCCAACGTGGTCGCCCCGGGCTTCATCGAGACCGACATGACCGCCGTCCTGCCACCTCAGGTGAAGGAAGCGGCCCTGCCGAACATTCCGCTCAAGCGGTTCGGAACCCCGAACGACATCGCGTCCGCCATCGGATGGCTGACCGGCGAGGACGGGGGCTACGTGACCGGCCAGGTGATCGTGGTGGACGGCGGCATGGCGATGTGACCGGTGCCGGCCGCCGCGTGGCGGTTTCCGGCCGTTCCGGATACCCTCCCAGCCTTCAGGACCCGGGAAAGCCAGGGTCCGCATCTTTCAGGAGAAGCGACGTGACCGAGCAAGAGATCGAAACCAAGGTGATCAAGATCGTGTCGGAGCAGATGAGCGTGGAGAAGGAGACCATCACGCGCGACACCAGCTTCACGAACGACCTGAACGCCGACAGTCTCGACACCGTCGAGATGGTCATGGCGCTTGAGGAAGAGTTCGACATCCAGATCCCGGACGATCAGGCGGAGAAGATCCACACCGTGGGTCAGGCCGTCGACATGATCAACAAGGGTCTGGCCGCGAAGTCCTGACCCCGGCGGCTCCACGCCCCGCACCCGCATGCCACGGACGATCACGCTTCGACGCGTCGTCGTGACCGGTCTCGGTGCCGTCACCGACATCGGCATCGATGTCCCCGCCTTCTGGCAAAGCCTGCTCGAGGGCAGATCTGGCATCGGCCTGATCACCAACTTCCCCACGACGCCCGACTGGCCAACCCGCTTTGGCGGCGAGGTGAAGGGTTTCGATCCTGAGAAGCACATGGGCGTGGATGGCCGCGAGGCCAAGCGCATGGACCGCTTCTGCCTGTACGGCCTCGGCGCCGCCGTCGAGGCAGCCCGCGACTGCGGCATCGACTTCAACGCGGGCGACTTCGAGCGGCGCGGCGTGGCGATCGGCAGCGGCATCGGTGGCATCGACACGATCGAGGTGAACCACACCAAGCTCATGGAAGGTGGCCCCCGCAAGGTGAGCCCTTTCGTGGTTCCACGCCTGATGGTGAATGCCTGCGCAGGCCAGACCAGCATCCGCCTCAATCTGCAGGGCGTGAATGTCGCCACCGCAACCGCCTGCGCCACAGGCTCGCACGCGGTGGGCGCGGCCTTCCACATGATCCAGCGCGGTGACGCGGACGTGATGCTCGCCGGTGGTGCCGAGGGCGCGATCGGCCCCGTGGCCGTGTCGGCCTTCAGCGCGATGAAGGCGCTGAGCACGCGCAACGACGATCCCATCAAGGCGAGCCGGCCCTTCGACAAGGACCGTGATGGCTTTGTGCTGGCCGAGGGTGCGGCCGTGATCGTGCTTGAGGAGCTCGAACACGCGAAGAAGCGCGGCGCGCGCATCTACGCCGAGGTGCTCGGCTACGGCTGCAGCGGTGACGCCTATCACATCGCGGCACCCGATGAGCAGGGCGCGGGTGCCTACCGCAGCATGAAGATGGCGCTGCGCGAGGCGGAACTGAACCCCGAGCAGATCGCCTACATCAACGCGCACGGCACCAGCACGCCGCTTGGCGACAAGGCCGAGGTGGTGGCGGTGAAGCGGCTCTTCGGCGACGCGGCCAAGTCGCTCGCCATGAGCAGCACGAAGAGCGTGACCGGTCACGCGCTGGGCGCGGCCGGCGGCATCGAGAGCGTGGCCACGATCCTGGCGATCGTGAACGACACCCTGCCTCCCACGATCAACCTGGACACCCCCGACGAGGGCATGGACCTGAACTTCGTGCCCCATACGCCGCAGCAGCGAAAGACCGACTTCGCGATCAACAACAGTTTCGGCTTCGGCGGGCACAACACCAGCCTGATTTTCGGCCGCTTCCGCGGCTGAGCGCACCTGCCGACGGGAATCTGGGGATTCCGCTCCACCGAAGCTGCCCGGGATCCGATATTCCTGCAGGCGCTCGGCGTCGCGCCACCCACCACCTATGCCACGCAACATCCCCATCGGTAACGGCGAGATGCTGGTCGCGTTCGACGACCTCTATCGCATCCGCGACCTGTATTGGCCCCACGTGGGCCAGCCCAACCACACCTGCGGTCACCTGCAGCGGTTCGGCGTGTGGGCCGATGGGGCCTTCTCATGGGTCGACAGCGCGGGATGGGTGCGCGAACTGCGCTACAAGCGCGACACCTTGGTGACGGAGGTGCGCCTGCGCCACGAGCGGCTGGGCCTCGAGCTGATCTGCCATGACGCGGTCGACTACTACAGTCCGGTCTTCTTCCGGAAGGTGACGGTGTGCGATCTGCTTGGGCGAGCGCGTGACGTTCGGCTGTTCTTCCACGCGGACCTTTCGGTGGCGGAAAGTCCCGTGGGCGACACCGTGGCCTACGACCCTGGCACCGGCGGCCTGGTGCACTACAAGGACGAGTGCTACTTCCTGTTCAACGGCTTGCACCCCGCCGGCTGGGGCATCGGCACCTGGGCCACGGGCCAGAAGCGCATCGGTGACGCCGAGGGCACTTGGCGTGACGCCGAGGACGGCCTGCTGAGCCGCAACGCGATCGCGCAGGGCAGCGTGGACAGCACGGTGGGACTGCACCTGAACGTGCCCGCTGGCGGCACCGAGCACTGCTTCTACTGGATCGCCTCGGGCAAGAGCTACGACGCGATCCGAGAGCTCGACGACAAGGTCCGACTGAAGACGCCGCAGCGCATGCTGGATCGCACCGAGGCCTATTGGCGCCTCTGGAGCCAGAAGGAGGCGGTGGCCAACGACCCGCTGCCGGACCATCTTTCCGACCTGCACCGCCGCAGCGCGCTGATCGTGCGCACGCAGATCGATCACGGCGGCGCGATCATCGCGGCCAACGACCACGACATCACGCACTTCGCAGGCGACACCTACTCGTACATGTGGCCGCGCGACGGCGCGCTGGTGTCCTACGCGCTCACGCTGGCCGGTCACAGCGAACTCAGCCGGAACTTCTTCAACTTCTGCGAGCGCGTGCGGCACGCCGACGGCTACTTCCTGCACAAGTACAACCCCACCGGCACGCTCGCGAGCAGCTGGCATCCGTGGCTCACCGAGAAGGGCCGATGGCTGCCGATCCAGCAAGACGAGACCGCACTGGTCACCTGGGCGCTGCGCAAGCACTTCCTGGCCTTCCGCGATGTGGAGTTCATCAAGACGCTCTACAACCCGCTGGTGGTCGAAACGGCCAACTGGATGCTGAGCTACCGCGATCACGCGGGACTGCCGCTGCCAAGCTGGGACCTGTGGGAGGAGCGCCGCGGCGTGCACCTGTTCACGGTGTGCGCCACGATCGGCGCGCTGCAGGCGGCCAGCAACTTCGCGGCCGACATGGGCGCCATGGACCGCGCCGCGGAGTTCGGCGAGGGCGCCGAGCGCATGCGCGGCGCGATGATCCGCCACCTGTGGGATCCCGAGCGCCGGCTCTTCGCGCGCACGGCGCACCCGCAGGAGGACGGCTCCTACCGGCTCGACTTCACGCTGGACGCCTCCGCCTACGCGCTGTTCGCGTTCGGGGCGCTCGAGGCGACTGACGCGCGCGTGACCAGTCACATGCGCGCGATCCGCGAACGGCTCTGGGTTCGCACCGAGGTCGGCGGCATCGCGCGCTATGAACGCGACACCTATCACCAGGTCGAGCGGCACGCGCTGCACGAGATTCCCGGCAACCCGTGGGTCATCTGCACGCTCTGGTACGCGCAGTGGCTCATCGCGCGTGCCTCGAACGAGGCGGAACTCCGCGAGGCGCTGGAGTATCTGGAGTGGGCGCGTTGGCGTGCTTCCCCCAGCGGCGTGCTCGCCGAGCAGTACGACCCCCACTCCGGAGCGCAGATCTCGGTGAGCCCGCTCACCTGGAGTCACGCCACTCTGATGACTGTGGTGACCCAGTACCGGCTGAAGCACGCCGCCCTGACCGGCTCGCCGGAGCAGCGGCAGGTGGACCTGACCGAGGAACCCGCCCGCCATCGCTTGCGCTGAATCGGGCCACGAGGCCTGATTTCAAGAGACATTGAAGGGTTCCCGACTGTCACGGGGGACTGAATCCATTGGGGACGACGGTCGAAGTCCCCAGTCATGCAATCGGCCCATCTTCAGGCTGCCGACGCTCTTGAATCCGTCTGCCGCGCCGTTGCGGAGTGGACTGTGGACCAGCATTGCGCCGCTGATGCCTCGCTGGAGAGCCGGTTCGGCCCGGAGTGCCGCCGCCTGTGGCGCGGCGACGTGCAGGCGCGTGTGGCGCATCTGGTCGAGGCGCTCGCCGCGGACGAGCCTGCCCTCTTTCTGGCCAGCGCCGCGTGGAGCCGTGCGGCCTTCCTGGCGCGTGACATGGGTGATGGGGACGTGCTGCGAAGCCTGCGTTGCCTGCGCGAGGTGATCACCGAGCATCTGCCGTCGACCGTGTCCGATCGAGCCGGAGCGATGATCGATCGCGCGATTCGCGAGGTCGAGGCGGGACCACACACACCCGAGAGTCCCTTGGAGCACATGGGCGACCAAGGGACGCTGGCGCGCCTCTTCCTGCTGCACCTCCTGCAGCGAGAGCGTGATCATGCGGAACGCATCGTGCAGGAGCAGATCGACGGCAACATGTCGCTGGCCGAGATCCACGAGCGAATCCTTGCGCCGGCGATGAACGAGATCGGCCACATGTGGCACATGCGCGAGGCCTCGATCGCAGACGAGCACTACTGCACGGCAAGCACGCTGGCGATCCTTGCCCGACTGCGTGGGCAGTACGAGCGTCGCACCTCCAACGGCATGCTGGCCGTCTCGTGCAGCAGCGGTGGCGACATGCACGATCTTGGCATCCGCATGATCAGCGACCTCATGGAACTCGACGGCTGGAACGTCGAGTGCCTGGGCGCGAACATGCCCTCCCACGAGGTGGCCGAGTCCGTCGGCGCCCAGCCGCATCGCGGTCCGGCGGACCTGCTGCTCGTGAGCGCGGGCACGCCACTGGCCGTCCGCGGCATCGCCAACCTGATCGCCACAGTACGGGCCGCGATGGGTAGCCAGTCACCCGCCGTGCTGGTGGGTGGCATGCCCTTCCACATGGCGCCGAATCTCTGGCGCACCGTGGGTGCGGACGGTTTCGCACCGCGCGCCAGCATGGCATCGACGGCCGGAGCCGAACTGGTCCGTGCCCGACGCGCCGGCGCTCGCGCCTGACGCCCGAACGATTCAGAGCATGTCCGCGGCGAGGCTCGCAAGCTCGCTGCGTTCGGTCTTGCTCATGGTCACGTGACCCGCGATGCGCTGGCCCTTCATGCGTTCGATCAGGTGCGCCAAGCCGTTGCTCGCGGCATCAAGGTACGGGTTGTCGATCTGGCCGATGTCGCCGGCCAGCACGATCTTCGTTCCCTCGCCCACGCGGCTCACGATCGTCTTCACCTCGTGGGGCGAGAGGTTCTGCGCCTCGTCCACGATCATGAACTGGTGCGGAATGCTGCGACCGCGGATGTAGGTCAGCGGCTCCATCACGAGCTTGCCGCCCGCCACGAGCTGGTCCATGCGCTGCTCCGCCGTGCGGCTGTCGGCCTCGGTGCCGCCGCCTCCGCGCGTGCTCAGCAAGTAGGACACGTTGTCGAAGATCGGCTGCATCCAGAGCGAGAGCTTCTCGTCCTTGTCGCCGGGCAGGTAGCCGATGTCGCGGCCGAGCGGCATGATCGGGCGCGCCACCAGCAGCTTGTCGAATCGCTCCTCGCGGAAGACCTTGTGCAGGCCTGCGGCAATCGCCATGAGCGTCTTGCCGGTGCCCGCAGGGCCAATCAGCGAGACCAGCCGCACCTCGTCATCGAGGAGCAGGTCGAGCGCCATGGTCTGCTGCAGGTTGCGCGCCATGATGCCGTAGACGGGCTTGCGCGGGCCGACCACCGGGATCAGATGGCCGGTGTCGGCGAGCACGCGCGCCAGACCCGTGTGACTCTCGTCGGCGTCGTCGGTGAGCGTGACGAACTGGTTCGCGACGAGGTCGTGCGCCTTGATCTCCATGCCTTCGGGCGTCTTCAGCACCAGACCTTCGAGTTGCTCCACGCTGAGCTGGCGCTCCTGATAGAGCTCGTCGATCGTCTCGCCCGGACACGACATGGTGGCGTAGCCGGAGTAGAGCCAGTCGGCGTCCACACGGTCGGCCTCGAAGTCCTCGCTGGGAATGCCCAGCGCGTCGCACTTCACGCGCGCATTGATGTCCTTGCTGATGAAGATCGTGCGGTTGCCACCCTCATGCAGGCGGTGCGCCACGCCCAGGATGCGGTTGTCGGCGCTGTCAAGGTCGAGCGCGAACGGTGTGGTGCGGTCGCAGCGCTCGATGCGGATGCAGCCACCCTGTTCATTCCAGATCACGCCTTCGAACAGGCGGCCGATGGAGCGCAACTTGTCGAGCGAGCGGATCACGGTGCGCGCGTTGCGGCCGGTCTCGTCGTTGTTCTTCTTGAACTGGTCGAGTTCCTCGATCACCTGCAGCGGGATCACGACCTCGTGCTCCTCGAACTTGTAGAGCGAGTTCGGATTGTGCAGCAGCACGTTGGTGTCCAGCACGAAGTGCTTCTTCGTGGCGGACCCCCCTGGCGTGCTGGACTGTGGCTTGGCGTGCGTGCTCGACTCGGACGTGGGCCGCTGTGCGGCATTCGGAGCGTGCTTCAAGGCGATGACCCCTGTGAAACCTGCGAACCCGAGACTCGAACCGATCCTCCTTGATCGGCTCGACCGACGGTGAAAGCGTCAATTCTAGGACTCGGAAAGTCAAGTTCAACCGACCTTCATGGAACGCGCATTTTCCATGCATTACACTTGCGGCATGAACCCCCTTGAATCCACAAATCCGGTGCTGGCCGACGGTCGCTTGGACAACGCCCTGCGCAACGCGCAGGCCACGCAGGCCCCGGCGACCGTAGGCGGCGTGGTGAACAAGACCTGCCTCAGCCTGGCGGTGGCGGTCGCCTTCGGCGCGATCGGCAATTCCGTGGTGAAGGCCAATCCGGGCCTGCTGGGTGTGGTGAACATCGTCAGTCTGGTCGCCTCGCTGGGCGTGGCCTTCGCGATGTATGGCCGCCCCGCGTGGGCCGCCGTGCTCACGCCGGTCTATGCCGCGGTGCAGGGCTTCTTCCTGGGTGCCGTGGCGCTGGTGCTGGACACCCTGCTGGCGCGCAACGGCGTGCGTCTTGCGGGCGGCGTGGCGTTGCAGGCCTTCCTGATGACGCTGGGCGTGTCGACGGCGTGCCTGCTGCTCTACCGCAGCGGCGCGGTCCGCATCACGCAGCGTGGCGCCTTCGTGCTGTGGTGCGCTGTGCTTGGCATCGCCATCACCTACCTGATCACGATGGTGCTCGGATTCTTCGGCGTCAACGTGCCCTTCCTGAGCCTGCCGACGCAGGCGGGTGCAAGTAGTGGCGCGTACATCGGCCTTGCCATCAACGGCGTGATCCTGGTGGTGGCAGCTCTCACGCTGGTCGCCGACATCCAGCAGGTCGACATGGCTGTGCGCGAGGGTTCGCCGGCCAGCGCGGAGTGGTACCTCGCCTACGGCCTTCTGGTCAGCCTGATCTGGATCTACATGGAGAGCCTGAAGATCGTCTACCGACTGGCGCTCATCTTCGGCGGCGGCAAGCGCGACTGATGGACACGCTCAGGGGTGAGTCTGGGGGCCTCGTCGCCAACGCGAACGGGGCGCGCCGCGCAATGGTGCTGGTCTGCCTGCTGCTCGCGACCTGGATCGCGATGATCCTTGTGGGCAGTTTCATCGGCATGGTCACCCTCGAGTACACGAACTTCGTGCATGGCCACGGGCCGTTCGATGCCACCGGAACGAACCGGGATGTCGCGGTGCACTTCGTATCAGGTTGGTGGGACGCGATCTGCTCTCTTGCACGCACCTACTCGTTCGAATTCTCTGCGCGTTCGGAGACTTGGATCGTGTGGCTCGCGACCATCTGCGCGCTCGTGGGCTGCGTCTCGCTCTCCGCGCCGCTCGTGGGCCTGCGTGCGCGCGCCGAGTCGGGCGTTCCGCTGAGCTGGGCCATCGCCGGCGGCGGCGTGCTCGGCGGAAGCCTGGGCGTTGGCGTCGTGCTGGTGCTGATCGATCTCCCCCGCATCGCCGCGTGGGAGGCCGGACATTCGCTTACAGGCGGGATGGTGTTCGTGACGTCGCTGATCGCCTGGATTGGCACCGGCGTCATCTGGTCGTGGGCGCTCCAGAACGCCGGGAAGGGCCCAAATCCCAACCGCATCGGTCGCTTCGTGCGCTGGCTTTTCGCGGGCACCTGCGTCGAGCTCGCGATCGCGGCACCGACCTTCGCGGTGGCTGCGCGACGCGACAGCTGCTTCTGCGGCTGGATGAGCTGGTGGTCGATCCTGATCGGCACGGTCACGCTCACCGTGCTCGGCGGCCCGATGCTGCTGCTGATGCTCACGCGGCGGGCGCGACTTGGATGGATCCGACGCGCGTGCGGGAACTGCGGCTACCCGGTGCGCACCGGCGCACATATGTGCCCGGAGTGCGGCGCCGGGATCCGCGGCAACGCACCCGCTAGCCTGCCCGCATGATCGGAGAACTCGCGCTCGCGCTCGAAGCCGTCGCTCCCTCACGCCTGGCCGCTGATTGGGACAAGGTCGGCATGCTGGTGGGTGACCCCTCGCGGACCCTGAAGCGCGCGCTGCTGTGCATCGACCTGACGGAGGAGACCCTCGCCGAGGCGATCCGCCGGAAATGTCAGGCGATCGTGGCCTACCACCCGCCGATCTTCGAACCGATCACGCGGCTGACCGCCTTGGAACCGCGCGGCGCGCTGCTGCTGCGCTGCATGGAGCACGGCATCGCGCTGTTCTCGCCACACACCGCGCTCGACGCGGTGCGCGGTGGCGTGACGGACTGGCTTGCGGAACAGCTTGGCTCGGGTGAGCGCTGGGCCATCGAGCCATCGGTCACCCCGCGCCCGGGCGAGGGACTGAAGATCGTCACCTTCGTGCCGGCCTACGCGTTGGGCGTGGTGCGTGACGCGATGGCGCGCGCCGGCGCAGGCACGATCGGCGCCTATCGCAAGTGCAGCTTCGAGCTCGTGGGCAGCGGAACCTTCGAGGGTGGCACTGGCTCGAAGCCGACCGAAGGCAAGCGCGGTCGATTCGAGCGAGTCGACGAGGTGCGTCTGGAGATGGTGTGCGAGCCGAGTGCGCAGGTGGCGGTGGTGCAGGCGATCCGCGCCGTGCATCCGTACGAGGAGGCTCCGATCGACGTGTTCCGGACGGAGTCACACCGTGACGCGACGCAGGGACATGGCCGTGTCGCGAGGCTCGATCGCCCGCTCACCTGCGCGCAGGTCGTGCGGAAGTTGCGTGGCGCGCTGCGACTTCCCGCTGGTGCAGTGCAGGTGGTCGAGTCGCTGCGCGCACGGAAGCACGCGCGCGTGGGGCTCGTGCCCGGCGCGGGCTTCAGCCTGATGGCGAAGGCGGCCGACGCGGGCTGCACACTGTTCGTGACAGGAGAGGCGAGGCACCACGACCAGCTCGCCGCGCGCGCGCGCGGTTGCGATCTGGTGCTTGCCGGGCACAGCCAGACGGAGCGGGGCTACCTGCCGCGTCTGGCTGCGAGTCTGCGACCACACCTGCCTGGCGTGGCCATCCAGATCAGTTCGTCCGACGCTCCACCCTTCCACGCGGCCTGAGCCGCAGTGCGCTCAACCCTTCTGGCCCTGCGCGGTCTCGCGCGCCAGCATCGCGGCGCCCAGCAGACCCGCGTCATCGCCGAGTTCGCTCGCCACGACCTCGCACTTGCGCAGACTGCTCGGGAAGACATGCGCCTCCACGGCCTCGCGCACGCGGTGCAGCCACGGCTTGCCGAGCGCCTCGGTCACGCCACCACCCAGGATGACCGTGGGCAGGCTGAGCACCGTGATGAGATTCGCGATCGAGAGTCCCAGCAGGTCCGCCGACGCGTTCACCACGCTGGTAACCAGCGGATCCCCCTTCTCGTAGCACTCGGCGATCACGCCGCTGCCAATGCTGGGCTCGGCCCCGTCCGCCTCGACCTTCAGGAACTCGCGCAGCATCGATTCCGGATAATGGCCGATCAGCATCATCATGCTGCGCACCATCGCGGTGCGACTGCAGTGCTCCTCGAGCTTGCGATGCCCTGGCCCTGCCCCCGGGAAGAGGATCACGTGCCCCACCTCGCCCGCCGTGTACAGCGGGCCACGCCAGAGCTGTCCGTTCAGGATGAGCCCGCCACCGATGCCGGTTCCCACCCACAGGGCGAGCAGATCACCGCGCCCCTTGCCGGCGCCCACGCGGCTCTCGCCGAATGCGGCGACGTTCACGTCGTTGTCGACCACCACCGCACGATCCAGCCGCTTTTCAAGCGCCTCGCGAAGGGGAAAGCGCTTCCAACCCAGATTGCCCGCGTGGATCACGACGCCCTTCTCCCAGTCCACGGCGCTTGGCGCGCCCACGCCGACGGCGGTGATGTCCTTCATCGGGATCTTCGCCTCGTCGCAGGCGCGCTCGATGCCATCGACCAGACGCGCAAGCACCTTGTCGCGGCCTTCCATCGCCTTGGTCTTGCGCTTGCAGCGGCCCAAGACGCGGCCCTTCTCATCCACCACGCCGATGGCCATGTTGGTGCCACCAAGGTCCACGCCGACGACCGGTCCTTCGTTTCGATCCTTGCCCATGGGTGCGCGCAGCGTAGCGCGGCCATGCGCAGCGTTACACTCGCCGCGATGAGCGAGGCGCATCCGCTGACGCCGAAGGAAGTGGCCCACGTGGCGAAGCTGGCACGACTCGCCGTGCCGGGCGATCGCGTCGAGGCGCTGCGCGGCCAGTTGGCCGGCGTGCTGGGTCACGTGGCCAAGTTGAAGGCGATCGACGTGGAGGGCGTGGAGCCGATGACTACGCCGTTCGACCAGTCCAACCGTCTCGATCCCGACGAGCCCGGTACCTGCCTGCCAATCCAGGAGCTTCTGAAGAACGCCCCTGCCGTCGAGGGGCGATACCTCGCCGTACCGAAGGTGCTGGCGGAGGACGCGGGCGGATGAACCTCTCCGACGCCACCGAGATCCGCGATGCCGTGCGCTCGCGCAAGGTGAAGGCGACCGAAGTGGTGTCGTCGCTGGTCGCCCGCGCCAAGGCCGCCAACGCGAAACTGAACGCCTTCCACGAGATTCTGGAGGAGGACGCGATGCGGCAGGCGGCCGCGGTCGACGCCGCGGTCGCGGCAGGCCGCGATCCGGGTCCGATGGCGGGCGTGCCCGTGGCCGTGAAGGACAACATCGCCACGCACGAGGGCCACACGACCTGCTCGAGTCGCATGCTCGAGAACTACCGTTCGCCGTTCGACGCCACCTGCGTCGAACGGTTGCGCGCGGCCGGCGCCGTGGTGATGGGCAAGACGAATCTGGACGAGTTCGCGATGGGATCCAGCAGCGAGCACTGCGCATGGGGCCCCGTGCGCAACCCGTGGGATCAGGCGCGCGTGCCAGGAGGCTCCAGCGGCGGCAGCGCGGCGGCAGCGGCGGCGGCGATCTGCGGCGTGGCCCTGGGCAGCGACACCGGCGGCAGCATTCGACAGCCGGCCTCGCTGTGCGGATGCGTGGGGTTCAAGCCGACCTACGGCCGCGTGAGCCGCTACGGACTTGTGGCGTTCGGAAGCAGTCTGGACCAGATCGGCCCGCTCGCACGCACGGTGCGCGACGCCGCCTTGACCTATGCGGTGATGGCGGGCGCAGATCCGCGCGACAGCACGAGCGCGCAGCGACCTGTCGAGGACCCGCTGCAGGATCTGGAGCGACCGATCGAAGGCCTGCGCGTCGGCGTGCCCACGCAATACATGAGCGACGCGAACGATCCACGCGTGAACACGCTCATCCAGTCGTCGCTCGATCGACTTCGGGGCGCCGGCGCGTCGATCGTACCGGTGGAACTTCCGCTGACCGACGTCGGCATCAGCACCTACTACGTGATCGCGCCCGCCGAGGCGAGCGCGAACCTCGCCCGCTTCGACGGCATCCGCTATGGACACCGCGCGCCCGCGCGTGCGGGCCAGTCGCTGGATGACCTATACGCGGAAAGCCGCGCGCAGGGTTTCGGTCCCGAGGTGCAGCGCCGAATCATGCTGGGCACCTACGTGCTCAGCGCCGGCTACTACGACGCCTACTACGGACGCGCGCTGAAGGTGCGCCGACGAATCAAGGCGGAGTTCGACCGCGCGTTCGAGACGTGCGACGTGATCGCCGGGCCCGCGAGCCCCACGCCCGCCTTCCGCCCAGGTGAACTCTCGGATCCGCTGCAGATGTACCTGTGCGACGTCTACACGGTGAACACGAACATCGCGGGCATTCCAGGCGTCAGCGTGCCGATCGGATTCGTGGAGGACGGTGGCACGCGGCTGCCGGTCGGCCTTCACCTGCAGGCGCCAGCCATGGCCGACGCTCGACTGCTGCGCGCCGCACGCATGGTGGAGTCGCTCCACGCAAGCGCCTGCGTGTCTGCGCCGATCTGACCAGTCACTGCGGTCGCAGGATCCGCGCCGCCGTTCGGAGTTCGCGATCGAACGCCTTGAGCACGCATCGCGCAAGCTCCTCCTGCTCGCCGAAGTTGCCCATCGAGACCTCGACCGCCGTCACGCCGGTCGCGTTGGAACCGATCACGCGCATGGATCCGGGCTGGTCACTGATGCTGCGCAGCACGAATGTGGCACCGATCACCACGCCGGAAGCGTCCGTCAGCCGATCCTGTCTCACCATCGCGACCTCGCAGCTCTTCACCGCCGCGATCACCGCGCTGCGCATGTCGGACCAGCGACCCGTCGCGCCCGCACGCGCGAACGGCTGTGGCTGCAACCCCGGCGGCTGCGCGGAGTCCATCGCCTCGATCGAGCGCGCCTGCTCTTCCGCGGTGAGCTGACGCGCGACCGTCGACGGCTCTCCCGGCATGCGCAGGTTGCTGTCGACCGTCATGACGTCTTTCGTGCAGGCGCTCAGGAGAAGCGCGGCAGGGATCGCGGCGAAACGGTTCACGGCTGCAACCTATCGGCCCGCGGGCGATCCTGCCGGGCGGCCCGGATCACGCGGAGCGCCGCCGCCGAGATCGCCTCGCCCGAAAGTCGATCCAGCCAGATTCGCCGAAGTCCCGCGCGCCTGCCGAATCTCGCCGCGTGCACGATGAAGCGGATCGCGCGATGGGTGGTCTGAAAGTCGAACCGTGCACAGGCGGCGTCGACATGAAGCGCCCCCGAGGCCTGACGAAGGGCTTGAGGCTCCATCCCAGCGGGTCCCGGCACCAGTGGAGGCGACAGGAGCCCCTGCCACAGGCCGGAGGCTCGATGCTCCATGGCGACGGTGCCGTCCCGCGCATCCACCAGTCCGTGCAGCACCACCGTCTGCCGCTTCGCCCCCGGCTTGGGAGGCGGCACGAGGTCCTGCGAACCTGCCTTGCGCGAAGCGCACATCGCGCGCAACGGGCATGTGTCGCAGCGCGGTGAGACGGGCGTGCAGACCGTCGCGCCAAGTTCCATCAGCGCCTCGTTGGTATGGCCGGGGTTTGCCGCAGCCTGCACGATGTGCGTCGCGGCGTTCCAGCACCACGCAAGGCCTGCGCGATCGATCGCGCTCGCCCGTCGATCCGCAAGGCGACTGACGACGCGTGCCACGTTGCCATCCACGATTGGTTCCGCTCTTCCAAACGCGATGCTCGCGATCGCGCCCGCGGTGTATCGCCCCACACCCGGCAACTCGCGAAGCGCGATCGGATCATCGGGAACCTTGCCGCCATGCACTGTGACGATCTGGCATGCGGCGGCGTGCAGGGATCGGGCACGCCGGTAATAACCGAGACCGCGCCAGCAGCGCAGCACCGACTCCACCGAGGAGCGAGCCATGGCTGCCGGATCGGGAAACCGTTCCATGAATTCCGGAAATCGCTCCGCGACGCGAACCACCTGCGTCTGCTGCAGAAGGATCTCGCTCACCAGCGTTGCCCAGGCAGATCGTCTCCGGCGCCACGGCAGATCCCGTGCCGCCTTCAAAAACCAGCGCTCCAAGGCTTTGGAGAGCCGGTTCGCCGCCGGCAGCGGCGGCTCTTTGGAAACGGGCGCAACCGTGGGGCCCGGCGATGCGGAGGCTGCCTTGCGACGTCCACCGGACCGGCGTACCCTACCCCACCTCTGTTTCGGCCCACGAGAACCGCGTCGCGAATCACCCATGGCCAAGCTGTTCTACACGCTCCAAGAGACTCTGACGAAGCTCGGTAAGGACCAGGAGGCTGTTGACGGCCTGGTGTCCGCCGGCAAGCTCCGGGAGTTCCGCGATCACGACAACAAGCTGATGTTCAAGCGCGAAGAGGTCGACCTGCTGCTGGCGGACGCCGCCGGAAGCGGCGAACTGGACCTCTCCGGAGTGTCGGCCGGCAGCGACAGTTTCGAGCTTGATCTCTCCGATTCCTCGGTCGATGACCGCGGTGGCACGGGCCGCTCCGCGAGCCCTGTCGGACTCGGTGGCGTCGAGGACAAGACTGACGACTCCCCCTTCGAGCTGGATCTGGCGGAAAGCGCCGCTGGCGCGGCCCCCGCGTCGGGCGGCGCCGGGGATCTCGACCTGGACCTTGATCTGGACAGCCCGAAGGCAGGCAGTGCGCCCGCCTTCGATCTGGACCTCGATGACGCCGATGGTGCCGGCAAGTCCGCTGGCAAGGCGGCCTCCGCGTCGATGTCTGGCATCGCGTCGCCCGCGGCGCATGATGACCTGACGCTTGAACTGGATCTGGGCGATGGCGGCAATGCCAGCAACCCGGGCGACAAGGCGGCATCGGCCTCCATGTCCGGCATCACCACGCCGGCCGCCCGCGAGGACATGACACTTGAGCTGGATCTTGGCGACGACGCGCCATCGCCCGCCGCGAAGGCCCCGTCGCGTCCGATGGCTGACAGCGTTGGCAGCGTCGCCGCGGCCTCCGCGGCCGGAGCGTCGGGCAGCCAGCTGGGACTCGACGGAAGCAACACGGGCGCCGCGCCGGACGGTTCCTCGATCTCGGACCGCATTGGACTGGACGGCGTCTCCTCGGGCAGTGGCCTGATGGACCTGACGAACGACAGCGAGAGCAGCTCGATCGGCGCCGCGCTCATGGACGAGGCCTTCTCGTCGGATGAGGGCGCCGAACTGCCGGCGAACGCAAGCGGCATCTTCGGTGGCGAATCGGGCGAAGGCGGCGAGAGCGGCGCGGGACTTGCGGCCGCCGCCGTCGGTGTGGCCGCTGGCGTCGTGGCCACGACCGGCAAGAAAGGCGCGGCGGCCGCGATCTTCACAAGCGGTCCCGCAGCGCCCGAGGTCTACAGCGGACCCTGGAGTGGCCTGGGCGTCGGCCTGCTGCTGCCAGCCAGCCTTGGCCTGATCGCGACAGCCGCGATCGTGGTCTCCAAGCAGCTGGGCGCACCGCCGGAACTTGCCGTCATGTATGCGAGCGACTGGGTGATGTACACCGGTGCGTTCGCCGGCATCATCGCAGTCAGCGGTGCGATCGGCTTCTTCGTCGGCAAGGCGACGGAGTGACGCTCGGGGCCACCCCGGCATGCTGAGCAGGAACGGTGCTGACCAGTGGATTCCCGCGACGCTCGTCGCGGTTCCCGTGATGCTTGGCTGCGCTTGGCTGGCGTTGCGAGGCGAAGCGGGCTGGTGGCTTCCCTTCGGGGTCACGGCCGTCGCATGGCTTGGATTCCTCGCGTTCTTCCGCGATCCATCGCGCACGCCCCCGCCCATGAGCGATCGCACGATGGTGAGCCCGGCCGACGGCCTTGTGAGCGCCGTGCTGCGCCAAGCCCAGCATGAGGCCGTCGATGGTCCCGCGCTGGTGATCCGCGTTTATCTGAGCGTTCTTGACGTGCACGTGAACCGCGTGCCCTGGAGCGGTCGCGTCCTGCAGCGATCGCATCGGCCCGGTCGCTACGTGGATGTCCGCGTGGCCGAGAGCGCGAAGGTCAACGAGAGCATGCTGCTGACCCTGCAGGCATCCGAGGGGTTCCGCTTCGGCGTGCGACTGGTGTCGGGTGCGGTGGCCCGACGCATCGCGTGCACGGCGCGGGTGGGTGACACGCTGAACCGTGGAGACCGCATGGGCATGATCAAGTTTGGATCGACCACCGAGCTGGTCGTGCCGGACGCGGAGTTCGAGTGCCTCGTGCAGGTCGGCGACCGCGTGCGCGGTGCGGAAACCGCGCTCGCGCGACGACGCTGATCAGTCCTGCCCCGGATCCTCGAAGTTGGAATCGGGATCCTCCGGCGGCTCAAGGAATCCATCCATGTCGGGCCAGGTCGGCGCACAGCGAAGATTCACGCGCTCGATGCGGCCAAGATGCTGTCCAAGGATCTGACGCACCGCATCCAGCGCGCTCTCGGCGGGCGCCGGTCGCGGACCCCGACCGCCCAGCACCAGGATCACGGCGTGGCAACTCCCGTCGCTGCGACATGGTGCCAGCATCGCCCAGCGACCTTCGAGTTCGTGCGCGTCATCGGACTGGCCCCATGAGGCGGCATCGGCCGTCGCCACCACGCCGCCCGAAATCATGTGTCCAGGCAGATGCAGTCGCTCCACCCGCGCCATGAATCGCACGGCGCAGTCACTGGTCGAACCGCGGCCGCCTCCGCAGGCCGCCAGGCCCACGCGCTGTCCGGGCCCCGCGAGCCAGACGGCCACGACCGCGTCGGGCAGGCAGGTGGCGATGAAATCGGTCGTCTCCCGCGCCGCATGCAACGGGTCCAGCTCGTTCCCGAGCGAGCGCCGAAGCGAGTCGAAACCTGCCGTGGCGGGCGTCTCGGCGTCGGTCGGAACCGACTCGATGAATTGCCGGAGGTCCCCTGCGGACCCGCGCGGATCCTGGACGCGCTGCACCAGCGAGCGCAACTGGCTGATGCGCTCCCTGCGCTCACGCGCCACGCGCGCCGATTGCACCGAGGCGCGCACCTCGCGCACGAATGCCGCAGCGGCCAGCGTGGAGGCCAATGCGCGCACGGACTCGTCCGAGGATGCGGCTGTCGTTCGGGCGTTCGCGCCACGTTCGCAACGATCTCCGATCAGCAGCATGCGCGTGCAAGGCGAAAGCCGACGCAACTGTTCCAGAGGTTCCGGTTCATCGAGGGCCGTCTCGGCCGCCACCAGCACCACGTCGATCACGCACTCCACCGAGCGAAGGAAGCCGCTTCGCGGGTCAGGCACCACCTCGACGCGATGGCCCTCGGCGACCAGCGCCTCCAGCCAGTCGGGCCAGCGCGCGGCGTCGCCGATGGCGAGCACCTGGCCGGAACCGGTTGCGGAAGTGGACGGATTCGATGCAGGGGTGTTTTCCACGGCCCCGGGAAGGTCGACCGGAAATGGGGGTCACTTCACTCCCCTCCGAGACGAATTCGCGGAATTCTCAGGCCGGTGATCCGTCTGCGCGCGCAACCTTGCGAAGTCGCCACAGACGCACGGCCTCGGCCTCCCGCGGATAGGTCGGCACCAGGGCCTCCGGAGGCGTGCACTGCCCGCGCTGCAGCATGGGAAGCCCCGCCGCCAGCACGGCCGACGCCTGAATCCGTAGTGGAAGTTGGCGGATGCCACGCCGTTCCGCGAGCGCACGCCACGAGGCTGGCAGGTGCGCGTCGGACACCAGCACGTTGCAGTCACCGGGCTGCCATGCGTCCACTTCGATCGATCGGCCTTCGACCGGCCCCTGCGCATCCGCCCTGGCGATCCAGGTCTCCTCACCCTTGGAGGCGAGCGCCACCCAGCACGCGTCGGTGGGTGCCAGATCGCCTGACAGGATCGCCGCAGCGCGCGCGCATGCGGCGCCGCTCACCTGCACCACGGGAACCTGCAGCGCCAGCGCGATCGCCTGCGCGGCCGCGTGTGCCATGCGAAGTCCCGTGAAACCGCCGGGGCCCGCGTTCAGCATCACGGCGCGCAGGTGCTCCGGCAGGCATCCCACACGGTCGATCAGTCTCTCGATCGCCGGCAGCAGATCCTCCCGGGTGCGGTCATCGGCTTCGACGACCTCCTCGTGCACGCCGGCGTCATGCGTGCGGATCGCGATTGATTGCGCGCGTTGGCTCGTCTCGATCGCCAGCACGAAGCCTTGATCAGTCATGCATCGAACCCATCGATGCCAGCGACACGGCGCTCGCCACGGCCTGCTCGGCGGTCGGCAGCGGCGCAGCCAGATCGAACGCAAGCACCGCGCCACGCTCATGATCGCTGTTCAGGATCACCACGCCAGGGAAAGGCGTCTCCGCGCCCTGCTCCACGTGCTTGTGTCCGAGCACGAAGAGCTTCACCGCCCATGCATCCGTCAGAGCCCGCACGGAGTCCTGTGTCTGCCCGCGTCCCCAGGTCATGGACCACGCCGATCCGGTGCGCGTGGTGAAATCCGTCTCGTCCAGCGCGCGATCCAGCACGCCCATGTCGAACTTCGGCATCGCGATCGGCGCCGGCAAGGAGTGCGCGCACAGCAGTCCACTTTCCGAGCGGATCGCGAGCGGCATCGCGCGGATGAAGTCGTTGATCGCCTCCTCGACCGTGCCTGCGTCCTCGCCGAAGCTCCATTCCAGGCCGTCACGGAACAGTTGCGTGCACTCCCCCGCACCCTTGCTCACGGGCTGCAGGAACGCCTGCGCGATCTCGTGATTGGCCAGCATCGGGTGCACCTGTCCAGAATGCTGCAGGCGAAGCGCCGCCACTTTCGCCAGCATGCGCCAACTCAGATCGGCACCGTGCGTCAGGCGCTCGCCATGGATCAGCTCATGCAGGATCAGGTGATGATCGGGCTTGTCCAGCTTCGCGAAGTCACACACCTTCTGGAAGTGGATCGGATGGTCGTGCAGGTCCCCGGTCGCGACAAGCCGACCGCGCGATGGAAGCATGACGCAGCAGCCGCGACGAAGAGGATCCTGCCGAAGAGACTGCGCAGCCTGCGTGAAGAGTTCAGCGGCGGCCTCGGCGTTCAGATGATCGACGGACGGCAGCTTCACGGGGTGGCCACCACCGCCACGAAACAGCGCACCACGCCGGTGCCTGTCTCGATCGTCACGGGCACATACGCGAAACCCTGCGCCTTCGTCGACAGCGTCATGCGGAACCGCACCATCGCGCGATCGCCGACACGCCGCGAGTCGAGCAGCTGCACATGCGCTTCCGGCGCCACGCACTGGGCCTTCAAGACCCGGTCCCAGTACGGGGTCTGCTGCTTGCCCCTCGGTGCGCTCGACTCCAGCTCGATCTCGAGGTCCTTCGCCTCACCGGGCTTCATGCGTCCGGCGACCACGATGCTCTCGGGCACGAAGGAGCCGCGTCGATCGACATCGGGGTCGAAGCGCGCACCGGTCGACTCGTTGCGGATCCGGATCGGTACGAGCGCGCAATCCGCCCGATCGGTCTCGACCACCATCCACTGCCGAAACTTGCCATCGGGCACCATGGTGAAGTCCCATCGCACCAGATAGTGGCTCCGCGGCGCGTCCTTCGTCGGGTCGAAATCCGCGAACTGCGGCGCGGCGCCATCCACGGCAAGCACACGGAAGGGCTTGCCATCGGTCGACGCGAACTCGATCGTTCCCGTGCGGTTGCCCTTCAGCGCGTCCACGAACGGCGGCGATGGCTGGACCGGCAAGGTCACGTCGCCATGCAGCTTGGCGACCAGCGGACGTGCGCCACCCTCCAGATTCACGAAGACCTTCGCGTCCTTCATGCCCGGCGTGCGCGGCGCATCCAGACTCGCCTGCAGCTCGATCTCGCCACCTGCGGGAATCTCCTTACCCGCGAGGTCCGACAGCGTGGTGCACTTGCAGCTCGGGATGGCGCTCACGATCTTCACGGGCGCGCTGCCGGTGTTGCGCAGCTTGAAAGTCCGCACCTGCGAGGATCCCGGGGGAATCCTGCCAAGATCATGTTCCGCCGGCTCAATCACCACGGGAGACGCCGCCGCCGCCGACGGCGCGGCAGCCGGAGCCTGTGACCAGGCCGCCGAGCCAAGCGCGAGAACCGTCGTCAGGATCGCAGGCGCGAATCGCATGACGGAAGTCTATGGGTTCGTCACGGACTGTCCGAGCGCCGCCTGAAGTCCCTCCATCGCCTTCCATGCGCGCCGCTGCGCAGCCTCCATACGCACCACGGCGGCCGCCACGCGAGCGGTGTCGCGATCACGCACGGCTTCGGCCAGCAGAGGCAGCATGCACGGGGCGTAGCCGTCATCACGATCGCTCGCGGCGATGAGACTGCGGAACCACGGACGACCGTCCAGCCCTGCCGGATCGATGAACGCCTGCAGGAACGCATGCATGCCAGCTTGAAGCTCGCCCGCGTTCGCGACCGACGCAGATCGATCCAGCATGGCATCGATCCTCGCGCCCTGATCCACGATCGCCTGGAACCCCGGCCGCAGGCGCTCCAGTTGCGCGCGCATGGCCGGATCCGGCGATGCCGCGATCACGCCATCGAGATGTCGAAGGCACGCCGCGCCCACCGGTGCCACGCGCCAGGTCGGTCGGTCCGATTGCGCCACCAGCCCCGCCATCGCCAACGCGATGCGCGTGACCATGGCGGGACTCGCGTAGTCCGCCCCCACGGTGGCGCGATACCACGTGACCGTGTCGTAATTGCTGTGGTAGCTGGTTCCCGGCGAGCCGCCCGCGCCGATCGAGACGCTGGGCACACCGGCCCGACACACGAACGCGATGTGGTCGCTGCCGCCGCCGAGGCTTCCGAAGCGGATTCCATCCGGTGAAACCTTGGTCATGCGTTCGCGCACCGTCTCCGCAGGCTCCATCGAGGCCATTGCGATGCCGGTCGCCTCGCGTGCGACCGTGTCGAGTTCCGGCGAGATCGAGAGCCCCGGGTTCGGGCCCATCGCGGCCATGTCCAGATTCACGTACAGCAGCGCGTCGCGCGAAAGCGTGGCCTCGGTCGCCTCGCACCACTCGGTGCTTCCGATGATGCCGAACTCCTCGGCGCCCCAAGCGGCGAAACGCAGCGTGCGTGAAGGTCGCATGCCCACACGAGCCGCCTCGGCCGCGCAGCGGGCCGCCTCCAGCAGACACATGGTGCCCGCAGCCGGATCGGCCGAACCGAAGCCCCACGCATCGTGATGGCAGCCCAGCATCACAAACTCGTTCGAGTTCGAAGTCCCCTTCAGTGTGGCGATGACGTTCGCCGACTCACCGACGAATCGTTCCTGTTCGACCATGAGCCGCACACGGAGCGCGTCGCCGCCTTCCAGCCGGTACGGCATCGCGAGTCCGCCGCGCCACGACTCGGGCACTTCGGGGCCCTGGAATCGCGCAAGGATCATGCCCGCGGCGCCGTATCCGATCGGCTGCACCGGAATGCGGGGCAGATCCAGCGTGGAGGGGTCGAGCCGAGTGGCTGCATCCGACGCGAAGACTCCCGGCGTGCCAGGATCGCCGGGATAGGGAAGCGTGTTCAACGTGCCACGCTGGATGCAGGCGTCGTTTGCCCAGCCGCCGCCTTCGGGCCACACCTGCCCCTTCGTGAACCCGGAGTCCGCCGGGTCCGTGTACAGGATCACGCCTGCGGCTCCCTGCTCCTGCGCGAAACGCGCCTTGTAGCCACGAAAGCACCGACCGTAGCGCACCAGCACGATCTTGCCGCGCACCTCGATGCCAAGCTTGCGCAGCTCGTCGTAGTCCTCTCGCAGTCCGTAATTCGCGTAGACCACCGGCGCGGTGACGTCACCGGATCCACTGAAGGCGTTCCAGCCGTAGGTCAGGTCGGGGTGAGCCGTCGATGGATCCGCAAGCAGGTCGCGCTCGTCGATCGGAAGCGCCAGCACGCCTCGCGAGGGCTGCGACGGCCCCGTGGCTCCCACGATCTCCAGCGCGGCACGCACGGGCCGGCTCAGCAGGCTTCGGAAACGGTGCACCTCGACCTCCAGACCCATCGCCACGAATGCCGCGCGGATGCGCTCGATCTGGCGCGCGTCGCCGGGCGTGCCCGCGACATGCGGCTCGGAAGCCAGCAGTTCATGGAAGCGCGCGAGGTCGGCGGGCGATACCAGTGCACCCACGGATCGCGCGTAGTCCTTGCTGCCGCCGTCACCGCGTGCGAAGCCGACCACCGCAAGCATCGACACGAGAGCGACGAGGCACGCGCGCATGACGGTTCAGTGCGCCTTCGCGGGTGCCTTGTCCTGCCCGAACACCTCGGGCCACGGATTCACCGAGTGACAGGCGCGCCCCGTGCGCTCCACGTAGTCCTGGTGATAGGCCTCGGCCGACCAGAATCGCTTCGCGGGCTCGATCACCGTGACGATCTTGCGGCCCACGTACTTCGGGCTCGACTGCAGCGAGAGCTTGAAGGCTTCCGCCTCACGCTGCTGCTCCGCGTCGGTCGTGAAGACGGCGCTGCGGTACTGGTCGCCCACATCAGGCCCCTGACGATCCAGCTGCGTCGGATCATGCATCCGGAAGAACCCGTCGAGCAGCTGCCGATAGGTCACCTTCGCCGGGTCGTACAGCACCTTCACCGCCTCGGCGTGGCCCGTGCCATGCCCGCACACATCCTCATAGGTCGGTGCATCGGTCGATCCGTTCATGTAGCCGCTCTCCACACCCGCCACGCCGGGGCACTCCTGAAAGCGGTGCTCGATGCCCCAGAAGCAGCCGCCGGCGAAGTAGGCCGTCTTGAGCGGAAGCGGCTGGCTCGCGATCGGAATCGGTTGGCCCTTCTCGATGAAGATCAGCGCCGCGGAATTCAGGCAGTAGCGCAGGCCCGTCGGTCGCGGGCCGTCCTCGAACACGTGTCCCAGGTGTGCGGCGCATCGCGCACACTCGATCTCGATGCGTTCCATGCCATGGCTCTCGTCCTTCACGTAGGCCACATGGTCCTTGTCGAAGGGCATGAAGAAGCTCGGCCATCCGGTGCCCGAGTTGAACTTGTGCTCGCTCGCGAAGAGCGGAAGTCCGCAGACCACGCAGGCGTAGAAGCCGTCCTTCTTGTTGTCGAGCAGGTTGCCGCAGAACGCGGCCTCGGTGCCTGACTTCTGCGTCACGCGGTACTGCTCGGGGGTGAGGTTCTTGGCCAGGCGCTCCACCTCGGCAGCCGGAAGGCGTGCGATCGCGTAACCGGACCGTGAGATCGTTCGTGCGGGCTGTGACATGGGGGCTTCCTTGGGTGAATCCTGCGACTGCATGGCTGCCACGCAGACCGCGCCGGCCGCCATTGAAATCAGGCCAAGCAGGATCAGGGATCGCGGTCGCATGAGGATTGGATCGTATGCCTACACCCACGCGGTGGTGCGAGTCGACTTGGGAATAGACTGCGCGCGGATGCCTCGTCCCTCCCGCCTTTCCGCCTTCTCCGGACCGCTTCTGCTGGCAAGTCTGCTGTGCGCAGGCTGTCGAACGCCCCCTGCACCGGAGATTCCGACGTACGCCGGCGAGCCGAAGGTCGGTTCGGTGACCCGGCCGAGTCTGCCGCGCAAGGTGCTGCCGCTGCGTCAGGCGCACGCACTGCTTTCCGAGCCTGAACCGTCGCAAGGCAGTTTTGGTCAGGCCGTGGCCTGCTCGGGTAGCACGATCGTCGTCGGTGCGCCCAAGGCGGGACCCTCGGGCAAGGTGTGGATCTACGACGCTGAACATCTCGACAAGCCCGCGATCTGCCTGCTGCCACCTCCCGACGCCAGCAAGGAGCGTTTCGGAAGCGCGGTCGCGATCTCGCCGAACGGAGACCGCGTCGCCGTGGGTTCTCCGAACGCGACCATCGGGGGCGTGCGTGAACTTGGGCGCGTCAACCTGTGGCGCCGCGAGGGCGAGGCATGGGTTCACGAGCGTGCCTTCACGGACCCGGACACCTCGAGCGAATTCCAGCACTTCGGCGCAAGCGTCGCGTTGGATGGCGAATGCCTGATCGTGGGCGCGCCCGACGCAAGCATGACCGTGACCGATGACGTGCTGAAGACCCGCTTCCGAAGGGAACGGCCGGATCCTGGTGCCCCCATGCTGAAGGAGCCACCGGAGCCGATCGTCGAGACGTTCGAGGAGCCGTCGATCCGACAGCACTTCATCCGCGAAGGGGCCGTGCTGGTCTGGCAACTCGACAAGGCCGGCGCGTGGAATGGACCCGAATACTGTCTCCTGACGCGTGGCAGGCCCATGGCCAGGTTCGGAACGGCGATCGCGCATGACGGGACCCAGACCGTCATCAGCGCCCCGCCACAGATGACCAGGTACGGCATTGAGGGTGGAACCATCTCGGTGTTCATCCGGCGCCCGAAAGCGCCATGGCGACCGAACGCGAATGCGGTCATCGCGCCGGAGGAGGCCGAAGCCTCGGACCTGTTCGGCACCGCGATCGCCACGGCGCCCGGACTCGCGGTATCCGGAATCCCGAACGCGAACACGCCGCTGGCGGTGGATGCTGGGCGCGTACTGGTGTTCCAGCAGAACGTGGCGACACGTCTCTGGATCGAGAGTGCTCCGCTGGAATCCCCGGCACCCGAGGTCGGCTCCAGCTTCGGGAGGGCCGTCGCCGTCTGGGGTGACCTCGTCGTGGTTGGCCAACCCTCGGCAGCGCGTGTTCACGGATCAGGCACCGTGTTCGCGTTCGAGAAGCGCGCGCAATCCTCGCCGCCCACCGAAACGCAGCTCGATGGAATGAATGACCTGGCGCTTCGGAAGCGACTGGGCCGATCGGCGCAGCGCGGCACGACTTGGGAGGCGACCGAGGAGTGGGCTGCACCCGCGATCGCGCGCATGGAGAACTTTGGACAATCCGTCGCGACATCTCCGGCCTGGGCGGTGGTCGGAGCACCGGCCACGAGTGGCCAAAAGAGTCACGTGGTGCTGTACCGAAAGTCGTCGGCGATCTATCGGGAACCGACACCGCCATCACCATCGGAATCGAGCCCGGTCGTGGAGAAGGCCTCCGAGCCGCCCGTCACGCCCGAGGAAACTGCGCCAGAACCCCAGTCGAGGCCCTCTTTCGAGCCTCCCGCTACGTACCCCAGCTCTTCGCTATAGTGTTTGCCCGTCGGACAGGTGTCCGAGCGGTTGAAGGAGCAGCATTGGAAATGCTGTATACGGGTAACCGTATCGCGGGTTCGAATCCCGCCCTGTCCGCTTTTGGCGGCGCTCCGTTCGCCGCCTGAACCGACGAATCCCCGTCGACCCTCGTGGCGTCGGGCACATCTCGCGGGCTGTAGCGCAGCTTGGTAGCGCGTTTGACTGGGGGTCAAAAGGTCGCAGGTTCAAATCCTGTCAGCCCGACTCCACTCGAAAGGGAAGGCCATGCGGCCTTCCCTTTCTCGCTTCGTTCGCGCTGACGCGGTCACGCTGCGCATGCCCGCCGCTCCGCGAAGATTTCAAATCCTGCATGCCACACTCGGGATTCACGACGTCCGCTGCCCGGACTCGATCGGTTCCACACGACAACAGCGCCAGCACCCGCAGCGAGAGCAATGCAGCAGTTTGGAGGGCGTGCCAGATGCTCCGATCCGGATGCCCGGATACGGGAAGCGCAGGCCGCACGAGAGGCATCGCGCGGTCCAGTTCCGCTGCGAGCGCTTCACCAACGATCGAATCAGGCCGCCCATGCGGCCCGCAGTCTACTGCCCCTGCGCCATGCTGAAGCCGGGCTTGCCGTCGAACGTACGCAACAGTTCGTAGCTGCAGACGACGTACTTCGCGGCGATGCGCTGCAGCAGGTCGATCGTCTGAGGCTGCGCCACCGCAGCACCTTCCACACGCTCGAATCGCGCGCGCCAGTAGTCCACGCAATCGGTGTACACGCTCCCCGTCGGCCACACCTGCGTGCCTCGGTTCGAGATCAGCTTCAGCCGGAACGACGTGCCCTGCACGAGTTCCTGCAGGCGCTTCGCGAGCTCGTGGCAGCCTTCGGCCGCGTCGAGATAGACGTCCGCGCCCACCACCTCGGTCTTGCCCGGGCCGAAGGTGTGCACCGCCGCCGCTCTGAAGGGCTTCACCGGTGCCTTGAAGGTGACGCGATCCTCGGCGTCGGGCACCGCGGCGATCAGGCCGGGCTTCTGGCCAAGTCGCTTCGCCACCTCGTGCACGAAGTCCATCGTGCCCAGCGCCGGCTTGGCTGCATCGCCGAAGTCACCCGTACGCACCCCCTGCTCCAGCGAGGCCAGCAGCGCGTTCTCCAGGCGCGACGCCGTGCCCAACATGCCCACGTGGCGCAGCAGCATGATGGTGCTCAGGATGAGCGAGCACGGATTCGCGATGCCCTTGCCGGCGATGTCGGGCGCCGTACCGTGCACCGCCTCGAAGATGCTGATGTGGTTGCCGATGTTGGCGCTTGGCGCAAAGCCCAGACCGCCCACCAGGCCCGCGGCAAGATCGCTCACGATGTCACCCTGCAGGTTCGGCAGCACGATCATGCGGTACTGCTGCGGCTTCATCACCAGATTCATGCAGAGCGCGTCCACGATCACGTCCGCCGTCTCGATCTCGGGGTACTCCGCGGCCACGGCCTTGAAGCGCTCAAGGAACAGGCCGTCGGTCATTTTCATGATGTTGGCCTTGTGGCCACAGTGCACCTTCTTGATGCCCACGCGCCGCGCCGTCTCGAACGCGAAGCGGTGCACCGCGTCGCTGCCAGGCGCACTGATCAGGCGCTTGCACTGCACCACGTCGTTGCTGAGCCGATGCTCGATGCCGCCGTAGGTGTCCTCGATGTTCTCGCGCACGATGAAGAAGTCCACGCTCACGCCGCTGCGGCTGTAGGGCGTCATCACGCCCGGCAGCGTGCGGAAGTGGCGCAGATTCGCGAAGGCGTTCCAGATCTTGCGCACCGTCACGTTGATCGACTTGCCGCCGCCGCTCTTGGGAGTCTCCATGGGCCCCTTCAGCAGCAGGCCGCAGGCCTCGACCATCTCGATCGCCGCGTTCGTCATGCCGCGCGTCTCGCCGCGATCGAAGCAGTGCTTGCCCATCTCCACCACCACGAACTCGATCGCCTGCGAGCCACCCGCCGCCTTCAGCAGCTCGAGCGTGGCGTTCATGATCTCGGGGCCGATTCCGTCTCCGGGGGCAAGAGCGATGCGCATGAGGTCTCCTTGGGGTCAAGAAGCGTAACCGCGTCACGCGAGCGGCATCAGCCCCGTGGCCGCGGCACCAGAATCAGCGCCGCGACAGCGACAAGCCCGGTCTGTGCTGCGTAGGCCACCTCGCTCGTGCGATGCGCCACATCCAGCGCGGAACGCGCCGTGGCAGCCCGTGCCTGATCGTCGGACACAAGCGCCTCGGTGCGCTCAACGGCACGGTCGGCGATGGTCCGGGCGAGCGCGAGTTGCGCGGCACCGATCGCGCCCGCGATCACGAGTCCCGCCGCAGCCCATCGCAGCCGCCGGGCTCCCGGACCGCCGACACGCGCTCTTCGAATCAGGAGCCACGCGCCAGCCGGACCCACCACCAGCCCCAGCATGAACACCGCGAGGAAAGCCGGCTGCGCCAGCACGCCTGCAAGCACACGCCCCGTCTCCTCCGCATCCAGCATGCGCGTGTCACGCGAGGCGAACTGCACCCCCGCGCGCTTCAACGCCATGAACAGCCACGCCGCGTTCGCGCCAGCTCCGATCAGGAGCGACAGCCACCCGCCGATGAGCAGCCCAGCCAGGAACGGCGGTCGAGCCACGGTCTGCGCTTCGGATGAAGGCTGCACCGGCTCATTCTAGGGTGCTGCGCGCGAACCCTCACTCGAGGAACATCTGGTTCGCGGCACACATCGCGTCGAACCGCGTACGGAAGATCTCGACGAGCTCCGGATCGAAGTGACTGCCGGATTCGGACACGATGGTCTCCAGGACGCGCTCGGGCGGCCACGGATCCTTGTACACACGCCGGGACATGAGCGCGTCGAACACGTCGGCCAGCGCCACGCAACGCGCGAAGATCGGTATCTCCGAACCTACCGGAGCGGGTACATCCTCGGGTCGCCGGCCCAGGCGTCCCAGCTCCGCCACGATCGTCTGGTGCGACGGGTAGCCGTGCCCGTCCCAACGCGACTGGTGATACAGGATCACGTCAGCCGTGGCCTCGTCGAGCGCCGTGGAGAGCCCGTCGAGAGTGCGTGCGCCATGCACCGGATGCAGTTCCATCACCGCGCGCTCAGGCGGATCCAGCTTGGCAGGCTTCTTCAGGATCGCGTCCGGGATGGCGACCTTGCCAAGATCATGCAGCATCGCTGCGGTGCGCAGCAGATCGAGCTTCCGCTCCATCTCACGCTCAGGCATCGAGCGACGCTCCGCCCACGCCTGGTACAGCAACGCCGCGACTTCCGCCACACGCTTGACGTGCGCGCCAGTCTCCTTCGGATCACGCATCTCGGCAAGCCGCATCATGCGCAGCACCATCGATCGGCCCAGCTGCGAGCGCTCCAGCGCCATCGCGGCAAGACCGGCGAAGTGCTGTGCCAGTTTCCGATCGTCGTCGGTGAAATCGCGACCGTGGTGCGCTCCCTGAGCCCGCGGATTGATCAGCTGCAGCACGCCCAGCAGGCGATGCGCCGAATCCCGCAGCGCGACCGCAAGCACCGCCCGCGTGTGGTACCCGGTGGCCTCGTCGAACGAACGGTTGAATCGGAACGGCACGTCGGCCGGCAGGTCGTATGCGTCCTTCACGATCACCAGACCGTCCACGGCACCGGCGCCCGCGATGCTGGCGCGGTCGATCGGAAGATGCACCGGACTGCGCTTGGGATCGGGAAAACGCGTCTCGACGTTCAGCACGTC
This sequence comes from Planctomycetota bacterium, assembly GCA_016872835.1. GTDB lineage: Bacteria > Planctomycetota > Phycisphaerae > Phycisphaerales > SM1A02 > SYAC01. Next base: position 75,755 of record VGYX01000003.1, on the reverse strand, counting down.
GTTCTGCGCGTAGGTGAAGACCAGCCGATCTCCATCTCGGAGCAGGATGCTGCCGGCCTCGCAGCCGAAGGCGCCGCGCGCCTCCGCCAACAGGCGCTTCAGCAGCATGTCCAGATCCTGGAGCATGTGCAGATCCGCCCCTATGCGGTTCAGCGTCTCCAGGCGGAGCGACAGGTCCGTCTGCAGGCGCGCATTCAGCGCGGCCAGTTCCAGCGTCCGCTCCTGAAGCAGCTTCTCCGCCTGCTCGCGCGCCAGCAGCTGCCGCTCGGCTCGCTGGTTCGCGGCCTCGGCCTCGTCGAGCAGCCGCACCTGCGTGGCGACCATCTCCGACTGGCGCACCGCGTGTCGCACGCGCACCACAAACTCGGCCTGCGACGGCATCTTCACGATGTAGTCGAACGCGCCCGCGTCGAATGCCGCCGCCTTGTGCTCGGGACGCTCATCCACGGACAGCATGATGATCTGCACGCCGGGCAGATCCCGACACGCCACGTATCGGGCGACGAGCGCAAGACCATTCCCGTCCGCCAGCACCATGTCCTGCAGGATGACGTTCGGCTTCAGGCGCACAGCCGCATCCAGTGCGTCGGCGAAGGTGGCGACCGTGTGCACCTCCCACTTCGGTCGGCTCGCAAGCATCGAGCGAACCGCCGCGACGACCGTCGGCTGATCATCAACCACAAGGATGGTCGCGCGGTCCTCGTCTGGGGGCACATGCATGGGGAGTTCGGCCGGCCCGCTCACGCCCGTCGTCGGGTCAAGCGCATGCCTACCGATTCTGCGAGCATACCCATGGACCGAATCATGGATGCCGCCCTGCAGGGAATCCTGGTGATCGACAAGCCGCTCGGCATGACGAGCATGCGTGCGGTGGAGCGCGTGCGCCGCGCCTTGGGCGGCGCCAAGGCCGGTCATGCCGGAACGCTGGATCCCCTGGCGACCGGCGTGCTGATCGTGGCGATCGGTCGCGCGACCAAGCAGATCCCCTTTCTCATGGGACTCGAGAAGCGCTACGAGACCGAGATCGATCTGAGCGCCACCACCGCCACGCTGGACACCGAGGGTGAGCGCGTACCTGCGGCTTGCGACGGGCCCCCGCCCTCGCGCGAGCAGGTGCTTGCGGCGCTGGAATCCTTCCGCGGCACCTTTGCGCAGGCGCCACCGGCCTTCAGCGCCATCAAGATCCAGGGCCGTCGCGCCTACGACCTGGCACGCAAGGGCGACGCGGTGGAGCCGCAGCCTCGTGACGTGACCGTGCACGCGCTGGATCTGCTGGATTACGCATGGCCGGTCGCGCGACTCTCGATCCGCTGCGCGAAGGGGTTCTACGTGCGCAGTCTGGCGCGCGACCTGGCGCTTCGCCTTGGAACTCTGGGCCACTGCCTGTCGATCCGGCGCACCGCGATCGGTCCCTACGACCTTTCGATGGCGATGCCGCTCAAGGACGATCCGCAGGGGCTGGAGCAGGCGATCCGCCCGTTTTCGCCGCCGGCCGATTCGCGGTGAACAGCAGCAGCGCCATGCCTGCCAGCAGCAGCACGTCCGCCACGTTGAACACCCACGGGAAGAGTTCACCGCTTCCACCGGGCCACCGCAGCCCGAAGGGAAGGTTCCAGCGCGGCGTCATGTGCAGGAAGTCGCGCACCGCGCCGAACGCCAGACGGTCGTAGAGATTCCCCAGTCCGCCCGCCAGCACCAGCGCGATGCCGACATGCGCCCAACGCGCGCTCCTCGTGGTCCACCAGCCGAACACGCCGACCGCCGCGACGACGGCCACCACCGTGAAGGCGATGAACACCGGTCTTCGCTGCTGTCCCAGACCGAAAACCGCGCCATGGTTCAGCACGAGCCGGAAGTCCAGCAGATCACCGGGCAGTGCGCGAACGCCCTGATGCCACGGCAATCGGTACGAGGGATTGCCCGCGATCTCGTCGTAGGGAAGTTCCACCGGCTGCCCCGCGACGGTTCGAAACGCCCATGCCTTCGTGGCCAGATCCATCGTGAGGCCCGACAGCGTGATCGCCACAAGCAGCACCCAGCACCCGGCACATCGCCAGGCGGGCCGATCGGACGGAGCCGGCTGCCCGGCGGGCGCACTCACCGCGCGACGCCGCGCTCGACCAGCCGAGCGGCCTCCACCGTGTACTTCGCCAGCGGATTCGCGTCCAGACGCGCCTTCGGGATGGGCTTGCCGGTGATCTGGCAGACGCCGTAGATCCGATCTGTGATGCGCTGCAGCGCGGCGTCGATCTCAGCCAGCTTCTCACGGTCGCTTGCGGCCATGTTCAGCGCGAACTCCTGATCGAACGTGTCGGTGCCCACGTCGGCCATGTGCAACGGCATGTTGCTCAAGTTGCCGCCACTCGAGCGCAGCGCCTCGTCCTCCAGGCTGTCCACACGGCCCACAAGTTCCATGCGGCTGCGCCGCAGGACCTCGCGGTACCCCTCGAGTTCCTTGGCGGAGAGCTTGGTACGGATCTCGGAGACATCGATCGCCTCCTCGGCGGCCTTCGCCTTCGCGGCGGCTACCAAGGCCTTGGAGGACTTCTTCGTGGTCGGCACGTTCTTGCCGCTCAGCATGCGCACGCGACGGCCATTCACCATCACGTAGCCCGAGCTGTCGGCCTTCTGCTGCACGGCCACCGCAGCCACGCTGAGCGCGGTCGCGTAGTCGATCTTCGGCGTCTTCTTGCCCTTCTCCTCGACCGGCTCCTTCTTCGGCATCGGACGCGGCGCGTTCTTGCCGATGGGCGGTGGCGGTACGCGATTCGGATGCTTCTTCGTCGGCGGTGGAGGCGACGACGGCACCACCGACACGGCGGGCTTCGCGGTGTTGATCGGCTTCATGCCACCCGACAGCGGCTTCATGCCCGCCTTCGCGGCCTTCTTGGAGGACTTGGCGGACTTGGCGGTTGCCTTCGCCTTGGGGGCGGACTTCTTGATTGGCTTCTTGGAGGGCACGCGAGTCTTCGTGGGGTGGGGGGTGACGGGTTGGAGTGCCGGAGCACGCGGCTCCAGGCCTCGGCCCGGGAGACCCGGAATTGTCCGGGGACAGGGAGGCTGCGTCAATCGACCCGGATGGAGGGCGCCGCCAGGGGCAAAAAGCGAAAACCCCCGGCGAAAAGGGGCGCCGGGGGTTTTGGCCGAAAAGGGGGTCGGCCACTCGCTTGCCAGGAACCTGTCAACAACCACGGGCTCCGGCACGAGGAGCAACGCGATGCACGCTTGCACCCCCTCACGCAAGTTCAACTTTTTGCCGGGCCAGCGCACGGCACTCCTGACGGAATCGGATCAGGGCCTGCCTGCCCAGGCCGACCGAGCGCACCACCTTGATCGCAACCCGCGCGCCCGAGATCCCGTTGCGTGCCGCATGGACGCTTCCCACGCCACCGGACCCAAGCAGCGACTCCACCTCGGCGCGGATGCCGGGGTCGGGGCATGCGAAATCCAGGAACTTGCCGCGCTGGGCGTCTGGCAGCCCGGGCACCGCGTCGAACATGGCGCGCACGATCGACCAGCGATCCTTGTTCAGCATCTCGAGCGTCATGCCGCGTCCTCCGCGACCATCGACTTCAGGCCGACGTCGTACTCGCGCTCCAGCCACGCGCGCGCCAGGCGCCAGTCGCGTTCGGCCGTGGCGACCGCCACGTCAAGCATGCGCGCCACCTGATCCATTGGAAGGCCGCCGAAGATCCGCAATTCGGCAACCTGTGCACTCCGGGGATCGTCCTTCGAAAGTTGCTGCAGCGCGTCCTCGAGCGCCAGCACCCCACCCACCTCGACCGACGGTTCCACGGGCTGGAACTCATCCACCGAGCCCTTCCACGCCACGCCACCGCGCTTCTTGCTGCGGCGGCGTCGGGCATGATCGACCAGCACCGACCGAAGCACGGTCGCGGCGGTGGCCAGGAAGTGATCCTCATCCTTGAAGTCCGTCGACTTGCGCTCGGCCAACTTCACGAACGCCTCGTGCAACACAGCGGTCGGCTGCAGGGTGTGGCCTGCCGGCTGCGACTGCATGCACATGGAGCTGAGCTCCTTGAGCCGGCCGTAGATGCTCTCGAAGAGCTGGGGGTTGTGAAGGATGTGCCGCACGGGTGTCGGACACGAGCCACTCCAGGTTCAGATCAGGAGCAGCCCAAACACGCATCTAGGCGTCGCCAGATCAGGCGCACCCTTGTCCCACACCCCTCGATATTCCCCTTTGTGGACCCCGCTCTGAGACCCGACCTATCCCCGGATCGGTCGAAGACCTCAACAAGACATCTGCTGTCCATCGCGATTCATCGCGAAAGAATCGTGTTTCGTGCCCTCAATGCGCGACGGAACCAATCGCCCGGAACTTCTCGAATCGAAGCCTGACAAGGGTTTCCGGCGCCAATCGCTGTAATTCTCGTACCGAGTCAACGATCCACGATTGCAATCGCTCCGCCGTGGCCTGCGGATTGCGGTGGGCCCCGCCGTGCGGCTCTGGAATCACCGCGTCGACGAGGCCGTTTCGCAGGTTCGCCTCAGCGGTCAGCGCCAGCGCGGTCGCTGCGGCCGTGTTGGTCTGCTCGTTCGCCTTCTTCCAGAGAATCGCGGCGCAGCCTTCCGGACTGATCACCGAGTACCAGCTGTACTGCAGCATGGCCACACGGTCGCCCACGCCGATGCCAAGTGCCCCGCCGCTGCCGCCCTCGCCGATCACGCAGCAGACGATGGGGGTGCGAAGCCGGCTCATTTCGCGCAAGTTCACCGCGATGGCCTCGGCCTGTCCGCGCTCCTCGCTGTCCAGACCGGGGTAGGCACCCGGGGTGTCGATCAGCGTGACGATCGGCAGGCGGAACTTCTCGGCCATCTGCATCTTCAGCAGCGCCTTCCGGTAGCCCTCGGGATTCGCGCATCCGAAGCGGCACTTGATGCGCTCCTCAGTGCTGCGGCCCTTGTGATGGCCCACCACCAGGCACTTCATGCTGCCGATGCGCGCGAAGCCCGTCACGATGCTTGGGTCGTCGCGATAGCGGCGGTCGCCATGCAGCTCGCACCAATCTCGGCAGATCATCCGCACATAGTCGAGGGTCTGGGGCCGCTGCGGATGCCGGGCCACACGCACGGTCTGCCACGGCGAGAGATTCGCGTAGGTCTTCTCCAGAAGGTTGTCGCGAGCCTGACGGAGCGTCGCGATCTCCTCGGCGAAGGTGGCGGCGTCGGGCTTCTGCTCCAGCGAGTCGATCTGGCGCTGTACCTCGGCGACCGGCTCCTCGAAGTCCAGGGTGACCAGCTGCGGCGTGGACATGTCGGGAAATCCTAGCACGAGCCCGTGCGCATACCCCAGAAACGCGGCGCTGCGGCCACAATGCCGTCATGGCGCATCTGGCGGTGGCCGGTTTCGGCAAGTTGGGATCCGCGCTCGTTCGTGGCGCGTTGGCCCGCGGCATCGTGCGTTCAACCGAGGTGTGCGTCTTGGCGCGCAGTGAACCGCGACGGAAGCTCGCCACCGACATGGGGCTTGCGCTGGTGGAGTGGCCGCAGATTCTGCACGCGGCACCCACGGTGCTGTTGTCGCTCAAGCCCCAGGCGTTCGGGGCGATGACGACGGACGTGCCCCATGTCACGCCAGCCCCGCATTGGATCAGCGTCATGGGGGGCTGGAGTGCGGCGGATGTGGCGGCCAAGCTTGGTGGCGGGCCCGTGATCCGGGCCATGCCGAGCGTGGCTGCGTCCGTGGGCGCCAGCACCACGGGTCTTTCCGTGCCGGCCGGCGTGCCCAAGCAGGCCGCCGAGTTCGCGCGTCAGTTCTTCGGGGCGATCGGGCCTGTGGTCGAGATCGACGAGGCACACATGGACGCGGTCACCGCGGTGGGTGCATCGGGCGTCGGTTTCGCGTGCGCATTCCTCGAGGCGCTTGCACAGGCCGCGATGGAGGCGGGGCTTCCACCCGAAGCGGCATCGGCGTTGGCGATCGGCGCCGTCGAGGGGGCCGTGGCGGGCGTGCGCGGTGGCATGGGCACGCCAGCGGAGATTCGCGCACAGGTCACCAGCCCGGGCGGCACCACGGCGGCCGGACTCGCGGCCCTTCAGGCTGGACAGATGCAGGCGGTGATCACGCAGGCGGTGATGGCGGCTCGCGATCGAGCGCGCGAACTGGGTGGCGGCGCATCGCGCGGAACGCGCCCGGCCTAGAAGTCGCGCTTCGAGAACGACACGCAACCAAGCAGCAGCAGCACGCCTTCGAAGGCCAGCGAGGTGCCGACGATCCAGGTGGCGCTGCGTGCGTCACGCTCGCGGCGCACCGCTTCCAGCACGTCGCTCTCGCGGGCGCGCACGCTGCCGAAGGAGCTGCCGCGCCCACGCCGACGCTTGGCCAGCGTGTCCTGCGAAGGCTCGTCGTCGCCGTCCTCGGGTGCCACCGAGCGAAGGTTCGCCGCATCCACGATCCAGCGCTCCACCAGCGCGACGGTCTCCTCGGGCTTGGGCAGCACGGTCTTGGTGGTGAACAGGATCCGGTGCGCGGTGCGCAGGGACCCAAGCGCCTCCTCGGCCAATGAACGCTCGGTCTCGAGATCCGAGATGTCCACGTTCGGGTCCTTCTGCCGCCGCCGATCCACGAACCGGTCGATCGCCGCGACCTCCTCCACCTTCGCCACACGGAAACTGTTCACGATTGTTTCGCTGGTGTTCAGCGTGAACAGGAAGCCCCAGAACAGCACCGTGAGCAGCAGCGCCGCGATCGCGCTGCGCGTCAGCGTGCCAAGCAGCGCGCAGGCCGCGAACAGATACGAGTAGAACAGCGTCACCATCGGCACGGCCAGGAAGATGCCGGGTTCCCACGCGCCACCACGCACGCCGATCACCAGGAAGCTTGCTGCGCAGAACACCGCGACCTGCAGCGCCGTGAAAAGCAGGCCGCCGACGAACTTGAACAGGTACAGCCGCCAGCGCGTGATCGGTCGCGCAAGCAGCGTCTCGACGGTGCCGCTGGAGACGAGCTCGGGAAAGAGGCCGGCACTGCTCACGAGCGCCAGCAGGCAGGCGAGCCACGCAAGCCACACGCGCACGCCCAGCGTGTAGAAGGTGAGCTTGTAGAACTCCCCGGGCTCGAGCACCGAGGTGTTGAGCAGCGGAATCTCGATCGTCCACGTGAGCAGCACCAGACCGCGCTCGTTGATGCCCACGGCGGCGAAGCACAGCACGAGGAACCCCGACAGGGCCATGCTGAGCCAGAACAGCCGCTTGCTCGAGAGCTCGCGGTAGGTGTCGACGAGGATCGCCAGCAGGGCCATCATCGCGAGGCTCCCGGTGGAAGCGGACGGCCGGTGACCGGATCCGAGACGGCCTTGATGAACAGGTCCTCCAGCCGCTCACGCCGCGAGACGAGCGACACGATCACCGCGTCGGCGGCGCGCGCGGCGTCGATCGCCGGCTGTGCGTCCGACGGATCCAACGACGCGATCTCGTGCACATGCAGGGTTGGATCGTCGGCGTGCACGCGCGGCGGACCGGCACAACCCGGAAGTTCACGCGGCTCGGACGGCCATCGCACCACGAGTTCCTGTCCTGCGCCCTCGCGCTGCAGCTCCGCCAGCGCACCCTGCTTCACCACGCGACCCTGCAGCAGGATCGCCACCCGATCGCAGACCTGCTCCGCCTCGCTCAGCAGGTGGCTGTTCAGGAAGACGGTGCGTCCCTCGGAGCGCATCCGCACCAGCAGATCGCGGATCTCCTTGCGGCCGACGGGATCCACGCCATCGGTGGGCTCGTCGAGGAAGAGGATCTGCGGATCGTTCACCAGAGCCGCAGCCAGACCCGCCCGCTGGCGCATGCCCTTGCTGAACATGCCGACGCGACGGTCCTTCCATGCACCAAGCCCGACCAGATCGAGCAGCGCGTCCGTTCGACGCCGGCGCTCGCCGCGCCGCACGCCGGACAGCGCTCCGCTGAACTCGACCGCTTGCCGTGCCGTGAGATACGGTGCAAGCCGGTGCTGCTCGGGCAGATAGCCCACGCGCGCCAGCGCACCCTTCTCGCCGATCGGCCGTCCAAGCAGCGATCCGCGCGCCTCGGTGGGCCGCACCACCGTCAGCAGGATCTTCACCAGCGTGCTCTTGCCCGCGCCGTTGGGGCCGAGCAGTCCGAAGATCTCGCCCGGCTCAACGCGAAACGACACCTCATGCAGCGCGGTCACGCGACCCTTGTAGGTCTTTCGGATGCACGCGATGTCGATGGCCGCTTCGGACACCCGGTCAAGTCTACGAGCAGCGCGCAACGCCACGAAGCGCGCGGGGCCTGATGCGGACGCACCGGCCCCGCGCCTCCGCATGGGCGATCAGTGCAAGCCGCGCACCTCCACGACCTCCCCGTGCAGGCGGACCACCGCCATGGGGAAGCGACGGTCCACGGAGAGCTTCCAGAGACCGAGTTCATTGTGAAACTCGATGGGCGTCATGCCGCGACTCGCCGCGGCGCGCGCGACCTGCTCGAAGGTTCCGTTGGCGATCGGAAGCCATGGACCCCCGATGGCGCGGCCCTCCAGCAGCGCATGCTCGTGCTGCATCTGCGCGGTCACGCGGATCTCGCTGCATGGTGCGGACTCCGGGAAGATCGGCTCCGGCACCTCGTCGGCGATCGAGATGGGGCGCGACACGGGGCGGCCGGGCTTCGGTCGCGGAATCTCGCGGAAGAAGAGCGGCTCCCCCACGGGAGGGGTCACGCGGTAGTAGCGCGTTCCCCGTCCATCGCGGCGGACGATCTCCTCGACCGGAAATCCGTCCTCGGTGTTTCCCGCCGGGCGCACCTCGAACTGGTCGGGGCGCACCACCAGATGTGGATGCAGCTCCACATGTCGGAACGTGCGCTCCGATCCGTCCGGATTTCGCACCGTGAATTCCTGCGCCGTGCACGCTCCAAGCGCGAGCAGCACACCGATCTGAAAAAGTCTTCGCCATACCTTCTTGGGTTCGTGCTTCATGGGGATGCTCTCCTTGCATGTGATGGACTCGGCGCTCCGGCGCCGACATGGGCGACACTTCAGCACGCTCAGGCCACCTTCCACGAGAATCAGGCCCTTTTTCCGGAAGATCGCCGGAATCGCGCCGATCGTGCGACCCCGGCCTTGCCGAAGCCCGGGAACTGCCCTTCAATCGGCGTCCGCATGCCCACGCACCCAACCCTTCGCGACTTCGTGACCGCGCTTGATCGCGCCGGTGAGCTCGCGCGCGTACGCACGCCGGTGCGTCCACTCCTGGTGCCGGGCTGCATCGCGGAGCGCCAGTCGCGCAGCCGTTGCGCACGCGATTCCGAGAGCGCTTCCACGTTCGATCCGGTCGGTGCCGCGCTGGGTGGGAAGGCCGTTCTCTTCGAGCAGGTGGAAGGCTGCGACTTCCCGCTCGCGATGAACCTGTTCGGTAGTGCGCGGCGCATGGAGATGGCGCTTGGCGTGGAAGCGAGCCCGCGCGGGCTGGAATCCATCGCCGACCGCATCGCAAGCCTGACGAAGCCGCAGCCTCCCCGTTCGCTCGGCGAGGCGTTCGCAAAGGCGCGCGAGTTCCTGCCGCTGCTGCGTATTGGGCCGCGCACCGTGCGCAACGGCCGCTGCCAGGAGGTGGTGAAGCTCGCCTCGCGCGGCGAAGTCGACCTGCGCCGGCTTCCCATCATCAAGTGCTGGCCGCTCGACGGTGATCCGCGCGCGGTGGGCTATCCGCTGACCGCCCGCGAGTCCGGCACCGAGGGCGGCGACGGCCGCTACATCACGCTGGCCGGCATGCACACGATCCACGCCGACGATCGCGACGCCGCCAAGCCCGCCAGCCACAACATCGGCATGTACCGCAGCCAGCTGCTTGGGCCCACCACGCTCGCGATGCACTGGCACCTGCACCATGACGGCGCCTCGCACTGGCGCAGCTGGAAGAAACTGGGCCAGCGCATGCCGATCGCGATCTGCCTTGGCGGCGAGAGCGTGATGACCTACGGCGCCACCGCCCCACTGCCGCCCGGCATCAGCGAACTGCTCATGTGCGGCTTCCTGAACGGTCGAGGCATTCCGATGGTGCGCGCGAAGACCGTGCCGCTGCGCGTGCCCGCCAACAGCGAGATCGTGATCGAGGGATGGGTCCGCACCGACTGCGGCGGCCCAGGCTGGGAACCGGAATCCGGCGAGCCGCTTGGCCCCGGCGCGGTGTTCGAGGGCCCCTTCGGCGACCACACCGGTTTCTACTCGCTGCCCGATCGCTACCCCGTGGTCGAGGTGACGGCGATCACGCACGCGCGCGACGCGATCTACCCCGCGACGATCGTGGGCCTTCCACCGCAGGAGGACTACTGGCTGGGCAAGGCGACCGAGCGCGTCTTCCTGCCACTGCTGAAGACCATCGTGCACGACGTGGACGACTACCACCTGCCGCGATTCGGCTGCTTCCACAACGCGGCGTTCGTGCGCATCCGCAAGAGCTACGCGTTCCAGGGGCGCCGACTCATGAGCAGCGTGTGGGGCGCGGGACAGATGGCGTGGACGAAGATGATCGTGGTCGTCGACGAGGGCGTGCCCGTGCACGACGAGGCGAAGGTGCTCTCGACCGTGTTCGAGCGCTGCGACTTCCGACGCGACGTGGAACTTGTGCACGGTCCGCTCGACATCCTCGATCACTCCGCGCCGGCGCTGGGCGCGGGCACGAAGATGGGCCTTGACGCAACGCGAAAGCGCGAGGGCGAGCAGGCATTCGGCATCGCGCTGGGTGATCCGAGACTGCCTTCGCCTGAGGAGACCGACGCCGCGGTGGTCGCGCTGCGCGGCGCGTTCGGCGCAGCGGCGATGCCCGCGTGGGGCCACGGCCGTTGCGCGTTCATCGCGATCGACAAGCGCGAGGCGCTCGACGGGGCGCGCGCGATCGAACGCGCATGGAGCCTGCTTTCCGATCAGCCAGGCGCCGCGGACTTCCTGGTGGTTGTCGATGCAGGCACCAACCTGTCCGACTGGGAACGCGTGCTCTTCCTGATGGCCGCCAACGCCGATCTGGCGCGCGACCTGCATCGCGCCGGACACCGGATCGCGATCGACGCCACGATCAAGCGCGACGGCGACCAGCGTCATGGCTACGCGGTGCGCCGCTATCCACCGCTGGTCGGGTTCGACGCCACCACGTTGGACGCGGCGCGTGCGGTCGAGTGCGCGGACGGCATTTCCGTGGACGCCTTGGATTGATCGACGGTCGCGCTCCACGCATGCCCGGTTGGGTCACGATGGCCGCGGGCGTCGTGCTTGGCGTCGCCGCGACGCTGTACTGCATCGCGTTTCACGAGATCGCGCGCGCGCTCGTTGGCGGATTCGGCTCGCCTCCACTGCAGGTCCTGACCGCGATCGTCGGATCGATGGTCGGCGTGCTTCCGCTTCTCATGCTGGTGCCGCTCGCGCTCCTGCCCGCATGGTGGTTCGGGCGCGGCTTGCCGGAGCGACGCCGGACGCAGCGGCGCTGCCCGGACTGCGCGTATCCGTGCGACCGCTTTCCATGTCCCGAATGCGGCGGCGACGGAACCGTGGCGCCGCGTGAACTCTTCACCCGCACCGGGCTGATGCGCGTGCTGGTGCTGGGGGCGCTGATCTTCGCGATCTCGGTCGTGTGGGCCGAAGTTCGCATCCGACGCGACGAGCGGCTGTTTCGGCTGGAGGTCGACAGGCTGCTGGCCCTCGACGTGCGGGAGCCGCTCGCTCGACCGCGCGAGGGATGGGGCTCGTTCGCGATACTGCGCTACGACCCTGCGCTCGGCTTCTCGGCACCCCAACCCTTCGACCACGAGCGCATCCCGGGCTGGCGCGCGATCGGACGCGAGGCCTCACGATGACGCGAGGAAATCGGCACCTGCCGCTGCTACGATGTTCGCCCCATGGCCGCCGCACCCAAGCTTGACCACCCCTCGCTGCCCTTGGTGAAGGAGCGCTTCGCCGACGTGAAGTTCATGGCCACGGAGTTCCGAGGCCAGACCACGCTGGTGGTGCCTGCCGAGAAGCTGCACGACGTGGCCCGCTTCCTGCGCGACGATCCACGCTGCCAATACAACTTCCTGAGCGACGTGACGGCGGTCGACTATCTGGACTACCCCGCCCCGCAGCCTGGCCGCTTCGCCGTGATCTGGAATCTGGTCAGCCACGCCAACGATCGCCGCCTGCGCCTGAAGGTGTTCATGAACCCCACGATCGACACCACCGGCATCGACGCCGACCCGGCGCTCATCGTGGACAGCGTGACCGACCTGTGGCCCGGCGCGGAGTGGATGGAGCGCGAGGTGTACGACATGTACGGCATCCGCTTCCGGAACCACCCGGACCTGCGCCGCATCCTGACCTGGAAGGACTTCCCCGCCCACCCGCTGCGCAAGGACTATCCCCTGCGCGGCCGCGGCGAGCGCGAGCACTACCAGAAGCTGGCGCGCGACTCCGCCTGACGGCGCACAGCCGCACTGACGCCCGAATTCGATCAGGGAAGTGGGTTTTTCGTCCAAAACCGGACTCTGTGGCGTGCTGCGAAAAAATCTTGCGAGGCGTGAGCGGTGACACCCCGATTTCTCGTTTCAGTTGGTGAAGGACAAGTGGTGCAGGTCGACGGGAACTCGACCAGCACCCTGCAATGACGGCCGCGGGAACCGGCCTGAACGCACGCGTCGACGACGGACGGGAACCCGTCGTCCGCACCAAGCAGCGGAGTGCGGCCTCCACCGGAGGCCGCTTCCGTTTTTGGGCTGCGCGGAGAACCCGGATCCGCCTGCCTAGTCTGCTGCCGTGGAGTCGGACCTTCACCGAACACTCAAGAGCGCGGCACTCGCGTGGTTGCGGGCGGCCGGGGCCTCGGCTGCCGCACACGAGGTGCGCACCGCGATCCCGTTCTGGCGCGCCGATGTCGCGGGCTGGCTGGAGGGCGACGAATCCGGCCTGGAGCGGACCGCCGCCCTGCCGCGCGCAGAGATCGAGCGTACGCATCGCGCCTCGGCCTCCGATGATCTCGCTTCGCTCTTCGCCGTCGTGGAGGCGAATCCTCTTGAAAGACTGCTGCGGCACGCGGGCGCCATGGATCTGTTCGGAAATCCGGATCCTGCGCCACAACCCGCGGCCATCCGACGATGCATGGAGTCGGTGCGAACGGTGCTGGTCGAGTGCAAGGCTTCGCGCGCGGACTTCCTGAGTGACCGCGCCGACCTGACCGAAGCGGTCGAACATCACGCACGCATGCAACGCCGACGCGACCGTATCCGCGAACAGCTGCTCCCCCGCTGGGAACCGCACCTTCGTCGCGATGGCGAGACACTTTTTCCCGAGACCGATGGCTGGGACGCATCGAGCTCGAAGCTTGCGAGCGTGCGGCAGGCGGATCGTGACGAGCGGCTTGCGCGCGGAACTCTGCAGGCGCAGGTGAAGTTCGACAAGCTTGCGCACTGGCGTCTTGCGGATCGGCTGTATCTCTGCACCCAAGGCGGACTGCTGAAGGCACATGAGCTGCCGGCACGCTGGGGCTGGCTTGAAGTCACGCGTGGCGCATTGCGGTTGCGACGCGCGGCGACCCCGCTTCATTCCCCGGAGCCGCGTCGCTGGCGGACGGTGCGGAACATCCAGCGCGCCGAGGTCAGGGCGTAAACTGTGGGCCTCGTCCCTGTAGCTCAGTTGGATAGAGCAGGAGCCTTCTAAGCTCCAGGTCGCAGGTTCGACTCCTGCCAGGGACGCTTCAAACACGATGAGGGCGTGGCTCGCCCTCGCGCGAGATTTACCCTGGTCAACGGGTCGAGAGCCGCAACTTGCTCGTTTGCCGAGACTTGCAATTTACTTGTTTGGCCTTCGGTCGTCTTTTTGAATCCGATGAAACGCGCAGTCGAACCCAGCGGGGCGTCGAATCGAGTGACGCCTTTTGAAAGGAAGACCCCCCGATGCACATCCACACCTCCATCGTCGTTGCCATCACCGTGGTGACTCTCCCGTCCGTCACCTGCCTCGCTGATGATGTCACCATCGTCACGGGCCAGAACACCCGCTTGATCGCCTCATTCGACGAGGCCACCGAAGAGATCGAGGCCATCGAGATCGAGACCCGCGACGCTTCGGGCGGCTGGGTGATCGACACGTTCGAGACCGCCGACGCGCAGGACGTGGTCGAGGGCGAGAGCTCGAACCTGACCGGCAACACCGGCGACTGCGACGGCAACGGCACGCCCGATTGGCAGGACATTGCCAATGGCGCCGAGGATCTCGACAGGGACGGACAGATCGACACCTGCGAGCGCGCGCGTGGCGACGTGAACCTGAATGGCGTCGTCAACCAGAACGACCTCTTCTACGTGCTCGGCCTCTGGGACAGCCCGCTCGTGTCCTTCGGCGACGCGGACCAGGATGGTGAGATCAGCGGTGGTGATCTGGCCCTGGTGCTGCTGTATTTCGGCACGTGATCGAATCTTCGATTCGCTGACCCACAGGCCGTCCGCGCTGCCCCATACTGGGCAGCATGGGCGGCCTGTTTTCATCCCGAGCCATGTGGCGCACAGCGTGGTTGGCCGTGCTGCTGTTGTGGCCCGTGGCGCTGCTGAACTACCTCGACCGGCAGATGATGGCTTCGATGAAGTTCTCGGTGATGCAGGACATCGCCGACATCGGCAGTGAGGCGAACTGGGGTCTCATGCTCGGACAGTTCAAGTGGGTGTACGCATTCCTGAGCCCCTTGGGCGGCTGGGTGGCGGATCGATTCGGCCGCAAGCGGACGATCGTGGCGAGTCTTGCCGCATGGAGCGCCGTCACGTGGCTGACGGGCGAGGCGACCACCTATCGCGAACTGCTGTGGATACGCACCGCGATGGGCTTCAGCGAAGCCTTCTACATTCCGGCGGCGCTCGCCCTGATCAGCGATCACCATGCCGCGGCGACCCGCTCGCGCGCGGTGGGCGTACACCAGATGGCAATCTACGCAGGCGTGATGCTGGGCGGTTTCGGTGGCTATGCAGCGGATGCGCCCGCGATCGGATGGCGCACCGCGTTCCACGCCGCAGGCGTGGCTGGACTGGCCTATGCCCTGCCCCTCGCGCTGCTGCTGCGTGAGGCGCCCGCACGCGAGGAGATGCCGACGGCGGCGCGCGCCGGCTCCCTTGGCGTGATCCGCGATCTCCTGACCAGCGTTCCCTTCCTGCTGCTCATGGCGTGCTTCACGCTGCCCGCGCTGGCCGCGTGGGTGGTGCGCGACTGGATGCCGGCGATCCTGAAGCAGCAGTTCGGCATTGGTCAGGGTGCCGCCGGCGTCTCGGCGTCGCTCTACTGGAACATCGCGGCGCTGGGAGGCGCGATGCTGGGCGGGTGGATTGCGGATCGCTG
The DNA here is from genome assembly GCA_016872835.1 of Planctomycetota bacterium. Classification (GTDB taxonomy): domain Bacteria; phylum Planctomycetota; class Phycisphaerae; order Phycisphaerales; family SM1A02; genus SYAC01. The sequence continues at coordinate 60,436 of VGYX01000003.1, read as the reverse complement.
GAGCCGCTTCACGCCACGTGGCCGCACCTTCGCCAGTGCGATCGGCATCGCGCTGCTGGTGCCTGCGCTCTACGGCGTGGGCAACGCGGGATCGCTCGGCATGGCGGTGGCGTTCCTGATCCTCTTCGGCCTTGGATGGGGCATCTTCGACTGCAACAACATGCCGATCCTCTGCCAGATCGCCGCGCCAGGCGCGCGCGCCACTGGCTACGGACTCATGAATCTGGTGAGCATCAGCTGCGGCGGCGTGGCGGACTTGGGCTTCGGGCGCATGCGTGACGCGCAGGTTCCCTTGAACGTGATCTTCACCGCCTTCGCCGCGATCGCGGTGCTGGCCGTGCTACTGATGCTCTGCATTCGGCCGCGCGCCGAGACCTTGGCGCAGCGCTGACACTCAGCTGTCGAGCTTCGCGCCTTCCTTGATCCAGGTCTGGATGATGCCCGCCTGCTCCGGCGTGAGACGCTTGCCGGACTTCGGAGGCGGCATGCGCCTCTTGGACTCGTCACCTCGCATGACCATGGTGAACATGGTGCTGCGGGTGGGATCGCCCTTCATCACGACAGCACGCTTGCCTTCCGTCTTGATGAGCTCGTCCATGTGATCGAATGCCACACCATCCTTGGGCTTGTCGCCACTGTGGCACTCGAAGCAGCGATCCTTGAGCAGCGGTAGCAGATCCGTCTTGAAACTCACCGGCTTCTTCGGAGGAATCGGCGCAGGAATGCCGGACTTCTCCGCGGGCTTCGCATCTCCGGCACCTTCCTTCGCAGGCGGCTCGCCACTGGAAGATGCGCCAGCACCAGCAAGCGGCTCCTCGCCGTCGCTTCCGCGAACCGCGCCGGGGCTGGTGGACTTCGCCGCGGTGGATGGCGCAGGAAGCGCGGGTGGCGGTGCGACCGCATGACCCTTCGGCGCGGACTCGGCCTTTGGTGACTCGGCCGGCTTCGGCACCTCGGCCGGCTTTCCCAGTTCCTCGCGATATCGATCCCATGTCGCACCCACGGCTTTGGCGAACTTGCCCGAGACCTGACTCTCGCCCCACACCATCTCGCCACCCAGATGTCCCGTGAAACCGATGCCCAATGCGGTCACCAGCGCCAGGATGCGTGTCATGCCAAGCAGTCCGGGGCGGGCATCGGTTCGGGACAGGCTCGCCATCGCGGTCAACGCCACCGCCGCGGCGGCACTGCCCACGCCGAACCATCGATGCAGTTCAAGTCCCTTCTCTCCGGCCTCGTCCTCGCCCAGGAACCATCCAGTCACGGCAGCGACCAGTGCCATGGCCGCACCGATCCAGATGCAGTGGAAGGCGAACTCGCCGATGCCCTCCTCACCGCGGAACCAGTTCCATACGACTGCGGCCGCACCCACCAACAGCAGAGCCAGCGGAAAGTGCAGCACCAAGGGGTGCATGAGACCAAGGAACTCGATCCAAGCGTGAGCCACGGGATCCACGGCAGCGTCGGCAAGCAGCATGAGGCGCATGCTAAGGAACGCGGCCACGGGCTCGCCTGATGCGTGCGAGTCGACGGCGCGCGAAAAAGAGAAGAAGGGCGTGAGTCGCCCGGTTTGAGCCGAGCGCCCACGCCCTTTTTTGCGGGGGTTCCGCGCGTCCATCCAAGCCGAACGCGCTGGTCTCTCCCCTCCCGATCATGATGAAACAAGGCCATCGCAGCATGCGACAGCCCTGTTGGGCCACACTCCCCAAGGAGACAGACCCCTTGGTTGGGCCTAATGTCGCCGGTTTTGCGACCGTGTCAAGGTAATTCAGGGCAAGTTGAGCGGTTCCACGAAGTCTTTTTGCACCTCGGGCGTCCGAGAAACAGACAAATGCCGACCGGACGCTCAGAATCCAGAGGTGATTTGGGAACGGTGCATCCTTCACGCCGATCTGGACGCTTTTTTCGCCAGCGTCGAGCAGCTCGACGACCCGACCTTGAGGGGAAGGCCGGTGCTGGTTGGTGGCACAGGCGACCGCTCTGTGGTGGCCGCCGCCAGCTACGAGGCGCGCACGTTCGGCTGTCGCAGCGCGATGCCGATGCTGCAGGCGCGACGACTCTGCCCCGCCGCGATCGTGCGGCCGGCTCGCTTCGATCGATACGCGGAACTCAGCGCGCGCTTTCGCGCGATCCTGCTTGACCAGTCGCCGCTGGTCGAGCCGCTGAGCATCGACGAGGCCTTCGTGGACGTGACTGGATCGCAACGACTGCTCGGAAGTGGCGAGCGCATCGCGCAGGCCATTCGATCGCGTACCCGCGAGGAACTTGGTCTTGGCGTGAGCGTGGGTGTGGCCGCATGCAAGTTCGTGGCGAAGATCGCGAGCGACATACGAAAGCCCGATGGGCTGACCGTGATCGCGGCCGACGAGGCCGCCACGCGTCTGGCGTCGCTGCCGATCGAGCGCATGTGGGGTGTCGGACCTCGGACGGCGCCGCGAATGCATGCGCTCGGCCTGCACTCGTTCGCGGATCTACAGCGACGCGACGAGGGCGCGCTTCGGCTGCTGCTGGGCGAACAGGGTGTCGAGTGGCGCCGGCTTGCGCTTGGTATCGACCATCGCCCGATCGAGGTGGACCGCGGCGCGCGTAGCGTGGGCCACGAGGAGACCTTTGATCGGGACGAGGGGGATCTGGACGTGCTTCGCTCGGTGCTGCAGGAGCAGTGCGAACGTGTCGGCACGCGACTTCGCGCCGGCGGTGGTGTGGCGCGCGTGGTCTCGATCAAGCTGCGACGCCCCGATTTCATCACCGTTTCACGACAGCGCACGCTTGCCGAACCCACCGACGCGACCCTGATGATCTGGCAGGCGGCCGCGGCGCTGCTGGATGCATGGTGGTCGCAGCAGCCTGGTCCGCTTCGACTGCTCGGCGTGAGCGTGGACCGCGCGGAGTCGTCTCCATCGGAAACGTCGCTCTTCGACGCCGTGCCTGACACGCGGCAGCGCGCGCTTGACGCGATCGCGGACGAGGCCGTCCGCCGTTTCGGGCCCGACGCGTTGCGACGCGGTGGCTCGCGCGTGCAGGGCCGAAGATCCCAACGGGACGTTTCTGACACGGGCCCCCTGCCCGAGGCTGGATGACCCTACCGCTCGTCGATCGGCGGATAGCAGAGACCGCCCCAGTCGTCGACGTAGCCGTGCTCCATCAGGATCTGCAGGAAGCAGGCAAGCAGATGGTCCATCATCTGGCTGGCGCGGCGAACCGCCGCACGATTGAGCCGGCCGTTGTAGGTGCTGCCGCCATGCACCAGTTGGTTGCGCACGAAGTGGATGCGATCGAGCACACGATCCAGCACTGCTGCGTGCCGACCCTCGCGCAGGTGCTCGCGTGCGTTCGCGGCTCCCCACGCGACGTCGCGGTTGCGGTTGCGTCCAGCAGGCGCACTGGGCGCCTCCCAGAAGTGGCGGCAGAGATAGCGATCCTCGAACAGGCTGATCGCCAACTTGGCATGCGCACGCAGGACCGAAGCGACCAGTCGATCGTGGTCGTGCGACAGGATCTGCTCCGCGAACACCCGCAGGCTCTCACGATCCGGCATCGGCGATCCGGCGCGATCGTCCCAGCGTCCGTACAGGCTGTTGAGCGCGATCCACTGTGCGACCAGACGGGCGTCGAGGTCTTCCGAGGCGTCGCAGCGTTCCGCGAACTCTAGCCAGGTCAGCGCGCGATGGATTCGGATCCGCACATCCTCATACAGGATTGCGCGCGCATAGGAATCGCGCCGGGGCTTCCAAAGCTTGCGCAAGCGTGCGATGTCGAGCGGCGCGCCGCCCCAGGAATCCGAGACAGGTGGCCGGACCGGACGTGAGGGCATGCGTGCAATCTACCGGTCACGCTGCAGGCGCATGCCGAGTGCGAGTCCGCCCCACACCGCGCCAAGGCCGAGCACCAGCGAAAGTCCAGCGACCATGACGGTCTGGCCGATCTGCTGCATCCGGCACAGTTCATTCAACTCCTGTCCGAGCGTACTGAAGGTGCTCAGACCTCCGCAGAAACCCGTGACCAGCAGTGTGGTGAGACGGCGCGCGCGAACCGCGTAGGGATCAAGCACTTCCGACCCGATCGCCTGCTGGCGCGTGATTCGGCCAAGCAGCCAGCGGCCGAGGAAGCCTCCAAGGAAGCACGCCACCACGTTCACCGCGAGCGTGGAACCCCAGACCGGCATGCCCATCGCGGAACCTGCGTGGTCACTCACCACGCGCAGGACGCTTCCGCATGCGCCGCCAGCGAAGGCGAGTACAGCCACCAGCCATGGTGTCTCCGGAACCGACTTCACGGCCACAGTCTCCGAAGGATCTCGAAGCCGATCCAGGCGGCGATGGCGCATCCCGCGAGGCTTTCGATCGAGTAGAGCACCGCACCGCGGCGCGACCCCCGCTGCCACTCCTCGATGCACTCGATCGCGAAACTGCTGAAGGTGGTGAAGCCGCCGAGGATGCCGCCGATCACCGCGGCATGCGCGATCCCGTTGGGGTCGATGCGCGTGAACGCCACGGTGCACGCACCCACGCATACCGAGCCCGATAGGTTCACGATCAGGATGGTCCAGCGCAGCGGCAGCCCATACCGCTCGGTGCACAGCAGGATCATCGTCACGCGTGCGGCGGCGCCCAGGCCTCCGAACAGGGCCGAGATCAGCACGAGCGGTAACGCGCTCATGGTCGGCAGCGATGGCAGTCCGGGGATCGACACGGCTCCACGTGCGCAGTCGCGGTGCCTCCAAGAGCGCCCTCGATCTCGCACTCGATGCGCGTGGCAAGTTCGTGCGCGGCGCGCAGGTCGGTGGCCGGCGGCAACTCCACATGGAAGTCGACCCAGTGCTCGCGACCGCTGTGGCGGCTGCGCACCTTGTGGAACGAGCAGATACGCGGCTCGGGACCACCGTCCTTCGCGTGCGCCTCGAGCAACGCCTGCACCTGCACCAGATCCCCCTGATCCTGCTCATCCATGAGGTTGCCGAGCGAGCGCCGCACCACCCGCCAGCCGCACCACACCAGCCAGACGGCCATCACCATCGCGATCACCGGATCGATCCATTGCCACCCTGTGCTGCGCACGAGCAGCAGGCTGGCGATCGCCGCACCGCTGGTCCAGGCGTCGGAGAGCAGGTGCACGCCGTCGGCCTCGAGCGCGGCGCTGCCCCCGCTGCGGCCAAGATGGAGCAGCCAGCCACCGACAAGCGCATTCACCGCGACCGTGACCACCAGCAGCATCACGCCCAGGTCGATCCGCGTGAGCGCATCCTCAGTGGCACCGAAATCGCTCACGCTCTTCACGGCCACGGCACCGGCTGCGGCGACCACGAGACCACCTTCGATAGCGGCCGACACGAATTCCGCCTTGCCGTGCCCGTAGGGATGCGTGCGATCAGCGGGCCGATGCGCCATCCAGATGCTCCACACCGCCAGCAGCGACGCCGCCACGTTCACCAGACTCTCCATCGCGTCGCCAAAAACCGCCGTGCTGCCGGTGAGCCGGTACGCCGCGATCTTGGTGGCCATCAACGCGATCGCCACGGTCACGGCGATCCAAGCGGCGCGGCGTTCCAGCGTGGCCTGTGGCATGCAGGCAGCGTACCCCGCGGTTACGCTTCCTTTGGTGGGCGCATCCGACTCCATCCGCAGCATCGTGGTCGGCACGGACTTCAGCGCCCCGGCGGCCACCGCGCTTGGATGGGCCAGCGCCATCGCCCGCGTGCACGGTGCCTCGCTGCTGCTGGTGCACGCGTACACCAAGCAGGATCCGGGACTTTCCGCGGAGGAGACACGCGCCGCGCTGGCGGGACTCGCCGCAGTCGAGACCGCGCATGGACTACAGGTTCATGTGGAGATGCACGAAGGCACAGCGACTCAGGTGGTGGCGAAGCTCGCCATGGAGTCCCGCGCCGACATGCTGGTGATCGGAAGCCGTGGACGCAATCCGATCAGCCGGCTGCTGCTTGGAAGCGTGGCGGACGCAACCCTGAGGCAGGTCTCGCTGCCCACGCTTGTGGTGCACCCGGGCGATGCCCAGCGCAAGCCACGCTGTGCGCGCCTGCTTGTGGGCATGGACTTCTCGCCCGAGGCGGATCGCGCCGCGGCGTTTGCGCGGCAACTCGCGGCTCCAAAGTCCGAGGCCGTGATCGGTCTCCTGCACGCAAGCGTGATCGCAACCCCGTTCGTCGGCGTCGAGATGCCCGCGGTACCGATCGTCGAGCCAGCCGAGTCCGACGCCCCCGCGCGCGAGGCGCTCTCCAACCGCGTGCAGCAGCTGGGCGGACACGGCGTTCGCATCGAGGGACTGAGCTGTCCGGGCTCGCCCGTGGAAGCGATGCGTGACGTGGCCAACGAGCGACAGGCCGACATCCTGGTGGTCGGCACGACTGCGCCGGCCGGCGCAGCCCGCATGCTGCTTGGCAGCGTGGCCGCGGATCTGGTGCATCAGGCGGATCGACCGGTGCTCGTGGTGCGATGAACCGGCGTCCCTGCGCGATCATTTCTGCACTGCTGCTGGCCGCGTGCGGTGCACCGCCTGCGCCCACCCACGGACGCATCGACGATGGATTCCTGAGCACCTATGCGCATCTGCAACCTGATCCACTGCGACCTGACCTGTTCGTGTGGCGCCTGCATGGCGCGAATCTGGACGACTACCGCGAGGTGATGGTGGACCTGCCCGCGATCCGACGCCGACCAGACGACCAGTTGCCGGGGCCCGAGGCTCGTGCGGCCATGCAGCACGCGATGCGGGACTGGCTGGTCGAGGCACTCACGCCGCGCCTCACGCTGCGAGATGACGCTGTGGATGCCGAACCTGGCAAGGTGCTGGTGGTGAAGTCCGCCATCACCACGGCGCTGCTTGACCGCGGTCTTGAACCACCGACGGCCACGCATCATGGATGGGGCGAGGTCCCTGCGCGCTTCGCCTTCGAATGCGAGGTGGTCGACGCGGTCACGCGCCGTCCCCTCGCACGCATGGTGAGTTTCGATCGCACGCAGAGCGTTCCGGAACGCTCGCCGACGCCGTGGGACGCATGCGAGCGCGACCTTCCGTCGTGGGGCCGCGACGCCGCGTGGCTGGTTCAGCCGCCGACCGAGCCAGCGCTTGAACCCTGGGCACCACCCGTGCCCGAGACGGCGCCCGCCGCGGCACCGCCGCCGCCCGTCTCCACGTAGACATCGAGCACCTGGCCCGGCAGCACGCCTGGCTCGTTCTCGGTGAAGCGATAGATCAGTTGCAGCACGCGCGTGTCGATGCGCTCGGCGTTGTCGCCAGTCAGCGTCTTCTTGGGAATGACCACCGGCACCGTGCGCACGTATTCGATCGGGTGCTCCACACGCTTGCCACCGCGCAGCACCGCCACGGCCTTGCCCTTCGGATCGAAGCGCCACGCGTCCAGTTCGTCCACATCCACGCGAATGTGAAGCGGCGAGAGCTGCCCCAGCGTGACCAGACCCTCACCCGCGCTCAGCGTGGCGGCCGCGTACTGCCCTGGCCTCGCGGTGACACGCAGGATCGTGCCGTCGATCGGCGAGGTCACATCGCTGCGGTCAAGATCGGTCTGCAGCGACTTCACCTCCGCCTCGGCCACCTGCACGTCGGCGGCTGCCACCGCGAGATCCTCCGGATAGGACCCCTTCCGCACCTCGACCAGGTCCGCCTCGGCCTCGGCCATGCGAGCCTTCGCGTTGGCGAGTTCGTACTCACGCGTCGGGCGCTCGTTGGGGCTGATCGCGGTCGGATCCGCGATCTGGTTCAGGCGATCCAGTCGACTCTGCGCGTCCTTCAGCGCGGCGCGACGCTGCTCCACCACCGCTTCAGCCTTCGCCAGATCCTCGGCTCGCGGCAGCGACTTCAACTGGTCGAGCTTTCGGCGCACGACCTCCAGCCGCGCCTTCGCCGACTGGAACTGGCTGCGCAGCATGCGCTGGTCGATGGTGAAGAGCGTCTGGCCCTTCTTCACCTCGACGCCCTCCTGCACATTGACGGACTGCACCACGCCCGACATCGGTGTGCCCACATTGATGATCTCGGAGACAGGCTCCACGAGGCCGCTGCCTGCCACGCGATTGCCGAAGGGACTCCGTGTGGGCTCGCCACTCGGCGCTGCCGCCGGCGCAGGACGCGCCTGCAGTTTCACCGTGTACAGGGTCAGGCCGACGCCGGTCAGCGCCAGCACCGGCAGCAGCACGTATCGCACCTTGATGCCCATCAGGCGGGCCTTTCCGCGGCGACCGCGGCACGCAGCGCCGCCACCTCGCTCTTGGCGTCGGCCACGCGCGTGACCAGACCGTCATCCATGTGCACGATGCGGTCCGCAAAATGGAAGATGCGCTCGTCGTGGGTCACCAAGACGACCAATCTATCCGGACGACACCCCTGCTCGCGGACCAGTTCCATCACGCGCTGGCCGGTCGCTCCGTCGAGCGCGCTGGTGGGCTCGTCGCACACCAGGATGCGAGGTCCGTGCACCAGACTGCGCGCGATCGCCACGCGCTGCTGCTGGCCACCGCTGAGCGCCGTCGGCCGGTTTCGCTCGCGACCCTTCAGGCCGACGCGCTCCAGCAGTGCCATGGAACGCTCGATGGCCTCGGTGCGGCGCATGCCACGCAGCAGCAGCGGGATGGCCACATTCTCGACCACGCTGATCTGCGGCACCAGATTGAACTGCTGGAAGATGAACCCCACATTCTCACGTCGCCAGAGCGTTCGCTCGCGGTTGTCAAGCGTGTCGGGGTCCACACCTGCCAGCCGCAGCGACCCGCCATCGCGCGAGAGAAGCCCCGCCAGGATGCTGATGAACGTGGTCTTGCCGCAGCCAGACGGGCCCACGAGCGCCACCATCTCGCCAAAGCGTGCGCTCAGGTCCACACCTCGCAACGCCCGGACGGCCGAGTCGCCGGTTCCGTAGGTCTTCACCATCCCGCGGGTGTCGATCGCGCCTTCGTCACTCATCCGGAGAAGACCTCCTTGGGGTCCAACCGGATCACCTTCAGCATGCTGAGCGAACTCGCGCCGACCACGATGATCGTGACCGCCATCGTGCTGAGCACCGGCAACTGCCAGATCAGCTTGAACGCCAGCCGATCCGCCGGAATGCTGAGTCCGAACGCGGCCGTCACGCCAAGGCCAAGGCCAAGTCCCAGCACGCCCGCTGAAAGTCCCTGGAGCGCAACCATGCCCAGCAGTTGCGCACTCGTGGCGCCCATCGCCTTCATGGCGCCGAAGTACTTCAGGTTGTCCAGCGTGAAGTTGTAGAACATCTGACCCGCGATCGCGACGCCCACCAGGAAGCCCAGCGCGATCGCCATGCCGAAGTTGATCGGGATGCCCGTCTGCTTCATCCAGTAGTCAAGGGTCTTCCAGCTGAACTCGTCGGGCGTATAGGCGCTCAGCCCTGTTTCGCGCTCGATGCGCCGCTCGAGCTCACCGATGTCCTGTCCAGGTGCGGCCTTCACCAGCACCATGCTGAGGGTGCGGCGATTCGCGGGTGCGAAGCCGATCGCGCGAAAATACGTGGTGTAGATCGTGGGCACGTTCTGGAAGCTCGGTCGCGTCTCCGCGATGCCCACCACCACCGCGCGCCGCTCGTTCAGCTCGAGCACGTCGCCCACCCGCATGGGTCGCTTCGGGCCGTTGGGATCATCGGTCGCCGGCTGCATCAGTTGCTTCCCTGCGCCGCGTGTCTCCACGAAGATCGCGTCGGGCTTGCGCAGGTCCTCCACTTTGCCCTCCACCACCGTGGCGGGCGCGCCGATCAGCGTGGCGTCGTCCACGCCCACCACGTCGCAGAGCTGCCGGCCGCCATTGGGCAGCTTCGCGACCAGGATGCTCTTGAACAGCGGACTCGCCCACTCCACGCCCTGCACGCTGCGCACGCGGTCGAGCGCCGTGACGGGCATCGGCTTGGTGTCGTCGACGAACTGCAGCGTGGGATCCGCGACCCACAGGTCAGCCTGCGGAATCTCCTCGATCAGCGCGTAGGTCCGCGTCATGAGGCCCACGAAGATCGCACTCTGCTGCGTGATGAGCAGCGTGGCGAAGGTCAGGCCCAGCAGGATGCCGTAGAACTTGGCGCTGTCGCCGAAGAGCATCTGCAGCGCGATGCGGCGCATACGTCAGAGCTCCATCTGCACGCCGAACTCGACCACGCGGTCAGGCGGCAGGTTGAAGAATCGGATGCTGTCCACTGCGTTCGCGTTCAGGTGCGCGAAGAGGCGCTTGCGCCAGCGGGTCATGGGCGCATCGCCGGTGGGCAGCACCACCATGCGTCGCGCGAAGTAGGTGGTCGCCGCCGGATCCCACTCCAGACCATGCTCGCGCGCTCGCTCGAGGAACTTCGGCACATCCGGCGTCTCCATGAAGCCGCATTGCGCCGTGAGCTTCCAGAATCCGTCGGGCATCCATTCCAGTCGCACCTGCCGTTTCGCCGGCACGACCGGCATGTGCGCGGGCTGGATGCTGAGCAGGATCACCTGCTTGTGCAGCACGTGGCTGTGCTCCACGAAGGCCGCGAGCGAGAACGGCGTGGCGCTGCTGGTCGTCAGGAAGACCGCGGTCCCCGGTACCCGCGGCACGGCCTCGCTCCACAGGCTCGCCAGGAACTCGTGGATGTTGCCGGCGGCCTCGGCCATCCGGCGGCCCACGTAGTAGCTGCCCTGCATCCAGGTGCCCATCACCGTGGCCACGGCCACGCCCACCAGCACCGCGACCCAGCCGCCCGATCCGATCTTCAGCAGGTTCGCGGAAAGGAACGCCAGATCGATCAGCAGCAACGGACCCATCAGCAAGGCGACGCGCAGACGACTCCAGCGCCACAGTCGACGCGCGACGAACGAGATCAGCACCGACGTGATCGCGAACGTGGCCGTGACCGCGATGCCGTAGGCCGCGGCGAGATGGTCGCTGCTCTCGAACCACAGCACGGTGATCACGCAACCCACCAGCATCAGCAGGTTCACGGCGGGCAGGTAGATCTGCCCCTCCTCGCTGCGGCTGGTGTGCACCACTTCCAGGCGTGGCAGGTAGCCCATGCGCATCGCCTGGCGCGCGATGCTGAACACGCCGCTGATCATCGCCTGACTCGCGATGATCGCCGCAAGCGTGGCAAGCAGGACGAGCGGCACGCGCAGCCACGGCGGAGCCATCTCGAAGAAGGGATTGAAGCCCCTCCATCCGGACTCGACCAGCATGCCCGCGTTGATCTGGGACAGCGTCCAGGCCCCCTGCCCGAAGTAGTTCAGTATCAGCGATGGCAAGGCGAGCCCGTACCACGCCATGCGGATCGGCTTGAGACCGAAGTGGCCGATGTCAGCGTAGAGCGCCTCGGCGCCGGTCGTCACGAGCACCACGCTTCCGAGCAGCGTGCAGGTGTGCCACGGATGCTCGGCGAACAGCCGGAACGCCCATGCTGGATGGATGGCGCGCAGCACCTCCGGCTCCCGCACGATGCTCCAGACACCCAGGGCGCCGAGCGTGACGAACCACACCACCATCACGGGTCCGAAGACGATGCCGATGCGCCCGGTGCCGAACTGCTGCACGAAGAACAGGCCCACGAGGATCACGAGCGCCAGAGGCACGATCACCTTGCCGACCCACGTCATCGATCCGCCGGGCAGCGTCTGGATGCCCTCCACCGCCGAGAGCACCGAGATGCTGGGCGTGATGATCCCGTCGCCGAACAGCAGGCCCGCGCCAAGGATCGCCAGCATCGCCAGCGTCACCTTCTCGCGGCTCGGTCGCTCACTCAGGCTGCGCGGCACCAGCGAAAGCAGCGAGAAGATTCCGCCTTCGCCATGATTCGTGGCGCGCAGCACCACCAGCAGGTACTTCACGTTCACCACCAGCATGAGCGCCCAGAAGATGAGCGACAGCGAGCCCAGGATGAAGGTGTCGGTGAAGGACTTCTCGCCAAGTCCGTGATGTCGCACGCAATCCTTCAGCGCGTACAGCGGGCTGGTTCCGATGTCACCGAAAACCACGCCGAGCGCGGCCAGCGCAAGCGCCGCGTGGGTCGCCTTCCTGTGCGAGGGATGGCCCTCCTCGATCACCGAGTGGTCCGATGGCGCTGGATGGTCGGTGTTGGCCTGCATGTGCGGCCGGCTGGAACCCTCCATCATACTCCGCAACCGACACTACTCATGCCTTCCGAGATGATCCATCCACCGTGCCGCGTTCTGGCCGCGGCGCTGACCAACTTGAGCCCATTTCCACGACTTCGACGCGGCCTCGCTTCAAGCCCGGCACGCAACGTTGGATGCACCGCGAGAGGCCGCGCACGCCCAGGCAGAAGCTGACCGGATGAGGCGCTCCAACTGCTGCGGCTGACGCTCAGGCGAACGCCTCGGACATCCGGACCATCAGTCCCTCGAACGCGCGTGCCGGCTCGGGCGCGGTGCCGTTCTTCGTGGCGCGATCGGTCTGCACCGCCATGCGGAACATGGTGGCCGCGGCATGCGGCTTCAGGCGCTTGCCCGCGCGCACCACGCTTGCGGCACTCGGACCCCACAGCTTCAGCGTCTTGGCGACGGCGCCCTCGCCTTCGCCCTGCGCCAGCAAGCAACTTGCGTCGTGCACCTTGCGAGCCAGGTCCACCAGACTCCATCCGATCATCACCTCGGGCACGCGGCTCACACGCAGCAGTTCGTCAAGCTTGCGCAACGCGCCCGCCGCATCACCCTGCACGACCGGCCCCTGGATCTCCCACGCCTGCTCCTCGCGCGAGAGTCCGGTGAACTCCTGCACGATGGCGCGCGTGACCTTCGCGGCACCGCCGCCGGGCCGAAGCGCCGCCGACGTGAGCTTGCCGAGTTCCGAATCGAGCCGACCCAGATCGCAGCCAATCCGTTCGACAAGCAGTTCCGCCGCGGCACCCTCCATCTCCGCCTCGTGACGCTTGCGCGTGCGCGCGATGCACCACGCCACCGCCTCGTCGGGCGAGGGACTCTCGCACTTGATCACCGCGCCAACCTTCGCCACCAGCTTGTCGAAGTTGCCCGGGCGCCAGCCGCCCGCGGATCGCATGAGCAGCGTGGCGTCGGCGCACGGCGACTGGGCATAGCCCTCCATCGCGCGACGGCGATCCTCGGCGCCCATGAACGCCTCGGCGTTCTCCAGCACCACCAGTTTGTGCGGCGCGAAGAGGCCCGGCGTGCGAAGGCCGTCCAGCACGTCGGCCAGCGCCGCCTGCGTGCCGTCCAGATCGGTCCGGTCGACGCCGCCGAAGCGTTCCTGAAGCAGCGTCTCGAGCCGCCGACCACGCTCCAGTCGCAGGAACGCGTCCTTGCCGTGCAGCACCACCACCCGCATCTCGGCGGTCGGGTTCATGGGCGTGTCGGCTCGCGCTGCCATGCGGAAGACTCTACCCGCCGCCACGCCATACATTTCGCGCATCGACACGTTCGAGGCCAACTTCGACGGGCTCGTGGGCCCCACCCACAACTACGCGGGACTGAGTCAGGGCAACATCGCCAGCCAGTCCAACGCGCAGGCGATCTCGCGTCCGCGCCGCGCCGCGCTGCAGGGCCTCGCGAAGATGCGCGCGGTGGCGGGGCTTGGCTTCGTGCAGGGCTTCCTGCCACCGCAGGAGCGACCGGCCCTGTGGACGCTTCGTGCGGCGGGACTGTCCGGCAGCGACGAGCAGGTGCTCGCAGCAGCGGCGCGCGATCACCCCCTGCTGCTCGCGCGCGCCTGCAGCGCCAGCGCCATGTGGACTGCCAACGCCGCCACGATCGCGCCCGCACAGGACACCGACGATGGTCGACTGCATGCTGTGGTGGCGAACCTTCGTGCGATGCCGCATCGCTCGATCGAGCCGCCACAGACGTTGCGCACGCTGCGCGCGCTCTTCCACGATTCCAGTCGCTTCGAGGTGCACGCGGCGCTCGACCCATCCGGAGCCTTCGGCGACGAGGGTGCCGCGAACCACACGCGACTCGCGACCGCGGGCGCGCAAGGCATCCACCTTTTCGTGCATGGGGCCGCGGCGACGGGCGGCCCTGCACCCGCCAAGCATCCGGCCCGACAGACGCTTGAGGCAAGTCGCGAAGTCGCGCACCTGCTGCGCGTGCCGGCCTCGCACTGCGTGCATGCGCAACAGTCCCCCGCCGTGATCGACGCGGGCGTGTTCCACAACGACGTGATCTGCGTGGGCACCGGCGGCACGCTGCTGCATCACGAGGACGCGTTTCTGGACGGTGCCGCGACCATCGACGCGCTGCATCGCGCCGTCGGCGATGGATTCCACCCACTCGTCGTGCGTCGTGACGAGATTTCGGTGGCCGACGCGGTCTCTACCTATCTCTTCAATTCCCAGTTGTTGCAGGCCCCGGATGGACACCAGATCCTGGTGTGCCCGATCGAGGTCCGCGAGCATCCGCGCGCCTGCGCGGTGGTGGACCGCATCCTGAGAGATCCATTCTCGCCCGTGAAGACGGCGGTCTACCTGAACGTGCGCGAGAGCATGCGCAATGGCGGCGGACCCGCGTGCCTGCGCCTGCGCGTGCCGCTTGACGAAGTCGGGCGTGCGGCCCTGCATCCTGGCTTCCTGCTTTCACCCGAACGCATCGCATGGCTGCATGGATGGATCGAACGCCATTACCCAGAGGAACTTCGGCCCGCGGACCTGTGCGACCCGACGCTGCTTCGGCGCTCGCGGGACGCCCTCGACGAGCTGACCCGATGGATGGGTGTGGGCGCGATCTACACCTTCCAGGGCGCCACACCCCCATGAACGCGGCGGCGATGGCGGCACCGCACTATGATCCCGCCTCCATGTTCAAGACCCCGAATGTGATCACCCCGGAAGTGCTCGCGGGCCTGCCCCGCGAGCTGGTCGCCTCGATCAGCTACCAGCGCACGCGCGAGATGAGCATCGACGAACTGCTCCTCGAGAACCGCGTGGTGTTCCTCATCGGCGAGATCAACCACGCCAGCGCCGCGCGCGTGATGATGCAGATGCTCTATCTGGAGAACCAGAAGCGCGGGCAGGACATCAACTTCTACATCAACAGCCCCGGCGGCGCGGTCGACGACACGCTGGCCATCTACGACACCATGCAGTTCATCAGCAGCGAGGTGGCCACCTTCTGCATCGGCCGCGCATACTCGGGCGGCGCCGTGCTGCTGGCCAGCGGCCACGCCGGCAAGCGCCACATCCTGCCCCACGCGAAGGTGATGATCCATCAGCCCTTCGGCGGCGTGGGCGGCCAGACCAGCGACATCCAGATCCAGGCCGAGCAGATCCTGAAGGACAAGCGCATGCTGAACGAGATCCTGGCGCGCCACACCGGCCAGAAGTTCGAGCAGGTGGCGAAGGACGGCGAGCGCGACAAGTACTTCAGCGCCGCCGAGGCGAAGGCCTACGGGCTGGTCGACGAGGTCGCCAGCTTCCCCGACAAGAGCAAGAAGTGAACCCGAGCACCCCACGGAACCAGCCATGACCCTCGTCCCCATCGTCATCGAGAAGACCGGCCGCGGCGAGCGCGCCTACGACATCTACAGCCGTCTGCTGAACGACCGCATCATCTTCGTGGGCGGACCCGTGAACGACGTGATGGCCAACCTGGTCGTCGCGCAGCTCCTGTTCCTGGCCAACGAGGATCCGAAGGCCGACATCCACCTGTACGTGAACAGCCCGGGTGGCAGCGTGACCAGCGGTCTCGGCATCGTGGACACGATGCGTTTCGTGCCCTGCGACGTCTGCACCTACATCATCGGTCAGGCCGCCAGCATGGGCAGCGTGATCGCGTGCAGCGGCACCAAGGGCAAGCGATTCGCGCTTCCGAACGCCGAGAACCTGATGCACCAACCGCTCATCGGCGGCGTGCTCGAGGGCCAGGCCACCGACCTCGAGATCGAGGCCCGGCACATCCTGCGCATGCGTGAGCAGCTCTACGACATCTACGCGCGGCAGACCGGCAAGCCGAAGACGCAGATCGCCGAGGACTGCGAGCGCAACAAGTGGCTCACGGCCGCGGAGATGCAGACCTACGGGCTCATCGACCGCGTGCTGGAGAAGCTGCCGGTGAAGGC
Organism: Planctomycetota bacterium; assembly: GCA_016872835.1. GTDB lineage: Bacteria > Planctomycetota > Phycisphaerae > Phycisphaerales > SM1A02 > SYAC01. The sequence goes on along the minus strand of VGYX01000003.1, from coordinate 44,422 downwards.
GCCCGCGCCCGCGCAGGGCTGATCGCTCACGCCCGCTCAGGCGACTCGACCGTTGTGGAGCTGATGCTCCATCGGCGTCGATGCGTCCATCGATCGCGACCGCGCCAGCGGATCCACGGCACCACAAGGCCGACCAGCACACCCAGCCAGGCGCCGGCGAGGGCGTCGGCCAGGAACGCCACGCCCACCGCCACCTCGGCGGCAAGCACCAGCGGAAGCGCGATCGCCACGCGTCGCCGCCATCGCGGCGCCGCAGTCCACGTCCAGATGGTCGCCGCCGCGATGGTGGCCGCGCGCGGATTCGGGCTCAGATGCTCCCATGCATCAGCGCCGCCAGCCGCGATCCAGACCGCGCCCTCCGCAAAGGCGTCGCAGAACCCGCACGCCAGCACACTCGCACCAATCGTCACGAACAGCACGAACGCTTCCTGCGCTCGCTCGCGCTCGCGCTGCGCCGCCATCAACAGGAACGCCGCGCCGGAACCGACAAGCCAGAACTCCGGCGCGCCCAGGATGCTGAATCCTGTCAGAAGCGCTGGCCAGTGCGCCTCCATCCACGCGCCGAAGGGCACGTCGATGAAGTGCCAGAGCACGATCAGCAGCGGCACCAGCCCGATGCTCACGCCCGCCGCGAAGGCACGCCACCACCACGACTCCAGCAATGGCATGCCGGCCGGCACACGACGGTCCAACAAGATGTGATCGGGCGCGACCAGCACACGCGCACGATACCTGCACGCCCGCGGGAGCCGCGATCAGGCCCTTCGACGCCTGCACATACCCACACACGCCGCGAGCGCCAGCACACCAGGCGCAGGGATCACCGCCGGCGCAGCCGAGGAGCCGAATACCCACGCGTCGCGCGAGCCGTCCTGCATCGCGCGACCGGAGGCGCCGAACATCGGGGCCTCGAACGCCGCGTCGCCCTCGGCCGTCCAGTAGTGCCAGTAGTTCTCGACGGGCCACAGTTCACCCTCGCCGTACTGGTAGTCACCACCCACGCCGAGACCCGTGACGAACTTGCCGAAGCTGAAGGATTGGTAGTCCAGACGGCCACCGGTCGCCTGAGTCGACATGAGTTCCAGCGCGCCGAATCCGGTGAGCGTTCCGTCCCAGCGCACGTTCACCACATGCGTGTTGCCGTTCTCGAAGTCGAATTGCAGGCTGGCGCTCTTCGCGCCCGAGCCGATGGTCTGCGTGCTCACCAGCCCTGCCGTCGCACCGACGGTGAGCGTGCAGGAGAAAGTGAGTGCAGACAGACAGGACATGCTTCGGGTCATGGGTCGAACCTTTCGTCCGCCGATCGCGCGGCGGAAAACACGGGAGAAGCCGTGCAGACACGATGGAGGGTGCGCGCCCGAGGGCGCGACGGCCGTCCACCCGAGCTGCGCGGGCGGGAACAAGCACGGACCCTCAGGCGATAGACCCGACTCGCCTGCCGTAGATAAGGACGGCAGGCACACGGTGACGCGTTCGCGGCGGATTCGCACCGCCTTCCCCCGCCTGGGGGCCATTCGCCGGACATCGGCGAACGCGCACACCTTACCACGCGGCTCGAATCCGGCAAGCGGCCGCTCAAGCCTTTCGTAACATTTCAACCCTATGGCCGACTCAGGGACCGAGCAGCTGATCGAACGGTTCCGCGCGGACTTCCAGAAGGTGCACGCCGAGATCGGCAAGGCGATCGTGGGTCACGAGAGCGTGGTCGAGGGCACGCTGATCTGCCTGTTCGCCAACGGCCATGTGCTGCTGGAGGGCGTGCCGGGCCTTGGCAAGACCCTGCTCATCCGCACGCTCAGTCAGGCGCTGCAGCTGAAGTTCAACCGGATCCAGTTCACCCCCGACCTGATGCCCGCCGACGTGACCGGCACCACCATCGTGGTCGAGGGCGAGCACGGCCGCGACTTCCAGTTCCGCAAGGGACCGATCTTCGCGCAGATCGTGCTCGCCGACGAGATCAACCGCGCCACGCCCAAGACGCAGAGCGCGCTGCTCGAGGCCATGCAGGAGCGCAGCGTGACCGTGGGCGGCACCACGCACCTGCTCGACAAGCCGTTCCTGGTGATGGCCACGCAGAACCCGATCGAGCAGGAAGGCACGTACCCCCTGCCCGAGGCGCAGCTCGACCGCTTCTTCTTCAAGCTGCTGCTGGGTTACAGCTCGCGTGAAGAGCTGGCCACGATTCTGGAGCGCACGACCACGGGCACGAACCCCGAGATCCATGCGGTCCTCGACGCCGAGACGATCCTGCATCACCAGAAGCTGGTGCGCCGCGTGCGCGTGGAGCCCGTGGTGCAGGACTTCGCGGTACGCCTCACGCTCGCCTCGCATCCGAAGGGTCCGTTCGCCACGCCGCTCGTGAACCGCTTCCTGCGCCTCGGCGCAAGCCCGCGCGCCGCCCAGACGCTGGTGCTGGCAGGCAAGGTGCGCGCGCTGCTGGCCGGCCGCCCCTTCGTGAACGCCGACGACATCAAGTCGGTCGCGCTGCCTGCGCTGCGCCATCGCGTGATGACCAACTTCGAGGCCGAAGCCGAGGGCAAGAGCGTCGACGAAATCGTGCAGAACCTGATCGAGACCACGCCGCCCACCGCGGCAACCTGATGACCCTCGTCATGCGTGCCACCACCGCCTCACTCGCCTCACTCGCCCTCTGCTCCATCGCCGCCGCCCAGAACGTTGGCGCAGGCGCGCGCACCACGGAATCGCGCGAGGCGATCCAGAACACCGGCGACACGCAGCCGCCGGCCGACGCACCTGCGGCGGGCCCCGGCACCGCCACGCGCTTCAAGCTTGCCGGCGGGTTCGTTCAGCAGTTCAACACCACGGTGAACAGCGGAGGCAACTACGCCGCCAGCCGCGCCTATGCCGCCTTCAGCAGCAAGGCCGTCCTGACCGAGAACATGATGCTCGACATGGGCATCGGCTACGAGTTCGATCACTACGAGTTCCACGGCACGAACTTCGGCCTCGGCAGCACGCTCAACACCGAGGCACTCAGCATCACGCCACGATTCACCGTCGCGCTGGACCGCCATTGGGCAATCGGCGGCGCACCCATCCTTCAGATGGCGGGCGAAAGCCATGCCGACGGAGGCAAGACCATCACGGGCGGCGCGATCGCGAACTTCCGTTACGCGTTCGATCAGGAGCATGTGCTCGGCTTCGGCATCCTGGCCAAAGGCCTGCTTGGCAGTGGCGTGCTTGTGGTGCCCGCGCCGCTGGTGGACTGGAAGATCGGCGAGAGCACGCGCATCAGCAACATCCGCGGTCCCGAGGCGAATCCCTTCGTAGGCCTGGAGATCGAGCATGAACTTGGACCGAGTCTCGACGTCGGCTTCGGTGGCGCGTGGGAGTTCCGGCAGGCGCGACTCGACGACAGTGGCCCGGACGCCGACTTCATCTTCCAGGAGTCGAACACGTCGATCTACGGGCGCATCGAGTGGCGGCCGATCACGAATCTGCGCATGGACCTCGTGGCCGGCAGTGCGCTGTACAGCCGCGTGAAGACGCTTGATGGCGGTGGCGGCACGGTCACCAGCACGGGTGGCAATCCGGCGCTGATTCTCGGTGCGTTCGTGAGCTACCGGTTCTGAGGCGCGAGCGGGCGTGTCGGCATGGGGGCCGTGCCGATTCGCTGCGGTCGAGGGAAATATGGTCTCACTTTCCCGGCGCACTCTTGAGTGTCGCTACCGTGGGCCATGCAATGGAGGCATGCCCGTGACCGGAGAGGACACTCGCAACGCGTTGAACGTCTGGCCTTTCGTGCCGTTCTGTCTGCATCGGGCTGTTTCAATCGGTTCGACTCACGAAACCAGCGCGGCGAGACGGCCACCCGCCTCTTCCACATTCGCGCGACTGTTGAAGGCGCTCACGCGAATGAAGCCCTCGCCACAGCGGCCGAAACCCGCGCCTGGCGTACACACCAGTTGCGCGTTACGAAGCAGGCGGTCGAAGGCATCCCAACTGTGCAGGCCCTCAGGGCACTTGATCCACACGTACGGCGCGTTGTCACCGCCCCAGCAGCGCAGCCCAAGCGCCTGCACCGCGCCACGCAGGATGCGCGCGTTCTCCAGATAGAAGTCGGTCAGCGCACGCATCTGACGCTGCCCCTCCGGTGTGCACAGTGCGGCCGCCGCATTCTGCACCGGCCAGCTCACGCTGTTGCTGCAGGTGCTCCAGCGCCGCATCCACAGGCCGTGCAGCGGCACACGCGTGCCGTCGCGCGTGCTGCCGGTGAGTTCCTTCGGCACCACCGTGTAGCCACACCGCACGCCCGTGAATCCGCCGTTCTTCGAGAAGCTGCGGAACTCGATCGCGCACTCGCGCGCGCCCGGCACCTCGTACACGCTGCGCGGCACCGCCGGATCACGCACGTAGGCCTCGTAGGCCGCATCGAACAGCACCAGGGTGTCGTTCGTGCGAGCCCAGTCGATCCACCGCTTCAGGCCCTCGCGCGTGATCGTGGCGCCGGTCGGATTGTTCGGGAAGCACAGGTACACCACGTCAAGGCGCTCCGCGGGCGGCGGTGGCGCAAAGCCGTTGTCGGGAGTGCCTTCGAGATAGGTGATGCCTTCGTACCGACCGCCTTCCATCGCGGCGCCGGTGTTGCCGGCCATCACGTTAGTGTCCACGCACACCGGATACACCGGATCCTGCACCGCGATGCGATTGCCCTGCCCCAGGATCTCGAGCAGGTTGCTCGCGTCGGGCTTGCTACCGTCCGACAGGAAGATCTCGTCGTCGGCCACCTGCACGCCACGGTCGCGGTAGTCCACCTGCGCGATGGCCTTCCGAACAAACTCGTGCCCCGTCGCCGGGCCGTAACCCTGGAACCGCTCGCGCGTGGCCAGATCGTCGGCACCCTCGTGCAGCGCACGCACCGCCACCTCGGGCAGAGGCTCGGTCACGTCGCCCACGCCGCAGCGGATGATGCGCCCAGCGAGGTCCGGTCGTTCCGCCGCGAACGCGTTCACGCGTCGGCCGATCTCCGGGAAGAAGTATCCCGCGGCCAGCTTCAGGAAATGCTCGTTGACGCGCGCCATGCCTCAGCTCAGGCCGGCGCTGTGCGCCGCTTGCGGGTCTCCGGCGCACGCTTGGCCGGCGTTGCCTCGCTCTTGCGAAGGTGTGTGGCCACCGCCGGCGGGATGTTGCTCAGCACCAACTCACGCTTGCCGCGATGGCGCCGGCGAAGGCTCTCCCCCACATACTGCACGCCCTTGAGCTGCCTGCGCCCGCGTTCGCCCACCAGCGGCGCCTTGATCGTGCGCACGCCCGCGTACTCGAAGTACGCCAGTTCGCCGCCCTCGCGCAGCAGCGCCATCATGCGGCGGAAGATCGATCGTACGAGCGTCGGCGGAAAGTTGTTGAACGGAAGCCCGCACACGATCAGGTCGTAGGGCCCCTCGAGCGGCGCCTCCTGGATCGCCGCCTGATGCAGCGCCACCATCATGCGGGGCTTGCGCTTGCGGTACGGCGCAACCAGTCGTCGCTCAAGCTCCCTACAGAACACTGGGTTCAGCTCCACGATGTCGAAGTGGTCGCCATCGCGCAGGCCCCGCAGGATGCGCTCCGTGAACGGCCCGGTGCCCGGCCCCACCTCAAGCACGCGCCGCTTGCCACGCAGGTCACCGAGCCCGCGTGTCATCGCCTTGGCGAGCGCGGGGCTGCTCGGCCACACGCTGCCGGTGTGGCGAATGTCGCGGAAGGCCTCGCGGACGAAACGGAACATGGGGGACAGTCTACGAGCCGCGCTCAGAGCGCCGGCACGAAACTCTCGTCACCCTTCAGGCCCAGGCAGAAGCCCGCGAAGATCTCGCCGATCTGCTCCAGATCCCTCAGCGCGGTCATTTCGACCGTGGTGTGCATGTAGCGGATCGGCAGGCTCACCAGCCCGCTCGCGATGCCGCCACGCCGCACGAAGATCGCGTCGGTGTCGGTGCCGCTGCTGCCGGGCGCCGCGGTGCGCTGCACGGGAATCTCCCGCTGCTTCGCCACCTCGAACAGGCGCGCCACCACCTCGGGCTGCATCGAGCCGCCGATCGAGATCTTGGGGCCGCCGCCCAGCTTGAAATGGCCGTGCTGCGCGTGGTTGATGCCAGGGCTGTCGGTGGCGTGTCCCACGTCGGTCACCAACGCCACGTCGGGGTGCAGCGCCTCGGCGATCATCGCCGCGCCGCGCAGACCCACCTCCTCCTGCACGGTGCTCACCGCCACCACGCGCACCTTCAGCTCGCCACGCTTCTCGCTCGCCAGACGCAGGCCCTCGGCTGCGGCGAAGGTGCCGATGCGGTTGTCAAGGCCGCGCGCCACGATGAGGCCGTCGCCCATCAGCATGCTGGAATCCATGAACACGCCGGGGTCGCCGATGTTCACCATCGCCTGTGCGGCCGCCTGGTCCTTCGCGCCAATGTCGATGTAGAGCTCGTGCAGCTTGCGCACCTTGCCCTCGACGCTCTTGTCCTGCAGGTGGATCGCGGTGGCACCGATCACGCCGAGCACCGGGTTCTTCACCCCGGGCACCGTGCTCTGGAACTGCACGCGCTTGCCCACGATGCTGCCCGCATCGATGCCGCCGATCGACTTGCAATAGATGTAGCCGTTCGAGTCGAAGTGATTGACCATCAGGCCGATCTCGTCGGCATGGCCGCACAGCGCCACGGTCATCACCTTCGCGCCCGGCTTCACGCCCGCGGGCTCGATCGACGCGAAGCAGTTGCCGTAGGCGTCGTTCCACACCTTGTCGGCGAAGGGCCGGACGTAGCTCAGCCAGACCTGCTGGCCCGCCCGCTCGAATCCGCTGGGGCTTGGGGTGTCGAGAAGGGCACGAAGAAAGGTCAGCGAGTCGGGGCGCATGGGGAGCGGAATGTATCCGCCACGGCCTTCGCGAATCGACTCGCCGGCACCCTTAGATGACCTTCACCGCGATCAACCGACCTGACGATCCGTCAAGCGCGCGAACGCGGCCTCGAAATCCTGCAGGCTCTTCGCCACGGCACGCGGCTTGCCGCTGCTCGCAGTCGCCTGCGCCTTCGGGAACGGAATCGAGGCCGGTGCCACCGTCGGCGCCACGATCACGCGCCCCAAGCGCTGGTCCCGGGACGAGTCCACGATCCGGTCCATGCGGCGAAGCAAGCCGCGCAAATGCTCGAACCGGGTCGGAACCCCGCCCGAGCCACCCTGCATGCCATTTCCCGTCAAATTCGTTTCCATGGTTTCCTGCCTCCTTTGGGGCCTTGGACGGCCCTGAATTGCCCTTCAGAAGCACTCTCCTATTCGTGCGCCAGAAAAGCCAAGAATCTCGGTCGCCGACTCCCGGTACATGTCGAACCCGACTACGGGGATCAGTACCTTTTCGTGAACCGAGACTTGACGAATGGATTTCCACATGCCCCCCATCGCCCCCGTCGCCCTTCTGATCGCCCTTTCCGCCTCGGCAGCCACCGTGGATCTGCCCCGCTACCCGGCCGCCAGCCCCGACGGCTCGCAGGTGGTCTTCAGCTGGCGTGGCGATCTCTGGCGCGCGCCCGCCGGCGGCGGCGAGGCCGTTCGCCTGACCACCAATCCCGGCGACGACCTGCGCGCGGTGTTCACGCCGGATGGCTCCACACTGGTCTTCGAGAGCACGCGCGAGGGCACGCGCAATCTCTGGTGCATGCCCACCAACGGCGGTGAACCCCGCCAACTCACCTTCGGTGACAGCGCGGTCGTGCTGGGCGGCGTGGCCAAGCGATCCGACGGCTCCGTGTGGGTGATGGGCGACTCGTCACGCGAAGGCGACCTGTACCGCGCACCACGCCCGTACATGGTGCCACTGACGGGAGGACCGCTCACGCGCGTGCATGACGCCTTTGGCTCGCGCCCCTCGGCCGACGCACAGGGCCGCGTGCTCTTCGAGCGCGGCGGCAACAGCTGGCTTCGGCGCAATTACCGCGGCCCCGATGCGCGCGACGCCTGGATGTTCACGCCCGGCGTGCCGCAGGAGCAGGCCTTCCGCCGTCTCACCAGTTGGCCCGGCAACGATGGACAGGCGCAGTGGCTCACGGGCTCCGACGACTATCTCTATCTCTCCGACCGTGATGGTGCGGTGAACCTCTATCGCAAGAATCTGACCGAGCCCATCGACGTGGCCGGCAAGCGACTCACCGACTTCCCTGACGACATCACCGGCTACGACGTGAGCGCCGATGGCCGCACCGTGTTCCTGACCCGCGGCACGCAGCTGTGGCGGCTCGATCTGTCCAAGCCCGACACCAAGCCCGAGGCGCTCACCGTGACCGCGGTGGCCGACGAGCCCGATCCGGTCGAGATGCGCAAGGTCGACAAGGACGTGACCGAGGCGCTCGCAAGCCCCGACGGCAAGTCGATGGCGTTCGTGGCCTATGGCGACGTGTTCGTGCGCAGCCTGGACGAGAAGGCCCCCGCCGTGCGCGTGAGCGCGCCACCAAGTCGCGAGCGCGAGATCGCGTGGAGCCCCGATGGCACGCGTCTCTACTTCGTCTCCGACGCCTCAGGCAACGACGACATCATGGAGGCGGTCGTGTCGCGCACGCGTGGCGAGATCCGCAAGGAGGCGAATCCTCCGAAGAAGGACGAGAAGCCCAAGGAAGAGAAGAAGGACGATGTCAAGCCGGCGGAGACCGCGAAGCCGGCCGAGCCCGCGAGCGAGACGCCCACGACCGACGGCAAGCCCACTGCGGATGCTGCCAAGCCCGACGCGCCCGCCGCCAACGCGCCAACGACGGACGATTCCAAGCCCGACGCGCCACAGCCCGAAGAGAAGGAGGAGCCCACGAAGCCGAAGGATCCGCGCCTCGATCCTGCGCGCTGGTCCGAGGCCGTCGCGTTCGACGTGGGCACGGTCGTCGCCACGCCGGCAAGTGAACGCGATCCGCAGGCGAGCCCCGACGGCAAGACACTGTCCTTCCGCCGCGGCGGCGATCTGGTGCTCCTGGATCTCGAGAAGGGATCCGAGCGCGTGTTCCGACCCGGTTGGGACCAGGAGATCGAGTGGCGTTGGAGTCCCGACTCGAAGTGGATCGCCTTCGCGCAGGATGATCGCGACTTCAATCGCGACATCTGGATCGCGCCGATCGACGCGTCGGCCCCCGCGGTGAACCTCACGCGCCATCCCGACAACGATCGGGCGCCGCGCTTCAGCGCCGACGGCAAGCTGCTCGCGTTCGCCTCGGGTCGCGTGAACAACGAGTTCGACATCTACACGCTTGCGCTCGACCCCTCGGTCGAGGCGCTCACGAAAGCCGAGCTTGAGACCTACTTCAAGGATGCGGGCGAGGCCGCGAAGAAGCGCAAGCCGCTGCCCGGACCCAACGCGAAGAAGCCCAAGGCCAAGGACGCGAAGGCGGCCGACAAGGACGGCACCAAGAACGACGGCGACGCGAAGGACGGCAAGGACGCGAAGGAGGACGGCGAGAGCAAGGAAGCGAAGGCGACCGCCGCTGAGTACCACCTCGACGACGCATACCAGCGCGTGCGCCGCATCACGCGCCTTCCGGGTGACGAGACCGGTCTTGAGATCACGCCCGCTGGCGATCGCGTGGTCTTCTCGGGCAACGACGGCGGAAGCGCCGCGGTGCTCAGCGTGAAGTGGGACGGCAGCGACCAGAAGAAGGTCGCTTCGGGTGGCCGCGTGTCCCAAATGAACCTCGCCGGCGACAAGGTGACCATCGTGAACGCGGGCCGCGTCAGCACCGCCTCACCGGCAGGCGGCGGCGAGGCGAAGGCCGTCGACTTCAGCGCTACCACGCCGATCCAGCGGCGCGAGTGGGCGCTGCACCGCTACGACGAGGCCGCGCGCACCTTCTCAGAAAGCTTCTACGACCCCACGATGAAGGGCCTCGACTGGCCCGCGCTGGTGAAGAGGTACCGCGATCTGGTCGCGTGCACGCGCACCGACAATGAGTTCGAGTGGTGCATGGCACGGCTGATGGGCGAACTCAACGCCAGCCACACCGGCGTGACCGTGCGCGGACCCGAGGACGACTCCACGCGGCGACCCGCGGGCCGTCTTGGCATCCGCACGCGTCCGGTCGAGGGCGGCTTCGAGATCGTGGCCACGCTGCCCGAAGGTCCGGCCGTGAAGAGCCAGACCCCGCTGAAGGTGGGCGACGTGATCGTCGCGATCGCGGGTCAGCCGCTGCAGTCCACCGACGCGCTTGAGGCGCGCATGCGCGGGCGCGTGGGCGAGGAGACGCTCATCACGGTGCGTCGCGCCGATCCCGAGGGCCAGCCGAAGTCGGTGGATTGCCTCATCACGCCATGCGCGGGCATGGAGGAGGCGGACCTGAACTACAAGGCGGCCACCGCCAAGGCGGCGCAACTGGTGAACGAGTGGAGCGGCGGCCGCTTGGGCTACATCCACATTCAGGCCATGAGCCAGCAGAGTCTGGACGACTTCGAGCGCGACCTGTGCGCGGCGGCGAGCGGCAAGGACGGCCTGCTGGTCGACGTGCGCAACAACGGCGGCGGAAGCACGGCCGATCGCGTGCTGGCGAGCCTGATGGCGCAGCCACACGCCTACACCGTGCCGCGTGGCGCCGACGCCTCGTACACGCGCGGCTATCCGCAGGACCGCCTCTTCATCCAGCGCTGGACTCTGCCCACCAACATGCTCTGCAACGAGAAGAGCTTCTCGAACGCGGAGATCGTGAGCCACGCCTTCAAGAACCTCAAGCGCGGCACGCTGGTGGGCGAGCAGACCTACGGTGGCGTGATCAGCACCGGCGGCACGAGCCTGGTCGACGGCACCACCGTGCGACTGCCCTTCCGCGGGTGGTACACCCCCGAAGGCCGCGACATGGAGAACAACGGTGCATTGCCCGACATTCGCGTGCCGCCCAACCCGGTCGACGAGGCGAACGATCTCGATGCGCAATTGAAGGCCGCCGTGGACGACCTGCTTGGCCGGTTGCCTGCGGGAAATCCCCCCGCCGCCAACGCCAGCAAGGCGGGCGATCAGCCGGCGCGGCCGGGATAAGCCTCGGCGTAGTCCTCGATCGCGGCGCGCACCACGGTGCGTGCGTGCTCTACACCGTACAGGCGGTGCACCTTCACGGTGGACTGCTCGCCGGGTCGCATCTTGTAGGTCATGAAGTAGTGCTGCAGCCGCTCCACCAGACGCGCCGGGAGGTCTTGCAGGTCACGCGCCTCGCTCCAGATCGCGTCGTCCTTCAGCACGGCCACGATCTTGTCGTCGGCCTCGCCGCCATCATCCATCAGCAATCCACCCACCACGCGCACGTCCAGCAGCACCTCGGCTCGAGCGATCGGGCGTTCGCTGAGCACGCAGACGTCCAGCGGATCGTCGTCGCCGCGCCGTAGACCGGCCACCTTGGCCACTCGGGCACCGCACAGCGTGCGCGGAATGAATCCGTACAGCGTGGGCGGCGTGCTGCTCGATCGCTGCGGTCGATCCACGCGCAGGAAGCCGCTCGCCTTGTCCACTTCGTACTTCACCAGATCGAAGGGCGTGATCTCGATGAACGCGCACAGCAGGTCAGGCGGCTGCGTGCCAGGCTTGAGGCCATGCCACGGATGTGGACGGAAGCGCTGGTGCTCCTCGCCGCTCATGCGTCGTGACCTTCGACACGCTCTCGCAACTCGATGGCCTTGCTGCGCAGGCTGTCATGCACGCTCGCCAGCAGTCCGACCAGCGGGAACTTGCCGCCCAGCGGGCTGGCCCCGAGTCGGCGCAGCAGCGCGTGCGGCACATGCGCCTGCGCGGGCAGGCGCTCGAAGTCCGCAAGCTTGCGGCCCGGGCGCCAGAAGTCGTCGAGGCATGCCTCGAGCGGTGGCAACTGCGCCTTCTGCGAAGGCAGTTGTGGGCTCTGGTGGCTCTGCGACACACCGGTCGTCTGAACGGTGCGCGCCTCCTGCAGTCGCTCCAGAAGCGTGGTGCCGGGCAGACCTCGCAGCGCGAACAGAGCCAGCGGATCGACTTCCAGCCGCTCCGCCAACAGGTAGCCCACCGCCACCGCGTGCTTGCACGGCAGCTTCTCACCGCAGTTGCACTCGACCGTCAACTCGGATGGCGTCTTGGGAAGCAGGTTCACCCCGCACGCGGCGAACGGCTCCTCGATGCCCTCGGGCATCTCGCCCACCAGCAGCTTGGCGGCGAACAGCGCCTCGTGCGCCATCACCTGCACCACATCGACCCACTGCTCCTTGCTCAGGTGTGGCAGCGACAGCTTCACCACATAAGGCCGCGGAGCGCGGCCCTGCACCAGTGCGTCCACGATGCCGGTGTCCAGACTGAAGCTCGCGGCCTGTCCGCTCAGCGCGTACTCCATGCCCATCACGCGCGCGCCAAGCGCCGCACGACTCTCGATCGCGTCCACGAACGCCTTCGCGAACCACGGCAGGCCCTGCAGGCCCTCCTTGCGGCGGAACTTGATGCCGTGCCGCACGCGCCGCGGCGAGTCGGGCTTCCGAGGCTGACCTTGGGCGGGATTCGCGCTCACACTTCCTCCAGCGCGGCCGTCCGCAGGCTCAGGATGTCACGCAGCTGGCCGGTGCTCATCTCGGTCAGCCACTGCTCGCCGGCGCCGATGATCTGCGTGGCCAGCTCGGTCTTCTGCTCGATCATCTGGTCGATGCGCTCCTCGAGCGTGCCGGCGCTGATCATCTTGTGCACGTTCACGGTGCGCAGCTGACCGATGCGGAACGCGCGGTCCGTGGCCTGATTCTCCACCGCCGGGTTCCACCAACGGTCGTAGTGGAAGACATGGTTCGCGGCAGTCAGGTTCAGACCCACGCCACCGGCCTTCAGGCTGAGCACGAAGATCGGCGCAGTGCCCTCGGGATCCTGGAAGCGCGCCACGAGCTGGTCGCGCTTGGCCTGCGGCGTGCCACCGTGCAGGAACAGCGACTCCACGTCGAGCTCGCGTCGGATCATCGCCACGAGCAAGTGGCCCATCTGCCGATACTGCGTGAAGATCAGCGCACGATCGCCCGCGGCCACCACTTCCTCCAGCATCTGTATCAGACGGATGCTCTTGCCGCTTCGCGCCGACAGCGGGCGGCCGTCGGTCGGCAGCTCGATCGGCGTCTCCACGCCCTCCGCGCCCTCGCTCGGCTCGGTGGCGTCCACAGCGACCACCTCGGGCGAGGCCGCCTCGCGCAGGTAGTGGGCCGGGTGGTTGCAGATCTGCTTCAGCTTCACCAGCGCGCTCAGGACCAGGCCGCGGCGGCGCAGCCCCTCGGCGCGATCCACCTTCGCCAGCATCTCGTCGACCACCTTGTCGTAGAGCGAGGCCTGTTCGCCGGTCAGTGGCACATGCTGGTGCGACTCCACCAGCGGCGGCAGGTCGCTGATCACCTTCGCATCGGTCTTCAGGCGGCGCAGGATGAACGGACGCACGAGACCACGCAGCCGTTCCGCGCGTTCCTTGTCGCGATGACGCTCGATTGGCACCGCGAAGCGCCGACGGAACTCCGCCATCGGCCCCAGATATCCCGGCGTACAGAACTCCATGATCGACCACAGCTCGGTCAGGCGGTTCTCCACCGGCGTCCCCGTGAGCGCGATGCGATGCCCGGCCTTGAGCGCACGGATCGACGCGGTCTGCTTGGTCGGCGGGTTCTTGATGTGCTGCGCCTCGTCCAGCGCCACGCGCCGCCAGTCCACCTTCTCAAGGCTCTCCTTGTCGCGCGCCACCAGCGCGTAGGTGGTGATCATCACGTCGCTCTTGGCGACGGTCGCCATCAGCTTGTCGCCGTGCGGGCGATCGAGGCCGTGATGCACGTGTACGTTCAGTTCCGGCGCGAAGCGCGTGAGCTCACGATGCCAGTTGCCGAGCACGCTCATCGGGCACACCAGCAGCGTGGGACCCACCTTCTCGCCCTCTGGGGCCTTCTCGCGCTCATGCTGCAGCAGCGCGATCAACTGGATGGTCTTGCCGAGGCCCATGTCGTCCGCAAGACATGCACCCAGACCGTAGCGATCCAGGAACGCCAGCCAGCTCAGGCCGGCAAGCTGGTACGGACGCAGCGAACCCTGAAAGCGCTTGGGTTGCTCGATCATCTCCAGACGCTCGCTCGCGTGCGTGGGACCGAACACCTCGGCCACCCAGCCCTTCGCGTCCATGCCCAGGATCGGCAGGCCCTTGGCGTCCTCGGCCGCGCCATGCGCCAGTCGAAGCGCCTCGATCAGCGACATCTTGCCGCCGGGGTGCTGCTTCAGGAACTTCAGGCCCGTCTCCAGGTCCTCGCGACGCACCTCGACCCAGCGGCCATTCAGTCGCACCAGCGGGCTGCCCTTGCGTGCGAGCGCCTCGAAGGCCTCGATCGAGAGTGGCTGGTCGCCCAGCGCGATCTGCCACGCGTAGTTCACCACGCTGTGCAGGCCTAAACCGCCGCGGCGTGCGTCACCCATCGGAGGCATGCCTTCGCCGTCCATCGACTCGCCCTCGATGAACAGCCGCGCGCCCACGCGCGTGCTCGCCTGGCTCCACCAGTCGGGCACCAGGCACTGCACACCGCTCTCCTCCAGGATCGGCCGGATCTCGCGCAGGAACGCGTAGGCCTCCGCCGTGTCGAGATCGAGTCCGGTCGGCGCGGTCTCTTCGAGCGCGTCCTCGATCTTGGTCCAGATGCGCGAGGCGCGCGCGAGTTCGCCGAGCAGCAGCTCGGCGTTCTTCTCGGCGCCCTTCTTCGAACCACCCTTGCCCGAAGCCTGCTTCCAGATCGTCTCCGCGTCGATGACCGACGAGGGTTCCTCGGTGGTGACCAGATGGAACGCGAGCCGCCACGGATGCTTGTCCTCGTCGCCGTCGCGCTCGCCGAACAGGGCCGGCGGCGGCTCCAGCAGTTCCAGCATGAGCCGCATCGCGCGGCCCTCGCCGATGTCCTCAAGCATGCCAAGCCACTGGCGCACGCCTCGCACCAGGCTCACGTCGCCGGCGTTCGCCTGCGGCACGTCGCTCGCGCGATCCAGCAGGCCGCGAAGCCACGCGACATGCACGTCGGCGTCATCGCGGTCCTCGATCGCTTCCTTGTAGCTCTCCTGCACCATGACATCGCGTGCGAACGTGTCCACGCACGCACCCAGGAAGTCCTCCAGCACGGCCCAGCCGTCCGCTTCCGTGGCATCGGCGATGGCACGGCACATCGGTGGCATCGCGGCGAGCAGCGTGGCCGCGCGCTCGGCGGTGTGCGCATCGCTGAGCCATGGCCTCCAGCGGGCTTCCATGCGGCCCGAGCGATCCTGCTGCACCGTCGGCACCACGCGCTGGTCCTCGAGCAGCTCCAGCGCAAGTCGCGCCGCGGCACACCAGAAGCGAAGCTCGTGTCCGCCTGCATGGTCGTCTTCGCCGCGCGCCGCGTCGAACGCAAACAGTGCGGGCAGCGCCGTTTCGGGAGGCACGGCAAGCGTCGGAATGTCGCAGGCTTCCAGACGCAGATCACGCTCGGCACCGAGCGAGAGACCGAGCTCGGATGCAAGTCGATCGCTCGGCGCGGGGCGATCGCCATCGAACGGAAGCACGAGCGGCAGTCGTGCCGGCCGCGCACCCGCGGTGTCGATGCCCATCGTCTGCGCGAGCGCACGCACCTCATCGGGCGAAGTCACGAAGGCGTGTTCCACGAGCTGATCGGCGGAAGCCGGAGCGACGCGCTTCCCCGCTCGATAGGCATCCGCCGACTCCGCCCACAGGTGCAGTGCGCCTCGGTGCCAGTTCGCGTGCAGGACGGACATGAAGAGAGGATCCTGAGGGGTACAGCCGGGCTCGACAGACTCATGATTGCGCTGGGACTTGAACCCAGGACCTGCCGGTTAAAAGCCGGCTGCTCTACCGACTGAGCTACGCAATCGAGGACCAAGCAGGATACACAGGCCCCGGTGTACCCCCTCTGGTAAGTTTTTGGAAAGATTATTCTCGGACTTTGTTACCTTGGAATCCATCCGCGACAACTTTATAGGAACCACGAGGAGTGAGCCGAAATTAAGTTCGTCCGAAAATCTGCGCCATTTCACTGCCTACCGTTGCACACAGGGACTCTGAAATTCGAAGTTGGGGACTGATAAGACGCCGGTTTCGCGCAGCACCAAAGTGAGGGATGCGGGCCGGACAGCTAACAAGGGAGGCACCCACCATGGAAACCAACCTGCCAATCGTTGACCGATTCATCGCCTATCTGGGTGATGAGCGCCATTTCAGCCCCTACACGGGCCGGTGCTACAGCCTGGATCTGCGCCAATTCATCGACCACATCGCCACGGAGGCGGGTCTTGAGATCTCGATGGCCACCGAGAAAGCGGCGCTCGAGTCGCGCAAGGCCGATACGCAAGGCCGCAGCGTGACCAGTCGCATTCTCGCGTGCAACGTGGACACGATTCGCGTCTTCCTGTCGCACTTGAGCGACCAGAACTACTCGCTGGCCACGATGGCCCGCAAGATCGCCACGCTGCGCAGCTTCCACAAGTGGATGGAGCGTGCCGGCATCACGCAGTCGAACCCGATGACGCTGATCCGGTCGCCGAAGCAGCCGAAGCGTCTGCCGAAGGCGATCACCGTGGACCAGATCGAGCGACTGCTCGCGGCGCCAAACTCCAACGACCTGCTGGGTGCGCGTGACCGCGCGATCCTGGAGGCGCTGTACTCCACCGGCATGCGCGTCAGCGAGGTCGTGGGACTGAACCGCGGCGACCTCAACGAGAACGGCGAGTGCGTGCAGATCCGCGGCAAGGGCAAGCGCGAGCGCGTGTCACCACTTGGTGGCCACGCCATGACCGCGATGAAGAACTATCTGCAGCTGCTGGCGACCCACAAGTCGTCGGTGCCGGCCGGTCCGACCTCTCCCCTGTTCATCAACAAGAACGGCACCCGCCTGAGCACGCGCTCGGTGCGTCGCAAGGTCGCCAAGTACCTGGTGCAGGTGGGTCTCGATCCGGACATCTCGCCGCACACGATCCGTCACAGCTTCGCCACGCACATGCTCGACAACGGCGCGGACCTTCGAAGCGTGCAGGAGCTTCTGGGTCACCAGAGCCTCAGCAGCACGCAGGTGTACACGCACCTCACGTCGGGGCGCATGCGTGAGGCCTACGACAAGGCTCACCCGCGAGCCGAGGCAGGCTGACCGTTCAGCGCGGCGAACGCCGCTTGGGCCGCCGACATCGCATCTGATTCCCGCTGGGCCACCGCAGTCAGGTGGCCCAGCTTTCTTCCCACCTTTGGCGACTTGCCGTACAGATGCAGTCGCACCGACGCAGGCAGTGTCGCATCGGGAACAGGCACGTCACCAACCAGATTGCGCAGCACCGACACGCCGCTGCTCTCCGTCGGGCCGAGGGGCATGCGCAGCGCGGCACGCACATGATTCTCGAACTGGCTCGTCTGCGAGCCCTCGATGGTCCAGTGCCCGCTGTTGTGCACGCGCGGTGCCATCTCGTTGGCGATCAGTCTGCCTCGACTCACGAAGAACTCGATGCAGAGCACGCCCTCGTGATCCAGTCCACTCAGCGTGGCGGCCATGCCCGCGCACGCGCGCGCCAGCGACTCTTCGGGAAGGTCCACGGCAGGCGAGACAGTGCGATCCAGGATGCCCCGGCGATGTTCATTGCGGCAGGGCGACCACAAGCGCATCTCTTCGCGTCCCTCGGCATTCACGGCACGCACACCCAGCAGGCTGATCTCCGACTCGAAAGAGACGAAGGCCTCAAGAATGCACGGCACCGAACCCAGCCGCTCGAACGCCGCGGGCAGATCATCGGGCTTGTCGATGCGCGCCTGCCCCTTGCCGTCGTAGCCCATGCGTCGCGTCTTCAGCATCGCGGGCAGCGGTACGCCCGCAAGAGCCGGCACGAAATCGCGCGGCGCATCCACTGGGGCGAAGGCCTGCACGGCCAGGCCACAGCCTCGGAAGAACTGCTTTTCGTGAACGCGATCCTGCGCGCAGCGGAGCGATCGAGCCCCAGGACGCACCGGCACCAGCCGTGACAGCCGCTCCACGGCTGCAGCGGGCACGTTCTCCCATTCATAAGTGACCGCATCGAGTCCCTGGGCGAAGCGCGTCAGCAGCAGGTCGTCGGACAGATCGCCTTGCAGCAGTTCGCCAAGACCCTGCACGCAGGTCTCGCCCGGCGGCGCAAGGAACCTGCACTCCACGCCAATCTGCGCCGCCGCCTGCGCCAGCATGCGACCGAGCTGGCCGGCCCCCAGGATGCCGAGTTTCACGACGCGACCCTCGAAGGATCGGGATTCGCCAGCACCGCGGCGGAGCGTCCCGCACGATCCGCCGCCAGCGCCTTGGCGATCACGGGGTGATCATGCGCCAGGATCGCGGCCGCAAGCAGCGCGGCATTCTCCGCGCCGGCCTTGCCCACCGCGAGCGTGCCCACGGGAACGCCAGCCGGCATCTGGAGAATCGACAGCACCGAGTCCACGCCCTGCAGCGCGCTGCTCATGACCGGCACCCCAAGCACGGGAAGCAGCGTCTTGCTGGCGCACATTCCGGGCAGATGCGCCGCGCCTCCAGCACCCGCGATGATCACGCGGAGTCCGCGCTCGGCGGCCGTCGATGCGTACTCGAACAGCAGGTCCGGGGTGCGGTGGGCACTGACCACGCGGGTCTCATGCGGCACGCCAAGGCGCAGCAGCGCCGACGCGGCGTGCTGCATCGTCTCCCAGTCGCTCTGACTTCCCATGATCACGCCGACGAGCGGCGCGGAGGCGGCGGGCGAGGTCATTCGGGAATGCTACGGCGCCCGGAAGTTCAGGCAAGGCAGATGTTTGTGAAGACGAAGAGCCGATCGGACGAAGTGCGTTGGGGCCCGAAACAACCTCTGGCCCTGTTACGCGGACGCTGTCAGTCGCCAAGGCCGTGGCGCTTCAGATGCGCGCGCATCTCCAGCGCGAACCGACCACGGGAAATCACCGCGGCCGTGTCATGCGTGGCCCCGGGCAGGATCTCGATGCACGGCCGATCGGGCTGCGCACCGTCCGCCTTCGCGCCGGTCGCCGCGCGCAGCGTCTCGATCTTCGCGGCGAGCTTGCGCACGGCGCGCTCCAGATAGAAGTTGTCACGATCGCCGACCAGGACGCGCACCTTGGTGCGCAGGAGCGGATCCAGCTTGCTCCAGCGCTTCTCGACCACGCGCGAGATGTCGTAGGGACTCCAGAAGTCGCGCACCAACACACGGTCGATCGCACCTGTCTGTGGATCGGCGAGCCGCCGCGGCATGGATCCGGTCGCGTCAGGCGGACTGAACATCGCCTGCCACGCGTCCCATTGCTGGCCGCTCGCGCCCGATGGATCGATCGCGCGTTCCATGGCGATCTCCTCGCGCACCGTCATGAGCACCTTCTCCATCGGGCCCACCGGTCGTCGAAAACTGCCGCGCTCGGAGCCGTCCGCGTTGGTGAACAGGTTCTCGTCGCGATAGAGATCGTTCAGCTGGAAGGCGCTGAAGTCGACCGGATCCGGTGCGCTGGACCAGCAACCACCGAAGAAGTCAGGGTTGGTCAGCTGCAGCCAGAGCGAACTCCAGCCGCCGCTCGAATGCCCGGTGAGCAGTCGAGCCTCAGGCGTGCGTACCAGCCGGTATCGCTCCTCAAGCAGCGGGATGAGCTCGCGCACCAACGCCGCGCCACGCGGTCCATTCATGATGCTGTCGGCGAATCCGTGGTGTCCGAATGCGCCCTCGGGATCCAACACCACATGCACCGCCTGCGGGATGGTCCGTTCGCTCTCCGGAGTCCAGAGCAGGCGCGCGATCTCCCGCGCCGCGCCCATTCGGCCGCCGAAGCCGGGAATCACGTAGACCGTCGGCCACACGCGCCGCGCATGATTCACGTCGTGATAGCCAGGCGGAAAGACCACCGCCGCACGATGACGCACCACGCGACCCAGCGCGCGCGTGAGCATCGGGCTGGGCTCGTCGATCCAGGCGATCTGCTGGGTATTCGTGGTTTCAGGCGCGGGTACTGCGGCGCCAAGGTCCAGCTCCACGGCGTCATCGGCATCGCGGCGCAGCATCACCTCGACGGGCGGTCCGATCATGTTGCCTGCGGCGCGAACGCCCGCCTCGTCCCTGCTTCGCTTGAAGACGGCCTGCGCCAGAAACGGTCCATCCAGCGAGTCGACAGGCCCTGGCCAGGCCGACACACCATCGCCCGTCATTTCGATCTCGCTGCCGACACGCACGCCCGCCACCGCTCGACTGCAGATCGGTTGCGGATCACTGAAGAAGGGCGCGTCAGCGGGCTCACCCTCCTCGCGACATCGCGTGCTCTTCAGGAAGACGATGATTCGGCCCGCGGACGGCCCGTTCGCAAGGGCTTCCGAAAGCGGGTCGGGCACACGCACCACGACTCGATCGCCCGCGTGCACGGCGCACGCCACGAGCCACGCCGCCAGGCAGCGTCGAAGGGCGAATCGAGGCATGAGCATCGATGGTAATCGCTAGAATCGCGG
The DNA here is from genome assembly GCA_016872835.1 of Planctomycetota bacterium. Lineage (GTDB taxonomy): Bacteria > Planctomycetota > Phycisphaerae > Phycisphaerales > SM1A02 > SYAC01. Next base: position 23,992 of record VGYX01000003.1, on the reverse strand, counting down.
CGCCATGCAGCACCCCGACGCCATCGTTCGCCGAGCCGCTGTTGCGCTTGGTCTTGTGGTGGCGGCTCTGGCCGCGTGCGAGGGCAATTCACCGCTCGAGCGCCACGCGGACCGCTTCCTTCGCGAAGGCGGCGACGGCATCTTCGGACAGACCGGCGTCACGCAGAACCTGACTTTCCCTGATGCGCCAGGCCTGGTGCACGTGCGTGTCCGCAACCTGCAGGGTGACGTGCGCATCCGCGGAAGCCGCAGGGAAGCGCGGGGCGAAACGATGGTGCGACTGCGGCCCAACTCCGAGGTGGACTCGGGCTTCGCCGCCACGAGCCAGCTGGACACGATGAAGTGGGACGCGCAGATGAGGCCGCAGCCGGATGGCAGCCGCCTGCTCGAGATCGCGATCGCCACCGAGGATCCGAAGGCCTGGTTCGTGCGCTGCGAGATCGAGGTCGACACCCCACGTCTTGGTCGCGTGGACGTGCTGACCGACCATGGCCGCGTGCTGGTGGTGGACAACCGCGGCGGCGTGGTGGCGAAGACCACCTTCGGCGATGTCCGCATGCTGACGCCTTGGCCCGTCCTGGAGCCCTGTCGCATCGACGTGAAGGACGGCGACGTGGAGTGGATCGTGCGCGGCGAGTCGAGCGGAAAGTTCGACTGCGAGACGATCGGCGGGAAGATCAACGTGTATGCGCGCTACGGGCGATGGATCGCGGTCGATCCGCGCAACGATCATGACTCGCTTGCCGCCACGCTGAATGGCGGCACCAATCCCGTGATCGTGCGCGCGCAGGATGGCGACGTCAGCGTGATCGTGGTCGAGGACCCGCACGACACGGGCACCTTCGCCAAACCCTGAGCACGGCGCATCATGAAGGAAGTGCAGGATCACTGGTTCCGGCTGGCGAAAGCCGAGGGCTACCGCGCACGCAGCGCGTACAAGCTGCTGGAACTCGACGAGCGGCTGCGCCTGCTGCGCAAAGGTGATCGCGTGCTCGACGCGGGTGCCGCCCCCGGGAGCTGGACGCAGGTGGCTGCCAGGATCGTGGGCGAGCGCGGTCGCGTGGAGAGCGTGGACCTGAAGGCGATCGATCCGAAGGGGCTGCCCGCAAACGTGCGCGTGCATCAGGCCGACTTGCGCGAGATCACGCATGAGAGTCTGGGCGGTGGTCGCTTCGACGCGGTGATCAGCGACATGGCACCGGACACCTCGGGCGTGCCGATGGCCGATGCGGCGATCAGCTGCCGGCTCTGTCATGCGCTGCTGGATCGCTGCGTGCATCTGCTGCGCCCCGGCGGCACGCTGGTGATGAAGGTCTTCGAGGGCGGGGACTATCCGGAACTGCTGAAGCGCACGAAGTCGCTCTTCACCGAGGCGGGCGCAAGCAAGCCCAAGGCGAGCCGCGCCGAGAGTGTGGAGATCTTCATCTGGGGCAAGGGCTGGAAGGGCCCGCCGCAGAACGGCGACGAGGCTCCGGCACGCTCCCGGCCTCAGCCTGGCGCGGGATGGCGCAAGCCCGAGGCTTGATTGCCCCGCTTTCCTGCGGAATCCACACGGCTTTCGAAAACCTGCACCCTAGAATCGGTCCATGGCCCGTCCGGATGGCTCACCGATTCCAACCTTCACCGACCTTCCGGTGATCGGCGTCAGCATGGGTGATCCGATGGGAATCGGTGCCGAGGTGATCGCGAAGTCGCTGTGCGATCCCGCCATCTCGCGCATCGCTCGCTTCGTGGTGTACGGCCAGAACCAGCTGCTGGTCGACGCGGCAGAACGCTCCGGGCTGCGCCCCGCGTGGTTCCGTCTTGCGAAGGAGGGCCTCTCAAGCCAGCGCGCGATCGCCGCCGAACCCGTGGTGGTCGACTACGGCCATGAGGACACGCTGCCGCGTGAGCACGCGCCCAGCCGGGCCGGCGGTCTGCTTTCCAAGGCCTTCGTGGAAGACGCCATCACCGACGCGCTGCGCCCAGTCGGAGACCCACGCCGCGTGGACGCGGTGGTGACGGGGCCGATCTCGAAGGAGAGCTGGAGCATGGCCGGCTTCCGCTGGCCCGGACACACCGAACTCTTCGCCGCACGCTGCAAGGCCCCTCATCACACCATGCTGTTCGAGAGCCCGCGCCTGCGCGTGGCGCTCGCCACGGCGCACGTGGGCCTCATGGAGATCCGGGACCTGCTCACGATCGGCCGCGTGTTCGATCCGATCGAGCTGGGAGCCGCGCACTGCCGCAGGCTCGGCATCGATCGCCCGCGCGTGGCCGTGTGCGGCCTGAATCCGCATGCCGGCGAGCGCGGCCTTTTCGGTGACGAGGAGAAGCGCGTGATCGCCCCCGCCATCGACATGGCGCGCAGCGCGGGCATCGACGCGCACGGCCCATTCCCGGGTGACACGATCTTCATCGATGCCGCCGCGGGCAAGTGGGATCTGGTGGTCGCGATGTATCACGATCAGGGCCTGATCCCGGTGAAGCTGCTCGGCTTCGACCGTGCCGTGAACGTGACCGTGGGTCTGCCGATCGTTCGCACGAGTCCCGATCACGGCACCGCCTTCGGCATCGCGAATCGAAACGCCGCCAGCCCGAACAGCATGAAGGCCGCGATCGAGCTGGCGGCGAAACTTGCGCGTCAGCCCGAGGTTCGCCCGGAGCGTCCGCGCGCCGATGTGCGCTCGCACGCGTCGGAACCGGGCACCGAGGATGGCGGCGTGGGCAGCTGATCGTCGCCGCTCTTCGTCTCGGCCGAAACCGGCTTCACACACTCGACCTTCACTGCACTCTTGCGTCCACCTCGCCGACGGGTGACCGAAGCCGCCACCGCCCCGATCGCAGCCACCGGTCCAGGCCCAGGCACAGGCGTCGCCGACAGCCGCAGATTGTCGAGACGGATGTTGCCGCTGCTGCTGGTGGCGCCATCCACCACCACGCGCACACGCGCGCTCGCAGTCTGCTCCAGGAAGTCGAACGCCGAAAGATCCACCGTGTGCACCTGCCACTGCGTCGTGCTGGCGTCGATCGATCCGGCCATGCGCCACCCGATTCCGTCCCAGACCTGCACCGAGGTCATGGCGAAACCGCTGCCGCTTCGTCTCGCTGCCACGCCGAACACAAGGTCTACCAGCCCCTCGGTCCGCACCTCGAGTACCGCCGCGCGCCCGTTCTGGCCCGATCCGGTCACCACCAGTCCCATGCCCGCGACATCGCCGCCCCATGCATATAGATCAGTGCCCGCCAGCGCACTCAAGCCACCGGTGAATTCCAGCAGGCTCAGGGAGCCCGTGCCCTGATCCGCGCCAAGGGCCGTCGGCACCGCACCCGACAATCCATTGAAGTTCCAGTTCGCCACCACGTCCGCCCGCGCGCTGCACGCGCAGAGCCACAGACTCGCCGCGCCCGCCAGGGCCGCGGCCGTGCCACGATTCGATCGACGCATCGCTTCCTCCTTGAATTGAACCGGCGGAACGCTCCGCCATGACGACCTTGTAGGTCACCGCACCCCGGACCCCGGAAAGACCTGCCGTTTTTCCTGACGATTCCTGATTTCACCGCTCGCGGCTGCGACCACCCGCTCCGCGCACCTCACGCGCGCAGGTGATTCGGATCGATCAGCCAGAGCCAGTCGTCGAACAGGAACTCGAAGCGCGCCGCCAGCAGCGCGATGCGCCCCATGACCGTGAAACCGAACGCCGCACCGAACGTGATCATGAGGTACCACACGCCCACGCGCGCGGTGCCGCCCACCAGACCCTTGTGCTCCACGCTGAACAGGAAGTACGTGAGTGCGCTCAGCACACCCACCACCACCAACAGGTTCGCCAGCGTGCCCCAGACGCTCGCGCCCACGTCGGTGGCGCCGTCGGCACCAGGCACCACCGCCACGACCGACTCCATCGTCGCCAGCCCCTGCGCCATCAGGTCGCTCTCGACATGACTCACGATCTTCAGGCCCGCCGTCACGCCCACGATGAACGCCAGCGGCCAGGCACCGATCCAGCCACCGCGCGGCGCAAGTCGCCACAGCATCATGCCCCCCAGCACGAGCGCCAGCGCCATGCTCCACCACTGCACATCGTCGACGGGCCTCAACGAGGGCTGCACATGGGCCTGCACCACGGCCGGCACCAGCGCGGCGAACAGCTTGGGTACCAGCGTGTCCCAGAAGCCGATCACCATCCAGTACGCGGCACTCACGCCGACCACCGTGGCCTCGGCGAACTTGTAGAAAACGTTGTCGGCCCACAGGAAGCTGAAGATGGCCAGCGTGAAGAACGCCGCAAGCCACAGGCCGATCGTACGCGGCCACGAGAGCGTGATCGCGCTCTGCCGCGGATCCTTCGCCTGCGCCTCGAACCACGCCTTCGGCGGCACGGCACTCCACTCCTGCCAGCGCACGTCCGCAACACCACCCTCAGCGACACGCTTCCACGCCACCGTCGGGGCGCCCTGCGCGCTCTTCGTCTCGACCTTCGCGTACGCCACGTCCTCGTGCTGTACATACACGCGCCCAAGTCCCTGCCCTGTCATGCCACGCACCACAAGCAGCCCGGCGAACACCACGCCGATGACGATCCATGTCAGACGCTGGCGATTCATGCGCGCGTCCCCCGTCGACCCATGAACTGGATCAGGTTGCCCACCACGATCAGGCCCACCAGCAGCAGATGTCCGAACAACTGCGGCGCCATGCGTCGCTGCGCCTCCAGATACTTGGGCGCAGGATCGCCACCCATCACGCCGTTCAGCAGGTTCTCGTATTCCGCAGCGCCCTTGATCGCGCCCAGCAGTCCGGCCAGCTGCCCGGGGTAGTACGGATACATCTGCGGGGTCTGCACGCCCGTGCAGCCGGCGATCATCTTCACCGAGCCCTCGCTCGCGCTGACCACGTACTGCACCCACTCCTTGCTGCCCGGGTAGCCCGCGCTCACGTTCACCAGCAACGGGAAGTCACGCACCGTCCGCACACCCTGCAGAATCGGCAGATCCGCCGCGGCCTGACCGCGCGTGTCCTTTGGGAACGCCTTCGTGAAATCCGTCAGCACCACCTTCATCACGCCCTCGTTGCCCGCCTGAAAGCCCAGATTCACGAAGTCCACGCCCTCGCGAAGACTCGGGAAGTCCGCGCGGATCACGTGCGCGATCGTCTCCTGCGCCATGTTGCCGCCGAGTGGCCACAGCGCAATGCACACGATGCGAAGCTTTCGCGCCGCGCACTGTCGCATCAGGCTCGTCGCCATTGGCTGCAGCTCGCCCGCGCTCGCCGGGTCGTAGTCGAACGCGAAGAGCACGCGACTTCCTTCAGGCAGGTCGTCGATCACCTTCAGCACGCGACGCGCCGCGTCGGTGGGTTGCTCGGGTGGCGTCTTGCCCGTCAGTCCGCTCCACAGGATCGGCCCCGCCACGGCGATCGCCATGAGCAGGAAGATCCAGCGTCGATCCAGCGACTGCAGTCGGGCAAGCAGGCTCATCGCTCGCCACCTCCCAGCCAGCTGCGGTCCACACCCAACAGGATGCGCAGGCTTGTGGCCGCCACGCCCAGCGCGATGCCGATGATGATCGCGCGGTTGCCCGCCGTGTTGAAGACCTGCATCACGTAGACGCTCAGGTTCTCCAGTCGAAGTCCGCTCGCCCAGTCAGGCAGCCAGCCAGTCAGCACCACGCCCGCGAAGGTGCGGCCCAGCAGGATCACGAACGCCGTGCCGAGCAGCAGGCTGGCCTCGAGGTTCTTCGCACGGAAGGCGCGGAACGCCGCGCTGGCCACATAGAACGCCAGCAACGCGAACATGGTGCTCGTCAAGGGCACCATCGCGAACTCGTAGATCCACCCGAACGGCGTGTCGGCGCTCTCCTGCTTGCCTCCGAAGTCCGCCTGCGGGAAGTCGTGGCTTGGGTGCACGCCGATCTTGCCCAGACCCACCACCAGCGTGATCAGGAACGTGCCCAGCACCACCAGCGCGAAGCCCCAGCCTGCGTCACGACGACTCACCTTCGCCAGGTTCGCCTTCAGCAGGCTGCCCGCGCCAAGCACGCTCGCGATGGCCGCGATCACGTTGAACGTGTCGGTGAAGTTCTCTCCCCAGCTCTCCATCGGCCGGATGAACGCGCTCACCAGGATCGCCACGCCCGAGACGATCGCGATCCAGAGCGGAATGAGCCGGGTCAGCACCATCGCTCAGCCACCCATCGCCTTGCGCAGCAGCGCGCCCAGCTCGCCCAGCCACGCCGCCGAGGGCATCAGCACGCCCGCCGTCGCGACCACGGCACCGATCACGATGAAACTCATCACCGCGACCTTGCCCGAATCCTGCGCCTGCAGCGTGCCAAGTTGGTCAGGCTCGCCGCTCAGGTATGCGCTTGCCGCGAAGAACTCCTCGCCGATCAGCGTGTAGTCGCAGGCCGCCACGAAAAATGGCAGCTGACTGCTTTCGGCGGTGCCGGCGATCTGGATCGCCCCGATCGAGTTGCCGTTCTCGCTGAAGATCAGGCTCTCGGCGAAGAAGCACCCCATGTAGAAGCAGGCCGCAGGCTTCTCGCGCATCATCTTGCCGCCGACATAGGCCACGTAGCCGAACTGCTCGTCGGTGACATAGTGGATACGGTCCGGCTGGTACGCGTCGGCACGTCCCGCGGCCAGACAGCTCGCCTGCACCGCCTCACGCGCGGCCTCCATCACCAGCGAGCGACACACCGGCGCCTCGACCGCCGCGTCGTACTCCGCCGCGGTCTTCGCCACGCGACCCAGCATGGTCACGCCGGCCACTGTCTGGATGTTGTCCATGTCCTGGATGCCCGGAATGAACAGCACCGGACGACCCATCTCGGTGGCGCGCCCGATCGCCTCGTCAACCGCCTCAAGCGCCGCGATGCGACGGATGGTCGGCGGCCTTCCGCGGCGCGCGCGCCACACGAAGATCGTGGTGGCCGCGCCGATTCCCACGATCCACGCGGCCAGCGGAAGTCGATGCTCATTCAGGATCGATTCAGCGGCGGCCGTGCCCGCAACGACACCCGCATCCGCGTGTGCTCGCTGCCCTTGCCCCCATCCAATCACGCATCCGACCAGGATCGCCGCCCACGGCCACGGCGACCGGAGTCGATGGTGAGCGCGATCCATGCGTGAAATGTAACGCGACTCAGCCCTCGATGCGCTCGACGTTGGCACGAGGCACCGTCACCGTGCCGCCTTGCTCCAAGCACACCTCCAGCACGCGCGCCTTGCTGCCGCTGTCAAGCAGAGCGGGCCGCTCCGGTAACCCTGCGACCTTGCCGATCAGCCCGAAGTGCGGATCACGGATGATGCGAACCGGCGCGCCGATGGAAAGTTCGCCGTCGACGGCGCCGCCACGATCCACCTTCGCGGGCGCATGCTCGATGGGCACCACGATCTCGGGGCGCATCACGCCGGCGCGGATCTGCGTGGCGCCGTTCACGCACGCCTCGCGGCCCTGATGTCCCGCCAGCAGCGCGAAGGTGCGCCGTGCCATCGCGATCTCGCCGAATCCCTCGGTGATGATCAGCGTGAGGCCACACCTCTCGCTGCCGGTGATCGCCACGCCAAGATCATGCCCAAGGAAGTCGCGCAGGTCCGCGTCGTCGATGCCGCCGCTCACCACCGCTGCCGCGCCGACCGCCTTCGCGCGCGCGATCGCCGTGGCGGTCATGCGCGCACCACCCACGATCACGCAACCCTTCATTTCGGGCTTGATCAGGTCCTCGTGCAGTTCCTCCTCCGGCGCTCGACAGGCAAGCGCGATGGGCCCGCGTACCTCGCCACCCACGCCGAAGATGCCCTGCACCAGCGCCGCGTCGGTCTCGATCACCGCGCCCTCGCTCGCCAGCACCTGAACCACCCGTCCGGGTACGTGCGCCAGCACCTGCACTGGCTGCCTCGGCCCGCGGATCAGCACCAGACCACTTGAGTCGCTCACGCTCTCCACCGTGCCCGCCGCGCTCGCCTTCACTTCGGTCTTCATCAGGCCGAACACGCCCTTGCTGCGTGCCAACACCTCATCCTTGGCCACGGCCTCGCCGACCCTCTTCAGCATGAGCCCTGGCAGGTCCTTGGGCTGACACGCCAGCAGATTCGCCACCTTCATGGGGGTCACATCGCCTTCCAGGAAAGTTTCGGCCACCACCGTCGAGCCCTGAACCCGATCCCCAGGCGCCACCCGCACCTCGCCGGGCGTCGGCAGGACCCTTCGCGCCCGGTGCAAGGCATGGTCGGAAACCTTCAGACCGGGGGTGTAGGCCTTAGCCATTCACAAAGACTACTTATGGACCGTCCCGGGCCGCCGTGTTCCTGCCATACGACCACCTGCTCCGGAATCAACCGATTCCATGGGAAAAGCCCTTTTCCAGTTCAAAAACTCGTCTATTTTACGTTACCGGGGAATCCACGAACCCAAGACAGGAGCTCGCATGCGCCGACTGACCACATCCGGTTGCACCACCCTTGTCACCTCGCTCGCGCTGATCGCACCCGCTTTCGCCGCGCCACCGGGTGGCATCCTGTCCGCGGAAGGTCACGGCCCGCTGGTCGTGGCGGTCCCGCTGGAGGAGGAGCTCGTCCTGAATTACGCCGAGCGCGCCGGCTTGAGCATGATCGCCGCACCGCAGTGGGTGCTCGGCCCCGTCGATGTGGAAGGGCTTCGCATGGAGGAGGAGCTGGAGCAGGACAGTCGCCCGCTTCGCTTCTCGATCCAGCGCTCGGTGCAGGTGCGTCTCTCCGACGGTGACTGGCTGCCCGTCGAGGGCGGCCGCGTGTGGCGCCTGGAGGTCCGTGGCCTCGGAAGCCTGAACAATCGACTCCACCTCTCCGGACTGAATCTCGGCGAAGGTCAGGAGATCCACCTGAACACGCCAGGCATCGCGGACAGCATGGTCGGCCCGATCACGGGCACCGGCCCCTTCGACAACGGCGAGCTGTGGGGCACCTTCGCCTCGGGCGAGGTGAGCCATCTTGAGTGGTTCGTGCCCAACGGCGTCGAGGTGAACGCCCTGCCCTTCACGGGCCTTGAGTATGCGCACGGCTACAAGCAGGTCTTCCCCACGCAGGAAGAGCTCGATCAGGCCATCCATCAGGAGGCCTCCGGCTGCGTGATCGATCCCTCGTGCTACAGCCAGTGGGCGAACGTCTCCAACGGCGTGGGCCAGATGACGTTCACCAGCGGCGGTGCGAGCTACGTGTGCACCGGCCAGCTCATGGCCACCACCGCCGCCGACGAGACGCCCTACTTCTCCACGGCCAACCACTGCATCAGCACCACCGCCGAGGCCAACAGCCTCGTGGTGAAGTTCTTCAACCGCGCGAACACCTGCAATGGAAGCGTGAGCGCCGGCACCACCGTGTCGGGTGGCTCCGATTTCATCGGCACCTACGCGGGCGCTGACTGCACCCTGCTCATGTTGCGCAACACGCTGCCAAGCACGGTCTTCTGGGTCGGCTGGGACACAGTGAATGTGGCCAACAGCACGGCCTCCACCGGCATCAGCCATCCCAACGGTGTCGAGCAGGACATCCACTTCGGCCCCAAGAGCAGCACGACCACGAGTTGCAACACCGGCGCGGTGGTCGCCGGCGCCTCGCGCATCAACTGGACGCAGGGCACCATCGAGGGCGGAAGCAGCGGCTCCGGCATCTACAAGAACAGTGACCAGAAGCTCTATGGCATCCTGTCGTGCGGATCGACCAGCGCGACGTGCACCAATCTGGGCTCGGCCTGGTACGGCCGCTGGGACCTGGCGCTCACCACGGGAGGCTTCAGCACCTTCATGGCGGCCGGCACCGACGACGCGCAGGACAACAACGACACCTGCGCCACGGCACGACCGCTGGCGCCCGGCAACTATACCGGCCTGATCGTGAAGCGTGTGGACAAGGACTTCTATGCCCTCATGGTGCCTCCCACCGCCACGCTCACGCTGTCGAGCACCTACACGCACGCGCAGGGCGACGTGGACTTCAAGCTCTACGACGCCTGCGGTGGCACGCTGCTGCTTGATCGCAACGCCAACGTGAACAACGAGGCGTTCAACTATGTGAACACCACCTCCAGCAGCCAGCTGATCCTGGAGGTCTCTCTCTCCACCGACACGCGCAACACCTACTCGCTGAACTTCAGCGTGACCACGCCCGCCCCCGCAAACAACGAGTGCTCGGGCGCCACGGCCATCGGTGACGCGACGTCCTCCTTCAACACGTTCGGCGCCACCAACTCGGCCAACGCGATCCCGGCCTCGTGCAACGATGGCGGCGGCACCGCGATCAACAAAGATGTGTGGTTCAAGTACACGGCTTCCTGCAGCGGGGTGGCCTCGGCCAGCACCTGTGGCACCGCTGGCTTCGACACCAACATTGCCATCTATGACGGCGCATCCTGCCCCGGCGCGAGCACCGCCGTGCTGGCATGCAACGACACGGGCGTCGGCTGCAGCGGCGGCACAAGCACCGTCGAATGGGAGGCCGTCGAGGGCGGCACCTACTACATCCGCATCGGCAGTCCGGGCTCCGGAGCCGGCACGGGCACGCTCACCACAATCTGCACCGCCGTGAATCTCTGCCCGAATGACCTGGACGACGACGGTGCCGTGGGTCCATCCGACGTCTCCGTCGTGCTGCTGGACTTTGGCTCCTGCTCGGGTTGCCGGAGTGACGTGGACGGTGACGGCGTCACCGGCCCCTCCGACGTGTCGCTCATGCTGCTCGACTTCGGCCCCTGCCCATGAAGCGGCGAAAGGCGGGGGCTCCGGCGACCTCCGACAGTCGACGGAACCCCGCGCCCATGGATGACCCGCTTCACCCCCGGGAAGAGCCCGGTCAACGGTCGATCGCGTACTCCAGGCTGACCACGGCACGCATGGTCTTCTGGATGGCCGTCGTGTCGTAGTCGCGACCGTATTCGTTGTTGTCGATCTCGCCGCGCGCCAGGATCTTGATCACCCCCTGCGAGGCGCTCTGCAGCGCGCCCACCCGCGAGCCGCTTCCATTGGCCAGCGTGTTCGCGCGCTCGAAGGCGTTGCGCGTGGCCTCGGCCAGCAGATCCGCCTTGGCGTTGTCGGGGTTCGAGATCAGGAACGCCGGATCGTTGGATCGCACCTCGACCCCCTCCTTGATCAGCTCGGTGGCGCGCTCGGAGAGCTGCTTCACCTTGTCCACCTTGTCGCTGAGCACGGCCACCGACTGGTTCAGGGTGTAGCTCTCGATGCGCGGCAGCTCGTTGCCCTTCGTGTCACGCGCATGGGTCATGCCGGTGTCCACGGCCTCGGGGCGGATCTCCTCCGGCGTGAAGCCGTTCTCGGTCACGAAGCGCTTCAGACGCTCCACGCCGGTGTTCAGACGCGCATACGCCTCGGGTAGGGTCGCCCCGCGCGCGGTGACCACCGCCTTCCAGACGGCGCGATCGCTGGTCAGGTCGATGCTGGCGGTTCCCTTCACCTTGATGGTGCTGGCGGTGCGCATGGCGATCATGGCTCGCGAAACGCTTTGTGCGGCGTAGGCGAAGCCCATCGCGAGCGCGGCGCCAAGGGCCAACATGCCGAAGCCGCTCGAGCTGAGCCAGCGACGGCGGACGGGTACGGTTGTCTGTTCGGACATGACGGGCTCCAGGCCCACGGCATGTCCACGGGACATCCGAAGGCGCTTGGTCGGAGGTGCGAGTTGTGGACGGGCTTGCCGAACGAAAGGCAAGCGGGTCGTCATCGACTTCCGACCGCATACACCTTGAATCCACTCGAAAGTTTTTTCAGCGTTCTTCGCCGGCCCTCATGTCCGCAGGTCGCGACCCGTCGTGTCGCGCATGCACAGCAGCACGATCGAGGCCAGCACGCCCAGCGCGCCGATCCACGCCATGGTCAGTCCGGGCATGTTCCACTCCGTGGTGAACCACTTGTCAAGGCCCGGCATGATGCCCCCTGACAGCGCCATCGCCACGCTGTAGGCGAAGCTCATGCTCACCACGCGGTTGACCACGGGGAACATCTCGACCAGCATCGCGCCCTGCATGCCCAGCGACATGGCGATCGGAATGCCCATCAGAAGCTGGGAAGCCAGGAAGGCGTGCGGCTCGATCGGCATGTGGGTCATGGTGAGCCATCCCGGCACCATCACGAACAGGCCCCAAACGGTGAACAGGATCGCGCTGCCCCGCCGGCCCATGCGGTCGCTCATCCAGCCGCCGAGCACCTTTCCCACGGCCACGAACATCAGGGCCACGGTGTTGGCGGCCTGAAATCGCGCAGCATTCGAAGGGTCGGCGGCCTTTGCCGAGATCACCGAGGCGTTGAACACGTAGTAGTAGAGGGCGTTCGAGAAGGCCACGATGGCGAACAGCTGAAGCGACGGCTTCCAATCGGCCGCGATGGCCTTGAAGACCCAAGGCCGGTTCGAGATCTCCCGGGCGGCCTCACCGGCCTCGCTCTCATGAATCCCGCGGCGCAGCCACCAGCCCACGATCGCCAGCACAACACTCAGCAGGAACGGCACACGCCACCCCCACTGGTTGATCTGGTCCGGCGTCAGGACCTGATCCAGCACCATGACGACGGCGGAACCCGTCAGGAATCCAAGACTGGTCCCCAATGCCGTGCTGCTCGAGATGAGTCCGCGCATGAACGGCTTTGCGTGCTCAGTGGTATAGGCCATGCTTCCCGTGAACTCGCCACCCAGGGAGAAACCCTGCGTCAGGCGACAGAGCATCAAGATTGCAGGAGCCAGCCAGCCGATCTGCTGGTGGGTGGGCAGGCAGCCGATCACCAGCGTGCTCACCGCGATCAGCGTGACCGACACGGTCAGCAGCCACCGCCGGCCCTTGGTGTCTCCCATCCGCCCCAGGATGATTCCGCCGATCGGTCGGGCGAAGAAGCCCACCGCGAACAGCCCCCAGGTCTTCAGGGCCTGCGCCTGTGGATCGTCGGAGGGGAAGAATGCGGCACCGATCGGCAGCACCAGAAACCCGAACACCGCGTAATCGAACCACTCCAGCAAGTTGCCGAACAGCCCAGCGAAGACGGTGCGGAAGGTGGACTGCGCGGGGGCCGAGGCAGACTGGGCGTCCATGCGAGCGAAGGTAACGATGGCGCCCCAAGCCGACCCCGCCTCGCTCTGGCAAGGTCAGATATTCCATCCGTTCCCTCCTTCAATCCACCGACCGAAGGTTCTCGGAGTCTGGGATCGCACCTTCCCGACGCGGCCCGTCTCACAGGACCGAAAACCCTCCGTTTCACTTGGAAACGGCAGCAAGGGTTGTACTGTTCCACAGCCGGTTATTCAGGGAGATCCGATGTCCGTACGCCCGCTCCACAACCTGCTTGCGCAGGGCGCCGTGCTGCTTTGCTCGGCGGCTGTGTCGTTGGGCGCGCCGCCCTCCCGATCCGCACTGGGCCATGGCGCACGCAAGGCTCCCTTGAGCCAGATGCAGGCGGTCCAAAGTCACACCGAGCGCCTGGGTCTGGATTTCCTGGAGCCCCCCGCCGCGCTGCTTGGCCCGATCGATGAAGCCGAGTTGATGTTCGAGGACGAGACCGACGCGGCCAACGAGCCGATGCGGTTCGGCATTCAGAGGCGCGTGTCACTCACACTCGATGACGGCCAGTGGGTCGATGTCGCGGGAGGTCGCCTCTGGCGCTGCCGAGTCGAGGCCATCGGTTCCATGAACACGCGTCTGCATCTGCGGGGCGTGGCGCTGCAGGACGGGCAGGAACTCTTCATGCGTTCACCCGGCGACGCCGCCAGCGTGGTGGGGCCGATCACGGATCGCGGCGAACGGGGTGACGGCGAGGTCTGGGGTGTCTTCTCGCCCGGGCCCATCGCCGAGATCGAATGGTTCGTGCCGGATGGTCAGGTCGCGTCGCGACTGCCCTTCACCGACGTGGAGTACGCGCACGGCTATCGCGACGTGTTCGCCAACGAGGCCGTGCAGTCGCTGACGGGCTGCCACAACGACCCTACCTGCTTCACGAATTGGGCCGATCTCTCCAACGCGACGGGGCGAATCCTGTACACCCGCAACGGCGCGAATCGCGCCTGCTCCGGACAGTTGCTCGCCACCACCGCCGCCGACGAGACGCCCTACTTCAGCACCGCGTACCACTGCATCAGCACGCAGACCGAGGCCAACAGCGCGAACGTGCGCTTCTTCTTCCGAGTAGAGGGTTGCGGCAGCACGCTCAGCGTGGGACAAGCCGCGCTTGGTGCCGACCTGGTGGCCGCGCATGCATCCAGCGACTCCACGCTGCTGATGATCCGTGGCGCGCTGCCTTCGGGTGTGCACTGGATGGGCTGGAAGTCCAGCATGCCGGCCAACGGCACGCCGATCGTGACGATCCATCACCCGCAGTCATTCCAGCAGGCGATCAGCTTCGGCACCAAGACCGCCAACGGCACCGCGTGCAACCCGGTCGTGAGCTCCTCCACCGTGCTGTGGAACCTTGGTGTCACCGAAGGCGGCTCCAGCGGTAGTGCGCTGGTGGAACAGTCGACCCGACAGATGTTCGGCGTGCTGTCCTGCGGCATCAGCAGTTGCGCCAACACCACCGGCTGGGACGCGTTTGGCCGATGGGATCTGGCGGTGAACAGCGGTGGCTTCGGCGCTCTGCTCGCTGCCGGCAGCGACGATGCCTACGAGCCCAACGACGCCTGCGCCGTTGCTGCACCGATCATCGAGGGTTCGCATGGTGGACTTGTGGTGAAGCGCCTCAGCCCGGACTGGTACGCGATCGAGGTTCCGATTGGTGGCAAGCTGTCCGTGCAATCCAGCCACACGCACGCCAACGGCGACGTGGACTTCCGCGTGTGGGACGCCTGTGGCGGCACGCTGCTTGCCGAGTCGCTGGATGATGTGAACAACGAATCGTTCCTGTGCACGAACACGTCCACCTCGACCACCGTGCTGCTGGAGGTTTTCCTTTCCACCGACACGCGCGCGGACTACACGCTCACGGTGCGGCCCGTGCAGGCGTGCACCGAGGATCTGGATGGCGACGGCGAGGTGGGCGGCGGCGATGTCTCGCTGCTGCTGCTGGCGTTCGGATCCTGCCCGGGATGTGTCGAGGACTTCGACGGTGATGGTGAGGTCGGCCCGTCCGACTTGTCGCTGCTGCTGCTGAGTTTCGGCGCGTGTCCGTGAATTCCGACGATTCTTACGGGTTCATGCGCCCAACTTCTGTCCGCCTGAATCGCGACTTTTCCGCTTTGATGCGGTGGCCAGCAGCAGAGAGGCCAGGCCAAGCAAGCGAGTCAGATCACGGGTGCTGCAGCGCCTCTGGAGGAAGATATCGCACCCAACGTCCGCTTGACAGGGTCAGCCCTTGTTACCGACACCTTGTCAGCCCGTCCAGACAAACTCCACCGGACACTCGATCTCGGCCAGCAGACTTTTGTGCACCGGACAGGTGTGCGCCGCGTTCACAAGCGCCTCGCGTCGGGGATGGTCCGCCGGCAGCGGCACCTCGATTCGGGTGACCAAACGAGCGATCCGTCGCGCCGGCGCCGCGGCCATCTCCTTCGTGGTGGTCGCCGTCATGCCTTGAAGGTTCAGGCCATCGCGCTTCGCCACGATCCCCATGATGGTCATCATGCAGGTCGGCAGCGCCGTGGCGACCAAGTCCGTCGGCGAGAACGCCTCCCCCTTGCCGTGATTGTCCACGGGTGCATCGGTGGTGATGGTGGCGCCACTCGGTCCATGGGTTGCGGTGCAGCGAAGATCGCCTTCATAGCGTGCCGTGATCTTGACCATGCGAACTCTCCTGCGTGGGGTCTGGGGGGGCGTCGTGCCTAACGCTGCATCGTACGATCCTTGTCGTGTCAGGAACTGTGGAGCAACGCGTTGCGCGAATCCTGTGGGCGATCGCCCTGCTGACGATGGGCTTCGTGGCGGCATGGCCGCTCATCGGCGGCATGATCGCGGTGAACGACGACATCAAGTTCGTGCGGGTCGTGGCGCATCAACAGCCGCTGTCGCGACAGATCGCGGACATGTGGTTCGGATCTCCGGCATTTCGCCCGCTGGAACTGGTCGTGGCGGCATCCTGCGACGAGCGAACCTTGCGCGCGCCTCTGGCCGTTCCGCTGCATGTCGTAGGTCTGGCCGCGCTCTGTGTCGCTCTCGTGCATCTGGCACGTCGCGCGCTGCCCACAAGTCCATGGATCGCGCCACTTGCGATCCTCTGGGTCGCGCTGTCACCCGGCACCTCGTGCGCCGCATGGCAGATCGACACGGTTTCGCAGACATGGTCCGCAGCGCTCGGCATGTGGTCCATCGAGGTCGCGTGGCGCGCGTTCATCGCCGCGCGCGCCGGCCGCTCCACCTGGGCTCCATGCCTCGCCCTCGCCTGCATCTTCGCGGTGGGTGTGAACGTGAAGGAAACCTTCTATGGATGGAGCGCGGGCGTCGGCCTCGGCCTGATCGGCGCTACCGCCTGGCTTTCAGTGCGCGATCGTCGCGCCGCATGGCGACTTGGGTGGACCCTGCTGCCGGTGGTCGCACTGCCAGTCGCGCACCTGATCCTGCGCTGGCTCACGGGCTCCATGAGCCGCTCGCTCGAACTGAAGCAGGAGAACCGCTACCAGATTGAGTTCGGCATGAACCTGCTGATCAATGCGGCACAGTCGACGGCTGGCGCGGTCGGCACGGGACCCTTCCATGTGCTCTCGAACGACGGGGCGCCGGTCCTGATTCGCGTGCTGCCCCTGCTCACGCTCGTCGCCGAGGCCGTGCTGCTTGCGCTTGCGCTGGAATTCGTGGTGCTGCGACGGCTCAAGGGCCAACGAGGCTTCGTGTGGCCCGTGCTGCTGATGTGCATGACAGGGCTCATTTCATTGTCCGTCACCTTTCCCATGGGATCCGTCTCCGAGCTCTACGGATTCGGCGCCAACGCCTGTGTGGCACTGCTGCTGGCCGTCGCCTTCACCACACTCTGTCTTGAGAACCGCTCGCGTGCCGTCCGCGCTGCGGCGATCATGGTTCTTGGATTCGCCGTCGCACTTGGATTCCTTGGACTGATCGGCCGCGCGGGTCACTTCGAGCGAACATGGCGTGTCACACGCTCGGTGAACGAACAGATTCTGGCCTTCATGGACCGCCGCCCGAAGGCACCCAAGCACTTCCAAGCACCAAAGTCAACCATCTACTTCCCCGCCGACTGCCGCCCCGCACGCTCGCATGGCTCGTACATCATGCCGGCGGCACAGGCGATCGACCTCATCAACACGGTCGAATGGATGAAGCGCCTGCACCCGCGCCACTCCGTCACCTTCTCCATCGACCAAAGCGCACCGAACCCCACACCCTACGAGTTGCAGATCGACTGCACGGGAGCCGCGGATGTCGGGAACTGGTAGGCACGCCGAATTCGGAAAACCCTGAATCACCGCTGGTTGCGGTTCCAATCCAAGGGCCGCAGCGGTAGGCTTCCAACTTCAGGTGCGTCGGACTTCCGCCGATGAACCTTCGTCCGCATGACCGCACCGCTGCCCGCCCAACGCTCCGAAACGGCTTTCGCGGACTTCAAGCTTCCGTTGATGCGCGATGCGGCGGTGGCCGAGGCCAACCGCTGCCTCTTCTGCAGCGACGCGCCGTGCGTGAACGCCTGTCCGACGCACATCGACATTCCGCAGTTCATCCGCAAGATCGCCACCGACAATGTGCGCAGCTCGGCGAAGACGATCTTCGAGTCGAACATTCTGGGCATGAGCTGCGCGCGCGTCTGCCCAGTCGAGGTGCTGTGCGTGGGCGCGTGCGTGTACAACGATCTCGAGCAGCCGCCCATCGCCATCGGCAAGTTGCAGCGCTACGCCACCGACATGGCCTTCGAGAAGAACTGGCGCTTCTTCGAGGCTGGCAAGCCCACAGGCAAGAAGGTCGCGCTGATCGGCGCTGGCCCAGCCAGCCTGGCTGCGGCGCATGAGCTGCGTCGCTTGGGCCACGCCTGCACCATCTTCGAGAAGCGCGCCACCATCGGCGGCCTGAACACCTTTGGCGTCGCCCCCTACAAGATGAAGGCCGACCGAAGCCTGACCGAAGCCGAGTGGGTGCTGGCGATCGGCGGCATCGAGGTGAAGACCGGCGTGACCGTGGGCGAGCAGGTCACGCTGCAGCAGCTCGAACAGCAATTCGACGCCGTGTTCGTGGGCGCGGGTCTTGGCGCCGACAGTGCGCTCGGCATTCCCGGCGAGAACCTGCCTGGTGTGTACGGCGCCGTGGCATGGATCGAGCACATGAAGCTCACCAAGGCCGACATGAGCGCCGTGAAGAGCGCGGTGATCGTGGGCGGTGGCAACACCGCCATCGACGCCTCGCGCGAGACGCGCGGTCTTGGCGTGCGAAGCGTGACCATGCTCTACCGTGGCACGCGCGAGGGCATGAGCGGCTACCAGCATGAGTGGAGCGCCGCACTCGAGGAGGGTGTCGGCACGGCGTGGCAGTCGCTGCCGATCGCGTTCGAGGGCACGGGCCGCGTGCAGCGCGTGAAGTGCGTGAAGCTGGACGCCTCGAAAAGGCCGATCGCCGGAACCGAATTCACCATCGAGGCCGACCTTGTGCTGCTCGCGATCGGTCAGGCGAAGCTGGGCGACATGCTGGGATCGCTCGCCGGTGTTTCGGTGCACAAGGGCATCGTGAAGGTCGACGCGCACGGCTTCACCGGTCGCGCCAAGTGGTACGCGGGCGGCGACTGCACCAACGGCGGCAAGGAAGTGGTGAACGCCGCCGCCGAGGGCAAGGCCGCCGCGCGCGCCATCGACGCCGCGATCATGAAGGGAGCCGCGCGTGCCTGACTTGTCCACGAACACCGGCGGCATCCACTCACCGAACCCCTTCTGGCTTGCCAGCGCGCCACCCGCCAACAGCGGCCTGCAGATCCAGCGTGCCTTCGAGGCGGGCTGGGGCGGTGCGGTGTGGAAGACGCTCGGTACGCCGATCCAGAACGTGAGCAGTCGCTTCGGTGGCCACACGATCGGTGGCGTGCGTGGTGCGGGGTTCAACAACATCGAGCTGATCACCGACCGCTCGATCGAGACGAATCTCCGCGAGATCACCGAGACCAAGAAGCTCTTCCCGAAGAACCCCATCATCGTGTCGCTGATGGTCGAGACCGAGGCGGAGTGGAAGGATCTGATCAAGCGAAGCATCGACGCCGGTGGCGACGGTCTGGAACTGAACTTCGGCTGCCCACACGGCATGTGCGAGCGCGGCATGGGCAGTGCCGTGGGCCAGGAGCCCAAGATCAACGAGCGCATCACCGGCTGGGCGGTGCAGTACAGCACCGTGCCGGTGCTTGTGAAGCTCACGCCGAACGTGAGCGACATCATCCCGCACGGCATGGCCGCCAAGCGCGGCGGCGCGCACGGCGTGTCGCTCATCAACACCATCAAGAGCATCATCGGCGTCGACATCGACCGGTTCGTTCCCAATCCACGGGTGGGCCTCGCGAGCACGAACGGTGGCTACTGTGGTTCTGCCGTGAAGCCGATCGCCCTGCACATGGTGGCGGCACTCGCACGCCACAAGGAGTTCGGCCTGCCCATCAGCGGCATCGGTGGTGTGTGCAACTGGCGCGACGCGGTCGAGTTCATGCTGCTCGGCAGCAGCACCGTGCAGGTATGCACCGAGGTCATGCTGCGCGGCTACCGCATCGTGGAGGACATGATCGACGGCCTCCAGGAATACATGCGCAGCCACGGCTTCGATCGCGTGGATCAGATGGTGGGCAAGGCGGTGCCCGCGTTCAGCGAATGGGGCGAACTCGACCTCAACTACGAGACCGTGGCCAAGATCGACGCCGACAAGTGCATCGGCTGCCAGCTTTGCGTGGCCGCGTGCCACGACGGCGCACACCAGTGCATCCATCCGCAGCAGGACAGCCGCGTACCGCGCGTGGACGAGAGCGAGTGTGTTGGCTGCAACCTCTGCCAGATCGTCTGCCCGGTGCCCGAGTGCATCTCGCTGGTGCCGGTGAACAACGGCTTCAAGCCCGCCACCTGGAACGAGCACGTGCATCAGGGCAAGCCCCTGCGACCGAAGAAGGGCGCGCACTGAGCGCGCCGGCACCTTCACGAGGACCGAAGACATGAGCACCAAGAGCAAGATCGTGCGTTGCGGCCTGATCCAGTGCAGCAACCCCCTGAACGACGAGAAGCGCCCCGTGGCCGAGATCCAGAAGGCCATGGTCGACAAGCACGTCGCCATGATCGAGGAAGCCGGCAAGAAGGGCGTGCAGATCCTCTGCCTGCAGGAGATCTTCAACGGCCCCTATTTCTGCCCAAGCCAGGACCCGCGCTGGTACGAGGCCGCCGAGGCCGTGCCCGGCCCCACCACGGACCTCATCGCCGGTGTCTGCAAGAAGCACGCGATGGCCTGCGTGGTGCCCGTGTACGAGAAGGAGATGAGCGGCGTCTTCTACAACACGGCCGCGGTGTACGACGCCGACGGCACGTATCTCGGCAAGTACCGCAAGCAGCACATTCCGCAGGTGAACCCCGGATTCTGGGAGAAGTTCTTCTTCAAGCCCGGCAACGGCGGCTACCCCGTCTTCCAGACGCGCTACGCGAAGGTCGGCGTGTACATCTGCTATGACCGCCACTTCCCCGAAGGTGCGCGCTGCCTCGGCCTGAACGGCGCCGAGATCGTGTTCAACCCAAGCGCCACCGTGGCCGGCCTGTCGCAGTACCTGTGGAAGATCGAGCAGCCCGCGCACGCGGTGGCCAACGGCTACTACATGGGCTGCATCAACCGCGTGGGCACCGAGGCGCCGTGGAACATCGGCAAGTTCTACGGCACGAGCTACTTCGTGAACCCGCGCGGCGAGACCGTGGCGCAGGCCAGCGAGGACAAGGACGAGCTGCTCGTGACCGACCTCGACCTTTCCATGATCGATCAGGTGCGCAGCGTCTGGCAGTTCTATCGCGACCGTCGGCCCGAGGCCTACCCCGAGATCACGCGCCAGTGAGGCACCCATGAGCGACACCACGCTGATTCGCGGTGGAACCATCGTCACGGCCGAGCGCGAGTCGCGCGGCGACGTGCTGATTGCAGGCGAGAAGGTGGTGGCCGTGGGCGAAGGCCTGCAGTCCCCCGCGGGCGCCAAGGTGCTCGACGCAGGCGGCGCTTATGTCATGCCGGGCGGCATCGACCCGCATGTGCACATGGAACTGCCCTTCATGGGCACGGTGAGCGTGGACGACTTCCTCAGCGGCACCGCGTGCGCCGCGGCAGGTGGCACCACCATGATCATCGACTTCTGCATCCCTGCGCCGCAGCAGTCGATGCTGGAGGCGTACCGCACCTGGCGCGAGCGCGCGAAGAAGGCCACCGCCGACTACAGCTTCCACATGGCTGTCACCTGGTGGGGCGAGAAGGTGTTCGAGGAGATGGGCACGCTCTGCCGCGAGCACGGCGTGAACAGCTTCAAGCACTTCATGGCCTACAAGAACGCGATCATGGTGGATGACGCCACGCTGATCGCCAGCTTCGAGCGTGCGCGCGACCTGGGCGCGATCTGCCTGGTGCACGCCGAGAACGGCGACCTGGTGTTCCGCATGCAGCACGAGATCTTCGAGCGCGGCATCCACGGCCCCGAAGGTCACCCGCTGTCGCGCGGCCCCGAGGTGGAAGGCGAAGCTGCCAATCGCGCATGCCAGATCGCGGGCGTGGTGGGCGTGCCGCTGTACGTGGTGCACACCAGCTGCCGTCAGGCGATGGAGGCGATCGCGCGCGCCAAGCTCGCGGGCCACCGTGTGTTCGGCGAGTCGCTGGTGCAGCACCTGGTGATAGACGATTCGGTGTACCGAAACACCGACTGGCGCAGCGCCGCGCACCATGTCATGAGCCCGCCGTTCCGCGCGCCCGAGCACCAACAGGCGCTCTGGGGCGGCCTGCAGGGCGGCACCATCGAGGTGATCGGCACCGACCACTGCACCTTCCGCACCGAGCAGAAGGCCGCGGGCAAGGGCGACTTCCGCAAGATCCCAAACGGCACCGGCGGCATGGAAGAGCGCATGAGCGTGCTCTGGCATCACGGCGTGCGCACGGGCCGCATCACGCCCTGCGAGTTCGTGGCGGCCACCAGCGCCAACGCCGCGCGCATCTTCAACATCCACCCGCGCAAGGGCACCATCGCGCCGGGCAGCGACGCCGACATCGTGGTGTGGGACCCCAAGGCCACGCGCACGCTCGGCGTGGCCACGCACCACTCGCGCAACGACTTCAACATCTTCGAGGGCATGCAGGTGACCGGCGCCGCCGCCGTCACGCTGAGCCGCGGCACGGTGCTGTGGCAGAACGGCAGGCTCTCGCCCGTGGAAGGCCGCGGCCGCTACATCGAGCGCCCCTGCTTCACCGACTACGCGCGCAGTCAGGCCACGCGCAACACGCACTTCGCACCCACCCCCGTTCAACGACAGGAATTCGTGCCATGACCACCGCCACCAGCGCCCCCACCACCGTCGGCCGTTTCACCGCCACCAGCGACGCGTTCGCCACCTTCGCCGACGCGCGGCACTTCATCGGCGGCGCCTGGCGCGACCCGATCAGCAGCAAGGCCACGCTGGAGGTGCACAACCCCCGCTTCGGCAAGGCCATGGCCAGGGTGCACCTCGGCGGCGCCGACGACGTGGACGCCGCCGTGAAGGCCGGCACCGCAGCGCAGCACGAATGGGGCGAGTGGCCCATCCGCGATCGCGCGCACGTGCTGTATCGCCTGCGCGAACTCATGGTGAAGAACATCGACGAACTCAGCTGGCTGGTCAGCCACGAGAACGGCAAGATCTTCAGCGAGGCGAGGGCGGAAGTCGAGAAGGGCATCGAGTGCGTGGAGTACGGCTGCTCGCTGCCGAATATCGCGGCGGGCAACCAGCTTGAGGTGAGCCGCGGCGTGGCGTGCGAAGTGGTGTACGCGCCGCTCGGCGTGGTGGCCGGCGTGACGCCGTTCAACTTTCCGCTCATGGTGCCGCTGTGGATGCTTCCGCAGGCGCTCGTGGGCGGCAACGCGTTCGTGATGAAGGCGAGCGAGCGCGTGCCGCTCTCCACCATGCGCCTCGCCGAGATGCTGAAGGAAGCGGGCCTACCCGCCGGTGTGTTCAACCTGGTGCAGGGCGGACGCGAGGTCGTCGAGGCGCTGTGCGATCACCCGCAGGTGAAGGCGTTCGGTTTCGTGGGCAGCACCAAGGTGGCCAAGAGCGTGTACGGCCGCGCCAGCATGGCGGGCAAGCGCGCGCTGTGCCTCGGTGGCGCGAAGAACCACCTCTTCGTGGTGCCCGACGCCGACGTGCAGGTGACCGCCGAGAACGTGGTCGCCAGCTTCACGGGCTGCGCAGGCCAACGCTGCATGGCGGCGAGCGTGCTGCTGGCGATCGGCGATGTCGATCACATCCTGAAGGCGGTGCGTGATCGCGCCGCCAAGATGGTGGCCGGCAAGGACATGGGCCCCGTCACCACGCAGGCCGCGCGCGAGCGCATCAACGGCTACATCGACGCCGCCGAGAAGGCCGGTGCCAGGATCGTGCTCGATGGCCGCAAGGCCAGCGCCGAGGCGGGCGGCTACTGGGTGGGCCCCACCATCATCGACGGCTGCACCGCCGACATGCCCGCCGCGCGCGAGGAGATCTTCGGACCGGTGCTCAGCGTGGTGCGCGTGCCAACGCTGGAGAAGGCGTTCGAGATCGAGAACGCGAACCCCTACGCGAGCAGCGTCTACACCACCAGCGGCGACGTGGCGCGTCGCGTGATGGCCCGCGTGGAGGCCGGCATGTGCGGCGTGAACATCGGCGTGCCTGTGCCGCGCGAACCCTTCGGCTTCGGCGGCTGGAACGACAGCTGCTTCGGCGCCGGCAACATCACCGGCTGGGACGGCTACCGCTTCTGGACTAGGCAGCGCAAGATCACGAGCAAGTGGGCGCTGCAGCGGGATCAGAACTGGATGAGTTGAGAGGCGTTCGCGCACGAAGACACGCTCGATCCTTTCGTGCGCGTCGCGTGCACGAGCCGCTGATGGATCTCGACAGGGCGAGATA
>VGYX01000002.1 GCA_016872835.1 Planctomycetota bacterium | reverse complement strand
GATCGGCGTGCCCCACGCCGGATCCGTCGGGTTGCCGGTCTCGGGCTGATGGAACGCGATGTTCGGCGGATCGGTCTGCAACCGGTTCACCATCGGGCCTTCGCCCACCGGGAATCCCGGCACGCGACCGGTCATGATCTCGGCGAAGGTGGCGCGGCACTGCGACACCAGTCGAGGCGGGATCAGCAGGCTCGGTCCGTCGCTGTTCACCCCACGCGGCACGGCGACGCCATTCAGCGCGGCCTGCTCGTAGTAGTTCACGGTGGTCTGCAGATCCGTGGGTCGCAGCCATCCGCCGCGCGAAAGGCTTACTCCGCGGTCGAACTTCACGAAGGGGCCGTTGGCCGAGGTGGAGGTGGGTGGCGTGACGCTGTACGAGCTCCACTCCGAGCCGCCGGTGGTCGCGGTGGTCTCCGGGTTGCTGTACACGCGATAGGCCGGTCCCCACAGGAACACGTCGGTCAACTCCCCAAGCTGCTCGAAGTCGTCGTCCTTGTGCAGCATCTGCAGCGAGCCGCCATGCGGGTTGCGGTCCAGCGTGTTCCAGACGCCCTGCATGAGCCACTGATTCGGACCGCCGACGGTGGTCGTGCCATCGGCGGAGAGGCCAAGGTTGCCCTGCATGGTCGCGATGGCACTGCCGTTCGCCGCTAGAACGTCGCCGTTGTGCAGCGCCGGACGCATCGTGGAGCGATCCAGGATCAGCGCCTTGCCGGTGTGATCCGCGAGTCGACCGCCCTTGTCGCCCATGTACACGCGGTACAGACTCAGCGTGTCGCCGAATGGGAAGAGATCCACGCCGGTGGCGTAGTAGTTGCTGCCGTTCGTGACCCAACGAGCTCGATAGCTGCCAGATGGCCCCTGAATGAGGCCGGTGAGAGGCGCCGGAAGATTGGAGAGATCCGGGCGTGACGCCGTCATCGCGCGTTCCATCGGACGGGGTGCGGGCCGCGCCCACGGCGGGTACACGAATCGTGTGGTGTAGTCCACGACCTCGAAGCCGCTGCTGTCCAGCAGGAAGTTGCCGTACTTGGCGAAGAGGAAACGCCGATAGCCGCGCTGCAGGCCATTGCCAGGGTTGCCAATCACATCCAGCAAGCTGCCGCTCGCAGGCGGGTTGGGGACATTCCGGCTCACCCGGTCGTCCACCACGGTCTGGCAGTTGAAGGCCGTGGGCTTGCGCATGATCAGCTCGGGATACGCGTTGTAGGGAAGCGGTCTGTTGCCATCGAGCGTCGACACGGGATCCGCGGTGCCCCCTGCCCAGCCAAGACCCTGCATGTCTGGCAGCGGTGCGATCACCGGTGAGGTGAGCCAGTTGAACTTGCGCAGGCGATGCATCCACAACAGATCGGTCTCGTTCTGCGTGGGCGTGCCGTTGCCGTCCACGCCAGGAGGCGGATCAGGCAGCCATCGGTCCGGGTCCCAGAGCTCGGTGCTGTCAGCGGGTTCCATGGCGAACAGATCGCCCGCCGCTGTCAGGAACTCGCCGTTGTTGGCGGCGGTCCACTGCACTTCGCGCGTCATGTACAGGTTTGGACGAAGCCCTCCGGAGGTCGGCCGTCCATCCTGAGCGGGATCCTTGAAGTATGCGAAATACGGACTTGAGACCGTGTTGCGAGCGGTCCAAACCGGCGCGCGGTAGATCGGGACTCCAGAGCGCGCGAGTTCCTCCGGCCACACGCGTGGGTTGGCGCTTGCGGAACCCGTGCTACCACCCACCCCGCCCGAACTGCCCGATCCGCCTTGGCCCTGATTGCCGCCGGGGACTGAGGTGGTGGATGTCGGCTGCTGATAGCGGCTGGCTTGGTATCCGATCAACTCCTGCCGCATCGGCCGCGCATCGCCCCGCCATGTCATCGGCGTGTACTCATTGACTGCGCCGCCCGTCGCATTCTGGCGCATGTCGACGGGCTTGTCGCATCGATCCGGCTCGGTGCGTTGCGCGAAGGCGTAGCGCGGCGCGAGCGTGTCCGGACCGGCGGCGCCGTGCGCGGCGCTCAGGTTGTCCTGCGAGGCCATGATGTTGCGGTCCTGATCCAGTCTGGCAAGATCGAACGGCGTTTCCGACGCCAGCACACCCGCCCGGCCCGACTCGAATGCGTCAGGATCGACCGTGTTCGTGGTCGACGACGTGATGATCTGCCGCTCCCACGTCCAGAGGGGAAGGTTCGCGCCAGCCAGATCCTGGATCGAATTGCCTGAGCCCGGATAGGTCGCGTTGCGGCCGCTGATCACGCCAAACGCCGCATCGAGGTTCTTCTGACGCGCAAGCAGACTGCCGGGCCGGATGAGCGGGTCCCAGCCCTGCTGCGCCCTGCCCTGCTCGGTCGCGTTGCTGGCGGGCACGGCTGGATCGGTGGCCTGACGCGTGGCGAATCGTGCGTGATAATTGCGAGCCCACGATCGCGAGACGCGCGTCCAGGTGGTGAAGTAGTCGCGTGACTCGTTGCCCGTGCGCAGCACGATGCCTGGCAACATGAAGCTGGGGTCCACGGCGTTTTCACTCGCGAGGTGCGCGCCGTTGAACTCCTCTGGGGTGGGCACCCACTCCTGCTCGTCGGGCGCTGCAGGAATCGAGCCGACGGTCTGTGCGGCGGCCGGATTGAAGGTGGTCTGCGCGGTGGGCGCGAGATTCGGCAGCCAGCGCGACCAGCTGCTGAAGGCCGGGCGTCGATCTTCGGTCAGGCCCGCAAAGCCGTTCTGCACCACCGAGTATTCCGGCGATCCGCGGAATCCACCCGAGGTTCCAAGACCACGCACCGGCGGAAGCATGGGCACCTCGCTCTCGCCCGGCTTGGCCGCGGCGTCCACGTTGGCGCCGAACTCGAAGGCGAAGCCTCCGCCCTGATCGACGTAGGGATTCGCGTTGTTCTGCATGCCCAGCGTGAGATCCGGCACGGTGGATCGCGCCGCGATCAGGCTGAGCGCGGTCGGCGGCGGGAAGCTCGCCGGGTTGCCCTCGGGCTCGTCGAAGCCCACGAAGACCTTCTGCATCTCGTCCGGTACGCCGTTCGCGTCGCGGTCAAGCGCGGGGAATGCGCGGCAGAATGCCTGCAGTTCACTTGCGTCCAGTTCACCGTGCGGCACGTTTCGGTCGAAAGGCACGGTGGTCCACGCCGTGTTGGGATCCAGCAGCTCCGGCGGCGACGACGCGGAGGTTCCCGTGGTGCGCCACGTCGGGAACAATTCCGCCTCGCTCTTCCAGGAACCGTTGCCTGCGGCGGCGCTCTCGTTCAGGTCGCCAACGAAGTACTCGACGGTGTACGAGGCGAGGGGCCATGGCGTCAGCAGATCACCTGTGACCATCCGCACCGGATACGGGTCACCGATCGCCGCGCCCTCGTACACGATCCGCGAGGGCAGCCGCGACAGCAGGTCCTGCACCATGACCGGCGTCGGAACGTCGCTGGTCATCATGGTGGCGCCGAGCATCACCGGTAGCGAGGGCATGTGCCGCCAGTTCATCCAGTACGCGTCCCGGCGTGGATTCAGGATGTCGCCCTTGCCGTCACCGGCACCGAAGAACTTGCCCGAGTCGAAACCGGGTGCGCCATAGGCGCCATTCAGCGCGGCCCATCCGTCGTTCAGACCCATCATGCGACGATCACGTCCGTCCGGCCATCGGTGGCGCGTTGGAGGCAGCGTGATCTGCGCGCAGGCGGTCCAGAACCGACCGCCAGTCACAAGGTTGCGGTCCTGATTCAAGTGCGGATTCTCGAAGAAACGCGAACGCTGATCGTCGGGCCGGGCGAGTGGCGTGCCGATCACGCCCACCGCGAAACGCGTCGCGTCGGTCGTCGCCGCCGGATCCACCGGAAGCGGGTACTGGTACATCGACGTGCCCGGCGAGAGACCGGGCTGCGGCAGGTTCACCTCGGCGGTTCGTGCCTGCTCGAACGGTGCCTCGGGGCGGCCGTTCGCGTTGGCGGGACCATTGGCCACGGTCGTCCAGTGGTTGAAATCGTCGTCGGCGTCGAACCGGTCCACCACCAGCGTGGTCGGCTCGATGATCGGCGTGATGTTGGCCTCCAGCGCGGAGTTGCGCACCACCGTGGTGGTGCCCGCGGTCATCACCGAGTCCCGGGGCGGGAAAATGGTGCCTGGCTCGCGTGAATCGCGCGGGAACACGATCGTGCTGCGCTGCACGCGCCGCGTGACCGGATCGATGCTCCAGCGCGAGCCATAGAGCGGCCAGAATCGCAGGCGATAACGATCGATGGTGCACTCGATCGGCGAGATCGCGGAAGCCTGGAACAGGTTCGCCGCCGCGTCGAAGTCAGCCGTCGTTCCACCCACGATCTCCGCTCGCCAATCCTGGTTTCGACCTGACGGATCGCGCAAGATCCGCTCCAGCACGATGCCAGAGCGCATGGCGTCCGGGGTGAGCGAGTACTTGAACTTCCACAGATCGTCGATCCGATGCTTGTGCGCTGACCGCACCGGATTGCTTGCGACGCAGGCCATCAGATCGCTGCGATCCATCGCGTTCAGCAGCTTGGATCGCGAGAGGCGCGAGCGCAGGTCCTCACCCTGCGCCGCCTGCAGCGAGTTGGACCCCGGCGTGGCTGCGTCATCAAGCCACGTGGGCTGGCTGAACAGGCAGCTGGTGACCGGCGACGTGCTCTTGTCCCAGACGGTGTGACGAAGCGGCAGCAGCGCGGCCGTGTTGCACGGGTCCGGTTCGGGGCGGATCTCGGTGTCGGGCTGCATGGCCTGCACCTCGAACGCGCTCCGGCCGAGATGTCGTCCGTCGGCGTACTCGTACAGGTCGAAGTAATCCAGCCAACGCCGGCGGAACAGCGGATCCCACATGGCGACGGTGGACAGGTCAGCCTGGTTCACGCGCTCGTAGCGGATGCGCGTGAAGGGATTCTCCAGCAGGAAACTGGCGCGGGGGCTTCCGCCGGTGTTCAGGTTCGGGAACCAGTTCGAATTCTTCGGCACACCAAGCGAGTCGGCGATCAGGTACACCGTGGCGGTCGAGGGCTGGAACTCCGTTGCAGGCGGCAGCATGAGCGGAACGGGCTCGCCGCTGGCATCCAGCACCACCCTGCCGTTCGCGTCAAGTTCGTAATCCGGGAAGTCGTACAGGTTGCCGAAGATGTTCAGCCGGAAGTCCGCGAGCCGAAGCGGCTCGTTGTACGGATTCGCCACCTGCACCACCAGCACCGGCGTGCGGATCTCGTTCATCTCGTCGCGGAAGCCGTCTCGATCGGGCTCGGCGACCATGCGCATCTCGACCGGGGGGATGCTGGGGGCGCCGGGGCGTGCAGGCGGTTGACGCACCGGAGGCTGACTCGACGCATCCGCGAGACGCGTGAGACCACGGGCCCAGTTCATGGCGAGCGCCGTCGGAATCAGGTTTCGCGTCGCCAGACTTGGGTCACTGTCGCGATCCACCGGAGAACGCTTCGGGAAGAATTCAAGAATCGGGTTGTTGCGCGGGTCCGACGGGTCGGGTTCCAGACGCGGTCGCCCGACCTGACCGTTCACCACGGCGACGAACTTGGTGCGCTGCAGGTGCGCCTGCTCGATCGGCGAGAAGTTCTGCAGGTCGTCGGGCAGGATCGCGGGCGGCGCCGGTGAGACCAAGGTGTCCTTCGTGCCGAGCGCCGACGAGATCATGCGCCCCGGACTGCGCGGCAGATCCACCACGCCGTTCTTGGTCACCGTGGTCGCTGGATACACCCAGCCGAAGAAGCACTCGGAAAGGAATGGCTGCTTCTCGTTGCCCGGGAACACGATGTCCGCCGAATCCTCACTTGGGGCGTCGGTCTTTGTCGGGTGGTCGGCGTTCGGAAGGCTGCCCGAGTTGCCAGCAACCAGACTTTCGCCCCACGCCGCGTTGGCGACCTTCGAGGGCCTCGATGGATCCACCGCACGGATTGCCTGCGGCGAGGCGTACTCGCGCATGCGACGGGTCACGTCGGTGGGCACCGGCGAGTCGCCGTAGTCCGGTCGGTGCTTGACCGCGCTGAAGTCGATTCCCTCGACCTTCAGATTGCCGTTGGCGTCGACGAACGGATTGCCGTCGGCCTGCTTCTGCGCGGCACCACTCTCGAACCAAGGCAGAATCGGCTGCCAGACCGGCCGGAGCGGCGTTCCGCTGCTTCCCAGGCCGAAGGTGGCGCTGGACACCTCGCGGATCTGGTCGGGGCGGCTGCGCCACGTGGCCATGTTCGCCGACATGCTCGCGGTGAGCGCCTCCGTGCTCCACGCCGAGCGCCATGCAAGATCGCCGAGCGACGCGAGCCCCTTTCGATCCGCCGCAAGCATGCCTTGCCGATCCGCGGGCTCCACGGCACCAGCCACACGCGCGTCGAACGTCATGCGCAACTGATCGAGGAAGCGATCGGTGTAGCTGGCGTAGGCAAGATTCACCACGCCGTCCACGACGGTGTTTGCCTGACGGGGGCCAAGGTCACGCAGCGATGACTGCCACACGTCACCGGCGGTCGCGTTGATCCGCTGTCGCTGAGGACTGACCGTGCGCAACGCCGGGCGCAGACGCTGCCGGGCGTTCAGGGCGAAGTCGATCATCGCGCGGCGCTGCTCCTGCACGGAGTAGGCATAGACGAGCTTTGGGTAGCCGCGCTCGTCGACCAGACCGAACTCGTTCAGGTGCGGACGCGGGCCGGAGGCGGCGCTCGGCAACTGTTCCAGATCGGATTGCGACAGCCTGCGCTGGATCAGCAGTGGCTGGCGCAGGTCGAACTTGCGGTTCATGTACTCGAACAGGCTCACGCCACGCGTCCAGTCCGACGGGCTCACCACAGGCGGTGTCATCGAGATCTTGATGCCGTCGGGGAACGGATCGTCGCTCGTGGTCACGCGCATCAGGTCGTAGGCGCCCCATCGCAGTTCGACGGAGGAGACCACGCCATCGCCGTCCTCGTCGATCGGCCCGGGGACCTGCGGGTGCAGGTCCAGCCAAAGCGTCGCGTTCTGATAGAACTCGTACGGGTTGCCGATCGCGCGCGAGAGCGCGAGATAGTTGCGACCAGTCCACAGGTACGGCGGCATCAGCTCGTTGCGCTGTCCCGAGACGGTCGTGATCTTGCGCCGCAGGTCCTTCACCCACTGCGCCGAGTTCAGCTGCATGCCCGCCTTGCCGCTCTCGGCGGCGAGCACCGAACTGCGAAGCAGCGTGTCGGGCACCGACGAGTTCTCGCGGCTCAGGCTGTCGCCGTTCAGGGCGCGTTCAAGGCGGGTGATCGCGCCGGCGTCGTTCAGGCCACCGTACGCGCGCAGCTCGATCTCGTCGGCCGGCTCGAACGGCCGGAACGGGATCGATTCGCCCAGGAAGTCGCGCGAGGGTGCCGCGAGACGCATGTTCTGCGTCGCGTCGCGCCACGAGTTGTTCACATGGCCAATTCCCATGAAGCTGAAGGGTCCGTAGGCGATCAGGTCGCCGGACACCGCGGCACGGAACCAGCGGGTGCGCTCCTCGGGTCGCATGAAGGGCGAGCCGGCGTAGGCCCCCTGCACGTTCGGTGCGTTCGTGGGCGGGCGGACACCCGGCGAGAACGACGTGTCGAACCAGCTCTCCCACCGCCAACTCGCGAGATCGTTCGGGCCACTGCCCACCCCCACGTAGGTCGCGTACAGCGGCTCGGACTGCTGCCAGCGAGCGCCCGTTCCCGGTGGCGCGCTGGCGAGCCATGGCCCGAGGTTCAACGGATCCCGGATGCTCGGGAACACCAGGTCGATGCGCGGCGTTGCCGCATCGAGCGGATCACGCCCCGCGCTGCGCGAAGGCGTGTGCAGATACCCGTTCCAGAAGTTCAGCTGCGAGTTGGTCGTGCCGCCAGGGGCGTACCAGAGGCCCAGCGAGCTCAGAAAAGTCTGCTCGCCCTCCTGGAGCGAGGTCCACGACCAGCCGTTGGTCAGCACGCCCGGGATCATCGGAGTCGGACTTCCAGCCCAGCGATACGGATCGAACCCCTGTTCGAACTGGGTCGCGTCGTAGAGATCGGTGCGTGTGCCCGAGGGATTGTTCGTCAATGCGACCTTTGGATCGCCGGCGGACCAGCGTCCACGCGCGAAATTGCGCGTGCTGTCGAACAGGCCCACGCGCGTGTCGGTCCACGGTGCCGAGCCCAGCTCGGACGGTTCGTCACGGCTGCCGATGTACGCGCCCTCAGGCTCCGAAGTCACCAGCGCGACGTCCGCGGGCGTGAATCCGGAGGTGGTGTGGCGATCGGCTCGCGTGGCCACGTTCACGTCGACCATGCCCGCGTTGTCCACGATGCTCACGCCCACCACGGTGCGGACGTTCTTCTCCTGCCCGACCGGCGCGAGGAACCAGAAACTGTCGGTCCAGCCGTCGCCGTCGGCGTCGGCGAAGGTGCGTGACACGACGTTGCGCGGCGAATTCTCGATGTACTCGTCGCTGGGCGGCACAGGCGTCGCGGTGGGGTTCACGGCCCGACCAAGTCCAAGCGGATCGTCGAGCTTGAACAGGTTCGGCAGCATCCGCGCACCGTTGCCCGCCTGCACCAACGCGGTGCCCGAGCCCATGGTTCGCAGGTACTCCGTGCGGCTGAACCACAGGTTGCGTCGTGCCGAGAAGTCGCTGACCCACTTCGTGACCGACGAATTCGACGGGTCATTCGAGGTCGCCGTCAATCCCGCGGTCGCGAGCGGAGTCGGGCGCCGATAGGCGGACCACTGCTCGTAGGGCGTGCCGAGCCCGTCACGATCCGTGAACATGTCGCCCGTCATCGCGCCACCCACGAAGGTGCCGGTGGAGATGGTGGTGCCAGGCGCGAACTTGCCAAGTGCGGCCTCGCCAAACGTCATCGTGTGTCCCTCGATGTCGCTGACATCGGGGACCACCCGCCAACCGTTGTTGGCGGTCGCGGGGAACGAGAGGTGCTGCCAGTGACTGAAGAACGCGCCGTCCGGAACGGTCGGCAGCGGCGTGGTGTTGGTTCCAGGCAGCAGCCGCCACTCCGTCATGCGCACCGGCTCGCTGCTGCGCAGCCAGCGCGTGTCGCCGAATCCGGGATTGCCGATCGGATTGTTGGCAAGCGTTCCGGGCGTGGCGAAGTTCGGGAAAGCGTCTGGCAGCGGCTGGATGGGGAAGAACCGGTTCGAGCCCGGATTGCCGCCCGAATCGAGATCCACCGGCTGGACATGGTCCGGCCAGTTGGTCCACGGGATAACGCTGTAGGGCGCGAAGTTGTAGCCATCCGGCCAGCCATCACCCTCGCCGGAGCGAGCCCCCGTCACGCGAAGCGGATCGGCGGGCGAGACGGAGTCCGCGAGCATGTCGCCGCGACCATTGGCACCGATGAAGGTGCTGGCGGCCTCCACGCCGTAACGGGCGTCGTAGGGCGACGGATTCTTGCGCGCCGCCGCCGAGTTGCCGCCAAAGATGCCGGACCCCACGCTGTTCGGATCGACCGGTCGCAGGAAGAGGTGCTGCGACACGTCCGAGGCCAGTTGCTGCGCGATCATCGAGGCGCGCGACGCGTCACCGACGGTGTCATGGATCGCCGCGGCGGTGGTGCGCTGGGCGCGCGAGCGGGACAGGTAGGCGGCCGCGATGAGCGTGAGCATGACCAGCAGGCCGCTGACGAGCAGCAGCGCGTTGCCCTTGCGGCCACGGGAGAATTGCATCGAAGCGCGAGC
Organism: Planctomycetota bacterium; assembly: GCA_016872835.1. Classification (GTDB taxonomy): domain Bacteria; phylum Planctomycetota; class Phycisphaerae; order Phycisphaerales; family SM1A02; genus SYAC01. Next base: position 187,106 of record VGYX01000002.1, on the reverse strand, counting down.
GATCATTGGGGTGCCTTTGGAAGATCCACGACGAACTGGAAGGTGCGCCCCGCGGAAAGAGCGAGTTTCGGATCATGCAGCGTCATGGTGAATCGAAGCGCCGTGGGCCACGGCGTGTAGTCGTTTCGAATCTCGCGGAATGACGCGGACTCGTCGCGGGTGAAGCCGGGCTCGACCGTGAGTGGCTGCGAGCCGTTGAAGCCAAAGATCGCCTGATAGATGAACACTGGAACCTGGGTGCCGAGCGGACGCAGGATGCCGCGCGTGCCCTCGATTCGAGCGACATCAACCGGGGGACCGGCGACCGCCACCGTGAGCGTGTCGCTTGCCGCCGCGCGCCCCGCCGCGACGGTCTGGCGCTTGGCCGGATCGAGGATCGAGATCGGCGTGGCGAGCGCAGGATTGGTGTTGGTCGGATTGGCTGCGATGGCGCCAGCCCAGCCGATCGCCGCACTGCCTGTGCTCGAGCCCTGAAAGTCGGGCGCGAGGGCGCCTGACAGCATCGTCACGCCGGTTCGCTGCTGCGGAGGAAAGAGTGAATCCGGCAGGCCGAACCACGGAATCCGGTGAAGCGGATTGTTGAAGAGCGGATCATCGGCGGGCGCCGCCGGAACCCCCGCGGTTCCGCCACCCTTCGGTCGCCCGGGATTCGGCGATGCGTTCGCTGGGAAACGCGAAGTGATCAGGCCCGGCAGCGCGACATCGGTCACGTTCAGGAACCCTCCCGCCGGACGGGCGATCGAGGCCGTGGCGAACTGCGGAGACTGTCCAGTGCCGACGACCTTGCCCACGCCAGGCTTCCAGGTCCAGTCGATCTGAAAGGAGCTGCAGTTGCCGCTCATGGTGGGCGCAACCAGCATGGAGTCGCCCCGACTCATGCTCGGTGCGGCGCGCTCGGCACGCGAGAAGCCCCACATGCCCTCGTTGCTCTGCGCTGCGACACCTTGTGAGGCGCCGCCGAAGCATGCGGACGCAATGCGTTGCCGGAGCGACGGCATGGTGGTAGTGGCCGAGCGAAGCGGATCAAGTTCCGAGAGCCACGCCACCGGCGTGCCGGTGAGGTCGCGCGTCTCAAGCAGCGCCCGCAGGTCGCGAAGCGTGGTGGACGCGATGTCGACGCGCGAGTTCAGCGTCCAGCGATCGGGGAAGAGTTGCGCATCACCGAGGCTCGGGTTCGTGCCGCCGGAGATCGCCACCATCGCGGTGCCGTCGACCTCCTTCGGGGTTCCGTTGGTCCGATCCGAAGGACCGATCTGGAAGATGTTCACCGAGCTGTTCGGCCGCATGTTCATCGACACGCCAGCCACCGCGGTCTGGATGCGCTGCGCACGGTGGTACAGCGCGCCGTCGGCGGCCAAGCCGGTCCCGCCAGACTGTCGACGCGCACCGCCATCGTCGGCCAGAAGCACGCTCTGGCGCCCCAGAATCCATCGACGCGGCTCTGGCTGCGTGCCGTATCCCCGATTCGCGTTCGGTGCCGCCATGTTGAAGTAGCTCAGCTCAAGCTGCGGGCCTTCGGCAGGCTTGTTGTAAGTCCATGGCATCAGCGGCGAGCCGGCAATCAGGCGGCTGGAACTTCCCGAGCCCTTGCCCACGCTGAGCGGATCCGGAAAGTACTGCGGCACCTCGGTTCGCATGCTGTCTGTGGTGAGCAGCGGCGCCTGCACCGCCGTGCCGATCCGCACCATGCTGTTCCAGGTGCCACTTTCAGGCGTGAGCTGGATCTGCTTGGTGCCGCCCAGTTTGGGCTGCACACGCAGTCCGTATCCGTACCCGTCGTTCAGACCGGTGTTGCCAGCACCACCCGGCGCCTGATACTGCACGGTGGGCTGCTGCCGATCGGTGAAGAAGACGATCTGATCACATCGCAGGTACTCGTCGATCGGGCGAGTCGGATCGAGCAGCGGCACGGTCGGATCGCTCGGCGCCTGATAGATCCAGCGATTCACATCGTTGCGAACCGCCACGCACTGGATCGCCAGGAACCCCTCACGATTGATCCGCTCGATGTCCGAACGGATCAGGCGCTCGATCGCCGTGGCCGTGGTCTGCAGGTCCGCGTTGGCCTCGCCAAGACCGGACACCTTGCTGGCCGTGGAGAAGATGCGGGCCACCGCGCCAAGGATGATCAGCAGCACCGTGATGCTGACGAGCAACTCGACCAACGTGAAGGCGCGACGGTGGGTCACAGTTCCTCCACGGTGGCGTACACCGGCACGAGTTCGTTGTCGTTGGCGTCCCAGCGGGGCACGAACCAGAGATCCTGGATGCCCTGCGGCGCGTCGCCGCCGGATCGCGGCAGTGCCAGGATTCCTCCCGCCACGTTGCTGCCGATCGACGAGTTGTCCGCGTCGAACAGCGCCTCGCTGAAGGGCTGCAGAGGAACCGGTCGCGCCAGGAACACCGGTCCGTCGGCGATCGTGCTGCGACCCGACACCACATGGTGCACGTTGCCGTACATGTCCACCAGCCACTGGCCGCCCGACTGCCACTGATCCGCGTAGGGCAGTCCGAGCAGGTCGGAGCTGTCGGTCGCGGACACCGGACCCGTTCCAGGCACACCCGAGTCGTCCAGACCAGGTCCGTACCGACTCGCATTGATCGTGGCGTTCGTCTTCGCGTCAAGACCGCCCGCGCCCCAGACGTTGCCTTGCCCCTCACCGAGCGCTCGCCGCAGGTTGTTCAGCGATGAGGTCCGGCTGGAAACCCATTGCGGGATCGGCGGACGGTCCGCGATCTGTGCGCCGAACTCAGGATCAGCGCGTACATCGACAGGCGCCGACACGTAGGGCGTGCCGGCCGCGTTCGGCGAGGCGTTCAGCTTGCCCACGCGATACACGAACAGCGCGACCTGGATTCGACCATCGAGACGCCGGAACATGCAGTCCCAGACATAGCGCGGAGGATCCACGCGGCCCACGCCATCGGCAGGCTGTGGCCAATAGCGCTCGCGCTGCGTGAAGAAGATGCCTGGCTCCTGCGGTGCGTTGTTGGGGTTGGCTGCGTCGCCGGTGCGCGGTGGCGAACCACCGAACGTGCCCTGCGCCTTCGCGGGCCGACTGCCAAACGTCCACACATGGTTCGTCTCACGGGTGTCACGCCGCTGGTCGTACTTGGCGCGGTTGTACGGGATGCCGAACAGCCGATCGGTCGCGGAGCCGTTGGAGTACACGACACCGCGTGGAAGATCGCTCAACTGGCGCCCGAACCCTTGGGGCGGCAGCGAGGTGGCGAGCTTTCGCCCCCCTTCCCGCGCCGTGTGGATCAGGCTGAAGATGTCGTACATGCCGGCCTCGTCCACCCCGGTGGTGGCCGCGTTGTCATCCACGCACAGGCCAGGGCGCTTCCACGTCCAGTCGCCACTCACGGTGGCGGGACCATTGCGAGGCGTCGTGCGATTCAGGGGCACGGGATCGCGCACGATCTGCGTGGCTCCCGTCGGCGTGAACTCCTCGAAGGTGCCGAAGTCGTCCTGCGACAGGCGCGTGCGCAGCACCGACAGCGCGTGCTTGGCCACGATCGGACCGTACACGTCGTCCTCGGCGAACTGCTGCTGCACGATGCCGGCCGGGAACAGCGCCGCGATCGAGATCATGCCGATGCCCAGCACGAAGATCGCGAGAATGAGCTCGACCAGGCTGAAGCCGCGGCGCCTCATCGCTGCTGCACCTCCGCGCGACCCGTGTTGCGGTTGAACTGGATGCGCGTGCCGAACTGCTCTATGAACTCGGTCTGCTCGCAGATCTTGCGCGACTGCCCGATGCCCAGATCGGAGCAGGCCTTGGCGGTGGTCCACGGGGAGAATCCGCTGCCGAGCCAGTTCTTCTCGTCGTAGCCCTCGCGCGCGACCTTGTCGTCGTACACCGCGAGCACCTGCGTGGTCACGGCATGCGGCTCGTCACCCTCCTGATCCTGGATGTGCGGCTGCGCCGTGCTGGCGGCCTCGTTCAGGATGTCCTGCACCCCGTTGCGGTTGAAGTCCATCATCGGGTAGCGACCCTGGCTGAGCGAGGCGATGCCGCTGCTGTCGAGACGCGTGATCAGTCGCCCCTGATCGTCGAAGATCACGGCCACCAGACTGCCACACTCGTTGGGCTCGTCGGCGCTCGCGTCCTCGCTGAGCTTGGGCTGCGTCACCCACGCGCGGTCGTACAGTTCGTTGCCGAAGCCGGCGAAGCTTCCGGCCACGCCGATGCCTTCCGGAAAGGCGAACGCGATCATGCCCGGCTCAGGCACGAATCGGTCGATGAAGATCTGCTTGGTGGCGTCGCCGCTGGCGACCTTTCGCTGCATCGGCTCCTCAAGCCGCCCCACCACCGCCTCGGTCCAGCGCCGCTTGATGCGGGCCGGATTCGGGAACTTCATGATGTCGGCGGCGGCCTCGTCGAATCGCTCGGCCCGCGCCCGAAACGCGACCATCACCGGCTGGTGGCTTCGGATCGCCAGGGCACGCGCCGTCTCCAGCACGTTCAGGAGATCATTCACGGCCTTCGTCATGCGCGTGTCCTGCCCGATGCGCTGCACGCTGACGGCGGTGATGGCCGCAAGGGCCACCAGCACGCCGATCACGGCGAGCAGCTCGATCAGGGTGAAGGCGCGACGAGTCAACGCTCATTCCTTCCAGGTTCGTAGTTGAAGAGGTTGTCGGTCCAGTCGGGCTGGCCGTCGCGGTTGCCGTCGCTCACGCTGGTCGCAGGCCCGCCTGGGCCCCACGGCGGCATGCCGAGCGACTGGTCCGGCCCCCGCGAGATGAACAGCCAACGGCGACCACGGCACCCCACGTTGAGCGACCACTCGTCCGTGGTTCGCACGGTGGCATCTTCCAGATCGATGCCGATGCGCAGCGGATCCGCCGACTCGCTGGAACTTCCGGAGCGAACCGACTCGCGCGCCAGGGAGATCTCGGAGCGCGTCGCCGGGCGTCCACAGGGCACCACCGCGATCTGCTCGCCCCAAGCGTCGCGAAGGTTCATGCGTGTCACCGTGCCGTCGGGCCATCGCCGCTCCTCGGCGCGCAGCAGGTCGCCGGGAATGCGCGCAAGCATCGCGGCGGATGCCTGATTCGCGGCCAGCAACGCGATCAGGCGCGGCATGATGTAGGCCTCGTTCACGAACCCCGGCGGCAGCTCGTTCACGTCCATGAACGGCAGCGCGTCCTGCAGATCCGACGCGGCGACACCCTTGCGTCGGTTGAACACCAGCGACTGACCCCGGCACAACTCCAGCTCGTCGATCGCCTGCTCCAGGGAGGTGAGCGCGGTCTCGGTCATGGTGCGCTCGGTACGACGAAGCACACCCGATCCCACTGCCAGCACGAGCCCCGCAAGCACCGCGATGACGCCGATCACCACGAGCAGCTCGATGAGCGTGAATCCCCGGAAGAGGATCCGTCGCAACCGATGGCTCATGGATTGGGCCTCAGCGGTTCGTGACTGAGCACGTTGTCGGACCAGTCCGGAATGCCGTCCTTGTTGGAATCCTTCTGGGTGTCCGTGGCGGTGGTGTCGAAGGATGGTCGTCCGATCTGACCATCCGGACCCTTGCTGAAGAACAGCCACTGGCGCCCCGCACAGGCGAAGCCCAGCTCGTCTTCCTGATAGGTGCGCACCGTCGCGTCGTCGAGGTCGATGCCGAACTTCAGCACGGGATCCGCTGCGGCCGTGGGGGTTCCCGCAGCGATGAGATCGCGCGCCTTCTTGATCTCACCGCGCGTGGCGGGGCGACCGCACGGATACGCCTTCACGGTCTCGCCCCACGGATCCTTCAGCACGTAGTTGTACGTCACACCATTGAACGTCTGCGTCTGTCGCCGCAGCAGCTCGGGCGGGATCCGGTTCAGGTACTCGCGGCTCTTCTCGTTGCGCATGAGCAGTTCAAGCAGCGCACAGATGATGTAGTCCGCGCCGCGCGAGTCCGAGGCTGGAACCTGAAGTTGCAACACGTCGTAGAACGGGAGCGCGTCCGAGGCGGTTCCGTTGACCCGTTGGAAGACCAGCGGCTGCCCTCGCGCCGACTCGAGCTCCGCGATCGCCTGATCCAGCAGCGAAAACGCGTCCTGCATCTGCTGGCGCTCCGAGCGTGACGCGACGCCCGACCCCACGGCCAGTACGAGCCCCGCGAGCACGGCGATCACGCCGATGACCACGAGCAGCTCGACCAGCGTGAAGCCGCGGCGCACGCTCACGGGCCGGTCTCCACCATGTTGTCCTCGTTCACGTTCTCGCGGCCGGTGCCACCGGCTGCCTTCGGGCCACTGAAGTTCACGCGACGGCTCAGGTCAGCGCGCTTGTCGGGGCCGTAGCTCATCACCGCGAATTCCGCGGCTCGCAGGCGCCGCGTGCTCGACCGGTCGCGCCCCTTCATCGCCGGATCGACAGGGAAGTCCGGATTCTCGTCGTCGAGCGCCTCGCGCGCAGCTTCGGCCGGATCCAGGAAGTCTCCCTCCGTGGCACTGCTCGGTCGCAGCACGAAGAAGTCGCCCAGATCGAAGCGCGTGCCATCGCTGGCCTTGTCCACCTGATTGGGAGTCATGTTGAGGTAGCCGCGTCGGTAGTAGCGGATCGGCGTGCCCCAGAAGTCGACGATGCACTTGGGGTACGCGTCGAAGTTCGGATCGCCGTCAGTGGCGCGCACCACGTCGTAGTCGAAGTCCGGCTGGCCGTCGCCCGTCACGTCGCCGACGCTGCGGATGCCACGGATGCCGCCGAGCGTGCTGGGGTCCTTGAGTTCAAGATACGGACCAAGGGTCTTGCCCTTCAGGTTGGGTTGCACGCGCACCACGCACTGCGCATCGTCGTTGCCCACGGCGCTGTTGGCCGCCGGGATCGGCTGCGCGGCGGTGTTGCGGGCCGGCACCGCAAGGTTGCGGCTTCCGAACAGTCCCACACCGAACTTGGCACCCGTGTAGTTGGTCGCCAGCGAGGTGCCGGTGAAGTCGACCGGCAGCACCGGCGAGAGCGCGGCGCCCCACACCCCATCGGTCCCGGGTGCGCGAATGCCCTCGCGTGGCACCTCGCGCAGTCCGCGCTTCGGATCCCGCGGCATCACCTCCGGCATGTCGCCGCAGATGCCGTAGCCGTCCTGCGCGCGATCGCCGGGGCCGACCAGATACTCGGCGAGGCTGGTGACGCTGTTCCATCGCTGCAGGGCTTTCGCCTCCGCGCTGCTCCACTGTGACACCTTCGTTGTTCCAAGCGCGGTGTTGACGACCTTCACCGGAGGCGGCAGCAGGTCGCGCATCCATCCCAGCTGTCCAGCGGGCATGAAGTTGCCCACCGCAGTGGGCGCGGGACCGGTCGAGAACGGCAGGTTCGCGGCCCAGCCGAGCGCGGCCCCGCCTGCGGACAGGCCTCGCGGATCACCAAGCACCGGCGGGTAGTAGCCGTTGTCCGACTTGAACCGCGAGATGGCCTGCGAAAGCGAGGTGAGCAGCGTGGCCGTCTTGCCCTTCTGCGCACGGCGCGTGGCGGCGCCCACGCCCACGACGAGCAGGCTGGCCAGCACGCCGATGATGCCCATGACGACGAGCAGCTCGATCAGCGTGAAACCGACGCGACAGGCGCGAGACATCACTTCTTGCCTCCGCCGGACACGCTCTCGATCATGCTGACCAGCGGCAGGAAGAGCGCCAGCACGATGCCGCCGATCACGCTCCCCAGAATGATCACCATGAAGGGTTCCAGCAGGCTGAGCAGGCTGCCCACCGCCACGTCGACTTCCTCGTCGTAGTTGTCGGCGATCTTGGTGAGCATGACGTCCATGTCACCGGTCTCTTCGCCCACGTCGATCATGTTCACCACGAGCGAGTCGACCACCTTGGATTCGCGCAGCGGCACCGCGAAGTTCTCGCCCTCGCGGATGCTGTCGTGGACCTTGTTCAGGGCCTTCTCGAACACGTAGTTGCCGCAGGTGTCGCGCGTGATCAGCACCGCCTCCAGGATCGGCACGCCTGCGCTGACCAGCGTTCCCAGCGTTCGCGTGAAGCGGGCCACCACGGTCTTGCGCGTCAGATTGCCGATGCCGGGAAGGCGAAGGATCACGACGTCGAAGACCGCCCTGCCGATCGGCGTCTTTCGTATCAGTTTGAACGCGAAGAAGATCACGAACGGCGCCGCAAGGATCCAGATCACACCCGGGACCGACTGGTCCTTGGTGTAGGTGCCGGCGACCCACTTGCTGCCGTCGATCAGGAAGGTCGTCGCCGCCGGCAGCTTCACGCCGAAGTCCTTGAAGATCTCCTGGAACTTCGGGATGACGAAGTACATGATGCCCGTCACGATGGCGATGGCGATCGAGATCACGCAGCTGGGATAGATCAGGGCGCCCTTGATGCGCCGCTTCAGACGCTCGCCCTTCTCCATGAAGTCGGCGAGTCGCTGCAGGATCACGTCAAGCACACCGCCGACCTCGCCGGCCGCCACCATCTTGCAGTACAGGCGGTCGAAGGCCTTCGGGTGCCGCGAGAAGCTCTCGCTGAGCGTGTTGCCGCCCTCGACGTCCTCGCACACCTTGCCGAGGATCGTCTTCATCTTGCCTGGCTTCTGCTGCTGCTCCAGGATCTGCAGGGAGCGCAGCAGCGGCAGGCCGGCGTCCTGCAGGGTGCTCATCTGGCGCGTGAACAGGGTGAGCGCCTTCGCGCTCACGCCGCCGGGCATCGAGAATCTGAGCTTGCGCTTCTTCTTGACCTTCTCCGCCTTCGGCTTCTCGGCCTTGCCCGCCGCCTTCGCCTCGCGGACCGAGGTGGGGAACATGCCGTCGCCCCGGAGCTTCTGGATCACCTCGTCGCTGCTGGCCGCATCCATGGTGCCCTTCTGGGCCTTCCCGGACGCGTTCATGGCCTCGTAGGCAAAGGTCGGCATGCGATGTTCCTTGATTCAGGCGTGGGTGGCGATCAATCCTCGACGATCGTCTCGCGGACGACCTCGTCGATGGTGGTCTGGCCGTCGTAGATGCTGAGCAGACCCACCTCGCGCAGGGTGCGCATGCCGCGCTTGCGCGACTCGGTGCGCAGCACCGAGGTGTTCGCCTGCGCCATGATCAGTTCACGCAGGGTGTCGTCCATCGACATGATCTCGAAGAGCGCCAGACGGCCCTTGTAGCCAGTGCGATTGCAGTGATCGCAGCCCTTGCCTCGGAAGAAGCTGCGGCCACGGATGTCCTCGGGCTTCAGCGCAAGTTCCATGATCTGCTCCTCGTTGGGCGTGAACTCCTCCTTGCACTTGACGCAGATGCGGCGCACCAGGCGCTGCGCGACGATCGCTTCCAGCGTGGCGGTGAGCAGGAAGGTCTCCACGCCAAGGTCCACGAGTCGCAGAATGCTGCTTGGGGCATCGTTGGTGTGCAGCGTGGTGAACACCAAGTGGCCCGTGAGGCTGGCCTGAATGGCGATCTGGGCGGTCTCGAGGTCGCGGACCTCGCCCACCAGGATGATGTCGGGATCCTGACGCAGGAAGCTTCGCAGGAGCTTGGCGAAGGTCAGCTCCTGCTCCACGTTCACCTGGCACTGGATCATGCCGGCGATGTCGTACTCCACGGGGTCCTCGGCTGTGAGCAGCTTGGTGTCCGGCGTGTTGAGCTCGTTCAGGGCGGCGTAGAGCGTGGTCGTCTTGCCCGAGCCGGTCGGGCCCGTGACCACCACGATCCCGTTGGGCTTGTTGATCAGGCCGCGGACCTTCTCGAGGTCGTCCTCGCGCAGACCGATTCGATCAAGGCTGAGCTGCACATTGCCGCGGTCGAGCACGCGCATCACGACGCTCTCTCCGAACATGGTCGGAAGCACGGCGACACGCAGGTCGACCGGCGCGTTGTTCAGGGTCAGCTCGATGCGGCCGTCCTGCGGCAGGCGCCGCTCGGCGATGTCGAGCTTCGCCATGACCTTCACGCGGCTCACGATCGCCATCGCGAGATCCTTCGGGGGCGGATCCATCTCGTAGAGCACACCGTCGATGCGGTAGCGCATCTTGAACTCGTCCTCGAACGGCTCGAAATGGATGTCGCTCGCCTTGTCCTTGATGGCTTGCAGGAGCACCAGGTTCAGCAGCGTCACCACGCTGTTGTCGTTGGCGGCGTCACCGAGCGCACCAAGGTCGATGCTGTCGCCGCGACCGGCGAGCGCCTGCGCCGCGTCACTCGTCTCGAGATCAGCCATGACCTGCTTCATGGCCTCCTTGCCCGACGCAGTCGCATAGTGCTTCTTCAGCAGTTCCTCGACCTCTTCGGCCGGCGCGACGATCGCCGAGACCTTCATGCCCATCAGCATGCGGAGATCGTCGATCGCGCGGAAATTCTCGGGCCCCTTCAGCGCCACGACGAGCCGCTTGCTGCTCGGGTCGAAATCGATCGGCACGACTTGGTAGCTGCGCGCCGTCTCACCCGTGATCGCCTTGATCGTGTCCTCGCTCAGCGAGCGTTCCCGAAGCGACGTGTAGGAAAGCCCCATCATTCCCGCCAGCGTCATCGTCACGTCCTGCTGCGTCAGCAGTCCCATCTCGATCAGGATCTCGCCAAGCCGCTTCCCCTTGCTCGCGCCCTGTTGGAGCGCCAAAGCCTCGTGAACTTGCTCGCGGGTGGCCTTTCCGAGTTTGGCCAATGCACGACCGAAGCGTCGGCCCTTCAGTTCAGCTTCGACGTACTTCGGATTGGACGGATCGGGCTTGAGCGGAGGTGGTGTCGGAGGCATGAAGGTCCTTCTTGGCTGTCTCGCCCCCGAATCATCCTCCGGGGTGAAATGGGCCGGTGTTGCACAGGAACCAAGGAAACGATGCGACTTTGAAACTACACAAACGGCAGATCTCTGGCGCAATCAGGTCGGCGACCGGCTGCGGTTCAGGCCTCGCCGCCCTCAAGTTCGGCTCGTGCCAACTGCACACCGGAGCGCCGGACGCGCTCGCTGAGCTCGCCTGGGTTGCGGGCCTTGTCGACCATTTCCTCTGCAGATATCAGACCCTTGGAATAGATGTTCCACAGGTGCTCGTCGAGGAGCTGCATGCCGAACTTCTTGCCGGTCTGGATCGCGGAGTCGATGCGGAAGGTCTTGTTCTCGCGGATGAGGTTGCTGATGGCCGGCGTGACCACCAGGAACTCGTAGCCGGCGATTCGGCCGGGCTTGTCGGAGCGGGCCAGCAGCACCTGGCTGAGCACCGCCAGCAGGCTGGTGGACAGCTGCACGCGGACCTGCTCCTGCTGGGCGACCGGGAAGGCGTCGATGATTCGGTTGATCGTGCCGGCGGCGCCTGTGGTGTGCAGGGTTCCGAACACCAGGTGGCCGGTCTCGGCGGCCTTGATGGCGGCCTCGATGGTCTCGAGGTCGCGCATCTCACCCACCAGGATCACGTCGGGATTCTGGCGCAGAGCGCGGCGCAGCGCCTCGCTGAAACTTGGGACGTCGGCCAGGCCACCCACCTCGCGCTGGTTGATGATCCCCTTCTTGTGCGGGTGGTAATACTCGATCGGGTCCTCGACCGTGATGATGTGCCGCTCGAGATTCACGTTGATCTCGTCGATCATCGTGGCGAGCGTGGTGGTCTTGCCGGAACCGGTCGGTCCCGTGACCAGGAACAGGCCGCGCGGGCGGCGGATCAGGTCCTTCACGATGCCCGGCAGGCCGAGCACGTCGAAGGGCAGCAATCGGTTGGGGATGAGGCGAAGCACCATCGCCACGTTGCCCTTCTGTCGGAACACGCTCACTCGGAAGCGCGCGGCCTCGCTGAAGCTGAAGCCGAAGTCGGTGCCGCCCTTCTCCTGGAACTCCGCCTGGTTCTTCTCGGGGGTGATCGACTTCATCAGGGCCATGCAGTCGTCGGCATCGAGCACCTTCGTCTGCATGTTGCGCAGACGGCCGTTGAGACGGACGGTCGGCGGGCGGCCCACCGTCACGTGAAGGTCCGAAGCGTCCTGCTTCACCATCACGTCGAGGAGTCGGTCGATCTGGACCGAGCTCTGCTTGCCCAACGGTGCATTGCCGCCTTCTGCGCTCATGTCGTGCTCCTGCCCTGGGCCTCAGGGCGCGATTCGTGGTTCAGACCGCCATCTCCGTCGCCGGATCGAAGCCCTCGATCTGCGCGAACTTGGCGATTTCGTCGGGGGTCGTCATGCCCTTCAGGATCTTCAGGCGGCCGTCGCCCAGCAGGCCGCGCATGCCGTTGCGCACGGCTGCCGCTCGCAACTTGGCAATGCCGCTGCGCTCGAAGGCCAGATGCCGGATCTCCGAGTTCATCGTCATCATCTCGTAGATACCGCGGCGGCCGCGATAGCCCACGCCACCGCAATCCGGGCAGCCCTTCGGCCCCATGACCTTGTCGCAATCCATTTCGCTGATGTTCACCAGGCGCAGCAGCTTGGGATCGACATCGGGATCGGGCTTGCGGCACTTCGGGCACAGGATTCGCACCAGACGCTGCGCGAGCACCGCCTGGATCGAACTTGCCACGAGGAACGGCTTCACGCCCATGTCGATGAGACGGGTGATGGCACTGGGCGCGTCGTTGGTGTGCAGCGTGCTGAACACCAGGTGGCCGGTGAGGGCCGCGGCGATGGCGATGTCGGCCACCTCGCGGTCTCGGATCTCGCCCACCAGGATGATGTTGGGCGCCTGACGGAGCATGCTCTTCAGGATGATCGGAAACGTCAGGCCGATGTGCTCGCGCACCTGCACCTGATTGATGCCCTTGAAGTTGTACTCCACGGGGTCCTCGGCCGTGATGATCTTGCGGTCGGGCCGGTTCAGCGTGTCGAGCGCGGAGTAGAGCGTGGTGGTCTTGCCGGAGCCGGTGGGACCGGTCACCAGGAAGATGCCGTTGGGCCGACGGATGACCTTGTTGAAGGTGTCGAGCGTGTCCTGTTCCAAGCCGAGGTTCACCAGACCGATGCGCACGCTGTCGGGCCGGAGAATTCGCAGCACCACGCTCTCGCCGTGATAGGCCGGGCAGGTGCTCACGCGGAAGTCGATCGCGGTGCCCTCGACCACCAGCTTGATGCGGCCGTCCTGCGGAATGCGCTTCTCGGCCATGTTCACGCCGGCCATCAGCTTGAAGCGCGCGAGGATCGCGGCCTGGTTGCGCTTGGGCAGCTTGTCACGCACCACGCAGACGCCGTCGATGCGGTATCGGACCACCACGCCGTCATGCATCGGCTCGACATGGATGTCGCTGGCGCGCCCCGTCACGCCCTCGATGATGATACGGTTGACGAGACGCACCATCGGCGCATCGTCGCCCTCGACGTCGATGCTCTTGTCCACCGACTTGTCCATGCTCTTGTCCATACTCTTGTCGATCGAGTCGGTGAGCAGGCTTCCCGTCTTCTGCGCGACGGAGGCGCCCTTCTTGTCCCCATCAAGGTAGTACGAGATCTGACGCCGACTGGCGATCGCGGTGTCGAGTTCGGCGCCCAGTTTGAACCGCAGCACCTCGAGCGTGTCGAGGTCCATCGGATCATGAATCACGATCTTGAGTCGTCCGCCGGCCTTCGACATCGGGAGCACCAGGTACTTCTTGGCGTCGGCCTCCTTGATGAGGCTCATGTCGATCTTGGCGGAATCCTCGGCGCGTTCCAGGTTCAGGAACGGCATGCCGAACTGCGCACCCAGCGCGCGAGCCACATCCTCCTCGGTGCAGGCGCCCATCTCGATCAGGACCTCGCCGATCCGCTTGCCGCTTGATTTGGCGGTCTGCAGGGCCTCGGCCACCTTGGCCTCTGGAACGATCCTCTCCTGAACGAGAATCTCACCGAGTTTCTGACGAAGCTTGCGTGCCACGGTGTCTCCAGAGGGGGTCGCGAGCGGATGCCGAAACTCTAGTATGCGGTGTCCTGCGGTTGCCCGCAACCGAAGACACCGCCATGTCAGCCCCTCTTCGCGCCATCGTGACACTGGGTCCCACGCAGGAGCCTCTCGACGAGGTCCGTTTCGTGGGCAACCGTTCCAGTGGGCGAATGGGAACCGAGATCGCGGCGGAACTTCTGAGGCGGGGATGCCACGTCACAGCGATGGCTGGGCCCTGCCAGCCACCGGGACTGGATTCGCTTCCCGAGGTTGTGCGGTTCCGCACGGCCGAGGAACTGCGAGCGGCGCTGGCGAGCCGATGGCCGAGCGCCGACCTGCTGGTGATGGCGGCTGCGGTGGCGGATTGGCGACCCGTGGAGGTGCAGGCGGGCAAGCGGCGCCGTTCTGCAGGGCGCGTATCGATCCAGCTTGAGCCCGTCGGCGAAATCCTTGGATCGCTCGATGCGAGGTCCAATCAGTTCGTGGTCGGCTTCGCGCTGGAGCCGGCTGATGACCTGCTCGACTCCGCGCATGCAAAGTTGGGCCGCAAGCGGGCGGATTGCATCGTGGCGAACCCGCTCGAGACGATGGATGCCGCAGAGATCGATGGTGCGCTGGTCTGGGCGGATGGTCGCGTGGAGCGGCCGGACGGGCGCTGCGCGAAATCGCTCTTCGCGGCCTGGCTGACGGACCGGATCCTGCCTGCCGCGAGGATGCGCGCCGGTCGGTAGACTTACTCGCTTCGTACTCGAGCCAAAAGGAAACCTCACCATGAAGATCGGGATGATCGGCCTCGGCCGCATGGGCGCCAACATGACGCTTCGCCTTCTCAAGGCCGGCCACCAAGTGGTCGTCTGGGACATGAACGCGGCCGCGGTGAAGGAGCTCTCCGGAAAGGGCGCGATCGCCGCCGGCGACATGAAGGACCTTGTCGGAAAGCTCGAGGCGCCGCGCAGCGTGTGGATGATGATCCCCGCCGCCTTCGTGGACGAGACCATCCACAAGCTCGCGCCGCTCATGTCGAAGGGCGACTGTCTCATCGACGGCGGCAACAGCTACTACAAGGACGACATCCGGCGCTCAAAGCAGCTGTCGGCGCAGGGCATTGACTACGTGGACTGCGGCACCTCGGGCGGTGTGTGGGGCCTGGAACGCGGCTACTGCCAGATGATCGGCGGACCGAAGGCGGCCGTGCAGCGCCTGGACCCGATCTTCGCGGCGCTCGCCCCCGGCAAGGGCTCGATTCCGGTCACGCCGGGACGTGGCAATCGCGGTGGTAGCGCCGAGCAGGGTTACCTGCACTGCGGTGCCAGCGGCGCGGGCCACTTCGTGAAGATGGTGCACAACGGCATCGAGTACGGCCTGATGGCCGCGTACGCGGAAGGCCTGAACATCCTGAAGAACGCGAACGCCGGCAAGGTGCAGCGCGAGAAGGACGCCGAGACGACCCCGCTGCGTGAGCCCGAGGCGTACCAGTACGACTTCGATCTGGGCGAGATCGCCGAGCTGTGGCGCCGCGGCAGCGTGGTGGCGAGCTGGCTGCTGGACCTGACCGCCGACGCGATGTCGAAGGATCCGCAACTGGCGAACTTCGGTGGTCGCGTGAGCGATTCGGGCGAGGGCCGATGGACCATCGACGCGGCGATCGACGAGGGCGTGCCCGCGCACGTGCTCACCGCCGCGCTGTACGAGCGCTTCAGCAGTCGCGGCAACGCGCTGTTCGCCGACAAGGTGTGCTCGGCGATGCGTTTTGAGTTCGGTGGACATCACGAGAAGACCAGCGGCTCGCACTGAGCTGGAAGGAAGCCCATGAGCGCCCCCGAACACAGTGACGCGCTGGTGCTCTTTGGAGCCACCGGCGACCTTGCCCACAAGAAGACATTCGACACCATCCAGGCGCTGTTCAAGCGTGGCCATCTGGACGCGCCGGTGATCGGCGTGGCCAAGAGCGGCATGACGCGCGACCAGTTGCTGGCAAGAGCGCGCGAGGGCATCACGACGTTCGGCCGCGGCGTGGATGAGGCAGCGTTCAAGAAGTTCAGCGATCGCTTCCAGTACGTGGATGGGGACTACGCCGACATGGAGACCTTCCGAAAGCTGCGCGCGGCCTTGGGCGGCGCGAAGCGCCCGCTGCATTATCTGGCCATTCCGCCAGTGGTGTTCGGGCTGGTGACCGATCAACTGAAGGCCAGTGGCTGCGCGGACGGCAGCCGCATCGTGGTGGAGAAGCCCTTTGGCCGCGACCTGAACACGGCGGCGCAGCTGAACGCCACGCTGCACCGCGTGTATGCAGAGCGCGACATCTTCCGCATCGATCACTACCTTGGCAAGGAAGCGACGCAGAACATCCTGTTCACGCGCTTCGCGAACGCGTTCCTGGAGCCTTTGTGGAACCGCGATCACGTGAAGCAGATCGAGATCACCATGGCCGAGAAGTTCGGCGTGGAGGGTCGTGGCCGCTTCTACGACAGCGCCGGCACGATCCGCGACGTGATCGAGAATCACCTGATGCAGGTGGTGGGCTTCCTCTGTATGGAACCGCCCTTCTGGCCCGACATGGAGCGTGTGCGTGACGAGCAGATCAAGTTGTTCCGAAGCATCCGAACGCTGGGCCCCAACGACGTGGTGCGCGGGCAGTTCGAGGGCTACCTGAAGGAGGAGGGCGTGGCCCCCAACAGTCAGGTGGAGACCTACGCCGCCGTTCGTGTCCATGTGGACAACTGGCGATGGGCGGGCGTGCCGATCTACCTGCGCGCTGGCAAGTGCATGCCGATGACCGCGACCGAGGTTCGCGTGGAATTCCACCGTCCGCCCGCCGTGGTGTTCCCCAACGAGCAGAAGCCGCCACACAACTACTGGCGATTCCTCTTGAGTCCGCGCATCGAGATCGGCATGAACATCCAGGTGAAGTCCGACGGCGAGCGCATGGTGGGACAGCCACTCGAGTTGAAGGCCGTGGACCAGCAGGCCGACGAGATGACGCCCTACGAGCGGCTGCTTGGCGACGCGCTGAAGGGTGACCAGACGCTGTTCGCGCGACAGGACGTTGTGGAGGAGGCGTGGCGCATCGTGGACCCGATTCTGGGGAACGCCGTGCCCGTGCATCGCTACGCGCCCGGAACCTGGGGTCCCGACGCCGTGAACGAGGTGCTGCTGCCCGAGGGCGGCTGGCACGCGCCACGCGTGGACGACTGACCGCCGCGGCTACCCTGCCCCGCGGGACCGTGGCGGAACAGCAGACGCAGCGGCCTTAAAAGCCGCGGCCGGGAAACCGGCGTGTGGGTGCAACTCCCACCGGTCCCATTGCGCGCAAGACGCTTCCCGAGATCAGCTTGGGAATCTCGAGATGTTTCTGGTTGGCCGCTCAAGGGCCTCCCCCGCCAATCCGATCACGGGCGCGTCGAGATGGAGCTCGACTGCAACCCCGAGAAATCGCGAGGCCTCCATGCATCGCACACGTGGAGACATGTCATGCGCAGGCGTCTCCGTGGACCGTGCGTAGGTGCCCGCCCTCTGGCGTTGCGTGGACGCCCCGAGCGATGGACAGGTGCATCGAATCCGAATCGGCGAGACTCCGAGCACAGGAGTCCTCCGCGCGTCGTCGCTGGCATGGCTGTCCGAGCGGTGGCTACGGTCATCTGCTGGCGCATCGAACGCCTCCATCCGGGCGCTCCATTCACCGAGTGGCTGAAGCGGCGGGACACGCCCGCCGAGAAATTCAGGGAAATCACGTCAACCTGAGCTGCCTCAGTGCCGCAGGAACGCCACCACGCTGAACACGATCTCGGCCGAGATCAGCAGGATGATCATCCACTCAAGCAGCTCGACGTTGGCGAACTCGAGCACGTTCAGGCTCGCTTCGGGTGCCTCGTCGATCAGGATGTCGGAACCCAGCGCGTCAGGCAGCGCAGTGGCGCGCGTGCGGCCATCGTGCAGAAGCGCCGCATGGGCCGACAGCGCAGCGCCAAGACGGACGATCTCGTCGATCGGCGCTTCGAGTCGCAACGGCGAGGTACTCATGAAGGCAGAGTAGGATCCGCGAATGCCCGACGGAAGCGTCGCTGCGGATTCGAAGCTCAAGGCCACTGCGCCATGGGATCGGATCCTTGTCTGCGTGGTTTCCGGACAGGCGTGGGTGCTCGATCTCGTTCAGGCCGCAGCGGATCCGGCGGAGCATGAAATCCGGACGATGTCACGGGATGCGGACGCGCTGGAGCGCGTGTCGCGACTCGCGCCATCGGTCGTTGTGGTGGACATCACGGGCGGTGATCCGATGCCCTTTGACCTGTTGCGAAGCCTGCAGGCGAGTCCTGCGACTTCGAGCATTCCGTCGCTGGCGATCGCCGCGTCGGACGATCCGCTGGTCCGCGCTGCCGCCTTCTCGGCGGGTGTGGAGGATTTCGTCACCCGCGTCATCGAACCGGAGGAACTGCGCGCGAGGCTTCGGACCCTTGGCAAGCTCGGAGGCGCCACGCGACGCTCCATCGATGCGGACGCCGCGATCGCGCGTCTGCAGACGCGCCTGCGTGAGCGGGACCGCGACCTTGGGGAGATGCGGCAGATCGTGCAGCACATGCGCTCGTCGCTGCAGGCCGACAACGCCCTGCAGCGCGGCCGGGTGGAACGGATGGTCCAGCTGGGCCTGGAACTGAACAAGCTGCAGGACTTCCACGTGCTCATGGAACGGATCCTGAGCGAGGCGCGCGCGCTGCTGCGCGCCGACGCGGGGACGATCTTCCTGCGTGAGTCGCGCAGCCTCCGATTCGCCTACGCGCAGAACGACACGCTTTCCAAGCGCGCGCCCGAGGCCGCGAAGTTCAACGCCTACCAATTGCCGGTCACGGAGACATCTATCGCGGGATGGGTCGCGATGAGCGGCGAAGCGGTGAATCTGGCGGATGCGTACGACATCGACGCTTCGCTGCCCTACCGCTTCGATCCGAGTTTCGATCGGCTCACCGGGTACGCGACCCGGTCGATGATCGCGCTTCCCCTCCGGACCAGCATGGGCAGCACGCTTGGGGTGCTGCAGTTGCTGAACGCACTGGACGAGCGCGGCCGGCCGCGGGACCGCTTCTCCGAGGCGGATCAGGTGCTGCTGGGGCACTTTGCCAGCATGGCGACGGTCGCGATCGAACGCAGCCGGCTGGCCGAGAGCATCATCTCGCGCATGCTGCGCATGGCGGCGTCGCGCGATCCCGCCGAGACCGCGCCGCACGCGGAACGGGTGGCCGGCGTGGCCGCGCTGATCTTCGAGGCTTGGGCCCATCGACGTGGACTGTCGGGCGCGGCGTACGAACGCCAACGCGACCGTCTGGTGGTGGCGGCGCGCCTGCATGACGTGGGCAAGGTCGGCGTGAGCGACACCATCCTGTCCAAGCCGGGACCGCTGACGCCGGAGGAGATCGTGCACGTGCGCCAGCACGTGATCATTGGCGCGCGCTTCTTCATGGACATGGATCACCCCACCGAGTTTGACGAGGCCGCCCGTGACGTGGTGCTGAACCATCACGAGCGGTGGGATGGGACGGGCTACCCGGGACATGTCGACCTGCAAGGTCGGCCATTGAAGGATCCGCGCAGCGGAATGCCCCGCACCGGCGGCAAGCGCGGCGAGGAGACTCCTTTGTTCGCGCGAATCGTCGGGCTTGCCGACGTGTACGACGCGCTACAGAGCGCGCGCGCGTACAAGCAGCCGTGGGTCGAGAAGCCCGTGCTGAATCTCATCCGGGGCGAATCTGGGCGCCACTTTGACCCGGAACTTGTCGAGATCTTCTTCGCGCTGCTGGATCGTCTGCGTGATCTGCGCGCGGCGCATCCGGACTGAGTTCAAGCGTTGGCGCGGGCTATCCTTTCTGGATGCGGTGTCTGCAATTCACCGTCGGCGCACGGAATCTCGCCGTGGACCTCTCGTGGGTTCGCGAGGTCTGTCCGATGGTGCGATTTCGGGAGGTGCCAGGGGCGCCACCCTGGATTCGCGGCCTGCTGAACTACCACGGAACGCTCATCCCCTCGGTGGATCTGAGCATGCTTCTGGGCGGACCCGCCGTGGAACCGACGCTGGGCGCGCGCATTCTCCTGCTGGAGGGGCCGATCGACGGCTCCGCCGAAGGGCGACGCGCCGTCTTCGGGGCTTTGGTTGACACGGTGGACGCGCCCGCCACGCTGGACCGTGACGGCTCCTGGACCGCCAGGAACGGATTGCCGGAGTTGCCGTTCATCCGCGAAGTCGCACGCGTGGATCATCGCGATGTCCTGGTGCTGGATGCGGCCCGTCTTGCCGCGCAGCATGCAGGACTGCTGCAGGGTTCATCCTCCTTGTCGACGCTGCCGGGCTCACACCCGTGAACGCTCTGGAAAGCTGGCTGCGATCAAAGTTGCCACTCCAGCAGAACGTGCTGCAGCACGCGATCGATCAGGCGCGCCGCCTGGCGAATGCGGCACGCGTGAGTGAATCGACGTTCCTTGAAACGCTTCAGGACGATCCCAGCGTGCTGGAGCAGGTGCTGGCCGTCGCGGTGCCCGCGGAGACCTGGCTCTTTCGGCATCTGCCCGCGTTCGATTGCGCACGATCGCAACTGCGATCCGTGGGGCCGCGAAAGGCTCGCATCCTGAGTCTCGGCTGCGCCACGGGCGCGGAGGCGTTCTCTCTGGCCGCATCCGCACGCGAGGCTGGTCGCGATGCCTTGACATGCGAGATCGTGGCCGTGGACTGGAACCAGGAGAATCTGCGTCGTGCCGCAACCGGAACCTGTCCTCCGTTGGCGCAGCGCGGCGCGATTCCTGCGTGGGCGGCCCGTCATTTCCAGACCGACTCGAATGGTTCGCTGCAGCTGGTGCCCGAAGCGATGGCGATGATCCGTTGGGTTCATGACGACATCACCGGCGAACGCATGCCACTCGACTGCGACATCGTGTTCTGCCGGAACGTGGCGATCTATCTGGACGAGATATCGCGTGACAGACTCGCGCGAAATCTTGCCACAAGCACCCAAATGGGAGGGCTGCTGTGTCTCGGGCACGCCGATCCACCACGGCTCTGGTCCGACGCATTCCGGCCGATCGCGGTTGCCGGAGCGTTCGCCCTTGAACGCTTCGATCCCTTGCACGAGCAGCCGCAGGCAGCGCCATCGCGCACACGTCTCGGTCCCATCGCGACTCCGACGGCCGTGGCCCCCATGGCGCCGGCAGTGCCGTCGCTGACGCGGGCGCAGGAGTTCGCCGACGCCGGCGATCTTGATCAAGCGATCGGGATTCTGGAGCGGATCGTGCAGTCCGACCCCATCGATGTCGAAGCGTGGCAGCTTCTGGGCTCGGCCCATCTGGCGCGCGGAGCTTCGGTCGAAGCCGAGGCCTGCTTCCGCAAGGTGGTATATCTGCATCCGGATCATGCCCTTGCGCTCCTTCAACTCAGCATGTTCGCGGAGGAACGCGGCGATGGAACAGCTTCGGCGCGCATGCGTATGCGGGCGGCTCATGTCTTGAGAGGCGACGCAACATGAGCGCCCACACACCTGACCTTCCCGCGCGTGCACGCCTGAGCGAATCGGCCATCGAGGCGCAGACCGCGGCACTGGCCGCGCCGCTCTCAGAGGACCCCGGCGCACTACAGCCGCTCCTGTGCTTCCGGTGCGCCGGAGAGCGGTTCGCGGTGTCTGCGCAGGACGTCCAGCAGGTGTTTGCCGCGTTGCCCGTGCGACGCGTGCCGCATCGCGATCGACCCGCATTTCGAGGGCTGGTCGCCCATGGGGGCGAGCTGCTGCTCGTGGGATCGCTGGAACGCCTGCTCGATCTTGGGCCTGCCACGCCCCCGCCCTCACCAGCAGCCCGAATGATCGTGGTCGGCCCGGAACACCACGGCTGGGCCTTTCAGGTGGATGCCGTGGATGGCGTGGTGCGCACAGCCGCAAGCGAGCTTGCGCCCGCGCCGACGACGCTTCGTCGCGGCCTTGGAACCGCCACGCGCTTGCTGGCGCAGGTCGAGGGCGAGCAGGTCGCCGTGCTGCAGACCGAGGCGCTCCTGCATGGTTGGGAAGGAGCCGCCGGATGAGCGATCTGGGCGGCCTCGACTTGTTCGAACTCTTCAAGGGCGAGGTGGAGACCCATGGCGCCGCGCTGAACGCTGGTCTCCTGGCGCTGGAGGCGAACGTGGCCGATCCCGCACCGATCGCAGGACTGATGCGTGCGGCCCATTCGATCAAGGGCGCCGCGCGCGTGGTCGGCATCGACGTGGTGGTAGGCCTTGCGCATCAGATGGAAGACGCGATGGTGCGTGTGCAGAAGGGCATGGAAGCATGCACTCCCGCACGCGTGGACCAGTTGTTGCAGGCGACGGACCTGCTGACGCAGCTCTCGGGACTCCGAGAGGCGGACCTCCCCGCGTGGAGCGCGGGTCACGCCGCCGAGATCAACGGTCTGGTCACCGCCCTCTCGGCGCCGGCGTCCGCCGATCCACCCGCCACGCAATCTTCGGCACCGGTGGTTGCGAAGCCGGACGCACGCGCGGACCCGGAGGTGGCGGTCGTTCGCGTTTCGCAGCCCGTCGCGCCCTCCGACGTGACGCCGCCGAGTGAGCCCTCGCCTGCGCGACCGAGACCTGCCGAGGCGCCCTCGCAGGAGGTGCGCACGGTTCGCGTGAACGCCGACAATCTGGATCGGCTGATGCGGTTGGCCGGCGAGAGCATGGTCGAGGGTCGCCGCTACCCGCAGGTGCAGCGCGGCCTTCGCGAACTCAAGAGCCGTCTTCGAATCACGCGCGAGGTCGTCGAGTCCGCTGGCGCGGCGCCGGAGCTTGAGGAGGCGCGTCGCCAGCTCGCGACGCTCGAGAAGGCGCTCTCGCATCACACGGGACTGCTCGAGTCCACGTTCCGAAGGACCGAGGAGGTCGGCACCCGCCTGTACCACGAGGTGATCGGCAGCCGCATGCGACCGTTCGGTGACGCGTGCGCGGGCTTCCCCCGCATGATCCGGGATCTGGCGAAGATGCTCGGCAAGCAGGTGCGTTTCGAGATCGACGGCGAGCGGACGCCGGTGGACCGCGACATCCTGGCGCGCCTCGATGCGCCGCTGAATCATCTCCTGCGCAACGCGATGGATCACGGGGTCGAGGCACCGGATCGGCGTCGCACGGCCGGCAAGAGCGCGTCGGCAAGCCTGCGGCTGCAGGCTCGCCATCGGGCGGGCATGCTCGAGGTGCGCGTGATCGACGACGGCTCGGGCATTGATCCGGAACGGATCCGAACGAAGGTGATCGAGCGCCGCCTGCAGTCCGAGGCGGTCGCGCGTGACCTTGGGCGTGTCGAACTTCTGGAGTTCCTCTTCCTCCCGGGATTCAGCACCGCGAGCGCCGTGACCGAGGTGAGTGGCCGCGGCGTCGGGCTGGATGTGGTTCACCAGACCTTGCGCGAGCTTGGTGGATCGGTGCGCATCGAGAGCGAGCCTGGCGCGGGCACCGCCTTCGTGCTCAGCCTGCCTATCACCCTGAGCGTGATCCGCGCGGCGCTGGTTCGTGTCAGCGGCGAGACGCTGGCCTTCCCGCTTGCGCGCATCGAGCGCATCGTTCGCCTGCCACAGGATGCGCTGCAGCGCGTCGAGGGCCGATTGCAGTTCGAGCTGGATGGACAGGCGATCGGCGTGCTTCGCGCCTCGGAACTGCTGGCGCTGGGCGGCGATTCCCTCCGGCGTGACGGCATGGTGAGCCTTCTGGTGGTGGGAGGCGCTGGCGAACGCACCGCGCTGGCGGTGGACGGGTTCCTGGGCGAGCGCGATCTTGTGGTGCGTCCACTGGATGCGCGACTCGGGCGGGTGCCCGGGGTCGCCGCTGCAGCCATCGACGACGACGGCCTGCCGGTGCTCGTGATGGATGTGGAGGACCTCCTGGTCTCGATTCGACGCGGCCTGTCCGATGGTGCGATCCGGGGCGTCGCGGCCGGCACGCTGTCCGGAGATGCCCGTGCGCGAAGGCGGGTGCTGGTGGCGGACGACTCGATCACCGTGCGCGAAGTGGAACGACAACTGCTTCGACGACTCGGCCACGACGTCGAGGTGGCCGTGGACGGGATGGACGCATGGAACCAGCTGTGTGCCGGCACCTTCGATCTGCTGGTGACCGACGTGGACATGCCGCGCATGAACGGAATCGAACTGGTCCGCATGCTGCGCCGTGATCCGCGCTTCACCAACCTTCCGGTGGCCATCGTGAGCTACAAGGATCGTGCCGAGGATCGCGCGGCGGGGCTTGAAGCCGGGGCGAACGCCTACCTGACGAAGGGCTCCTTCCAGGACCAGACGTTCGCGCGCACGATCGCGGATCTGATCGGGGAGGCCGCGCCATGAGGATCGGCCTGGTGAACGACCTTCCGATCGCGCTTGAAGCGTTGCGACGCACGGTGGCGCGCATACCAGAAGCGACGGTCGCCTGGACGGCGATGGATGGCGCCGAGGCCGTGGCGAGGTGCGCACATGATCGACCGGATATCGTGCTGATGGACCTCATCATGCCGGTGATGGACGGCGTGGAGGCGACTCGGTGCATCATGCAGCAGGCACCCTGTTCGATCCTTGTGGTGACCGCGACCGTGACCGGCAACGCGGCGAGGGTGTTCGAGGCGCTTGGCGCCGGCGCGCTTGACGCGATCGACACGCCCAACCTGAACGATCCCGCGGGCGTCGAACGGCTGTGCAAGCGCATCCAGACGATCGTGCGGCTTTCCCGACCGGTGGTCGCGGCCACCGCAAGCCTTGTGGTGTCCGCGCCAAGGGCGGGAAGCCAGCCCCTGCCGACCCCCGCCCTTCTCGGAGCCAGCACCGGTGGCCCGCAGGCGCTTCGCCGTGTCCTGCTGACGTGGCCCGAGCCGCTGCCTTTCGCCGCGGTGATCGTGCAGCACCTGGACGCGGGTTTCGTGCCGGGCCTGGCCGAGTGGCTGGGCCGCGAGTGCCATCACAAGGTCAAGATTGCGGAGCCGGGGCAGGCAGCCCGTGCAGGAACGGTGTACCTCGCCGGGGGTTCCCAGCATCTCGTTCTTGATTCCGACTGCGCGTTCCGACATCAGGCGGGGTCACCATCCGACATACACCAACCTTCGGTTGACGCCCTTCTGGAGAGTGCGGCGCGGGCGGGCCTTCAGCCCGGTGTGTCGGCCATCCTCACGGGCATGGGCACCGATGGCGCGCGGGGGCTGCTTGCGCTGCGCCGAGCGGGCTGGACGACGCTCGCGCAGGATCAGGACACCAGCGTCGTCTGGGGCATGCCGGGCGCGGCGGTCCAATGCGGCGCCGCCACGCGCGTGCTTGGGGTCGACCAGATTGGCCCGGCCATACTTGCCCACTTCTCCGAATCGGGAATTCATCGCCCATGAGCCAGACCGTGCTGAAGCCATCCATGATCGCCCTGCCGACCGTGATACTTCTGGTCGACGACCAGCCGATCATCGGCGCCGCCGTAAAGAAGATCCTCGCGGGTCAGACCGAGTGGCAATTTCACTTCTGCGCCGAGCCGAGCCAGGCGGTGGAGCAGGCCGTCGCCCTGAAGCCGACCGTGATCCTGCAGGATCTCGTGATGCCCGGAATTGATGGGTTGGATCTTGTTCGCGCCTATCGCGAGCGTCCCGAACTGAAGGATGTTCCACTGGTCGTGCTGAGTTCGAAGGAGGAGGCGGAGACCAAGGCGAAGGCCTTCGCGCTGGGCGCGAACGACTATCTGGTGAAGCTGCCCGATCCGGTCGAGATGATCGCGCGTCTCCGCCACCACAGCGAGGGCTACAAGGCGCTTCGCGAGCGCAACGCGGCATTCGCCGCCCTGGCGAAGAGCGAACAACATCTGCAGAACGAGGTGCGTCGCGCGGCGGAGTACGTACGCAGTCTCCTGCCGCCTCCTCTGACCGACGGTCCTGCGCGCGCCGACTGGCGGTTCGTTCCAAGCGAGAGCCTGGGGGGCGACGCGTTCGGCTATCACTGGCTGGATGAGCGGCGGCTCGCCATCTACCTGCTTGACGTCTGTGGCCATGGCGTGGGTCCGGCGCTACTGGGGGTGAGCGCGATGAACGTGATCCACTCCGGCGCCCTCCCGGGCCGCGACATGGGAGAACCCGGTGCCGTGATGGAAGGGCTCAACGAGCTCTTCCCGATGGAGCGTCACAACGAGATGTTCTTCACGTTGTGGTACGGAATTCTCGACGTGCAGACCGGCTCGCTTCGCTGGAGCGGCGGTGCCCACCCTCCCGCGGTGCTGATCGCGCCGGACGGTTCGCTGACCCGACTCGATTCGCAGGGCCTCATGATCGGCGCCGCGGCCGGCGTACCGTACGACACCGACGAGATCATCATGCAACCCGGATCACGTCTGCTGCTGTACAGCGACGGCATCTATGAACTGCAGCAGCCCGGTGGTCCCATGGCCACGCTGGACGAGTATCTGCACGCGGTGGCGGCGAGACCGAATCAGGATCTCGACGAGATGCTGGCGCATGCGCGGACCGTGCAAGCATCCGATAACTTCAAGGACGACGTGAGCGTGCTGGAACTACGCTTTCAAGCATGATCTCCATTGCGCTGGTCGCGGCGCCGTTGTTATATTATGGGCCATGATCGCTCTTGCATTAGTCGCCGCGTCGCTGTCTGGTCGCTTCGAATTCCGCGAGGTCCACTTGGGCGTGGAGGTTCGCATCGTGCTTCATGCCGAGGATGCGTCACGTGCGGCCGCAGCGGCGCGCGCCGCGTTTGACCGCGTGCGTGCCTGGGATGACGCCCTCAGTGACTGGCGCCCTGACACGCCTGCGCAGCGGCTACCAAGCCGGGCGGGCGCCTCGCAGCATGTGGAGGGTCGACTCCGCGACGCGCTGGACACCTCGTGGCGACTTGCGCAGGTGACGCGCGGCGGGTTCGATGCGGGACTCGGCTCGCTCACCCGACTTTGGCGCGAGGCCCAACGCAGCGGCTCGATGCCGAGCGATGCGGCGCTCTCGCAGGCCGTGGCGTGCGCGGGCTGGAACGCGTGGCTGTGGATGAAGGACACGTCCACCTTCATCGCGCAGCGTGACGGCGTTCGGATGGACTTCGGCGGGATTGGATGTGGTCTGGCCGCTGACGATGCACTGGCTGCCTTGCGCGAGGCGAGCGTGCCACAGGCGCTCGTGGACGTGAGTGGCGACATCGCACTGGGCGCGGCGCCACCCGGCGAGGCCGGTTGGCGCATCGAGGTCGCCCCGGGCGTCGATGGCCAGGCAGCAGAAACGCTCCTGTTGCATGACGTGGGGGTCAGCACGAGTGGCGATCGTGTGCAAGCGGAGCCCGTCGCGGGGGGTGCGAAAACCATTGGACACATCGTGGACCCCTCGAATGGGCGTCCGCTTCCGGTTCCGTCACTCCGTCAAGCCACCGTGATCGCCAAGGATGCCACCACCGCCGATGCGATCGCCACGGCGCTCTGCACGCTGCCAATCGCGGACGCGTTGTCGGTGGCCGAGACCGCCACGACCGCCGCTCGCATCGACCGGCGCGTGAAGGATGGTGGTGTGCATAGCACCGGAGCATGGAACTCGATCAAACGAGCTTCGTCCGACCCGGCTGCCGGATCGTCGGCACCGGGGGCGGCGCGTCCATCGCCAGCGTCGCCGGCATCAGATCCTCCCGGCTCTCCAGCACGTCCTTCCAAGTGACGGCCTGCCCGGTGTAGGCCGCCATGCGCGCCATGAGCGCCAGACGGCAACTCTGCACCATCCAGTCCGAGTCGTCAATGCGCTCGCCCGTGCGGATCGCGCGGAAAAGCTCGTCCTGCGCGACCTGGTACATGTTCGGTCGAGATGCCGATTTCGATCGGATCCAGTTCGCGTTGCCGGTGATGCGGTGCACGGGCGCCCAGCCATTCACGAACGCGCGACCCTTGGTGCCGATGATCGTGTCCACATTCTCGTTGAAACTGTCGGGATACTGCCGCCACATCAGCGTGGCGCGACGATCGCCGGGCCACTCGTAGACCACGGCGAAGTAGTCGTACACATCGCCGCGCTCGGGAATCGGCTCGCGTAGCGAACGCCCGCCGACCGCGGTGCATCGCTCGGGCGGCTCGTTGCCGAAAGCCCAGTTGATCTTGTCGATGCTGTGCACGGCCTGCTCCACGATGAAGTCGCCGGACAGCCAGACCATGTGCTGCCAGTTGCGCAGCTGAAACTCCATGTCGGTCCACTCCGGGCGGCGCATCTGCACGCCGAGCGGGGTGGTCAGGTAGTCGCTGTGCATCGCCACGACATCGCCGATCTGCCCGTCCGCGACGCGTCGGAAAAGCTCGCGTTCCGGCGCGGCGCGGCGCCAGCAGAATCCACTCACCAGATTCAGGTTCTTGGCGCGCGCGGCGCGAGCCGACTCGATGACGCGCTTCGCTCCGGCGGCATCCACGAACATCGGCTTCTCACAGAAGACGTGCAGGCCCGCGTCGACCGCCGCACGTAGATGATCCGGGCGGAGACCGGGAGGAGCGGCCAGGATCGCCACCTGCACGCCGCTGGCGCACGCCTTGGTCACCCCGTCGAAACCGGTGAAGCGACGCTCGGGCGGAACCTGCACGCGATCCACCATGGAGGATTTCTGCAGTTCCAGGATGGCGGTGTCGATGCGGTCACCGAACGCGTCGGCCATCGCCCAGATCACCACGCCGGGGTCGGCCTTCAGCGCCTGCATGGCCGCGCCGGTGCCTCGCCCGCCGCAACCCACCACGACCACCTTGATCTGGTCGCTGCCGGTGGCAGGAGCCACCGCGGCGACGGCGCGCACGACGGGCCCGGCGATCGCGGCGCCGGCGATCAAGGCGCCTCCAAGGAAGGCTCGACGATCAGGGCATTGCGGCTGGCTTGGTTCCATCGGTCTTCTCCTTGACGGACGCGGGCGACTGTGCCGGCGTGGGCGCATTCTGACGCGAAGCGTCCTCCACCGCTACCCGGAATCCGATGAACGATCCGTCCGCCAGCCACCACCGGCTCGGAGGCATCTGCGGGTCGCTCGCGTTCCACTCCGGATCAGGCCCGCGAATGCGATCGCATCGCTGCTCCGACGCTGGATCCTGAAACGAGCCTCCCCAGACGACGACCTTGCCCTGCTCGTCGGTCGCCCACTCGGCCACGTTGCCCTGCAGGTCGTGAAATCCCGCCGCGTTTGGCTTGCCACTGCCCGCGCGACGAGTCTTGCCAGCGCTTCGACCAGCGTGCCAGACGTCGGAATCGGCGCCGACCGTCGCACACGCCGCTTGCAATTCCGCGACGCGTGGCAGCCGTACGGTCCGCCCCGTGCGGCGGGAGAGCCACGCGCAGAAGGCCTGTGCGGTATCGCTGTTGACGGAGATGGCTGGGAAGCCCGCGTGACCGAATCCGCGGTCCATCGAGATGTAGGGCTGGCTGGGGCGTGCGACGGCGTCGGCGCCCGTCCCAGTGGCCTCAGGCTTCTCGTACACGAAGGCGTCGAGAAGTTCCCATGGAATCTCCGTCGCCGAAACGTGGACGCCCTCGATGCCTGGCACCGCCCGTACCGTGATCTCGATCGCGGTGCCGTCCACGCGGATTCGCGTCGCATCCCCCGCCATCCCCAACGACACCGCAACCAGAAGAAGCGTCGCCAGACGGGTCATGGGTCAGTTCATGAGCAGCAGGAGCAGCGAGATGTCACCGCCATCCACGCCAGAGAGGTCAGGGTCGTCGTGCCACCATCCAGATCCGGCGAGAACGCCGCGCGGCCCGGGGGTCCATTGCCGGTGAGCCAGCACTTCGTGCCGGTGGTCGAGTGATCATCATCCGGCTGCGCCTCGTTGAACACCTGCATGCCGCCACCAGCCTCGCTGACCGAGTAGGCGTAGTTCTGGTACGTCTTCACGTTGCGCCAGAGGCTGGGCGGGCCGCTGATGAACGCGATGATCCGCGACGAGCCTGGGTTCGTGACTTCCACGAATCCGGTTCCATTGGAGAGCCCCATCAGCGCGTACTCGCGACCTGAGGGACTGACATATCCCCACGCGTCGCTTCCGCTGGTGTTGTCCGCTTTGAAGGACGCCACCGGGAACCACGCCATCAGACGCACACCACTGGAACGGAACGGACTCGCGGCCTTGTCGCCCTCGGGTTGCTGGTCGGCCAGCCACGCGGGACCGGTCACCGCGCCCTTGTAGTCGAGAAGCTTGGGGTCACCCTCATGGGCGAACGTGGCCTTCGACATGACCAGCGCCAGAAGCGCGAGGCGAAGGGTGGTCCGCATGGAGACGTGCACACCTTTCAGCCGAAGAGGAGGAGCAGGAGGGCGGTGTCGCCATTGTCGACCGTGCCGCTGCCGTCCAGATCCGACGAGCAGCCGGGGCAGTCGCCGAAATCCAGCAGCAAGACCGCCAGGTCGCCGGGGCCGACGCCGCCGTCACCATCGAGATCGCCGTCGGGCCCCGTTGGACACACCAGGTCGCGCACCTGCACGTCGTCGATCGCGGCCTCCACCACCGATCCGGCGCCAAGATCGCGCGCGATGAAGCGCAGGCGCACCGTGTTCGCCGTCGGGGTGACGAAGTCCTTCACGCGGAACTGCTTGTCGACCCAAGCGCCCGCGTTCTCGGTGACGAGCTCGATTTGCACCCACGTCGAGCCACCGTTGCCCGAGATCTGGATCGGCATCGAGTCGTTGTTCGGGTCTCCGCCCTGGTTGTTGCTGTACCAGCGTGCGTAGGAGATGTAGGGATCGCTCAGGCCGGCCACGGAGTAGGTCGGCGAGGTCAGCGTCGTCGTGCCATTATCGACGTCGGCGGCTCCAAGCGATCCGTTCACCGGGCCATTGGCCGTCACCCAGCACCGCACGCCGTTCACGGAACGATCGTCATCGGGCTGCGCCGCGGTGGGGACCGGATCGGCGTTCGTCCAGATGCCCGCCGTCGCGTTGTCGCCCGCCAGGCCGACCGTCCAGCCGGTGGCGATCTCGCAGAAGTCAGAGAGCGTGATCTCGTTCGAGGTCGCCGCGAGCGATCGGAGCGTCCCGGCGGCCGGGTACTTGACCGAGGTGCCGTCGCTCACGAAGGCCTCTACGTTCCATTCGATCTCGGCACCGCATGCGTACGACGGGCCGCGCCCGCCCCATCGCGTGGCGGACACCTGCTGCAGCGGCGTCTCGGTCGTCACGCCGGCGACCGTGGTCCGAAGCAACACGCCGTCCGAAGTCACGCTGAAGCCAGGATTCGTGGTCACGTCGACCTGGATCCCCTGACCACGCGGATCGAACTCGGTGCGCACGGGGCCTACGAGCGACACCGTCGCCGGATCGACGCCAAGTCTCCAGACGAACAGTCCGCGCTCGATGTCGGACCCCAGGATCGTGCCCGAGGGAAGGTATGGATAGTTGCTCCAGAGACCGTTGAACGACGCCGTCGGGGACGCGTCATCGTTGGGATGCGTGTCGAACCATGCGGTGCGCTGCGGGCTTGCAGGATTCGTCAGATCGAAGATCTGGAGTCCCGTGGTGTAATTGCTGCAGAAGAGCAGGTTGTTGTGGACGTACTCGTTGTGATCGACGGCGCGCAGGCCCGTCGTGTAGGTGCCTGCCGCGACTGGCGACGCCAGGTTCGCGATGTCCATGATGCGGCCCACGTTGAAGATGCCGCGATTGTCCTCGTCGAGCTCGTCGTTGATGTACGCGTAGCGCCGATCCTGACTCAGCCAGAGCTGATGACAGAAGTTCGAGTTCGAGTAGGTGAAGCGCCCGATGACGGTGATCGCGGACTTGTTCGTGACGTCCAGGATGTCCACGCCGGTGTCGGTCTGGCCGCCGTTCAGGCCGCCGCACGCGAAGAAGATCTCCTTGCCCGCATACGGACCCGTGGTCCAGTTGAACACGGCTCCGTCATGCGTGTACTTCGTGGTCCAGCTCGCGACCAGCACTGGGTTGGTCGCGCTCGCCGAGGGTGCCGCCGTGGTCGGCTTCAGCGTGTAGACGCGCAGACCGTTCGATCCACCGCCCATGCGGTACAGGAAGCCGGTCTGCTCGTTGATGATCATCGTGTGCGTCGCGGGCGTGGCGGCGCCGGCATCGACCGTGTTCACCAGCGTCACGACACCGTTGTCGATGTTCGCCAGGTTGAACACCTGAATGCCACCACCACCCTCGCTGACCGAGTAGGCGTAGTTCTGGTAGGTCTTCACGTTGCGCCAGAGACTGGACGGGCCGCTGATGAACGCGATGATCTGGGAAGATCCGGGATTCGTCACCTCGACGAAGCCCGTGCCGTTGGAAAGTCCCATGAGCGCGTATTCACGACCCGAGGGGCTGACGTATCCCCACACGTCGTTGCCGCTGGTGTTGGCCGCGTTGAACGAGGTGACCGGGAACCAGGCCATCAGCCGGACGCCGTTGCTCTGGAAGCTGGGCGCGGCTTCCGCCACCGGATCCGCCTGATCCGCAAGCCACACCGGCGCTTGCACCGCTCCCTTGTAGTCACGCAGTTTCGGATCGCCTTCGTGCGCGAACGCGGTGACGCACAGCGCTGCCAACGAAGCGCCGAGCATGAAACAGGTCTTGAGCAAGCTTTGCATCGCGATCGGGTCCCTTAGCTTGGAGTCGTGGGTCAAGTGACAGCCCCCGGACAGACCGGAGACCCTTCTATCATGGTCCCGGAATGGCCTGTGGGGAAGCACCAACCCCCGTTTTTTGAACCAATTCCGGGGGTCGATCTGGCCAAGGATCATTCCACACGGTCCTGTCCGGCGGGGTTCCATGCACCCCCTTGAGGAACGCGACGAGATCCGAGCGCTCCTGTTCCGAGAGCGCCAAAGGCTCCAAAACCCGCTCGGAATGGTGGTCCAGCGATGTCGCGCCCTCAAGCGTGTCGTAGAAGCGAACGACGTCCTCCAACGAGGCCAGTTGCCCCTGATGCATGAAGGGAGGCGAAGCGGCCGCGGATCGAAGGGAGGGGGTCCGGAAACGACCCCATGTTTCCGGGTCAGGCTGCGTCGCCGCGGTCCAGCGTGCTCGGGCACCGTTGGGGTCGTCGCTGTGCGGACTCGCCGCGTTGTACGGGTCCTTGCGAAGGCGATCGACGCCGTCGAGTCGACCTCGATCGGTCGGCAAGCCCCCATCCTTCGAGGGGACACCGATGAGATGGAATTCACCATCGGAGAGCAACGAGCCTGTGTGGCAGCGCACGCAGTCCGCCTTCCCGACGAACAGCTGCGCCCCGCGGATCGCGTCGGCACCGAATCCGTCGATCGGTGCGTCGCGTCCCGCACGCACCGCCTCGAGCCAGCGATCGAACGGGGCGGGACCCGTGACCAGCCGCCGCTCGAACGCGGCGATGGCCTTGCCAACGCGACCGAACGCGATCTGGACGCCCTTTGTGTCCTCGGCGGCAGGTAACGCGCCGAACACGGACTCGTATCGCGTTCGAAGCGGCTCGATGGCACGCACGCGTTCGATCACCTCGCCGCGAGAGAGACCCATCTCCAGCGGACTCTCGAACGGATGCAGTGCCTGGCTCCACAGCGAATCCGCGCGACCGTCCCACGTGAGCCACCGCTGATGCGCCGCGTTGAGCAACGACTGCGTGTGACGCGAGCCGGTGCCCAGTCCCTTCGCAAGTGATCGCCCATCCGCAAACCCGAGTTCAGGCTGATGGCAGGTGGCGCAACTGACTTCGCCGTTGCGCGAGAGCCGTGGCTCGTGGAACAGCCAGCGGCCGAGTTCCGCCGCCTTCGGATCGTCGCTCCAGCGATTGGTTGGATCCGTTGGGGGCGCGGGCAGCGGCCCCAACTTCAGCAGTCGCTCTTTCGTGACCGCGTCCATGTCAGGTGCCGTCGCGAGCGCGAGCACGAAGGCGTAGATCGCGATGGACCGGATCACTCGACCTCCAGCGTGGTCTGCGAACGGCGATTCCGCGAGTCCGTTCCTGCCAGATCGAAGCAAAGTTCCCAACGCCCCGGCATGTGAAGCAGCAGCGGGTCGACCGTCCAGCAACCGGTGGCGGTCTCCGTGATGACGGGGCGTACGTTCATGCCATGACCGTGATGCGGCATGGTGCAGTCCACGCCGAGCACGTGGCCCTTGAGTGGTTCGCCATCCGCTCCGAACGCACGCACCTGCATCAGAAAGGGCTCCCCGCGCGGAACGGCGCCGTTCGCGCTCCACTCCAGGCGACCGCTACCTGGAATCTGGATCACGCCACGGCCTGCCTTCGCACGCGCGACCGACTCCTGCCGCCGCGCCTCGACACGCGCGAGTTCCGTGGCGCTGGGCGCCTCGCTTGGCGCGGTCTTGTCCCGTGCACGGCTCTTGCTCAACGTGAAGGTGGCCTCCCAGCGGCCGTCGGCGCCGAAACGCTGCAGTCGATGATTGCCGTAGTCCACGACGAGGACCGGTGACCCGCCACCCCCTGCCATTCCAGCCGGGATCCAGAGCTGCCCATCCTCGTTCGCGGTGGCACCATCGAAACGAAGCGACGACGATCGCCGGCCGACGATGGGGGCCCCCATCTCGCCGGATTCCCGCACACGCAGGATGGTGTCCGTCGCCGCGTCGGAAATCGCGAACGATCCACTCATGTCGACCACGCCTCGAGGATCCAGGGCGACGCGGGCGAGCGAAACGAACGTTGGTTCCTGCACACCGCGGATCTCGAGTCCATCAGGCCAAAGCACGAGCAGGCGTCCCCCACCATCGACCGTTGCCGCGCGCACTGAAGCCGAATCTTCGCGGGCGCGTGCACGCATGTCGTCCTTCACGAATCGTGACATCGCCGGATCGGTCCACGCCACCGATCCGTCCCCGAAGACGATGCCGACCCGACCCTCCTTCCAGATCAGTTCGACCGCGACATGTTCGGGAACGCCCGCCTCGGCTCGCGCGACGGCAAGCGGAAGACCGACCGCAAGGCGGGGCATGAAGGGATCGAACTGCACGGGATCCTTCGGGTCACGCACGAGCGACCACCGCTCCACACGATCCCCAAGCGCGTCAAGTACCCAGGTCGCTCGACCATCCGGCTCGACAAGAACGGATGATGGTCGACGGAATGCGCCAGGTCGATCTCCCGTGCCGCCGAAGGTCGAGACGTGCGCCGGTGGATCGCGACGCGTGTCCCACAGCACCACGCAACCGCTCTCGGGTTCCCACGCTGCGACCATGTCACCACCCACCGAACAATCCGGTCCAAAGTGGCTGTTCACGCCGTCCTTGCTGGGCATGGGCGGCATCGGGCGCGGCGCTTCGTCGGGGCGAGGCCGCCGGAACACCTGCACGCGACGCTCGAATGGTTCCGCCACAGCGACTCGACCGGTCGCCGCGTCGAAGGCGACCGCCTGCGGGTAGTGGATCTTCCCCTTGCCTTCTCGCGGACGAAAGGCATGCAACCCGAAGAGGTCGCGGTACGTCCCGTCCCAGGCGAGGCGCGTGACGCGATGGTTCAGGCGATCCGAGACAAGCGGTCCATCCTCGTCGAAGGCGATGCCGGCAGGTGCGACGAACTGCCCCGGAAAGAAGCCGCGCTCGCCAAAGGCGGTGGCTATGCCGTCCGGGTTGAGTCGGACGACGCGCGCGTTACCGGTGTCTGCGATCCAGATCGATCCGTTCGGTGCAACGGCCGCGGATTCGGGTGCCAGCAGGCGACCGATGGGCCACGCGGCGCCGTCGATCACGCGTCGGGAGGCGGCATCGCCCACAAGCACCCGATGCAGCACGGGTTCGGCGATCACCGTGCGACCGGGCACCCGTTCGCATCGATCGGCGGCGATGGTGGTGCGCGTGCCGTCGGGCTCCAGTCGGAGCAGGCCCTCGCGACCGGCGGCGATCAGGACACGGCCCTCCGCGTCGAATCCCACGTCGAGTGGATCGAGCACCCCAAGCGCGTCAGACTCGAACACGTATGGCTGGGCCTGCGACAGGCAGGGCCGATTCAGGCAGAGCATGATCCAGACCGCGGCAAGCCAGCGCATGCTGCAACGGTAGCCGTGCTGACGGGACGACGCAACGCTGCGCGGTGCGTTACAACTTGGGCATGCATGGGACACACCTGGCCTCCGCGGGCGTCGCCCGCGTCACGCGATGGGCGGCCTTGGGACTCGCGCTCCTGGCTGCGTTGCTGGCACTGCGCGGACTGTCCATCGGGGCGAAGCTGGAGTCCGGCGCGGTGGCGGCACAGGCCTCCTGGTGGCTCGGCTGCGTTCCATTCGTGGTGCTGCTTGGAGCGATGGCGGTCTTGCCGCTGATTCCCGCCACCGAGCACTGGTGGGAGCGCAACGCGAGCAAGCTGGCGCTGAGCGGCGTGCTCGGATTGATCGCGCTTGCATGGCTTGCCTCGAACCTTGGCACGGAGGCGGCGTTGCACGCGGCGGCGCACGGCGCGCTGGAGTACGTCCCGTTCATCGTGCTGCTGCTGTCGCTCTACGTGATCGCGGGTGGCGTGCGACTCGAGGGTCGCCTGCCCGCCTCCACGACGGCCAACACCACGATGCTGGCGATCGGCGCGGTGCTTGCGAACCTGCTTGGAACCACTGGCGCGAGCATGCTGCTGATCACGCCGCTGCTGCGATCGAACGCGCATCGCACCTATCGCGTCCACACCGTGATCTTTTTCATCTTCCTGGTCAGCAACGTCGGGGGGTGCCTGCTCCCGATCGGCGATCCCCCGCTCTTCCTGGGGTTTCTGCGAGGGGTGCCCTTCTTCTGGACCGCGAGCCTGTGGCGCGAGTGGCTGGTCGCGCTGGCGATGCTGCTGGCGATCTATGCGGTGCTGGACCGACAGTTGCAGCGACGCGAACCGCTCGGTTCGCGTGGCGCGCCCGGTGGACGTGTGCGAATTCACGGCTGGCCGAGCGTCGGACTACTGCTTCTCGCGGTGGTCGTGGTGGCGGTCGTGCAGCATGGCCGCCCGCTGCCGCTTCTGGGCTTCACGCCACCGCCTCTCGGTCGTGAGTTCGCGCTGCTCGCGCTGGCGGGCCTGAGTCTCGGGTTCGAGCCGTGGCGTGCGCGGAAGTCACACGGATTCTCGCTCGCACCCATGGCGGAGGTCGCGGCACTGTTCGCCGGCATCTTCCTGGCGATGCAGGTGCCGTTGGCGGTGCTTGGCGCGAAGGGCGCGGAACTGTCGCTTGATGCCCCGTGGAAGCTGTTCTGGGCGACCGGCTCGCTGTCGAGCGTGCTGGACAACGCGCCCACCTATCTGGTCTTCCTGGAGGTCGCGCGCGGCGCGACACAGCAGGTGGCGGGCGATGGCATGGTGCCGCTGGGCGCCGAGGGCTGGGTGCGCGGCGACCTGCTGACGGGCGTCTCGCTGGGCGCCGTGTTCATGGGGGCGATGACCTACATCGGCAACGGTCCCAATCTGATGGTGCGTGCGATCGCCGCGCGCGAGGGCGTGCGCATGCCGGGCTTCGGCGGCTACGCGGCCTGGGCCGCCACGATCCTGATTCCCGTGTTCACCCTCGTCACCTGGCTCTTCCTGGGCTGAGAGACGTATCAGCCCTTCGGTGCGGGCGGCGTGGCAGGCGGCTGCGTGGCGGGCTTCGCGGCGCCCTCGGCTTCAGGTCGCTTCATGGCCGCGTAGATGATCGACTGCACGGCCACACTCTCGCCCACCAGCCGGCCCACGCGCGAGCTCGCCATCGAGAGGCTGGTGATCTTGCCGGTGTTCAGATCGCGCTCGAAGTCCTCAAGCGCGTGCTCGACCGCCAGCATCATGCTTGCGAGCACGCTCCACTCGTGACGTGTGTCCGGCCAGTACGGACTGTCGCGCACCAGTTCCACGGGCACTCGGAAGCGCCAGCCCTCGGAGGTCTCCGCAAGCGTGAGCACGCCGGCCAGGATGGGCTCGCCGTCCCATGTCAGCGCGGCGGTTCCATCGCCAAGATCCGTGGCGGCCAGACGCGGCCGCTGCGCGGCGATCCAGGCCGAGGGGTCCGCAAGCACCGCGATCGCGATGTCGCGCGCACCCTTGGCCTTCTGGTCCAGCACGGCCTTCAGTTCGCGGTCGACCTCGCCGGGGAACTTCCGGCGCAGCGTCTTGGCCACGCGCAGAAGT
This sequence comes from Planctomycetota bacterium, assembly GCA_016872835.1. GTDB lineage: Bacteria > Planctomycetota > Phycisphaerae > Phycisphaerales > SM1A02 > SYAC01. Next base: position 149,331 of record VGYX01000002.1, on the reverse strand, counting down.
TGCATCAGCATCTCGCCCGCCTTGGCCTTCACCTCGGCGATCGCGCTCGCCTCAGTCACGCCGTCGTCGAAGGTGATGTCTCGCGCGGGAATCTCGATCAGGAACGGGAGCGCACGCGCGTCGCCATCGTCGACCATCTCCACGGCGGCATCCAGCGTCTCCTCGGGCGTGGCCGTGTCGTAGGAGGGTCGCCCACAGGCCGCCACAAGGCAAGCGACGGCGATCAGCAGTGGACGAGGCATGCAAGCATCCTAGGGAATCGGCGAGGCCGAAGGCGCTAGGATCCGTTCGATGATCGTGGACGTGAACGGTTCGCCGAAGGAACTGCCCCTGGGATGCACCGTGCGGGATTTGCTCCGCGTGGTCGGTCGCGAGGGCGTGCCCTGCGCGGTCGAGGTGAATCGCAACCTCGTGCCGCATCGCCGCCATGCCGAGCACGCGTTGTCCGAAGGCGATCGTGTCGAGGTGGTCACGCTCGTCGGAGGAGGCTGAGGCATGCAGGACACCATGAACACCGCCGCCACCCCCGCTATCCCAGCCCTTCAGGTCGGTTCATTCTCGCTTCGATCGCGTCTGGTGGTCGGCACGGGCAAGTACAAGGACTTCGAGCAGACCCGGGCCGCGATCGATGCCAGCGGCGCCGACGCGGTGACGGTGGCCGTACGACGCGAGCGGCTGTACGACGCACAGGGCCGTTCACTGCTGGACGCGTTGCCGCTCAACCGGCTGACCGTGCTTCCGAACACGGCTGGGTGCTTCACGGCGGACGACGCGGTGCGCGTGGCGCGGCTCGGGCGCGACCTGCTGGAACAACTCGGCAACGCGGGCGCACGCTGGGTCAAGCTTGAGGTGCTCGGTGACAAGGCCACGCTGCTGCCGGATCCGGTGGGCACGCTGGAGGCGACACGCGAGCTCGTGAGGGACGGCTTCGAGGTTCTGGTCTATTCGAGCGATGACGCGATCCTGGCACAGCGCCTGCGCGACGCGGGCGCGACCAGCGTGATGCCGGCGGGCAGTCCGATCGGGAGCGGCCGAGGCGTGTCGAACCCCGAGGCGATCGCGGTGCTGCTGCAGGTGCTGAAGAGCCCCGAGCACGGGGGGCGTGCGGACTATCCCGTGATCGTGGACGCGGGCGTGGGCACCCCGAGTGATGTCACGATCGCGATGGAGCTTGGCGCGGACGGCGTGTTGCTGAACACGGGCATCGCGCACGCGGCCGAACCAATCCAGATGGCGCACGCGATGCGGCTGGCGTGCGAGTCAGGATGGCTTGGTGCGCGTGCGGGCCGAATCCCGCGCAAGCTGCTTGGCTCGGCGAGCAGTCCCTGGAGCGGCACCTTCGTTCACATTCCAGGCGAGTGAGGTCCGAGTAGCAGGGTCAGCCCCTGTTATGCCGACATGAGTTCGCGCAGGATCGACAGGCCTTCCTCAAGCTTCGAGGGGTTGGTCGCGAAACTCAGGCGGAAGTGCGTGTCGCGTTGGCTGAACACGTTGCCGGGAATCACCAGCACGCGCCGCTCGATCGCCTTCTCGACGAACTGCGTGGCCGTCAGGCCAAGTTGCCGAGGTACCTGCACGAACGCGTAGAACGCGCCCCCGGGTCGCGCCACCTCGGCCACACCCTCGAAGGCCTTCACCACAAGATCGCGACGCCGCGCGTACTCCGCGATCTGCGGCGAGAGGTCGCAGTCGAAGCTCGGCATCACGCCCCACTGCAGCGGCGTGGGCGCGCACACGAAGCTGTACTGCTGCAGCTTGCAGATCTCCTGGATGATCGGCATCGGACCAGCCGCGTAGCCCAGGCGCCAGCCAGTGCATCCATAGGTCTTGCCGAAGCCGCGGATCAACAGGCAGTCCTGCGTGTATCGAGCGGAGCTCGGACACCGACCACTTTCGCGCGCGTCGGGGAAGCAGAACTCGTCGTAGATCTCGTCGGACACCAGCAGCACGCCCCTCGCACGACACAGGTCGACCAGATCTCGCAACTCGGCACCGGTCATCACGGTGCCGCATGGGTTGCTCGGAGAGTTGACCAGCACGGCCTTGGTGCGCGGCGTGATGAGCGGCTCCACGCGTTCGGCGGTCATGCGGAAGTCGGGATAGGTGTCGCACAGCACGCACTTCGCGCCCAGCATCTTGGCCATCTGCGGATACATCACGAAATACGGGTCCGGCGCGATGAACTCGTCCCCGGCGTCACACACCGCCATCAGGCCTAGCAGAAGCCCCCCGCTGGTGCCGCTGGTGACCGCGCATCCCAACTCGGCACTTGGCCCCTTCCAGCCCACATCCTCCGCCAAGTGCGCCCAGATCGCCGCATGGAGTTCGGGAATGCCCTGCGTGACCGAGTAGCCGCTGCGATTCTCCAGCACAGCGTGCGATGCCGCGGCGCGCATCGGCTCCGGTACCGCGAAGTCGGGCTGCCCAATGGAGAGATTGATCGGATCCTTGAGCTTCGCCCCAAGGTCGAAGACCTTGCGGATGCCCGATGCGTCAATGGAGCGACTTCGCGCGGCGATGAGCCGCTCGAAGGACAGGCGTGCTTCGGTGCCAGCGGAGGCGCCGGCCACGCGTCACTTCTTCTTGGCGGCTGCGCCGGCGGCAGGCACGGCGGCCTTCGCACTCGCGGCAGGAGCGGCGGCCTGCGCGTCACCCGCAGCTGCCGCATCCTTCTTCACGGCCTTCTTGCCGGCCTTCGCCTTGATCGAGCGGACCTTCACAAGGCCCAGCACGCCCTTCTTCTCGGCGTCGTAGCCCACCTCAAGGGTGAGCTTTGCGATTCGCTCGGAACGCTTGAGCACGTTGCGATGCTGGTTGAGGGCGCCGGACTTGGTTTTGAGGCTGGGATGAATGCTCATGGTCTGCGTGGGGTGAGGGTTTCGTGTCGAGTGCGGGTGTTGGCGCGATGCCTCAACCCCTGAACAGTTCCGGATAGGCATCGGAGAAGTTCCGATTGCCCTTGGCCTTCGCCTTCCAGCGGTCGCCCGCCTTCTTGATCTTCGCCTCCAACGCCTGACCTGCCGGGGTCTTGCGAGCCTCCGCGTTGGCCAAGGGCGGGAGGACGATGATCTTGCGAGACTTGCCATTATCCTCGGAAACGAGGTGCGCATCAAGCCCCTCGGCCCGGCAGAAAGCCAGCATCTCGTCGGCCGCCGCCGAGGAGGGGCGGGCCAGGGTGAAGTACCAATATCCGGGCTGTCGAGGGTCGCCGCCGGCCGGAACAGGTGCTGGAGCGGCCGGACGCGCCGCGGACGCGGGTTCCGGCGCAGGCTCCGCGGCGACGCTCGCGGGCGCGGGCTGCCGAAGCGGATCCCGGACCGTCCGAACGCTCGCTTGCGCTGCCTGCTCCTCAAGTTTCTGACTGACGCCCTCGGCGAACCCGGCGCTCCGCCCTCGGCCGTATCCGAACGCGTACGCGACCACCGCCAGGATGAGCACGCCAACTCCCAGCAGCCACAGGAAGCCGAGCGGTATACGAATCGAGCGCATCGCGACCTCGAGCGCCCCGGAGGACGGACGACTCGACGTGTCGGACGCGGAGGTGCTTCGCGCCAGTTCGTACAGGGTTGGAGAGCCGCGCCTTCGCATGGCGCATCATGCTACCCGGCCACGGCCGGTTCGCGGCCCGCCAGAACGCTGGCCATCGCCAGCGTCTCGGTGTGGGTGATCGAGAGGTGCCAGCGCGTGACACCGCGCTCGCCCGCGATCCGCGCGAACTCGCCGTGTACCCGAAGCGTCGGCGCGCCATCCGCGCCATGCACCACCTCGGCGTCGGTCCAGGCGATGCCACTGCGCCAGCCCGTGCCGAGGGCCTTGAACGCGGCCTCCTTCGCGGCAAAGCGCGCCGCGTAACGCTCGCCGCGCCGGCGACCACCCGCTTCGGCGTACGCGCACTCGGTCTCCGTGAAGACCTTCTCGCGGAAGCGGTCGCCGTGCTCGATCAGCATGCGCTCGATGCGCGCGACATCGATCAGATCCACGCCATGCCCAAGGACCGTCAGTTCCACGTTCATGACGCGAACCCTCCGACGGCTGGCAGCAGCGCGACCCATCGTGCGGCGCACGACCGTGCCCCTTGCAGCGGGGCCTGCCATTGCCGGCAATCGATCACGGGGAGGCCGCGGAGGCCGGACATCTCGAGCGCCAATCGAAAGGCCATGGCGTCGAGGCGTGAACCACCCTGCTCGCCGATCGGCCCGCGGAGTCCGCTGCGCAGCAGGTCGACCACGCGTGCCGCCGCCAGTCGGCTCGCGAGCGCCGGCACCACCGACGCGGGATCCGCGCCTGCGCCCAACAGCGCCGCGGGATCGATGCCGACGGCACCCGATCCATCCGAGGCGGGCCACGCGAAATCGGCAAGCGTCACGCCGCGACGCTGCGCTTCGCGCTCGAGGGAATCGGCGACGTCGCGCACACCTCGAGGCATGAACAGGCATACCGGCACCCCTCTGAGGCTTTCCGCGAGCAGGATCGAGCCTTGCACCGCCTCGATCGCTCGCTCCACGCGCGCGGCATCCTCGAATCGCTCCACGGGAACGAAGCAGTCGACGCCACTCGCCACAAGACCACGCCGACGCAACGCCGCACCAAGATCCCGTCGCACGCTCTCGCTCATCTCGCGCGGCCGCAGGTCCGGGTCGGAGGCGTCGAACTGCACGCCGGCCAGACCGATCGCCGCAACCTCGTCGAGCGCGTCGGCCACGCGGCCAAGCGGCTGCAGCGTGACGGAGAGTGGAATCGGCGCCTCGTGCACCACGCCAGCATAGCCCCGACATGTCGCCGTTCGTAGGATCACCGCGTGGACAAGCCCCTGCCACGCAAGTCCGACGCACAACGCGCTCGCGCCAAGGCGCTGCTGGCCGCGCTGCGTCGCCGCCACCCCGACGCGCACTGCGAACTCACGTGGAGCCAGCCGCATGAACTGCTGGTGGCCACGATCCTGAGCGCGCAGAGCACGGACGTCGGCGTGAACAAGGCGACCCCCGCGCTGTTCCAGGCCTTTCCCACCCCTGCCGCATTCGCCGCGGCGTCGCCCGAGACGATCGCACCCTTCCTGCGGACGCTGAACTTCTGGCGCAACAAGGCGCGCGCCGTGCACGAGAGCATGCGGACGATCACCGAACGCTTCGGTGGCGAGGTGCCGCGCACGATGGAGGAACTGCTGACGCTGCGGGGCGTGGCGCGGAAGACCGCCAATGTGGTGCTTGGCAACGTGTTCGGCATTCAGGAGGGCGTGGTGGTGGACACGCATGTGGGTCGCCTTGCGCGCCGCATGGGCCTGACGCGACACACCGACCCCGAACGCGTGGAACGGGACCTGATGGCCCTGTTCCCACGCACGCATTGGTGCCTGCTGAGCCACCTGCTCATCTTCCATGGACGCCGCGCGTGCAAGGCACGCGGAGGGTCGTGCGCCGAGGACTCGATCTGCAGAAGATTCTGCAGCGAAGCCGCGAAGGCGGTCAGTCGGTCGGGCTCTTCTTCGGCGTCTCGCCCTCGGGCACGAACTCGGCCACGCCCATCCCACCGAAGCGACTGACCCACGCGGCGCCCCCGCCGGTGCGCAGGGGATGCAGCCACGTCACGCTTCCGGGAATGCGGAGTTCATCCACGACCTCGAGTTCGACCTGCTTCGGCGCGATGGGCTTTCCATCGTCGTCCTCCTCGGTGACAAGCGAAGGCACCTGCCGCAGGACGGTGATACCGCGCCAGTGTCCGACCCAGAGTTGCCCGTCGATCGCGGCAAGGCAGTTCACCCAGCCATTGGCTCCCGGCGACCAGCGGCCCTTTCCCGCAGGACCGTCGATGCGAACCGCGCGTGCCTCATCGGGCGTTTCCGGCTTGCCATCGCCCACCTCGATCGTGGCGGTGCCCCATGCGAGCGTGGCCTTGTTCTCCGGCAGCTGCGTCACGTCGATCGTCTTGTCCGACAGCGTGGCCTTGCCGCGAATCGGGTAGAGCCAGTAGCCCTCGATGCTGCCGGCGACGATCCGGCGACCGTCGAAGACGCTTTGATCCAGTCGGCCAGGCTCGCGCTTGACGTCGGTGAACGCGTCGCCCGAGCCGTCGCGGTCGTCATGCAGCCGGTAGACGGCGCGGCCGAACGATCCCACCATCGCGTAGAGGTTGTCGCTGAGGGCCGCGACATCTCGTGCCCCCTTGACCTTCGCGTAGACCGGATCGCTCATGCCGCCGTCCGCGATGCTCCACGTCGCCAGACCATCCTCCGCGAGTACCCAGAGTCGGTTGCCGGTCACGCGCAGACGCACGATCGACGCTGAGAAGACCTCGGCCATCCGCTCCCGCATGTCAGGCCCCATGACGCCGACGGTGCTTCCCTTGCTGCCAGACAACGCGAACCCGAAGACGCCCGCCGGCCCCGGATCGAGCGCCGAGGCGGCACCGACGAACTTTCCGTCCTCCAGCAGCCGTACCTGACGGCCACTCACCGCCGCCAGTCCCTGCACGCTGGCGACGACACCACCCGTGGCTTCGCCCTTCAGGAACAGGCGACCGTCGCTTGCGCGCAGCACGCCACCTCGGCCGGAGATGAACAGATCGCTTCCGACGATCGAGAGACTCCACGGCTGCATGCCAAGCGTCTTCGCGTCGATCCGGTCGATCAGCACCGGTGCCCGCGGATTGGCGATGTCCCAACGCACCACCGCGTCCCCGCTCACCACACCGACCAGATCACCTCGATGAATCACGAGATCGGTGATCGCGCCCGTCTTGCCGATGGGTCCCGCCTCGACGGACTTCACCAGCGCGCCGCGGCCCTCCAGCACCAGCAGGCGCGAAGCCTGCCCCACGTACCAGAGCCGGTCATGGATCAGCACGCAGTCATGGGCGCCGCCCTCCTGATCCGTGATGGCCAGCACGCGCGGCCTTCGGTCCGTGCGATCCTCCTTCACGTAGGTGTTGTCCAGACACCCCGCGACCAGGAGAAGCACCGGCAGCACGGCTCGGACGAGACGACGAGTCATAGGGTCAAAAGGGTAGTTCCTTCCTGCGGCCCGTGCAGGCGCACTACGCTGTCGCCCATGGCGCCTTCCAATCGACTGGAATCACTGATGCGAATGCTTGCGCAGGATCCGTTGGACGCGTTCTGCCTGTACGGTGTGGCGCAGGAACACGCCTCGGCGGGCCGATTCGAGGAGGCCGTCGTCTGGTTCCGCAAGACCATCGACGCGGATCCGCGACACGCGTACGCGCGCTTCCATCTTGCCAAGGCCCTGGAGCGCATGGATGACGTGAACGGTGCCGTGACCGCACTTCGAGAGGGACTGCAGGTCGCGCGCGCGGCGGGCGACGCGAAGGCGGCGAACGAACTCGCCGGCTATCTGGACGAGCTCACATGAGCACACGCCAGACCATCACGGCGATCGACGCCGACCCGACGGATCCAGGGCTCGTGCGCGTGCGGCTCGGACGCACCAGCGTAGGTCCACTTCGCCGCGACGCTGCGGAGGCCCTCGGGCTTGCGGAAGGGCGTTCATGGACCGCTCGACTCGAGAAGGAAGTGGATCGGCTCGCGCGCCGCGAGGGCTGCCGCGCCGATGCGCTACGACGCCTTGGTCGACGCGATCACAGCTGTGAACTGCTGGTGGTTCGGCTGAGCCCGCGCTGGGGCGAGGACATCGCGCGCGAGGTGGTTGGCGAACTCGCGACGCACGGTTGGCTGGATGATGGCACCTACGCCACGCGACGCGCGGAGAACCTTCGTCGCAGCGGACCGGTCTCGAGCGAGATGGTGTCCGTGCGACTGGAGGCCGAGGGCGTGGCGCCGAAACTTGCGCGCAAGGCCGCAGGCGGCGCCGATCGGCCGCAGGACCTCGCCGTGCACACGCGTCGCTGGAAACGCGAGGGACGCAGCGCCGCGTGGATCACGCGCACGCTTGGGCGTCGCGGTTTCGAGTTCGATACCATCGAGGAAGCCTTGCGGAACGCAGGAATCCCATGCCCCTCCGACGACTGAGCCTCCTCGCCTGCGTGGTGACCGGCCTGATGGCCGGCGGGTGTCTGAACGACAGCGACACGCTGGTCGACGCCGGTCCCGATCCGACGCCCGACCTGAATCCGCCCGATCAGGTTCCGCCCGCAACGAGGTCCGCCGGACCGAGCGTGAAGGGGCTGGATCGTCGGAACTGGGGCGTCGTTCGCGTGGAGGCGCCGCGCGGACAGGTGCAGCACCAGCCCACCTACTCGGAGCCACTGGTCCTGAATGGCGGAGGCGCGCGCAACGGTGAGACGTTCCCGACCACGAACGACGCGCTGCAACTCGGCACTCCAGCCGATGCGGCGGCTGCCGAAGGCGCGCTGGAAGCCGGCTGGCCTGCCGTGCTGCTGGTGGTTTCGCCGGTGCGGATGGTGCTTGGCATGCCGCCATGGCTCACCATGCAAGGTCCTGCGCAGGCGGATGGAACGCTTCCGCCCGTGCAGCGCGCCGAAGCACCTGGCCTCTGGCGATGGGTCGCGGCGGACGGAACCCCGTCGCCATGAGCGCGCTCGATCCGCGCGGCCTTCCCGACGGCTACCCCTTCAACGAGGAATGGGAGATCACGCCGCGCGCGCTGCGGGCGCTGCGCGATGGACCTGACACGCCACTCATCATCGACGTGCGCACCACGCAGGAGCGCGCGATCGGATGCATCGCCGGCAGCGTGCACATCCCGCTGGCGGAACTGGAGGCACAGATCGAGACGCTGCGCGAGCACGAATCGCGCGAGATCTGCACGCTGTGCCATCACGGCGTGCGCAGCCTTCGTGCTGCGGCGGCGCTGCGACGAGCCGGGTTCGAACAGGTCCGAAGCGTGGCCGGCGGCATTCATCTGTGGTCGGTGGACATCGACCCCTCGATCCCGATCTACTGATTTCATGCTGCACACACGGCTGGTGACGGGAGCGATCCTCATCGCGCTGCTGGCGGGCCTGCTGTGGCTGGATGCGCGCTGGCAGGACCTTCCCGTGCAAGCGTGGCCGGGCGGCGCGCTGCCCGGTGGCGTGCTGCTGGGATCCGTCGCGATGCTGCTGCTGGTGCCGGCGCTCACGATCGAGCTGACGCGACTGCTACGCGCGAGCGGTGTCTCGGCGTGGCCGATCGGCGCCGCTCTTCCGGTCGCGCTGGCGGCCTTTGCCAGCGTGACGTTCGCAAGCTGGAATCTTCCAGTCGCCGCGCGCGGAGCAGCGATCGTGACGACGCTCGGGCTTCTGCCGGCGATCGTGGCGCTGACGCGTGCGGACGGCGCGAAGGCGCTCGCCGAGGTGGGCCGGTGGCTGCTTGTCGCGGGCTGGATCGGCGCACTTCCCGCGTGCTGGATCGCGTTGCGCGCGGAGGCGCCATGGTGGGCGCTCGCAGGCGCGGTGCTGGTGGTCAAGGTGAACGACATGGGTGCCTACTTCACCGGCATGGCGCTTGGCACGCACCGCATGGTGCCATGGATCTCGCCCAAGAAGACATGGGAGGGATTCCTGGGCGGCGCCGCGTGCAGCGTGGCCTCCGGAACCTGGCTTGGCGAGCAGATGGGCGTGGGTGGCATGCGTGGCGCGGCGTTCGGCCTGATCGCGTCGCTGCTCGGTCCGATCGGCGATCTCTCGGAGAGCATCCTGAAGCGACAGGCGGGCGCGAAGGACTCGGGCGCGACCGTGCCCGGCATGGGCGGCGCGATGGACGTGCTTGACAGCCTGCTGCTGACGGCGCCAGCCGCGTGGTGGTTGCTCGGCGTGCGCGGCGTGGCCTGACTGACGCACGGGACCGCTCGGAACCCCCGGCACATGATGCGTGTACGCTTGTGGCCCCCAAGGAGGTTCCGTCATGAGTCTGCTGCAGCAGTTGCTGGCCCTTCACCGCGTCGACGTGCAGGTGCGCTCGCTCCGATCCAGGCTCGAGCAGGCCGACCGCTTCCTGGCGGGCCAGCAGCGACAGCTTGACGAGCTCCTTGCGCAGCGCACCGACGTGGAGAACCAGCGCCGCCAGCTCCAGGCACAGGCCGCGACCATGGAGGTCGAGTCCAAGTCGATCGATGCGCGTGTGCAGCGCCTGCGCAACGACCTGAACCAGAGCGGCAACACCAAGCAGTACAACGCCATCCTGTGCGAGATGAAGAGCATCGAGGCGCAGAAGGACGCGATCGACGAGCAGGCGCTCGGCATCCTGGAGCGCGTGGAGCAGACGAGCAAGCGCCTCGAGGGCTTCGAGCCGTTGCTGGCCGAGCGCACCCGACTACGTGACGCGGCGAAGGCCGAATGCGCGCAACGGCGACAGGACACGAGCGAGCGACTGGGCGAGCTCGAGCGCGAACGTGCCGCCGCCGCTGCACAGGTTCCCGCCGACGCGATGAGCCTCTTCGACGAGGTCGCGGACCTGCACGATGGCGAGGCGATGAGCGAAGTCGAGGTGATCGACGCACGTCACCGCGAGTACGCCTGCAGCGCGTGCAACACCGAGATCCCGCTGGCACTCTATGCCCGCCTGGCCGGCGATACCGGCAAGGTGGTGCAGTGCGTCAGCTGCAAGCGCATCCTGCACATGGCCGCCTCAGTCGTGGCGGAAACCGCGCGCAAGCGCTGAGATTCAGGCGTAACCGAGCCGTTCGAGATCGTCCTCGTCGAGGCCGAAGTGGTGCCCAATCTCGTGCAGCAGCGTGATGAGGATCTCGTCGCGCACGGCGGCCTCGCCCCCGATCGTCTCGCCCTCGCTCACCACGGGATCCCAGCCCCCGGCAAGATCGATGATGCCGCGACGGAAGAGCGTGATGACGTCGGGCAGCGCGGGATGCTCCACCGAGCGCTCGGTGCGCGAGAGCCCCTCATGCAGGCCACACAGGTCGTCGGCCTCGGGAAGTCCCATCGCTCGGAGCAGTTCCGCGGAGGGAGCGTCCTCCACCACAAGCGGCGCCTCGTCCAGAAGCCGGTGCAGCTCGTCAGGCAGCGTCTCCAGCACCGACTCGAGCACACGGTCGAAGCGCTCGCGCTCGTCGGGACTCATGCCTGCACGGCGCCGACGAGTTCCTGAATGGAGCGCACGCCCTGCCGCGCGCACCACGCGTCGAGTCCCTGCGCGATGCGTCGGGGAGATCCCGGATCGACCAGCAGCGCGGTGCCGACGCCGACGGCGGTCGCACCCGCGAGGACAAGTTCCGCGGCGTCGCGCCAGTCGAGCACCCCACCAAGGCCGATGATCGGCACGGCGGCAGGACCGGCGACCTGACGATGCACCTCGCGCACGATCCGCACGACGATCGGGTGGATGCCAGGGCCCGAGAGACCGCCGCTGCCCCGACTCAGCGCGGGTCGCCGCGACTCCGGGTCGATCTGCATGGCCGGAAAGGTGTTGCACAGCGTGAGCGCGTCGGCGCCCGCCTCGACCGCCGCACGGGCCAGCGCCACGGGGTCTCCATCGGGTGGAAGCTTGACGATCAGGGGGCGTACCCGCACCGCCGCGCGCACGGCGCGCACCACGCTGGCCAGCAGCACCGGGTCCGAGCCGAACATGCGCCCGTCGGACGTGTTGGGACAACTCACGTTCAGCTCGATCGCGTGGAGACCTGCGCCTTCGAGCGCGACGGCCACGCGCACGAACTCCTCCACGCCATGGCCGGCGACCGATCCGATGACCGCGCAGCGCATGGCGCGCGCGCGCGGCGCATGCTCGCGCACGAACGCGTCCACGCCCGGATTCGCCAGCCCGATCGCGTTGAGCATGCCACCCTTGGTCTCGACCACGCGCCACGGGGCGTTGCCCTCGCGCGATTCGGGCGTGAGACTCTTGGTCGTCACGGCGCCAAGCCACCTCACGTCGCTGACCTCCGCGAGTTCATCCAGCACGCCGCAGGTTCCAGCCGCCGCCACCAGTGGCGTCTGCAGCGAGCATCCAGCAAGCGCCGTCGAAAGCCGCTCGGAGGGCGCCGCCGCCACGTCTCAGCGACCCTGTCCCGCCGTGGCGGCGCCGCGGATGCGCACCAGCGCCTCCGGGTCGAGCCCGAGGAACTCGTGCATGTGCTGGTCGTAGACCTCCTGATCGCGGTCACGCGAGAAGTCCAGGCGCAGTTCATTGATCACCTTGGTGCCCTGCCCGATCCACGCCTTCCACGTCTCGGCGGAGATGTTCTCCTGGATCCAGGCGCCCACGGGCCCGCGGAACGGCGGGTGCTCCATGCGCGTGCCCGGCCGACCGGTGCGTTGACACACGAACGCGCCGCTGGCACGCAGGGCCTCGGCGGCCTCGTCCACGGGCTTCTCCACCTTCGGTGGCTCGCGACCGATCGAGCGCAGCAGGTCGCCGATCGCCTGCTGCGGCATGCGATCGCCCTTGCTCGCGGCGACCTCGAAGCCCTTCATCAGCGTGGCGGCCGCCTTGTCGGCCCAGCCCGCACCGATCTGCGCCTGTCCGCAGAGTTGCCATGCCTTGCTCATCTCAGGAGCGATGGACAGGCAGCGCTCCAGGCTCTGCGCGGCCTCGGCGTGGCGCCCCGCCTGCAGATAGGCGTTGCCCAGACTGAAGTGCGCCATCTCGTTGGTCGGATCGGCTTGCGCCATGCGCTCGAAGTTCGCGATTCGGTCCTCGTTCATGGTCGCGATGATAGGGCGGCGGGCGACGCGATCGCGCGCGTGCAGGGTGCGCGGATTCAGCGCGAGACCTGCCGGTGATAGATCCACCATTCCAGCACGAGCAGTGCCAGCGCGAGGCCCAGCGCCCACGGCCATGCGTCGAGCGCGCCGCTGCCCCCTGCCGAGGCCCGCACGGCCGCGCCACCCAGCGACACCGCTTCGGCGGCGGCCACGTCGCATTCCAGCGGATCCAGCTGGTTCACCGTGACCCAACGCGACTGCCCTACGCCATCACGGCCGGTCCACTCGACGCGATAGGCGCCGACCCGACGAGCAGGTCCCCACGCAGCCTCGCTCGAGCGCACCGTCAATGGCACCGCACGCTCGCCCGGTGGCGTGACGGTCACGACGCTCACGCCGTCGGGTAGCCGAACTCGGATCATGTCACCCGGCGCCACGCTCTCCTCGCTGGCGACCTCTGCAAGGCCCGCGAGCATGTCAACCGCCTGCGCGGTGAAGTTCACGAAGCTGCGCTGGAAGGGCCAGTTCGAATCGCCGGGTTCGAACGCCACGAGAATCGCGAAGCCCCCCGGTGTCCGTCCGGCGAGCGCCAGGGGCGCGCGACCGCCCTCGATGAGCGGCGTCCATCCACGCTCCGCCGCCAGCGCATGCGCCTTGCGCACCACGAGCTCGTTCAGGTTGCACTGCCGCAGCGTGGGATGATCGAGTCGCGCAGTCCGCGCATAGTCGCGACCCGGGTCCGGCAGCGGATGGAGGCCAGGCAGCGCGGGCGGCGGACCAAAGTGAAGCCAGCGGCCGCGTGACATCTCGCGCGGGGGCGCTCCCACGCTGACCACCACATCGAAGCGCTCGGTCCACGCCGCGTCCTTCGCGATCGCCGCATCGGCGGCCGCGTGGTCCAATCGAGTCAGGGATCCAAGCGGAAGCGCGGACAGCAGCGCATCCAGCGAGGCATCGTCGCCGACCAGCGCGACCGTCGGTGCGCGCGCCGCGCGGAGGGCCACCCACGCGCGATCATCGGTCGTGAAGGCGTCGCCGGGATCGGTCGTGAGTTCGACGAGACGCTGGCCACCCGCGGTGAACGGCGCGAAGGTGATGCGTCGCTCGCCGGTCTGCGTCTGACCCTTGTCGCGCACCATCGCAGGCACCTCGACCGAGTCCGGAGTGCGCGCGATCCCCTTGCCGTCCGCGCGCAGCGACACCGCGCGCTCGATCACGGTCGTGCCGAAGTTGCGGAGGGCCGCGAAGGCCTCCACGCGCGCCGGATCCTCCGCGCTGCGCTCCACGCCCGCCGCCGAGAATCCCGCATTGCCGGTCTCCACCGAACCGATGCGCACCCATTCAACGGTCTCCGAGGCGCGGGGCGCCACCTCGGAAGCGTCACCGAACTTGCCGTCGCTGAAGATCTCGATCCGGATCGGCACGATGGCCTGCGATGCACTGTCGTCGCCACCCCCAGCCTGATGCGCGCGCGCGAGCTCCAGCGCCGGACCGAGTTGCGTCGACTCGTCGGTCTGCGTGATCGACTCGATCGCCTGCGCGATGCGCGCCGCGCTGCGACCAAGCGGAGCGCGGACATCCGCGGTGCCCGCGAACGCGACCACCATCACCTCCGGCGTGTCGAACGCGAAGAGGCCGGCGCCAAGCAGCACCTCGGCACGCGCGAGCGCGCGCTCGCGAGCCTCCTCGAGTCGCGATCTGCCTTCGCAATCCAGCGTCCGCATGCTTGCGGAGCAGTCGATCAGCAGCGCCACGCGCGAGGCGCCCTCGCCAAGGCCGCGGATCACGGGCTGTGCGGCCGCCAATGCCAGCAGCGCCAGCAACAGCGCCTGCAGCGCCAGGAGCCAGCTTGGACGCAGTCGCTGGAACGGTGCGTTGGCGCGAAGGTCCTCGGTGCGGCGCTTCCAGCCGATCACGCTTCCGATGACCTTCCGCGTGCGGCGCAGACGGAGGATGTAGAGCGCCACCAGCGGCACCAGCGTGGCCGCAAGCAGGATGCCGCCCATCATCGGCGTGAGCAGGCTCATCGAAGCAGGCCTCCGCGCCGCAGCGACTCCATCATGAGTCGAGGCAGGTCGGCGGTCGTGTCGATCGCCAGATGGCGCGCGCCCAGGCGCGTGCAGAGGTCGCGCAGGTTCGCGTTGTGGGCCTCCAGCCTCCTGCGGTGATCACGAAGCAGCGCCTCGCTGACCGTCACCTCCACCTCGGTGGAAAGCTCCGAGTCGACGAGGCGCAGGTCACCCACGATGCCGTGCGCGCCCGGCGAGAGGTCCTCCGGCGCCAGCACCTGCAGCACGAAGGTGTCCCACCCACGCACACGCAGCGCCTGCAGACCCGCATCGAGACCCTGATCGCACAGGAAGTCGCTCGCGATCACCGCGATGCCGCGACCCTGTCGCGACGAGGCCATGTCCCGCACCGCCGCCGCGAAGTCCAGCGCCCCGCCAGGCTCACGCCCCAGCAGCCAGTTCGCCGCCTCGCTCGCTTTGCGGCGGCCACGCAGCCCCTCCAGTCGCTCGGCACGATCTCCCCGCAGGCCCGCCAGCGTGACACGATGCTGATTCACGAGCCCCACGTAGCCAAGCGCCATCGCGATGCGGCGTGCGACGTCGAACTTGCTCGGCGTGCCGAAACCCATGCTTGCACTCTCGTCGACGGCCACCACCAGCGACAGATCCTCCTCCTCCAGGAAGATGCGCAGGAAGAGCCGCTCGATGCGTCCGTAGATGTTCCAGTCCACGAAGCGCAGGTCGTCTCCGGGCGCGTAGGGCCGGAAGTCCGCGAACTCCATGCCCTGCCCACGGCGGCGACTGCGTCGCTCACCCTTTCGCGTTCCCTGCAGTGGACGTCGGCTCGTGATGTCCAGACGATCGAGAGCCGCCACCAGCGGTGCGTCGAGCAGCTGATCGATGCGGCCCAGCGCGGTCATGCGACCTCCTGCGGCGTGTGCTCGATCAGGTGCGCGATCACGCGGTCGGCATCCGCGCGGTCCGCCTCGGCCTCATAGGAGAGCTGAAGCCGGTGCCGCAGCGCGCAGGGCGCGACGGCGGCGAGATCGTCGATCGCGACGGCGTGGCGACCCGCCAGCAGCGCGCGGACCTTCGCCAGCAGCAGCAGCGCCTGCGCCGCGCGTGGCCCCGCGCCAATGCGGATCCACCGGCGGGTTGCGGGTGCGGCGTGCGCGCCGTCCGGGTGCGACGCCAGCGTGAGTCGGATCGCCCAGTCGAGCACATGGGGCGCCGCGGCGACGCGCCGCACCAGCGACTGCAGTCCGATCAGGCCCGCGGCGTCGATCACCTGCGGCACCTTTGGCATCGCCTCCAGCGTGGTCCGGCGCAGGATCTCGTTCAGCGCGCCGCGATCCGGGACCGGTACCTGCACCTTCGCCAGGAACCGGTCGAGCTGCGCTTCGGGCAGCGGATAGGTGCCCTCCTGCTCGATCGGATTCTGCGTGGCGAGCACCAGGAAGGGCCGCTCCAGCGGCAGGGTCTGGCCATCCACGCTCACCGAGCGCTCCTGCATGGCCTCAAGCAACGCGCTCTGACTGCGCGGCGCGGCGCGGTTGATCTCGTCGACAAGAAGCACCTGACAGAACACGGGACCCGGGCGGAATCGTCGCACGCGATGGCCGGTGGCAGGATCCTCGACGAGCACGGGCGTGCCGAGCACATCCGCGGGCATGAGGTCAGGCGTGCACTGCACACGCCCCGCGCGCAGTCCGGTCGCTTCGGAGATGGTGCGGACGAGCAGCGTCTTTCCGAGTCCCGGAACGCCCTCGAGCAGCAGGTGTCCGTCGGCGAGAAGGCACCAGAGGCATTCCTCGAGGGTGCTTCCAAGTCCCACCACCGCGGTCTCGATCGCGCTCTTGATCTGCCCGGCCGAGGCGCGGAAGGCGTCGGCGGCGGCGCGGGCGGAGGCGGCATCCTGGATCACGGGCGCGCTCATGACGATCCCCCGCGTGCTCTGCGCTTGGCCGCACGAAGACGACCCATCGGCGAATCGTCCTCGGGTTCTTCAGCCTCGGGCACCGCCGGCTGGGCTGCCGGCGGTTCCGGTTCGGCGACGACGGTCGGTGCGGGCCCTGCCGGACTCGTTCGCTGCGCCATCAAAGCGTCCCGCATCGACGGCGCCTCCGCGGAGGGCGACGCTCCGCGCGCGCTCGCCCGCGCATGCCTCCAGGCCGCGGTCACGCGCGCCGTGTCGCGCACCACCTCCGCGGCGGGCTTCGTGTTCCACTCCAGCGAGAGTCGTCGCACCGCCACGTCCACGATGAACAGCAGCGCGGCGATGTACACGCACAGGTCCCACGCCTGCCGGATCGTCTCGGGCACGGGCAGTCCCTCGTCCAGAAAGAGGTCCGCCGAAGCGTCACCCACGCGGATCACGCGCCCACCCGTGCGCTGCGCGATCGCCTCCAATCGCGCCAGATCCGGATCGGCGCTGCGGAACTCGCGCGGATAGGGAACGCTCACCACGGCCTGCGTGAACATCGGTCGCGCACCGGCGGCCATGCCCACGGCGGCGTTCACCAGATAGGCGCCCGCGCGATCCACCGCGAAACGGCCGGTCCATCGGCCCGGCGAGATCTGTCGCAGCGACAGGGTGCGCGCGGCGCCTTCCGGCTCCACCACACGCGCCTCGGCGGATTGCGCCTTGCGCGCCACGTCGCCCGTGGCCTCGACCTCCACGATCGCCTCGTCCCCATCCACGCGCGTGCGGACCGCCAGATCCGGCGGTGAACCCGGGCGCATGACCCACCGCATCATGCCCGCGACGAACGGCTGGTAGCCCGACCACTGCACCCAAGTCGGTGTCCACTTGCCGCCGAGATCCGTGGTCACCGCCACCGCGCGACCGAGACCGTGGTTCCACCACGCAAGGATCGGGTCGGGAAGATCCGCCTGACTCACCAAGCCCACTTGTGCAGGTTCGCCGCGCGCGCCCGCGATCACGTAGCCGCTGATCGGCGGCATCGAGGCGAGACCGCGCGTCCACTCCGCGTTCGCGACGCGCGTCGGCGTGAACGGCTCGCCCTCCCACACCATCGAGCGGCGGACGAGCTGCGCTTCCTTGATGAAGATCTGCGGGACCGACACGCGGCTCTGCGTGTCCGTGACGGCGTAGAAGCGTCCGTCCGCGACGTTGGCAAGGCGCCCGAGCAGTCCGTCGTTGGAGCCGTCGCCGATCGACACCGTCGAGAGCGTGATCCCTTCCTTCCGCATGGCCTGCGCGATCGCGAAACCGTCGGCAGGATCGCCCGAGGTCGCGCCGTCGGTCAACGCCACGACATGGCGCGTCGAGGAGCGGCTCTTGGCGAGTTCCTTCCTGGCCTCCTCGAGCGCCGGGAACATGTTCGTGCCGCCGGAGGCCTGGATCGATCGGAGCGACGACTCGATGCTGGCGCGATTCTCGCAGCGCGTGAGCGGCACGATGGTGGTGTGCTCGCCTGCGAACGCGATCACGGTGACCTCGTCCCTCGGCGTGAGTGCGCCGATCGCCTTGATCGCGGCCTCGATCGCGATCTGCATCTGCGTGGAGCCGCCCGCACCGGCCACGGGCATCGTCATGCTGCCCGAGCAGTCGATCACGAGGGCCAGCGCGCCCGTTGGAAGCTTGCGCTCCTGCGGCGGGACCATGTCCACAGGCAGTGCGCCGGCCACGGCGCTCTCGTTCCAGCCGCCCGCGCCGAAGCTGCGATCCCCGCCGATCATCACGAGGCCGCAACCAAGGTCGTGCACGCTTGCGGCAAGGGCGCGGTCGGTGTCCGCGTCCAACGCCCAGCGCGGCACGTCCACCAGCACGCACGCGTCAAAGTCGCCGCCCGCCACGCGCGAAGGCACGCCGTCGGGCAGCACGACCTCCGCCTCAAGCTTCGCCGCCTCGATGGCCTGCACGATGGGATCCAGCGCGGGGCCCTCGCCCACCACCAGCACGCGCCCATCGCCCGCAACCAGCGTGATCGAGGACCCGAGGTTGTTCTCGACCACCGAGTCCGCGGCGGACTGGTCGGGCTCGAACATGGCCTCGAGGCGCACCGCACCGGAACGATCCATCGGCAAGGGAATCGAGATGGCGTTGGGGCCGGGCTCCAGCCGAATGGCGAGCGCATCGGATGAACCCTTTGGATCGAGATCCACGAATCGCCCATCCATGCGCAGCCGCAGCTTGCCGGAGGTGGCGGACGAACTCCGCACCACCACGCGCGCGTCGATCACCTGTCCACGGCGCGCGCGCGCGGGCGTTCGCAGCGCCTCGACCATCACGTCGGCGACCGAGGGCCGCACGATCGGCACCACATCGATCGGCACGCCGAGCGCCGCTGCGCGCTCGGACGCCTCGGCGACGCTCCCGGCCGTCTCCACGCCATCACTCACCAGCAGGATTCGATGCACGGTGTCTGGTGGAAGCATCGCGAGACCTGTTCGCACACCCGAAGCCAGATCCGTGCCGACCGAGTCACCGGCATGCCGAAGCATGTCGGGCGCGACCACCGCCGACGGCACCGACACGATTTCGGGCGTGCGCGCCACGGTGACGACGCCCACGCGGTCCTTTGGATCCGTGCGGGCGGCGACACGTTGCTGCAGCCACGCCTGCGCCTGCTGACGAAGCGCGGGCGGGATCGATCGGCTCGCATCTGCGACCACGATCACGCTGACGCCCTCACCCGCGCGGATGATCGATGGACGCGAGAGTCCGGCCGCCAGAAGCAGCACCACCAAGGCACGGATCACGGTTGCGGAGATCGCGCGACGCCGACCGAGATGCGGGATCGCGCGCCATCCAAGCCACACCACGGGCGCCAGAAGCGCCAGCAGTATGAGCCATCCGGGTCGATCGAAGGCGATATGCACGGCGGCCGTTCAGGAAAGGGCGACCGTGCGTCGAGGTGGAGGCATCACGGCGTCGAGGGCTGCGCGCCCGCACCCTTCTCGTCGAGCCGCTTCTTCCATTGCTCGAAGTAGCGCTTGTGCGCCTGCTTCAGTCGTCCAGGCACCGGGTCCTCCTCGCTGCTTTCCTCAAGACCGGCGGCCACCTTCGCGGCGACCGCCTGGATCTGCTTGTTCGAGGTTCCGGAGGGCAGGCCCTCGGCGCGAATGAAGTCGCGCGCCGCCGCGTCGTCGAGCAGGCTGCCATCTCCCGCGGATTCCTGCTTGTTCGCCAGCTTGCCGTCCGCAATCGCGTCGGTGCGGCCGTTCGTTTCGGGCGTGCCGCCCTGTCCGGGCTTGCCGCCACCGCCTTGGCCAGAACCCTTTCCACCACCAGCTCCGCCTGACTTCGAGGACTTGCTTCGAGTCCACGGCATCGACCAGCCTGCCGCGCCGGGACTGTTGCACTGCTGCATCGCCATCTGCAGCGTGGCCTGCATTCGCTGCGCGGCCTGCTGACGCGAGAGCTGTCGGCGCGCGGACTCGGAGGAGCCGTTCTTGCACTCGCGCATGCTCTTGGCCAGCTCCTTCTTCTGCTGCTGCGATTGCTGCTGCGCCTGCGCCTGCTTCTGAAGCGCCTGCGCCTGCTCCTTCGAGATCTCGCCCTTCTTCGCGGCCTCCTCGATCGCCTTGGCCACTGCGGCAGGATCCTGCGCGAGCTTCGGGTCCAGCCCGGCCTTCTCCAGCGCCGCGGCCATCGATTTTGAGCCTGCCGCCTCGGCGCGCTCGATCGCCTGCGCGAGCGACTCGAGCGACTTGCGCGCGGCCTCGGCCTTCTTGGGGTCGCCGCCAGCGGCGTCCTTCGCCAACTTCTCGAGCGCCTGCATCGCGGCATCCATCTGTCCGGTCTTCAACGCCTCCAGCAACCCGGGATCGACGTTCGGAAGATCCGGCAACGCCGCAAGGAAATCCTGAAGTTCCTGCGACGCTTCAAGTTCTGGCGAGTCCAGCGCCTCGCTGAGCCGCTGCTCCAGTGCCGCGGCCCGCTGCAACGCTTCCGCCTCACGCTGTTTCGCGTCGCGGCCGTTCGCCGACTCGCCGGCCGCAGCGGGTGGGGGCGTTGCGGCGAACTCCTGCAGCAGTGCCTTCAGTTGTTCCTGCGCTTCGGGACTTTCGGCCAGGGTCTGCACGGCTTCCTGAACGCGGGTCTCCGCCTCGGCGGCACGGACCTCGAGTTCCTCCGGTGTGGTGGTCGCAATCTCAGCAGATTGCTCCTGCTTCGGCGCGGTGCGCGTCGGAACCATCCATGCCAGCAGCGCGAAGGCGCACCATGCCACAGGAACCCACGCCATCCAAGGCGGCATCGCGATCCGGAAGGCGCGTCGTGCGCGCGCAAGCACCGCTGGATCCGTCGCCACTCGAGCGCCATCCTCGACGGCAGCGCGCGCGAAGGGATCGTCGCGACCATCGAGCGCGAGCGCCGACGCGACGCGACCCTCCAGTGCCAGGCGCGTGTCGAGTTCGATCGCGGCGCCACGCATGGATGGCGCTGGTCGCAGGCGACCGAGCGCCCACGCCAGCGCCGCACCCGCTCCAATCCCCGCCAGGGCGGCGATCCACCAGGATTCGATGCGCGCCCATCGCGTGCACAGCAGAACGAGCATGGCGACACCCGAAGCCACGAGCAGCCCTGGCGCGACGAGTTCAAGTCCCCGCTGCCATTGCAGCCGTCGCCAGGCCATGCGCACGAGGTTGCGCAACGCTCGCATGCAGGCAGCATAGTCGCGGCATTCGTCCGCCCGATACGATTCCGCCATGCTGCGCGCCTGCCTGCCTCTCATGTGCCTGGCCCTCACGCACGCCCCCTGCCTTGCACAGGCCTCGACCGAGGATCGGATCAAGGCGCTCGAGGCCGAGAATCAGCGCCTGACCCGCGAACTGCAGGCCGCGAAGGACCGACTGCAGGCGTTGGAGTCGGGCAACGCCAAGCCCGCCAACGCGCCCAAGACCACGGAGGATCCCGGTCCCGACAACTTCGGCAATCCGCTTGCCGTGCGGCGCAGTCTGGGACAGATGCTGCGCGAGCACCTGACATCGCGTGGCATTGCGGTTCCCGACGCGACCACCGACGCCCGCGCCGTGACCGCCTACCGCACCGAGGTCGAACGATGGTTCCGCGACCCGTTGCGACAGCGTCGCATGCGCCAGCCGATCACCTGGACGATCGAGATCCTCGAGGTGGGCGTTGCATCCAACAGTTCGGTGCGCGAGTTCGACATCGAGGCGTACTCGCTGAACGCGGGTGGCGCGCGCGTGGGAGGCTGGTATCGCATCCGATGCCCTGCCAGCGCGGTGCCTCGCCTGAATCCGCTGGATGCCAAGGGCATCTGGGTGCTGAGGGGTGAGGTGGTGCCGGAGCTCTCGCTGGCGCCCGAGAGCGCTGGATCCAACGCTTCGGCGTTCCGGCCGCGCGACACGATCGCGCCCCTGGTCGAGTGCTCGCTCCGCTTCGTGGTGAACTCGCTCGAGCGGGCGGGCTCGAATCCGACACCACCTCGCTGAACGCGCCGTTGAACGGCCCCCACGTCGCACCTAGACTGCATCGAATGCCCGACGCGCACGACACCGCCGGACGCCCTCGCGTGCCGCTCACGCAGCTGCAGCGTGGCCAGCGCGCGCGTCTGGACGCAGGGTGCATGGCTGGCCTGCCCAAAAACGACCAGTGCCTGCTGCGCGCGATGGGCGTGCACGAGCATTGCGAACTTCGGGTGTGCAAGCCGGGCGAGCCCTGCATCATCGAGGTCGAACGAACGCGCGTGGGTCTCAGCGGACCTGTGGCGCAGCGCCTGCTCGTGACGCCGTGCGACATGGGCGCCGGCGACGCGACGCCGACCGAGTGATCGGATTTCCTACACTGGCCGTCGTGCGGATCCTTCTGGCGGCTCCCGGCAAGCTTCGGACGCTTCCGATGTCGGCGTGCAGCCGCCGGGCGCTCCAGTCCCTGGGACACGAGGTCACGGTCTTCGACACGTCGCTCCGGTGGCATGACAAGGCACTCGCCCCGTTGGATGCAGGAGGAACCATCTGGCCCCGATGGCTGAATCGCAGGTTCCGACGAGACGTGGAACGGTTCCAGCCCGATCTCGTGCTCTCGTTCTACGGCTGGCGCATCGCGGGCGACGAGCTCGAGCGGCTTCGCGAGCGACGGATCGTGAGCGCCTGCTGGTGGCTGAACGATCCCTTCGAGCCCGCCTCGAGTCTGCCCACGCTGGCGCGCCATGACCTTGTCTTCAGCAACGATCCGGGCAGCGTGCGCGTCTACAGAGACGGAGGATTCCGCGAAGCGCACTGGCTGCCGACGGCGTGCGACCCGACCGTGCATCGTCCGGTGGCCCCGACCCTCGACCGCCGTGCCGGCATCTGCTTCGCGGGAGACTGGCATCCGCTCCGGGAGGCCTGCTGCGAACGACTCGCTCGTCGATTTGACGTCCGCATCCACGGACCCTGGTCGAAGAAGCTTGCGCCAGACTCGCCGCTTCGAAACCGCGTGCAGAGCGGGTTCTTCACGCCGGAGGCGATGGTGGGCATCTTCGCCTCGTCGGACATCGTTCTGAACCTGCACACATGGCGGGACCGCTGGCCGCACGGCACCAATCCGAGGCTCTTCGAGGCGGCGGGATGCGGAGCCTGCCAACTGGTCGACCGCCGCACGGAGCTCCCGGAACTCTTCGACACCGAGCGAGAGATCGCGACCTGGGAGACCCTGGAGGAACTCGAGGCGCAGGCGGAGCGACTGCTTGCGTCGCCCGAGCTGCGCCGAAGCCTCGGGAACGCCGCGCGCCGCCGCGCCCTGTCCGAGCACACCTACGAGCACCGTATGCGCAGCCTTCTCGCGCACGTCGACCGACTGCGCTGAACCTTCCCGGGCGCGGTAGATTCAAGGGCCCACCATGGCTTCCAAGCTCCCCGTCCTCGAATTCATCGCCCGCAACTACCGCAACTTCAACGCGCGTGCCACACGCGACGCGACGTTCAGCTACTGGGACCACGTGAAGGGCGGCGGCCGCATGTATCTGGCGATGGCCGGTGCGATGAGCAGCGCGCAGCTGGGCATCACCCTTGCGCCCGCGATCCGTGCGGGCCTCGTGCACGGTCTCAGCGTCACCGGCGCCAACCTGGAGGAGTCGCTCTTCCGGCTCGTCGCGCACGACAGCTACAAGGACTTCCCCGAGTACCGCTACTTCACCAAGAAGGACGACACGCGCATCCTGAAGCAGCGCATGCGGCGCGTGACCGACACCAGCATTCCCGAGGACGACGCCTTCCGCGCGGTCGAGAAGATCCTGGTGCCCATGTGGAAGAAGGCGAGCCGCGACGGCGATCGGCGCTTCTGGCACGAGTACTTCTACGACCTGGTGCGCAAGCTGCCGCGCTCGAAGTTCGAGGGCGATCCGCGCGAGTGCTGGCTGCTCGAGGCCGCGAAGGCGAAACTGCCGATCGTGGTGCCGGGCCACGAGGACAGCACCTTCGGCAACATCTTCGCCTCGCATGTGAAGTACGGCGACTGCGGCGCCGGCATCGTGAAGAGCGGCATCGAGTACATGGCGCAGTTCTACGACGATTACAAGCGCCTCTCCACAGGTCGCGGCATCGGCTTCTTCCAGATCGGCGGCGGCATCGCCGGCGACTTCCCGATCTGCGTGGTGCCGAGCATCAAGTACGACCTGCAGGAGCCGGTGAAGCCCTGGGCGTGGTTCTGCCAGATCTCGGACAGCACCACCAGCTACGGCAGCTACTCGGGTGCCACGCCCAACGAGAAGATCACCTGGGACAAGCTCACCGAGCGCACGCCGATGTTCGTGGTCGAGAGCGACGCGACCATCGTGGCGCCGCTGATGTTCTCGGCGCTGCTTGAGTGCAAGGCCCATCCGAAGGCCGCGGACCGGATCATCCAGGCGAGCCGCGCGGAAAGCCGTCGCTCGCTGGCAAGGACCCGCTGAGCGCGCGGTACCGCTGGTGAGCGCCACGCCCACCACTCCCTTGGCCACGGCGACCCCGAAGGTCGTTCGCGCCGCGCTGCTGGGTCAGCCCAACACGGGCAAGACCACGCTGTTCAACCGCCTCTGTGGCGTGCGCGCACGTACGGGCAACCTGCCGGGCACCACCGTGGAAAGTCGCGTCGGCACGGTCTCGATCGGGGGCGTGGAACTGGAGCTGATGGATCTGCCCGGGACCTATGGCCTGCACCTGGAACTGCCTGAAAGTCGATTGTGTCGTGACTGCATCGAGGGACGCATCGGCCAGTGCGCGCCGGATGTCGTGATCGCCGTCGCCGACGCCACGAATCTGGCGCGCTCGCTGCGCTTCGTTCTCCAGGCGCTGCGTCGGAAGGTGCCCTGCGTGGTGGCGGTCACGCTTGCCGACGAGGCGCGTCGCAAGGGACTGAGCGTGGACGCCGCGAAACTTGCCGCCCGACTGGGCTGCGCGGTCGAGGTGACCAGTGGCCGGACCGGCGAGGGGGTGGAGCAGCTTGCACGCCGCGCCGCCGAGGCGGCGCGCGCCGGGCTCGACGCTCCCGCGCACGTGACGCGCCTGGCCCACCTGCCGACGCTGGACGATGATGTGCGCGTGGCGGCGTGGTGCAGCGACTGCGTGCGTGACAGCGTGGGCGGCCAACGCGCCGTCAGCGCCGAGCGCCTGACCGACCGCGTGGACGCCGCGCTGACCCACCCGGTCTCGGGCGGCGCGGTCTTCATCATGGTGATGGCGGTGCTCTTCGCCAGCATCTTTTGGCTGGCACGCTTCCCGATGGACGGGATCGACTTGGTCTTTCAGCATCTCGGCGGCTGGGTGCAGGCGTGGCTGCCCGAGGGGCCACTGCGCGCGTTACTGGTCGATGGCGTGGTGGGTGGCGTGGCGGGCACGGTCGTGTTCCTCCCGCAGATCGCGCTGCTCTTCTTCATGCTCAGTCTGCTTGAGGACAGCGGGTACCTGGCCCGCGCGGCATTCGCGGCCGACCGCTTCATGCGTCGCTTCGGCCTACCGGGCCAGGCCTTCGTGCCGTTGCTCTCGAGCCATGCCTGCGCGCTGCCCGGCATCCTGAGCACGCGCCTGATCCCGGATCCCAAGGATCGCCTGGCCACGATCCTGGTGGCACCCTTCATGAGCTGTACCGCACGCCTGCCGGTGTACGTGCTGCTGATCTCGCTGCTGTTCGCGGGCCACCCGTGGCTGGCGGGCGTCGCGTTCATCGGCTGCTACGCCACCGGCGCGATCGCCGGCCTGCTGAGCGCGCTGCTGGCTCGGCGAACGATCCTGCGCGGCCCCGCCCGCCCGATGATGCTGGAACTCCCGCCCTATCGCCGCCCGAGCGTGCGCACGGCGCTCTGGGTGACATGGGATCGCGCACGACTGTTCCTTTCGAACGCGGGCACCATGATCCTGGCGATCTGCGTGGTGATGTGGTGGCTCAGCGCCTACCCGACCGCGAAGCCGAGCGCCGAACTCGAGGCACGTTTCGCCGAGGCCGCGCGCCTGCGAGAGGGCCGTACGCTCGAAGCCATCGCGCAGGGCGCGGCCATGCAGGTGCAGGCTGAAAGCGAGCTGGCGCAGGCCCAGCAACTGGGAAGCTTCGCGGGAAGGATCGGGCGCGTGGCCGAGCCGGCGTTCGCACCGCTCGGCTTCGACCATCAGCTCACCGTCGCCACGCTCACCAGTTTCCTGGCGCGAGAGGTGTTTGTGAGCACCCTGAGCGTGCTGCAGGGCACGCAGGACGAAGCGGACGAGGCACGCATGATCGAGCGCATCGCGCGCGGACGCCGGCTCGATGGCCGCCCGCTGCTGGATGTGCCCACGGCGGCGGCCCTGCTCGCGTTCTTCACGCTCGCGATGCAGTGTCTGCCCACGCTGGCGCTGGTGCGACGCGAGACCGGTTCGTGGAAGTGGCCGCTGCTGCAACTTGTCTGGATGAGCGGCCTCGCGTGGGCGATGGCATTCGCGATCCGGCATACCCTTCTTGCGCTTGGAGTCACCTGATGCCCTGGAACGACTGGCAATTCTGGGCTGTCTCGCTCGCGGCACTCGCCGCGGCGTTCTTCGTCATCCGCCCGCTCCTGCCCGCACGTGGCGGCGGCGCACCGTGCAAGAGTTGCCCGGCCGACGGTGCGCCTCCCAAGCCCAAGCGCGCCACGCTGACCATCGAAGGCGAGGCTCCGGGCTCGGCTCAGGCGCGCCGTGACTGAATCGCCTCACTCGCTTGTGGTGGTCGGCGCCGGCGCCGCGGGCCTGATGACCGCGATCGCGGCGGGTCGAGCCGGTCTGCGCGGCGTGATCGCCTTGGACGGCGCGCGCACGCTTGGCGCCAAGATCCTTGTGGCCGGCGGCGGGCGATGCAACGTCACGCACCATGCCGTGCACGAACGCGACTACGCGGGGGCGACCCCCGCCGCGATCCGGCGCGTGCTGTCGAGGTTCACCGTGGCGCAGACGATCGAGTTCTTCGCTCAGCTCGGCGTGGAACTGAAGCGCGAGGAGACCGGCAAGCTCTTCCCAGTCTCCGACAACGCACGCACGGTGCTGCAGGCGCTCCTGAAGGCCGCCGCGGACGCGGGCGTGGAGATCCGACATCCGGATCGCGTGCACGCGGTCGATACGTGCGCAGATGGCGGTTTCCGCATCCGCTCCGACGCCGGAACCCTGCAGGCGCGTCGCGTGGTGCTGGCGACCGGCGGGCGAAGTCTTCCCAAGAGCGGTTCCGATGGCGCGGGTCTCGACATGGCCATCTCGCTGGGACACACCCTGACCGAGCGCGTGGTGCCCTCCCTGGTTCCCTTGCTGCTTCAGGAGGGGCACTGGCTGCGCGAATTGAGCGGACTGGCGCTGCCGGCCGAACTTCGCGTGACGGATCCGGCCGGCAAGCGGCTTGCGCGCTTCGAGGGCTCGCTGCTGTGCACGCACTTCGGCCTTTCGGGCCCGGTCGCGCTGGACATCTCGCGGCATTGGACACTGCAGCATGCCGTGGAGCCCGAGGCGCGACTGGAGGCGAGCCTCGTGCCGGATCTCGACCTCTCCACGGCGGACCGGTGGATTCTGGACGCCACCGGCCGCAGCCTGCTCTCACGACTGCGCGAACGGTTGCCCGAACGCATGGCGCGGGCGGTGCTGCAGGCATCGGCCATCACCCCCGAGACCACGCCCCAGCAACTCCCGAAGGAGCGCCGCCGCGACCTTGTTCGCAACCTGGTCGCGCTGGACCTGCCTGTGACGGGCGACCGCGGCTTCACCTATGCCGAGACCACCGCCGGCGGCGTGCCCCTGACCGAAGTTCGGCTGGAGACGCTCGAGAGCCGGCTTCGCCCCGGACTGCACCTGGTCGGCGAGATGCTGGACGTGGACGGTCGCATCGGCGGCTTCAACTTCCAGTGGGCCTGGGCCAGTGGCGACGTGGCTGGCCGATCCGCCGCCGAAGCCCTGCTGGAAAGTTGAGCCAGCACCGCGGGCGCGGTCGATACAGTGCGGCATCCCATGCTTCGCAGCGCCCTGACCCTCGCCGTTGTCCTGCTGTCGCACTCAGGGGCCCACGCGGGGGCCCTGAAGGACGAGATCGCGGGTCTCATGAAGGCGATGGGGCCCCGCAAGGGCGTGGTGGCCATCAGCGTGCGTGACAGCGACGGCAACGAGGTCGTGAACATCAAGGGTGACCAGCCGGTCATGCCCGCAAGCAACCAGAAATTGCTGACCTCGGGCACCGCGCTGGTGCTGTTGGGCCCGCACTTCAACTTCGAGACGCGCCTGCTGCGCAGCGGAGATCGCCTGACCGTGGTGGGCGACGGTGATCCGTCGTTCGGCGATCCCGAAGTGCTGTCGAGCATGACCTACACGGACGCGCAGGGCCAGAAGTGTCAGGGCATGACGATCGACGCGCTGCTTGCGCTCTGGACCGACGCGGTGCGTGAGGCGGGCATGACTTCGGTGCGTGAACTGGTGGTCGATGACCGGGTCTTTGATCGCAGCAACTGCCATGTCGACTGGCCGGTCGACCAGTTGCACGAGCCCTATTGCGCCGAGGTGAGCGGCCTGAACTTCCACGCCAACCATCTGGACTTCTGGGCCGTGCCGAGTCCCCGCGGCGCCGAGATCACGCGGATCGAGCCGGCGTGCACCTTCGTGCCCATTCGCAACGCCACCACACCGGGCAAGACCCGCGACGACGGTCTTTGGATTGCCCGCGAAGCCGACGTGAACAGCTTCACGGTGCGCGGCTTCCTTCGCCAGGCCCTGAAGGCCCCCGTGAGCGTGTCGATCGACGCGCCGCCCGACTTCTTCGGCAAGCTGCTTGCGGAGCGGTTGCGCACGGCGGGCGTCGCCGTGGGAACCGTGCGCGTGATCGCGGCGGAGGAGCCCCCGTCGACCGGCTCACCGATCGGTCCCGTGATCCGCACGCCGATCGAGGCGATCGTTCGACGCTGCAACGTGGACAGCCAGAACCTCTACGCCGAGTGCCTGCTCAAGCGCGTCGGGCGGCAGGTCTCGGACGCGCCAGGAAGCTGGACGAACGGCTGCGAGGCGCTGGAGCGGCTCGTGAGCGGACGCGTGGGCGGCACGGCGGGCCTGAACGCCGCCGACGGAAGCGGTCTCTCGCGCGAGAACCGCGTGACCGCCAGCCTGATGACCGGATGGATCAGCCATCTCACGCGTGACTCGGCCGTTGCGCGCCCATTCCTGGCGAGTCTCGCCGTGGGCGGCACCTCCGGAACCGTGCAGAAGCGCTTCCGCGACCTCGACCCGAATCTGGCGACGGTGCGCTGCAAGACGGGCTACATCGACGGTGTCTGCGCGCTCAGCGGCGTGGTCGATTGCACGAACGGCCACCAACCCACGTTCAGCGTGATCTGCAACAGTTATGAGGGTGATGGGGTCGGCAAGGCCAAGCAGCTTCAGGAGGCCGTCGCCAAGGCGATCGCTCGCACCTACGGGAAGTTGCCGGAACGTTCGTTGCAGCCGCAGCGCCCAGCGCTCGGCGGCGGATGAACCGCGTCGCGCAATCCCCCCAGCCTCATCCGTCATGTCGTGGCACCCGGTCGGTCACGACGCCGTCGACGCGGTGGCGTCCGCATTGGTGACCCCCGACACGTCGCGCAGTTCGATCTCGATGGCCTCCTCGGCACGATCCTGACGCACACGCACGCGCTGCTCACGCGCGAGCTCGAGCAGCGCAAGGAACAGACCGATGCGATCCAGTCGGGAGCGTCCCTCAAACACGCTTTGCAGCGTCATGCGCCGGCCGTCGCTGCGCGCAAGGCGATCGACGAGGTCGTCCTGATGCAGGCCGATCGGCGTGTCGTCCCAGGTGACCTGATGATCGCCCAGACGCGTGAAGTCCACCGCGGCGCTCAGGCGCTCAAACGCCTCCAGCAGGTCCAGCACGTGCACGTCACCGAAATCCAGATCCTCGGGCGTCCATTCCCGCGCCTGACCCTCCTCGGTCGGCGCATCGGCGTGGCCGCTCGCCGGCCAGCGGCGCGCATATTCGGACCGCAATTGCTCCAGTCCGTCCGCCGCGCTCCGGAAGCGCTGGTAGGCAAGCAGCTGACGCACAAGGTCGCGTCGTGGGTCCTCGCCAGCATCGCTCGGGGCGAGCGGATCGGTCGCGTCCACCCCCTCGGGCACCGGCGCGAGCATCCGGCTCTTGATCTCGACCAGCGTCGCGGCCATCACCAGGAACTCGCCGGCCTGCTCCACATCCAAGTCGCGCGCGCCGCGGATCGTCTCCAGATACTGGTTCGTGATCTGCGCGATCGGAATGTCGTGAATGTCCACCTCGGCGCGGCGAATGAGGAACAGCAGCAGGTCCAGCGGCCCCTCGAAGGCGGAGAGTCTCACCTGATAATCGTCGCCGACGGCCATGAGCGAAGCGTAGCAGGAAACCGCGTGTTCTCCGCTATCATTTCGCGCATGACGACGTCGGCCACCGAGTTGGAGGCCCGCTTCATCGCCGACGCGCTCGCCGCCGAGGCGGGCGCGGTGCAGCGACTGGCGCAACGCGTGAGTGCGGGCGGCACCGAGGCGCGCGCGTTCGGCGCGGCGCTGGATCTGCTGGAGCGATGCAAGGGCTCCCTCGTGGTCAGCGGCATGGGCAAGTCGGGACTGGTCGGCGCCAAGGTGAGCGCCACGTTCGCGAGTCTGGGCCAGCCCAGCCTGTTCTTGCATCCCGCCGAGGCGGTGCACGGCGATCTTGGGCGCATCCGTCGCGGCGACACGACCCTTCTGCTGAGCTATGGCGGCGAGACCGAGGAGGTGCTGGCGCTGGCCAGCCTGCTGAAGGCTGATGGCGTGGCGCGGATCGGCATCTCCAAGAGCGATCGAACCAGCCTGGCGCAGGCCTGCGATTGCCATGTGGCTCTGGGCGACATCGAGGAGGCGTGCCCGCTGAATCTCGCCCCGACCGCCAGCACCACCTCCATGCTGGCCGCCGGCGACGCGTTGGCGTTGGCTCTGGCCCGGCGCCGCGACTTCAAGGCCGACGATTTCCACCGCATGCACCCCGGCGGACTGCTGGGTGCGGGGCTGCGACCCATTCTGGAGGTCGTGCGGTTCCGCGTGGGCCGAAACCTTCCCTGCGTGCCCGCGACCGGGTCGCTGGCCGAGGCGCTTCGCGCGGCGGGCGAGGGCCGACGTGCCGGCGCGCTCATGGTGGTGGACGCGCAGGGCCGCCTCGCGGGCCTGCTGACCGACGCCGATGTGCGCCGGCTGGTGAACGCCCGTGGCGCGGAGGCGCTGGGCGCTCCCGTGTTGGCGTGCATGACCACCCATCCGCGCACGCTGCCCAGCGATGCGCTGGTGCGCGACGCGGTCCGCATGGTGCGCGAGCTTCGCGTGGACGAACTGCCCGTGGTCGACGCGGACGGCAAGCCGCTCGGCCTGCTGGACGTGCAGGATCTGATCGCCCTGAAGGTCGTGCGCGACTGAGCCATGCAGACGTTCGTCCAGGAACGCGACGGTGAACTGCTGATCGTGACGGCCGACGGCGGACTGGATCGCGACACCGCGAACCAGCTCATCGACGACGTGGGCCGGCATGTCGACGCGGGTGCGCGCGCGATCATCGTGGACTGCTCGAAGCTTGCCGTGATCTCGAGCGCCGGACTTGGCACGCTGCTTCGACTGCACGGCGCCATGAAGGCGCGCGGTGCGCAGGTTCGACTGGCCGGACTGCAGGGTCTGGTGGCGCAGGCGCTGCATCTCACGCGGCTCGACACCATCTTCGAGCTGTTCCCGGATGTGAATTCCGCACGGCTGGCGTTTCGGCCCCGAAACTGAGTGTTGTGGGGCGCGGCCGCCCTTCCACTACAACTTGTTGCCACCCCCAACCTCGCAAGGTCCGCTTGAATTATCGACTCGCGCTTGCAGGGTTTTCGATCCGATGCTCCATCTGGCGACGCGCAGCACACGAACCTAGGAGCTCACCCATGCAGACCAAGGACCAGATGATCGACGCCATCCAGCGCATCAATCCCGCAGCGGAGCGGAACTTCCTTCAGGGATTCGACTGGCACGCGCTGCGCCGTTACCTGGACCATCTGCAAGTCACGCTGGAGCCGCGCGGCCGAGACAGCCGCTGGCGGCGCCCCGGCGACACAGCCGCTGTCGTGTGGCGGCGGTCCGCGGCCTGACCCCCGCGGCCGCCGTCTCACGACCGACGAAGTCCCGGGCTCCGCACGAGGCACGCGGAGCCCGGCTTTCGTTTTGGAAGTCGATCCCGATCAGCCCTGGCGACGCTCGCGCAGCAGCGCGTCGACCTTGCGCTTCAGCAGCCGGACCCGCAGCAGGCTCTTCACACGGGTCGTGAGCTCCAGCTTGTTCACGGGCTTGGTCAGGAAGTCGTCGCAGCCGCACTCCACGGCACGCTCGAAGTCACCGACCTCGTTCAGGGCCGTGACCATGATGATCACCGTGTCACGCGTTGCGCTCGCGTCCTTCAGGCGGCGGCACGCCTCGAAACCGCTCATGCGAGGCATCATCACGTCCAGCAGCACGAGGTCGGGCACGTGGCGCGCGGCCACCTCAAGGGCCTCCGCACCGTCCCGAGCGATCTGCAGCGTGCAGCCAAGCGGCTCGAGCCAGACCTGCATGAGCTCCAGGTTCTGCTGGTTGTCGTCGACCAGCAGCAGCGTGGCGCTCGTCAGGTCGGTCTCGTCCAGATCCGCGTCGAGAGGCTCGGTGATGTCGCGTCGCTCGCTCATGCGCGGCGCATGCTAGCGCCGGTCGGCGTCAGCAGCAGGCGCGCGGCCAGCGCGACGGGGTGCATCGCCTCGGCGCCGGTGGCGTGATGAATCTGGTGGCGGCAACTCGTGCCCGGCGCTGCCACGGCGGCGTCAGGTTGCGCGCGGATCGGCGGGAACACCGACAGCTCGCCGATGCGCAGGGACAGCTCGTGGCGGTGCGTCGCGTAGCCGAACGAGCCAGCCAGACCGCAACATCCCGAGTCGAGCACGTGCAGGCGATCGCCGACGAGCCTGCGCAGCAGACCCGCGCTCGTCTCGACGCCCCAGAGCGCCTTCTGGTGGCAATGCCCATGCAGGATCACGGGCTCCGCCGGAGGCGCGGGCACCTGCGGGCG
This sequence comes from Planctomycetota bacterium, assembly GCA_016872835.1. GTDB lineage: Bacteria > Planctomycetota > Phycisphaerae > Phycisphaerales > SM1A02 > SYAC01. Next base: position 116,274 of record VGYX01000002.1, on the reverse strand, counting down.
CGTCGGATGGCGATCCCATTCGCGATCCAGGAACTCCTCGACCAGGAACGTGCGCTGCGCCAGCGCCCGAAGGGCCTGACGATCCCCCGCTCCCTTCAGGTCGATCCAGTCGTCCTTGATCGCGCTCACGCACGACGGCTCAAGGCCCAGCAGCGCAACCGCGTTCTCGCGTCGCATCGTTTCCATCACGACCGTCGCGGTGGCGGAGACGGTGCTCGAGGCCTCGGCGAGCATGCCCACACTCAACAGCGTGCGCCCGCAGCAGCCCACGTCGGGCATCACCACGCGGTACCCGAAGGCTTCGAGCAGCTCCACCGCGAGCCGTCCCAGATCGGTCTCGCCGTAGGTCGCGAAGCAATCCGGGAAGAGCAGCACGGTCGGCGCGCCTTCGCCGGACTTCGAGCCGCGCCGTCGCAGCCAGCGATCGACCGCGGGGCCGAATCGCGGCAGGTCGCGATCACGGTGGAACCCCAGCATCGAGTTCAGCACCCGCCGAAGCGGCGGCACTGCCAGCAGCGCGTTCGCGATGGGCCAGAGCGCGGAGCCAAGCCGCTGCGTTCGACGCACGCGCCCCACCATGCGCGTTCGCCACGGCACCCGCCCAGCCTTGGCGAAACCTTGCGCCGCGAACTCCGCCTTCAGCTTCGAGATGTCGACGTTGCTGGGACACTCGCTCTTGCACGCCTTGCAGGAGAGACAGAGGTCGAGCGTGGCCTGCGTCTGCGGATCGCGCCAGTCGGGCGCACCGTCACTGAACTGCCCGGTGATCGCCAGACGCAGCGCGTTGCCCCGGCCACGCGTGGCGTGACGCTCGTCCAGCGTGGCGCGATAGCTCGGGCACATCGTGCCACCCGGCTGCACGCGACGGCACAGGCCCGCGCCGTTGCACGCCTCGACGGCGTGGTCAAAGCCATGCTCGCGGTCGTATTCGAAGAAGGTGCGAACGTCCGGCACCGACACGTCGGCGTCGCTCGGACGCACGCGCAACTTCTCCACGATCGCCTCGGGCCGGTCGGTGTCGACCAGGTTGCCCGGGTTCATGCGCCCCTGCGGATCGAAGACCGCCTTCACCTTTCGGAACGCCTCACAGAGCACGGGGCCCAACACGCGCGAGAGCAGCGGACTTCGCACGCGGCCGTCACCGTGCTCGCCGCTCAGCGCGCCGCCGAACTTCGACACCAGATCCGCGACCTCCTTCGCGATCGACACCATCTCGGCGCGACCGGCTGCGTCGTGGATCTGCACCAGCGGGCGGATGTGCAGGCACCCGACGCTCGCGTGGGCGTAGTAGGCGGCCTTCGTGCCGTGCCGCTCCACGATCGCACGGAAGCCGTCCACGAACGCGGCCAGCTTCACCGGATCGACCGCCGTGTCCTCGACGAAGGTCATGGGCTTGCGCTCGCCCGGCACGCCATGCAGCAGCGGCTCGCCGGCCTTGCGCAGTTTCCACGCGTTCGCGAGCGTCCTCGGGTCCTCGTGGCGCTGCATGGGAACGCCCGGAAGCGCCGCGGCAAGCCGATCGAAGCCTGCGCGCACGGCTTCCATAGAGTCGCCCTGGAACTCCACGTACATGACCGAGCCCAGCCGCCCGCCCGTCGGCTTCGGAAGCACCTCGACATAGCGCCGGTATTCGGTGTTCGCCAGCGCCGTCTCGATCACCACGTCGTCGACCAGTTCCACCGCGCTCGGCCCGCAGGCGATCATCTGCATCAGCGGGGCCAGCGCCGCGGGCACGCTCTCGAATCCAAGGATCGCCAGACCGGTGCAAGCGGGCTTCGGCACCAGCTTCAGCGTGGCGGCGGTGACCATGGCCAGCGTGCCCTCACTGCCGCAGACCAGCGTGGCGAGATTCACGCGATCGAACGTGCCGGGCGTGCAGCGATCCAGCTGATCCAGCAGCAGGTCCACGTTGTAGCCGTCCACGTGGCGCTTGATCGCGGGAATGCGACGGCGGATCTCCTCACGCAGCGGCAGCACGATCGCGGCAAGCCGATCCGCCATGGCGCGCTGGCGCGGATCGCGCTCGCAGGAACCTTCGCACAGGTGCAAGGGCGTTCCGTCCGGCATCACCACGTCCAGCGCCAGCAGGTTCTCGACGGTCCGACCGTACAAGATGCTGCGCGCGCCCGCCGAGTTGTTGCCGATCATGCCCCCAAGCGTGGCGAATCCGCTCGTGGCCACATCGGGACCGAAGAAGAGCCCCTTCGTCGCAAGCGCCGCGTTCAACTGGTCCAGCGTGACGCCCGGCTCCACGCGTGCCGTGCGCGCCTGCGCGTCGATCTCCAGGATCGCCCTGCAGTGGGCGCCAAAGTCGACCATCACCGCGAAGTTCACGCACTGTCCAGCCAGACTGGTACCTCCACCCCGCGGGAGCACCGGCAACTGGTGCGACGCGCAGAACCGCATCAAGTCGGGAACGCGATCCGTGGACCACGGCACGACCACGCCGATCGGCTCGACCTGATAGATGCTCGCATCGGTCGCATAAAGCATCCGGTCGTGCCGGTCGAAGCGCACCTCGCCCACGCCAAGCGCGCGCAACCCGTCCGCCACGCGCATGCGTTCGGCGTCGGAATGCGACAGCACCTCCAGTTTCATGCGCGTCGAGCCCTCCATGGCCTGCTGCGCCATCGTGGGTGTTCCCTGCGCCAGCGGCGCGTCAGCCCTTCTTCGCGGCCAGCGCGGCCTCGGTGGCCTTCTTCAGGTCCTCGACCAGCGAGGGCGAGAGGCCCATGTGCACGTCCGCCACGTTGCCGGCAGGATCGATCACGACCGTGAAGGGAATCCCCTGCACGCCATAGGCGCCGCTGACCTTGTTGTCGGCGTCGATCAGCGTGGCGAAGGCGAAGCCCTTCTTCTTCCAGAACTCGCCGATCTTCTTCACGCGCTCGTCGCCCTCTTCCTGCTCCATGGTGTTCACGCCGAACACCTTGACGGCCTTGCCGCCTTCCTTCGCCCACTTGGCGAACTCGTCGACCTTCGGCAGGCCCTTCATGCAGGGGCCGCACCAGGTCGCCCAGAAGTCGATCACGACCACGCTGCCCTTCAGGGCCTCCAGATCCACCTCGGTGCCGTCGGTGTCCTTCAGCTTGAAAGTCGGCGCGGCGCTGCCGGTGTCCAGACTGACCTGGAGCTTGTCCATCGAGCTCACGGCCTTGCGGCCAGCGGGATCGAAGGCGATCGGCGAGGGAAGGTCCTTGTCGAACGACGTGCTCGTCACGTTCAGCGTGATGGGAATGCTGAAGCCCTCTGGCGCGCCCGGGGGCACCGCGAGGTACTTCACGATGACCAGACGCCCGTTCGTCGGGTGGATCGAGGCCTCGATCTCGCCGCCACCCTCGCCCTTCAGCAGGACCACATCCGAACCGCCGTTGGCGCCGGCACGGAAGCCGACGACCTTGGGCTCCGCGACGAACATCGAACCGAGAGCCGCCGGTGCCTCGGCGGCCTTGCCGCCGCGCAGCTGGATCTCGGGCAGCGGGAGCGCCGCCGAGCCGAACGCCTCGCTGATCGCGTCCTCGAGCGAGCCCTTGCGCGTGATCTTCAGGTACTTACCCTTCACTTCACCGGGCTCGAAAAACAGGTCGTCGCCGATGCGCGTGACCGTCACGCCAGGAGCCGTGAGGCGCGCCGTGCCGTCGGGGCCGAAGGCGATGCCAAGCTCCTGCTTCTGGTCGCCGCCCGGAACGGACATGATGATCTCGACCTTGTCCTCGATCGCGGCGGGCGTGGTGTAGCCCGAGACGAGCTTCGTCAGAGCTGCCGAACCCTTCGCCGCGGCTTCAGGTGAGGTCTCCTCGGCCGTCCAGTTCTTGCTCAGCGGCTCGGTCATCGGCATCGCCGGCATCTCGAGCCCACCTGCCCCTGGCATCGAGGGCGCGGTGGCCGGGTCACCTTGCGCAAGCGCGGCACTGGAGGCGAGCAGCAGGCTGACGAGCGAGGGAAGGATGCGCATGCGTTCTCCGAGGCGGAATCGCCGGATCGCCGTCGGTGCGCCTCCTCGCCCACCCTGGGTCACTTCCGCAGTGAGCCCACTCGGGGTAGCGAGGCTGGCGCCAGCGCGGCGACGAGAGAGTGTATCCGCCTTCCAGAGCGCGGCTCAAGAAACTCGGGCTCGATCTCCGCAAGCGGAACCAGCACGAAGGCGCGGCAAGCGAAGCGCGGATGCGGGACGTGAAGGCCCGGCTCGTCAACCACGCTTGCGCCATGCAACACAAGGTCCAGATCGATCGTCCGCGGGCCACCCTGCACCCCCGACGCGCGCACGCGTCCGAGTCGTGATTCGATGGACAGGAGGCCCTGCAGGAGATCCCGCGGCGTGGCACGTGAATCCCCCGACACCACCGCGTTCAGGAAGGCTCCGCCATCGTCCGGCTTCTCCGGCGGCGTCTCGTACGCGCCGCTCACGCGCATGGCGACCAGCAAACCACTCGTCTCGATCGCCTCGACCGCCTCACGCAGCCGCGCCAGACGATCACCCTGATTCGATCCCAGCGCGATGGCCACGCGATGCGTACGCGCGTCAGGCATGATCCTTCACTTCCCAGATGAAGGGTGCGGTGAAGTGATCACGATCCGCGATCGCCAGGCGCAGCAGGGCCAGTGCGGACTTCGCCGCACGGTCGCGCACGATGGCACGCTCACCCGGATAGCGGAAGCGACGAACCGCCTCGAAGCTCGGCCCGACGACCCCGATGAAGACGCTGCCCACCGGCTTGGCGTCGCTGCCACCGCCTGGACCCGCGACACCCGTGATCGAAGCCGCCCAATCCGCCTGCAGCGCCACGCACGCGCCACGCGCAAGTTCCAGCGCGACCGGCGCGCTCACGGCGCCGTGCGCGTCCAGCGTGGACTGCGCCACGCCACAGAGGTCGCGCTTGGCCTCGTTGGCATAGCTCATCACGCCACCACGGAACCACGCGCTCGAGCCGCTCTCCGCCGTCACCAGCGATCCCGCGAGACCTCCCGTGCAACTCTCCGCCAGCGCCATGGTGAGGCCGCGAGCCTGCAGCGCCTGGCCCAGTGAACCCGCAAGCGTGACCGCGCCGCGCGCGAAGGCGTAGGGCCGCCAGATCCGCTCGATCTCGGCGAGTTCCTGATCGATCGCCTGCACCGAAGCCTGCGCGCCCGTGCCGCGGACGCGCGCGGAGACCACGCTGCCGCTCGCCGTGGTGCCCACGAGCGGATTTCGGTCACGGTGCATGCGGTCACCGAGGCGCTCGGCGAGAAAGCTCTCCCCCTGCCCGAACGAATGCACCACGCCGGTCGACATCTCCAGTCGCGGCAGCAACGGCTCCACGAAGCGCGCGTACATCGGCTCCATCTCGCGTGGTGGCCCCGGCAGACACACGACGATCGCCTTGCCGACCTTTGCGCGAAGGCCTGGCGCGGTGCCCGCATCGTTGGTCAGGCACTCCGCCGTGGTGGGTCGCATGGCTTGCCGCTTGTTGATCTCCGGCATCGCGCGGCCACGGTCCTTGAACCATCGATCCAGCGCGGCGAGCGATGGCTGGTCGAGCACCAGTGGCGCACCGTCGCCGATCGCCTCACGCAAGGCGTCACGCGTCAGGTCGTCGTCGGTGGGACCGAGGCCGCCAGTGACCAGCACGATCTCCGCCGCGTCCGCCAGGGCGCGCAGCGCCCGTGCCTGCGCCGAAAGTTCGTCGGGAACGATCCGGAACTCCACGCAACGAACACCTCGATCCGCAAGGCGCCCGGCGAGCCAGCGCGAATTGGTGTCCTGCGTCTGGCCGAGCGTGAGTTCGTCTCCGATGGAGAGGATGGCTGCTTTCATGGGTGTGGGGTCGAGCGGTTGACGATCGCGTCGTAGTTGTCCTCGAAGAACGGGAGCCAGAGCGCCCGCAACGCCTCCGCCGGTCGATCCTGCGGGTTCCACAGGGCTTCGCCCGACCAGCCCCCCCGGATCCATCCGCGCTCGATCGACTCAAGGGAAGCGGGATCGCCCACATTCAGCGTGCCTTGCGGCGACGGGACCATGGGCAACGCGTCGAACCGCTCCAACATCGCCTGCAGCGCCGCATCCTGCACGTCGGCGGCCATCACCAGTCCGCCTCGCTCCCGCGGATAGGCCGGATGCGACACGATCACCCGCCACGCGGCGCGCAACGCCTCCTGCGACTCCATCGCCATCGCACCGAACAGCGCGAGGAGCACCGCGCGGCTGCCCGCCGCACGATGTGATGGCGCACTCGCGTCCCGGAACGGATTCACGGGATCGACGAAACGATCCGCCTCCTGCTCATAGAGCGCGCGCATGATCGGCATGCGGTGAAGCGCCCACCATCGCGGGCCACCCACGCTTCCCACCGCGAATTGCCAGAGCCGCTGCGCGTCTGGAGTCAAGCAGAACGTGATGAAGCGTCGCGCCATCTCGGGATGGGGCGGGTTGCGAAGCATGGCCACTGGATCGGGATCCATGGCGCTCTCATTCGCAGGCACCGTGAAACGTACGCGGTCACCGTGACCGGCTGCGGCCACCACCTGCGCTTCGACGCGCGCGTAGAAGTCGATCGCGACCGCCATGGCCGCATCGCCGGATGCGACATCGAGCGGTCCACGCGTTCCGCTGGGCGCGAAGGTGCGCGCGTTCGCCGCAGCCCGGCGAAGAATCGCGATCCCCCTCCGCCAGCCCACGCGCTGCACGATGTTGTCGAAGGCGGCCAGCACGCTGCCGGACTGCGACAGATCCACCATGGTGAACCATCCCAGCAGCCGAGCGTCGGAGACATCGGCCCATCGCGTGGGTGGCGGAACCCCAAGCCGATCCAGGACCGGGGCGTTCCACACGATTCCAAAGGTCGAGAGCGCCACGCCGTACCACCATCCGTCGGCGTCGTAGAGTCGTTGCCCCGCGAGGTCCGGCTGCGGATAACACGCGGCCAGCACGTCGGCCGGAAGCACGACCGGCTCCAGCACGCTCGCGGTGCGCGTCTGGCCGCCCACGCGCACCTCGACCGGCCGCTTCAGGGTCTCGAACTCGTAGCTGCCGCCGCCCAGCAGCACGTCGGCATCACCTCCCACGGGCAGGCCCTGACGCAACCGTGCCTCCCATGCACTGGTGAGCAATCGGCGGATCTCCACGGCGCCACCGGGCGCGCTCCAGATCACGCGCGCGCGCGTGCCGAAGCGGCGCTCGTGCCACAGGGCAAACGCCTCGCCCAGCTCGTCACGGATCTGCTCGGTGCTTGGCGTGATCACGATCACTTCGGGACCGGATTCGACGGCCGCGCGATGCGATGCACCGCCACGAACGAGAAACGGAAGCGCGATCAGCGCAAGCAGCGCCAACGCGTACGGGGTCAGTCGTCTCACGCCGGGACTCGAGACGCGAGCGCCCCAGCGAGCTGCTCGCACAAGTCACGCGCCGCGACGCGCACCGCGTCGGTCCATGCCCCCGGCCCTGACGCGTAGATCACCGAGCGACTGGCCGTGACCAGCGCGCCCTCGCCCCGTGCGTCGAAGCACGCCAGCACGTCGTCCAATCCGCCACCCTGCGCACCGAACCCCGGCACCAGGAACGGGGTGTGCGGCATCTGCGCGCGAAGACGAGCCGCGTCGGCGGCCTTCGTCGCGCCCACCACGCCGCCGAGCGCACTCCATCCGGACTCGCCTCGCCATGCCTCGCCCTGCGCCGAGGTGAACGCGCCGACCATCTCGGCCACGGTGCCCCCTGCGGCCATCACCGGCGATTGCACCACGTCGCCCGACGCGTTGCTGGTTCGCACAAGCCCGAAGACCCCGAGCCCGAGCTTGAGAAACGGATCGAAACCGTCCGCGCCCAGGTAAGGACTCGCCGTGACGAAGTCACACGCCAACGGACCGTTCGCCGCCGCCGCATAGTGCTCGCTGCTGACGCCGATGTCGCCACGCTTCCAGTCCAGGATCACCAGAAAGCGACCGCGCGCCGCGTGCAGGCAACGCTCCAGTGCCGCGACCCCCGCGCTTCCGTGGCGTTCGAAGCACGCCGACTGAAACTTGACCGCGGCCGCATGCGGCTCGACGGCGTCAAGCAGCGCCATGCACCATGCCTCGATGCGTGCGATCGGCGTCACACCCTTCACGGCCGATGGAAGCTTCTCGAGCACCGGGTCGATGCCGATGCATGCGGGACCACCTCGCGCGCGAACCCACCAGCGCAGCGCGTCGCCCGGATGTCCAGGAGGCTTCATGCGCGAAATCCTACCGAGGCCGCTACGATCGCCCCGTGGATCATTTCGACGCATCCGAGCCTGCGCCGCGCGCCCTCCATCTGGATCGGCAGCGTGGCTTGCACGTCACGTTTCATGACGGCACCGTGGCTTTCCTGTCGATCGCGCTGCTGCGGAGGATGAGTCCAAGCGCCGAGGCACGCGCCGAACGCGAGGCGATGGCGAAGAACCCGCTCCACGTGCTTTCGCCGCGTCATGCTGGCGCTGGACCTCTTGCCGCCACCACTGCCGAGCTGGTCGGCAACTACGCGGTACGCATCCGCTTCAACGACGGCCACGACACGGGGCTGTACGGATGGCAGCTGCTGCGCGAACTGGCGACCTCTGCGCCCTCCGCACCGGATGGCACAAGTCCAACTCCCTTGGGCAGTTGAAACATTGCGCGAAGCGCTCCGCACTGCGACGGAACGCCTCTCACACCAAACATTCACGATTGTGCGCCGCCGGGGCCGATATCGGTGTACCGCCCATGTGGGTGGCCAACCAAGCATCTTTCTCCCCTCCGCCCCGCCGATTTCTTTACATCGGCGGGGTTTTCACATGTGGACTCTCCGCGTGGTAAGCCACGCACATGCTCCTGCGCTCCCTGCTTCTCTCGACACTCGCCCTCGCCGCCGCCACGCCACCGCCGTTCGTGCGCGAGGGGCCAGCCGCGATCGACGAGCAGGTCACGATGCTTGGATCACCGGATCGCACCTTCCGCATCGCGATCCTGCCCGACCGCACCACTGGTCGTGACTGGGGTCTTCCCTATCTGGAGGCCGCGGTGCGCGACCTGAACCGCATCCGCCCCGACGCGGTCTTCACCGTGGGCGACATGATCCAGGGCTACACGCGCGACGAGGCGGAATGGGATCGGCAGGCGAACCAGTGGAAGTCGATCACGAGCGCTCTCGACGCCCCGCTCTTCCCGGTGGCGGGCAATCACGACGTGCTCTCGGGCTCGCGTGTGGCGGGCGACTCGGCCTTCGGCGACCGCTATCTGCGCACATTCGGTCCGCTGAAGTACATGGCCGAACTGGACGGCGCCAGCGTGATCGCGCTCTTCAGTGACGAGAGCTTCGGCGACGGTGGCGTGAAGCTCTCCGACGCGCAGATCGGCTGGCTGAAGAACTGCCTGGAGCGCGCGAAAGCGCGTGGCAAGCCGATCCTGCTGCTGATGCACAGGCCGCTCTGGCGCACCGAAAGCGTGAAGTGGTTCGAGCGCGTGCATCCGGCGCTGGTGGAGGCGGGCGTGGACGCCGTGATCGCGGGACATTTCCACAGCATGCAGCACGACGGCGCACGCGACGGCGTGCAGTACGTGATCGTCGGCACCTGCGGCGGCAGCATCGACCAGCACCCGCTGGCGGGCCAACTGCAGCATCTCTCCTTCGTGCAACTGGAGCCGGACGGCACGCTTGAACTCTTCCATCAGCCCGTGGGACTGACGCTGCCTGCGGACTTCGTGGTGCGCGAGGATCAGGACCGGGTGTACGCGCTGCGCGAGAGGCCCGGCTCCCTGAAGCTGCAGGGCACGCTGCCAGATCCCGCCGAGGCAAGCGCGCCGCTTTCCGGCGAGATCACGCTGCAGGTCACGAATCCGCTTGATCGACCGATCGAGGTGGACTGCCGCCTCTGGACCGAGCCCGAGGCGTGGCCCGTCGACGGCGAACTGTTCATGAGTCGCACCGCGATCGACGCGTTCAATCCGTTCACGGTGGATGCCAAGACCGACTACCGGCTCGATCCCGTGCCCGCGCTCTTCACGGTGCCTGCGCGCGGCAGCGTGTCCGTTCCGATGAAGTGGCACTGGCCGCGCGCCCAAGGCCCGGTCGCCCCGCCCACCATCGTGGTGCGCGAACGCTTCACCGACAGCAAGGGCCGTGTGGTTCCTGTCTATCAGTGGCTCCGTCCCGCCGTGCGGCGAACGCTCACCGCCGACGGCTCCGCGTGGCCCATGCATGCCTGGTCACCCTCGCCCTACGACACGCTGGAGGCGGATCCGATCGTCCGCATCACGCACGATGCCACCACCAAGACGCTGGTGGTTCGCACCGAGGTGGCCGATTCCGTGTCCGCGAAGTCCGCGCCCGGCGACAGGGCCAGGGGCGATCGTCGCGTCCGCGACCCGGGCGCCGACGCGGTGAAGGTGATCTGGACGGACGCCGAGGGGGATGGATGGGCGATCGCTGAGCCTTTCACGCCCGAGGTTTCCGCGAGCGCGTCGGCTCGGGCGCCGCAGGTGACATCCGGCTCGTTGCCAGGCGGTGGCTGGTGGGCCGAACTCCGAATTCCCGTCCCCGCAGGACCACCCTCCAGTCTGAATGTGGGGGTCGCCGACAACGACAACACTTATCACACGCAGTGGCGTTGGCTCGCGCCGACCGAAGCGCCCGCTGCGTTGCGCACGATCCCCACGCCTTGACGGAACACCCCTGCAACGGATTCAATGTGAGGGCGGCCCAACCGCCGCCAAGGAGAACCCGATGAACCGAATCGCCATCGTCGCCGCCTGTCTCGCCGCGCTGACCCTCGCCGCCTGCGGCGACGGCAAGAAGCCCATGACCGTGAAGGACAAGACCAACGTCAAGCCCATCGAAGTCGGTGGTGGCGCCGAGAAGGGCGTGCAGGAAGGCGCGGATCCGAACGCCTCGAAGCCCTGACGCGGACTTCAACTCGCGTTCCAGCCCGACTCCTGCGCCTTGCGGCGCACCCACTCCAACGCACCCGTGCTGACGCGGTGTTCTCCCGCGTTTGTGTGCGCGAGATGCTCCTGGATCGCCGCGTAGATCAGACGGCAGGCGCGGCGTGGCGTGCCCTCGCGCTCAAGCGCCTCGGACAGGCGCGCACGGCCGACGGATGGATCGAAGAGATCCTCCACACGGATCGGCTTGCTGCCCGAGCGGGCCGCCACTGCCAGTCGTGCATCGCACAGTTCGGCGAGCATCGCCCCAGTCCACTGCAGGCGCTCGATGAGGTTCTGCTTGTCCAGCCGCGCGCCGCGATGGAACGTGCTGTCCTCGCGGGCGGCCACCTCGCCCAGCTCACGCGGCAGCAGCAGCTTCACCGCCAGGCCCGGCTGCTGCAGGAAGCGGCTGGAGAGCAGCGGCCACACGAGATTGCGCATGCGCCCAGGATCCCCCGCCACGCACGCGGGCTCGTCCACGCGGTCGATCAGGAGCGTGATCGCTCCGTAGCCGACACAGTGCAGCACGCGCGTCAACCGATCCAGCATGGCGAAGCGAAGATCCTCGCCACGATCCTGCGGAAGCGAGGTGTCGAGGATCTCCAGCGGCAGCAGATGCAACGATCCGCGCCAGCTTGACAGCTCGCGCTGCAGCACGCGGATGGAGCGCGAGAGCCGGCGCGACGCGCGCGACACCCGCGCCTTGCGCAGCAGCCACGCCCATGCCGTCAGCAACCCGCCAAACGCGAACAGCGCCGCGGGCGCCAGAAACGAGTACTTCGGTGGATGACCTGCCCCAAGAAGCCCCGTGACCGCGGCGAGTCCGAGCAGCAGCAGTGTCCAGACTCCCGCAAGCGTGGCTCCGCTGGAGCCTCCGAGTCGCATCGCGCTTCGCGTCCGCCGCGTGCGGCGCACCGCGGCCGAGGGATGGTCGTAGATCGCCTGCAGGATCAGCAGATCGCGACGCACCGACACCGGCGCACCACGCAGCGTGCGACGCAGACCCGAAGCGCGAAGCAGATCCGCTCCGGGCTGGTCGAGGACCTGATCCACCAGCCGCGGCAGCACGCCGTGCAGGATCGCGTCGACGTGATCCGCCAGCCGAAGGCCCTCGAGCGCCTGCCCCGGCTCGCGCAGGCCGTCGTGCCTCGCGATCGCGTGCAGCATGCCGTCGAAGTCGTCGTGATCCACCACGAGCACGCGGTCACTCTTGTGCTCCCGGTTCCATGTCTCGAGCGCACGCTCCATCTGCAGGCGCAGCGCGGTCTTGCCCGAGCCCCGCTCGCCAAACACGACCGTGGGCGAGGGATGCGCGGGATCCCCCAGGATCTTGGCGAAGTCCGGATGCCGCCACGCCTCGGTGGCACGCCCAAGAACGGCGTCCTGCACCGCGTCCTCGGCCGCGAACGGGTTCACGGCAAGGCCATGACGCTCCAGGAATTCCTCGGCGTTCATCGCGACGCCCCACGCATCAGTGCGCCACCCGCTTGCCGAGGATCGGGCTCAGCGTCTCCACCATGCGCGCGGTCGTCGCGGCACTGGCGCTCTCCAGATTCAGGCGCAGCAGCGGCTCGGTGTTGCTCATGCGCACGTTGCACCACCAGTCGCCGGCATCCAGACTCAGGCCGTCGAGCTCATGCGCCTTCGCCTTCGGCCAGGCCTTGCGAAGCGCCTTCAGCGCACCCAGTTTGTCCTCGTTCTCGAAGTTGATCTCGCCGCTCTGCGCGAACCGGCGATACGGCTTCACGAGCGCGCTCAGCGGCTTGCCCCCGGCCTCGACCAGCGTGTTCAGCGCCGCCACGAAGGCGCGCGCGCCGCTGTCGGTGTTGAACATGTCCTGGAAGTAGAAGTGGCCGCTGAGCTCGCCGCCGATCGGCGCGTCGGCCTCGGCAAGCTTCGCCTTCATGAACACATGCCCCACGCGGCTTTCCACGGGCACGCCGCCGGCCGCGCGGATCGCCTCGGGCACCGCGCGGCTCGAGCGCAGGTCGTAGACCACGCTCGCGCCGGGGCGCGCCTTCAGGGAACTCCCCACCATCGCGGCCAGCAGCAGGTCGCAGCCCACGGGCTCGCCGTGCTCGTCGACCACCATGCATCGATCCGCGTCGCCGTCGAAGCACACGCCAAAGTCAGCCTTGGCCTTCACGACGCCGGCGCGCACCTGCGACAGGTTTGCCTCCACGAGCGGATTCGGCTCATGCACGAATTCACCGGTCGAGTTGTCGAAGTTGATGCGCTCGATCTTCAGTCCCTTCACACCGTCGAAGACCTTCGGCACCATCGTTCCCGCCATGCCGTTGCTGGCGTCGATCACCACCTTCAGCGTGCGCGAACCGTCCAGCAGGCGCGGATCGAGCCGTCGAAGCAGATGCTCGCGATAGGGCTTCGACAAGTCGCGTGCCTCGCGATGACCGCCGCGCGGATCGAGCTTCTCGCGTTCCACCAGCGCCGCGAGCCGCTGGATCTCGGTCAGACCCGAGTCCTGCCCGACCGGCTTCGCCTTGGCGCGGCTGATCTTGAAGCCGTTGTACTCGGCGGGATTGTGGCTCGCTGTCACCTGCACGCCACCGGCGCATCCAAGATGGTTGATCGCGAAATACACGAAGGGTGTGTCGACGAGTCCAAGGTCGAGCACGTCGGCACCGAAGTCCTGCATGCCCTGCATCAGCGCATCGCTGAGCGCGGGGCTGCTCTTGCGCATGTCGCGCCCGACCGCGATGTGGCGGCTCATCGGATCGTCGTGGCCTGCGGCGCGCGCCTCGCCCAGCAGCAGTTCAGCGGTGCCGTAGCCGATCTGCCACGCCAGCTTCTCGTTCAGCGGCTTCGGATAGGTGGCGCGGACGTCGTAGGCCTTGAAGACTTTCGCAAGCATGGAATCGGGCTCCACACCCCGAATTCGGGGTTTCGGCGATGCTACTAAAGGCGGCGCGACCCATTGCTGCCCACGCCGGCACCGGCTAGACTCGCCGATTCGCCCGGCTCGACCCTGTGTCAACCGGCCGACGCCCTCCACGCGCCGTGGACGGAGGGCGGTACTCGGGTCTCACCACGTGGCGAACCCACCCCAAGACCAAGCGCCCTGTCGCGGCCCGATCCACGGTCGACCTCCGCCGGTGTCGCTGCTGATGAAGAGACGAAAGGATCCCTCTGATGTCGTCACTCGCCAAGGAACTCGTGGAGTCGGGCATCCACTTCGGCCAGCGCCGGAGCAACTGGAACCCCCGCATGGCTCCGTACATCCACACCACGCGTAACCAGGTCCATGTGATCGACGTGCGCGAGACCATCAAGGGCCTCCTGCTGGCCAAGCGCTTCATCCAGAAGCTCGTGGCCGAGGGCAAGGACGTCTGCTTCGTCGGCACCAAGCGCCAGGCGCGCGGCTCGATCGAGGCTCGCTGCGGCGAGGCGAAGATGCCGTACGTGACCGAGCGCTGGCTCGGCGGCACGCTGACCAACTTCCGCACGATCCGTGACCGCCTGCGCCGTCTCGAGGAGCTGGAGTCGCTGCAGCAGTCGGGCGAGATCCGCAACTACTCCAAGAAGATGGAGAGCCAGCTCACCCGCGAGCAGAAGAAGATCTTCCGCAACCTCAACGGCATCCGCGGCATGACCAAGCTGCCGGGTGCTCTGGTGGCGATCGACACCGGCCGCGAGGTGAACGCGCTTCGCGAGGCCCGCAATCTCGGCATTCCGACCATCTGCCTGATCGACACCGACGGCAACCCGGAACTCGCGGACATCCCGATCCCCGGCAACGACGACAGCATGCGCGCGATCGACATCGTGGTGCGTGAGTTGTGCGTGGCGGTGGCCGAGGGCCGTTCGCAGCGCTCCGAAAGCGCCGCCACCAGCGGCGATCGTGAAGGCGAAGGCATGCGAGGCGACGCCGCCGCGGAGACCGCTCCCGCCGGCCGCCGTCGCAGCAGCCGCAGCCAGTTCCGCGCCCGCGGACGCGCCGAGGACAGCGACATCGGTTCGGCCCAGCGCGCCGAGACCGCTCCCGTCGAGAACGCCTGATCCAGCCTGCGGGCTCGCCGTCGGTTCGGCACCCCCGCACCTGCAAGGAGACATCGCATGACCACCGTGCAAGTGAACCCGAAGGACGTGATGGCCCTGCGTCAGCGCACCGGCCTCGGCATGATGGACTGCAAGGAGGCCCTCGCCCAGAACGGCGGCGACATGGCCAAGGCCGAGGCCTGGCTTCGCGAGAAGCTCAAGGGCAAGATGGACACGCGCACCGATCGTGCCGCCGGACAGGGCTGCATTTCCGTGTGCATCGAGAGCGGTCGCGCGAGCATCTGCGAGCTGCGTGCCGAGACCGACTTCACCGCCAAGAACGACGAGTTCCGCGCGATGGCCTCGGCCGTGTGCAAGCTCGCCTGCGAGCAGTCAGGCGAGGTGAAGGCGACCGCGCCGATCACCGCGCGCATCGACGAGATCCGAATCAAGACCGGCGAGAACGTCTCGCTGGGTCGCGGCGTCTGCCTGCAGGGTGGCAACTTCGCCAAGTACGTGCACCATGACGGCCGTCTGGGCGTGCTGCTGCAGTACGAGGGCACCATGCCGGACGCGCTGGCCGTGGGCATCTGCCAGCACATCGCCGCAAGCGTGCCCACCCCGCTGGCGGTCGACGAGAGCGGCGTGTCCGCGGACACGCTGTCGCAGAAGCGCGCCGAGGCCGAGGCCGAGGCGAAGGCCACCGGCAAGCCCGAGCAGATCGCGGCCAAGATGGCCGAAGGCAAGCTGCGCAAGTTCCTTGAGGAAGTCACCCTGCTCGGCCAGCCCTACGTGCGCGACGACAAGAAGCGCGTGAAGGAAGTGCTGCCCGCGGGCGTGCGCATCCTGAAGTTCGTGCGCATGACGGTCGGCGCCTGAGCGTCGCCGGAATCAGGATCGAGCCATCAGGGCCTTCGTCGTGATCGCGGCGAAGGCCCTTTCGCTGTCCTGCACGCTGGCGGGCGGTCGCGAGCCCTCGGCCACCGCACGGTAGAGATCCGCAAGTGCCCATGCCTTCGTCGCCTCGTCGGACTCATGCCGCGGGACCAGATGCAGGTGCACCTGCCGATGCGCCTCGGCGAAGGCGAGCAGATACACGCGCTGGCATCCGGTGACGGCGCGGATGGCCGCGCTCACCCGATGGATGTGTTCACCCATCATCCGACTCTCGTCCAGGGTGAGTGCATCCAGCGTTGGGCATGGTCGTGCCAATTCCAGCACGCACCAGCCCGCCACCGGACACGGCGCCGCGTGCGGCTTCAGGAACCAACCACCGGGCAGATCGACCCGCGCGCTCACTTCTCGCCCTTCGGACCGCCGTCACTGCCCATGTACTTCTCGCGGATCGCCTGCTCCAGGTCCACGCCGCTGATGTTGGCGAGCGTGGTGAGCCACGCCAACACGTCGGCGAACTCCTCGCGCAGATTGGCAGGATCGGGCTTGCCGCGCGCCGCGTTGCCCAGCGCATGCGCCAGCTCCCCCACCTCCTCGGTGAACCACAGGAACGTGCCTGCGGCGCCACGGGCGTTGTCGCTGGCGAAGTAGCGGTCACGGATGTGCTGCTGGAACTCGGCGATGCGCATGACGCGCAGGCTAGCGCGAGCCCCGGAAGCGAAACGCCCCGGCCACTGGGGACCGGGGCGAAGCGTCCTCGGCGCGACTCGAACGCGCAACCTCTGCCTTCGGAGGGCAGCGCTCTATCCATTGAGCTACGAGGACGAGCGAGAGGCGGAGTCTAGCAGCACGCGGAATGCGTTCCCACGCGCGACGCGACCTCCTACGCTTCGCCCATGCGCGCGTGGCTTCTCACACCGGTCGGACGGTTCCGCCTGATGGCGATCGCCGAGGCATGGTCGTGGGCCGGGCTCCTGCTTGGCATGCTGTTCAAGTACGTCGTGGTGAAGAATCCGATCGGCGTGCAGATCATGGGCCCCGTGCACGGCGTGCTGTTCGTGCTCTATGTGGTGTTCACCATCGAGGCGATGGTGCATCTTCGAAAGCCGCTGTGGGTGCTTGTGATCGGCTTGCTTGCGGCGATCCCCCCGTTCACGACCTGGCCCTTCGAGCGCTGGGTCCTTCGCCGATAACGAGGGTCGGAGGTCGTTCCCAGCCACTTGCAGCCCCAAGCGCACCGCGACGCAGCGGCTGCTTATGCTCGCCCCCTTCATGCCGCGCGACGACCAGGCCCAGCCGCCCACGATCCAGGAACTCGCGCGCGAACTCGACGCGCTCGCCGCGAGGGGACAGGTCACCCGCGAGTTCGACGCGCACGGCGAATCCACCTTCACCGCGGCACGTCCCGCGTCACTGCCCGCGCTGATGGTGCTGTCGTTCCTCTGCTCCCTTGGCACAGGCTCACTCTGGACGGGACTGCCCTTCGTGGCGGAGCATGACTTCCACTTCACCAAGAGCGAGAACATGTGGCTGGCCGTCGCGGAGTCCGCGGTCTACGCGGTCGTCGCGTTCGGCAGTGGAAACCTGCTGAAACGACTGGGCGCCGTCGCGGCGCCGCGCACCGTGCTTGGCGGAATCCTGGTGTTCACGCTGGCCATGTGCCTGCTCACGCTCACCGGATCCGTGGCGGCCCTGATCGCCACGGCCTTGGGCGTGAGCGCCGCAAGCGCGATGATGTGGCCGATCGTGGAGAGCTACCTCTCGTCAGGTCGCCATGGCCACGCGCTGCGATCCGCCGTCGGCGTGTTCAACATCGTGTGGACCACCGCCACCGCCGCGGGACTGGTGCTCATGGGACCGGTGTTCGCGACGGACTACTCGCGCATCGCGATCGTGGCGATCGGTCCCGTGTGCGCGCTCGCGATCGTGTGTCTGCCGTGGTTTCCGGCCAGCCCGCCCCCGCATCTGGAGGACGGCCTGCCTCCAGCCGTGCCACCGGTGTATCGCCCGCTTCGATCCGCAAGTCGCGCGCTGCTTCCGACCAGCTACCTGCTCATCGGCACGATCGGACCGATGCTGCCCTACATCACGGGCAACATCGGCATCGCACCCGAGTGGCAGACGCCCGTCTCGAGCACCTGGCATGCCGTGCGCGTGCTGGCCATGCTGGCGATGTGGCGACTGGCCTTCTGGCACGGCCGCTGGTCGACGCTCGCCGTGGGCGGCGCACTGATGGCCGGTGGATTCCTGCTTGCGATGGGAGCAGGCACCGTGCCGGCGCTGATGATGGCGCTCGCGGCATTCGGTGCGGGCCACGCGGTCCTCTACTACGCCAGCCTGTATTACGCGATGAGCGTGGGACACGCCGAGGTCGACGCCGGCGGCCATTTCGAGGCGCTCATCGGCGTGGGGTACATCAGCGGACCGATCGCGAGCCTGGTCGGCATGTCGCTCGCGGGCGAATTCGGCGCGCGCGGGCTCGTGCTGGCGCTCGCCGCGGTGGCATCGACGCTCGCCGCGCGCGAGTGGCTGCGGTGGCGGCGATCCGCCGTCGCCCGCTGAGCGTCACTCCACCGGTCCGGCCTTCGCGTTGCACGCCTTCAGCGCCGCCAGCGCCGCCTCGCGCGCCTGTGCATGATCCACGATCGGCGCCGGATAGGCCGGCGCGGCCATCGGCATCTCCCACGGACGGTGCACCATGTCGGTCGGCAGCTTCGCGAGCTCCGGAACCCAGTGCGTGACGTACGCGCCGTCGCCGTCGAACTTCTCGCCCTGCAGCGTGGGATTGAAGATGCGGAAGTAGGGCGCGGCGTCGGCGCCGCATCCCGCGCTCCACTGCCAGCCCAGCGTGTTGCTTGCAAGGTCGGCGTCCACCAGCGTGTCCCAGAACCAGTCCGCGCCATGCAGCCAGTGCTGCCGCAGGTGCTTCACGAGGAAGCTGCTCACGCTCATGCGCACGCGGTTGTGCATCCACCCTGTGTGCAAGAGTTGACGCATGCCAGCATCGATGAGCGGATAGCCCGTCCGCCCCTTCTGCCACGCCTGCAGGTTCCGCGCACTTTCCTGCCAGGGGAAATTGCGGAACTCGGGCCGCAGCGGATCCTCGGCGGTGCGCGGGAAGTTCGCGAGCACATGCCAACCGAACTCCCTCCATCCGAGTTCCGCCCGGAACTTGTCCGCATGCATGCGAAACGACTTGTCCTTGCCCTCCATCCGCGTCTCCACCGCATGCCACAGCCGGCGCGGTGATACCTCGCCCCACGCCAGATGCGGGCTGAGCATGCTCGTGCCCACCTGACCGGGCACGTCACGCCCTTGGGCGTATCCGCCGATCGGTCCGTCCAGAAACACCTTCGCGCGCTTGGCGCCACCGGCCTCACCGGGCGTCCACGTTTTCGCCAGACCCGCGTCCCACGCGATGCGCGGCTTCAATCCAAGTGCGTCCACCGTCACGCCTGAGGGCCACGATGCGGGCGCGGCCAGCGCCTTCGGCGCGGACTTCGGTTTCGCTGGCACCTCGCGTGCCAGACAATTCCGCCAAAAGGGGCTGAACACCTTGTAGGGAACGCCACTGCCCGTGCGGATCTCGGCCGGATCGAACATCAGGCTGCCAAGAAAGACATGCGTCGAGATGCCCGCCGCGCGGCATGCCTGCTCCACGCGTTCCTGCTCCGCGACGGCCCACGGCTCGAAGCGCCGTCCGAGGGCGATCGACGTGGCACCCGTCGCCTTCGCGATCTCGATCAGCGCGACTGCGGGGTCCTGCGCACGGATCACCAGACGCGAACCGACCGCGGCCAGCGAGGCCTCCAGTGATCGCAACGAACGGTCCAGCCACCACCGGCCGGCTCCTCCCGGTGCCCACCGTCCCGCCCCCTCTGGGTGCCAGCAGAACACGGGCACGACAGGCTCGCCTGCGGCGCCTGCGAACGCGACCGCCGGCTGGTCATCCAACCGAAGGTCGTTGCGAAACCAGACGACCGTCCCGGCCATTCAGTCCTCCACCTTTCCGAGTTCGAACGCGAGCGCCTGCTCCAGACGCGGGTGCTCGAAGCGGAATCCCCGCTCGATCAGCCGCTTCGGCTGCACAAAGGCGCCGCGCAGCAGCAGTTCACGTCCCATCTCGCCAAAGAGCATGCTGACCACCGCGGCTGGAAGCGGCGCGAACGCGGGCCGACGCATCACCCGCCCGAGGGCCCGACCGAACTCCGCATTGGAGCGTGGATCCGGCGCCACCGCGTTCACCGGTCCCTGCAGCGACTCGTCGCGCATGCAGTGCATCACCGCTCCGATCAGATCGTCGAGCGAGATCCAGCTCATGCCCTGACGGCCACTTCCGACGGGACCACCAAGACCCAGCGAAAACGGCGTGCGAAGCTTCGCCAGGACACCTCCCGCACCCGCCATCACCAGTCCGATGCGAAGGTGCACCACGCGAATGCCGGCCATTTCCGCGGGCCGCGTCGCCTCTTCCCAGGCCATGCAGATCTCGGGCAGGAAGCCACGCCCCGCGGCGCTGCTCTCGTCAAGCGGTTCGGGACCGCGTGAACCGTAGAAGCCGATGGCGCTGGCCGCGATCAGCACCTTGGGCTTGTGTGGGAGAGCCGCGAGCGCCTCGGCGATCTGACGGGTTCCCTCGACTCGGCTGTCACGGATCGCGTTCTTGCGCTGGGCGCTCCATCGACCGTCGGCGATGTTCTCGCCGGCCAGATGCACCACCGCATCCACGCCATCCAGCATGTGCAGGTCGACCACGCCGCTTCGCGTGTCCCAAGCGACGTCCAGCCGCTCGGCACTTGGATGTCCTCGAACGATCCGACGGACCTGATGCCCGCCAGTCGAGAGAAAGGCGCAGAGCTGCCGACCCACGAGTCCGCTTGCGCCGCTCACCGCAACGCGCAACGCATCCGACGTCGAATACTCCTGATGCCGGCGAAGGTCGCTCGCCGTGCGTCGGTGTCGCCATGCGAACATGCGATCGAGATCCTTTTCGAGCAGCCGATTCCCAAGCAGCGCACCCACCTTGCCGCCCGGCGCGCGCCACGTGACATGGTCCTCCAACGCGCTGCGAGACGCGTCATGCGGCAGGAAACGGTGCTCGTGCACCCACGCCGCGAACGGCCCCTTCACCTGTCGATCGACGAACGATCGCCCGGGTTCAACGCGCTCATGTCGCGCAAGCCAGCGGATCGTGAGCGGACCCTGGCGGATCCGAAGCGTGACCGTGCTTCCATCCGCGATGCCTCCGCTCGCGCTCTCCACCCGCACGCGCTGCCACGGCGGCAGGAGGCGGTCAAGCGCGCCCGCATGGAAGTGCCATGCGGCGAGTCGATCCACGGGCGCTGGCATCAGGCTGGTTCGGGTCAGGACGGGCATGGATCGAACGCTACCCCAGCGGGAGGACGTCGGCGGGCACGATCGGCTTGCCATGGGCCAGCACCTCGCGCACATGCACGAACGTCGCCTGATCACGAGTCCGGCGCGCTTCCGGCCGCTTTCGCATCGACGCCAGCGGAAGCTTCAGGCGCGGATTCGACTTCAACGACGGCTCGTGACGCTCCAGAAACGCCCAGTACAGCGGCGTCACAGGACAGTCGCCCCCCGGCTTGAAGGCGCAGCCGGAGCAGTAGTCGCTCATTCGATCGATGTAGGCGGCACCCGCCACATAGGGCTTCGTGGTCATCACGCCACCCGCGCCGTAGGTGGCCATCGCGAGCACGTTCGGCTCGACCACCCAGTCCCACGCGTCCATGTAGGCGATCCAGAACCAGTCAGCCAGATCGCGCGCATCGATGTCAAGCAGCGTGGCGAGATTGCCAAGGACCATCAGCCGCGTGATGTGATGACTCCACCCCTCCCGCCAGACCGACGCGACGACCTCGTCGAGGCAGCGAAGACCGCTCGGCGCCCCCCAGAAAGCGGGCGGCACCGGCGCAATGGACCCAAGCGCGCGTGGCTGCGCACCGCCATCGACGCCGGCAGGCGCGGGGCCCGCAGGCTTCCACGGCCGGCCGCTCCAGCGTGCATAGCCCCCGTCACCTGGCGACGTCGCACTTGACCACGCGTCACGAAATCCATCCGTCTCCAGATGCACCCAACGCACGAACTCGCGCCAACCGACGATCTGACGGATGAAACCCTCCTTGGACTCGATCGGAAGATCCATCGCAAGCACGTCCTTCACCACCTGTCGCGCCTGATAGCGCTGCAGGTTCATCAGCGGGCTCATGCGCGTGTGAAACAGGCCGCGGCTCGAGAGGCTCATCGCATCCTCGTACGGCCCGAAGTGCGGAAGACACGCCTTCTTCGCCCAGGTCCAGAGCGACTCGCACTCGGCAAGCGTCGCGGGAATGGCCGCAAGATCAAGTTCCCCGGGGTGGGCGGCGTAGCGGCTCTCGATCTCCTGCTGAACCTCGCTTCGCAAGGGCGTCATCTTGAAACGTGGCGGCTCGGGCGCCGAGGGCTTGCCAGACCAGCTCTTGCGATTCTCGGTGTCGAAGCTGAGTCGGCCGCCAAGTGGCTCGCCCGCCTTGTCCATGAGCAGTCCCGTGCGCGTTCGATAGGCCCGGTAGAAGCTGTCCATCGACCACTGCTTGCCCCGCCTGCAACCGGCGAAGTCCTCGCGATGCGTCAGCCAGCCGTCATGGGGACGGACGTGCAGCGAACCCGCTGCGACCAGCGGCGCGAACTCCGCCCGCATGTCCCGTTCAGCCCATTCGGTCGCGGACAGCGAGCCATGTTTCGCGGAAAAGTCGCCGAGCAAGTCCACCATCGCCGCCTCACCCTGCAGCGTTCGCACCTCAAATCCCTCGCGCACGCACTCGGCGGCGAAACTGCGCTGCGCCAGCAAGATGGCCGCCACACGCATGCGGTGGTACGGTCTTCGAGAGAGCCACTCCCGGCTCTCGACCAGCACCACGCCATGCGAGGCCGGATCCGCGTCACGCATCGCACCAAGAGTTCGGTGCAACTGATCGGGCGCCACGAACACCCATGCGCGCGCTTGCGTCGGGGCGGATGCATGGACCTTTCGTGGCATGACCATGGCTTCGCCGCCGTGCGCGCCTCGGATGCGTGGCCGAGTATCCGCGAATGGCCTGCGGACCGATGGACCGATACGATTCGCGGCATGGATATCGACCATGTCATGCAGGATCGATTGCGGACGGCGGCGCGCGCCGTGGAGGCTCTGGGCTCGCAGCGCGAGCGCGTGGCGAACGCCTGCCGCCTGCTTGTCCAGACGCTGGAGCATGGCGGCACGGTGCTGACCTGCGGCAATGGCGGCTCGGCGGCCGAGGCGCTGCATCTGGCCGAGGAGCTCTCAGGGCGCTACCGGACGAACCGGCCTGCGCTCCGTGGCCTGTCGCTGTGCGCGGACCCGACCGCTCTGACCTGCATCGCCAATGACTTCGGTTTCGATCATGTCTTCGCCCGCCAGATCGAGGCGCTGGGTCGCGCGGGCGACCTGCTCGTCGTCTTCTCCACCAGTGGCAAGAGCGCGAACCTGGTCCGCGCGCTGCACGTGGCACGCGAGCGAGGCATCACCACGCTCGGACTTCTGGGCGGCGAGGGCGGCGCCTGCCTGCCGCTGTGCGACCACGCGATCGTGGTGCATGGCGTCGATGGCGCAGGCGTGCAGGAAGCCCATCAGATGATCCTGCACATCCTGTGCGAGGCCTGCGAGGCGCGGTTCGCCGCCGGAGTCAAGGCATGAGCGAGCGACAAGGGACGTGGGTCGGATCGCTGCTGGTTCGACTCGTCGTGCCGGCATGGCTGCTGACGGGGGCGGCGATCAAGTTGCAGGAGCGCAGCCCGATGCTGCTTCCCTCGCCCGTGCGCGACGCGCTGAAGGGCGTCGCCAACGCGATGGGACGCGGCAGCGAGGCGGACTTCGCGGCGTTCCTGGATGTCGCGTTGCGCGTGATCGTGTCCGGCGAGTTCGCGCTTGCCGCCGCGATGATCACGCTGCCGGCGCTCAGCCGACGCATCGCGATCCCCCTGCTCTCGCTCTTCGTGCTGATCCTGCTCACCGTGGTCGCCCGCGGCGAAGCGAGCTGCGGCTGCTTCGGCAGCAAGGGTCCGCCGCCATGGGCGGTTCTGGTGGGTGACGCGATCCTGCTTGGTCTGTGCCTCTGGATGAAGCCGGTCGTGACGCGCGGAAGCGTGGGAGGCTGCATCGCGCTGGCCGCGATGGGAACGGCGGTCGCCTTTGGCGTGCCCCCGAAGTCGACGATCGCCACGGCTCCGGTCGCACCCCCGGCGCCGGCGCGGTCAAGCACCCCCATCGTTCCCGAAACTCCTGCCGCACCACCGACCACCACGCAGCCACCGGCCGGGGCATCCGCGGCCTCCACGCTGGCTTGGCCCTCCGCTCCCGCCGCTCTGCAGCCCTACTACCTGCCGCAGTTCGAGCAATGGGTCGGCACGCGCCTTCGCGACCAGCCCGTGGCCGTGCTGATCAGCGGGCCGATTCCGTCGGACCTTGAGAAGGGCCGCTGGATCGTGATGTTCTTCCGCGAGGACTGCGAGCATTGCCACGCCGTCCTGGATCGGCACTTCTCGCCCAAGGTCCCGTTGCCCACGCTGCTGGTGTCGGTGCCCGACGCCGATCCCGCCGCGAGCCTGCCGAACCCCTGCTCGGAGTGCCAGCTTCGCACCCTTCCGAAGGGCCCGGACTGGGTCATCGGCACGCCGGTGCTGCTGTCGCTGCAGGATGGCGTCGTGAAGGGCGTTCTTTCGGGCACCGAGGCCGAGGACCCCGAGCGCGTCGAGGCGCTGCTCGCCTTCCGCTAGCGCTCCAGCCGGACTTCACGCGCACGCACCCAAAGCACCTCGCCGCGCGACTGGAAGCGACGTGGCTCCACTTCGGTGGAGCGGATCGCCGCGACCATGCGCTCCAGCGAGGCTTCGGACACAAGCGGCAGACGCATGCGCAACGCCTGGGCCAGGACTTCGCGCGGAGCCCGACGCAGCGCGGAGCGATCCCATGGACCGACACCTTGCAGCAGACGCCGGGCCCGCGACTTCAGCACCGACGCGGCACCGCGCACGCGCCGGGCCGCACGGCTCGCGCGAACGGCCGCGCCGGGCCGCAACGCCTCCAGCACCGGAAGAACGTCGTGCCGAAGACGGCCTCGTACGCGGGCTCGATCGGCGTTCGTCGGGTCCTCGCGCCACGGCACGCCCAGCCGCTCCAGCAGCGCGCGACATTCGGCCCGCGAGCGCTCCAGCAGCGGACGCAGCAGCGAAAGTCCGGGGGCAAGCGTCCGTCGCATCGGCATGCCTCCGACGGCCGCCGGCCCCGCCCCGCGAACGAGTCGCATGAGCAGGGTCTCCAACTGATCCTCGGCATGGTGGGCAAAGAGAATCGTGGAGGCGCCGGCGTCGTTGGCCGCCGTCACCAACGCGCCGTAGCGGGCGGCGCGCGCCCGCGCGGCGAGTCTTGCACCGGGCTGCACACGCACGCGCCTTCGATCACATCGCACGCCAAGCCACTGCGCCAGCGACTCGACGGCGTCGGCATCACCCGCACTCGATTCGCGCAGCCCGTGGTCCACGGTCGCCAGTCGCACGGTCCAGGCCCCACGGGGCGCGACCGCGACGGCAAGCACCGCAAGCGCCGTGGAATCCGCCCCGCCGCTGACGGCCACGACCACACGTTCCCCGCGCGGGACCGCCTCGAGCGCGCGATGCACTTCCCGCGCCAACGGGCTTCTCGACGCCGCGCGAAGGGCGCCGGCGCGATCCGGAAAGGTCGCCTGCAGCGTCGTCACGGCCTCGGGCCCGCTTCGGCGATCGCGGATCCATCGAAGGCGGACGCGTCCATCGGAAGCAGCTCGATCTCGGCCTGATACACGCCGGGCGCGGGCTCCTGCATGCGCCATGTCACGCGCCCCGCATTCCGCACCACACCCGCGAGCACCTCCAGCGTCTTCGCGCAGCCGCCGTGACGCGATCGCTCGCGCGCCCATCGATCCAGGCCGGCGGCCAGCGCGCCGCCATCCGCGCAACCTGTCCGCGTCCAGCGTGCCATCTCCTGCACCGGCTTCGCCGCGGGCTGGTCCTCGATCACCGAGACGACTCGATCCAGCCACGCGACATCCGATGCGTAGACGCGCCAACCACCGCCGACGGTGGGCACCGTACGGGCGTGCAATTCCGACGTGCCAAGGCACTCGAAGGCACCGAACGTCGTTTCGGCCATGCCGCGCTCATCGCAGTGACGCACGGCCTCGATCGGCAGTCGCGTCCGGTCGATCTGGCCAGGCAAGGGTCGGCCATCCAGTCGCGCCAGCGCGGCCGCGGCCTGATCCAGCATCGCGTCGTGGGCCCGGGTGCCGGCCTGCGCGTCACACAATTCCACGGCGACCGCGGCGGCGAACGCACCCTCGCCGTCGCTTCGCGGCCCGATCAGCACCGCCATCCGCGCACCACGCGTCCGATCGACGGCCGCGACCGCGTTACGCTCGGCACCATCGGCGCACCAGACCTTGGGCACCAGCCGTACAGGCATCGCCTGCATCCAGCACGCGATCGTCTCCTCGGGAAGCGCTTCGGGATCCACGATGGGCACCACCTCATCCTGCAGCACACCGAATGGCCGATCCTGCAGCGACGCTCGCATCTGCACACGCACGCGCGGACCTTCGTCACGGATGCTCCACACGGACACGCCCTGCGTCATCCGGTCATGGCGAAGCGCCACCGTGACGGCGCTCGCGTCGTCCTGATCCCAGCCCTGCGGGAGGGTCTGCGCGAAGTTGGGGGCTTCCGCCTCGCTGGCGATGCGCAACATGTCGCGCAGCAGTGGATTCTCGGCTCGATCGCTGATCAGCAGCCAATCGCCGCTCACCCTGCCCACCACGCCGAGTTGCGGCACTTCGAAGCGTCCGCCGCCGCTCATGCGCGCGCCCACCGACTTCAGGAGGTCGCATGCCTCGCGACCCTCCATCTCCAGCGCGAGCACCCAGCCACCTCCATTGCCGCCGCAGCCCGCGCGCACCACCAGCGACGCGTCGCGGCCGGCGCAACGCTGCAACAGCGCCTCGGGCGACAGTTCCGCCAGTCGCGCGGCGGCGCCCCATCGCTCACCCGCACCGATCGACTCGACCAGCGATCGAAGCCCCGCGCCAAGCGTCCGCATGCCCGCGGACTTTCCCGCGAGACCTCCGCGCACCTGGATCACCGCATGCACATCCGGCGGCGCCATGCGTGCGGCAGCCAACGGCGGCGCGGCGCCAGCCACCATGACCACCGACAGCAGCAGCGTGGCGAAGCCCATCACGTCTTCCCCCACGGCGCGATCGCCTCGCGGACCTGACGCGTCTGCGCGGGGGCGTGACGCACCGGCACCACGCGGCCCGGGTGCGACTCCGGGACGATCCACTCGGCGCCGCGACGGCCCACCTCGCCAAGATCGGTGCGCAACTCGCGCGCCCGGATCGCGTCGACGCCCAGCCACACGCAGACAACCAACGACACCGCCAGCGCGATGCGACGCATCCAGCGCGCGCGACGGATGAAGGTGCCGCCACGTGCAAGCCGGGCCATCACGCCCGCGCGAAGGTCACGCGCATCGCTCCGCTCGCTCGCAAGCAGACCCATGAGCCGGTCCAAGCGCTGCTCCTCGCGGCTCATCGCAGCACCTCCTCGGCCAACGCACTGTCCACGGCGTCACGGCGGATCAGCTCCAGCATGCGGCGCCGTGCGCGGAACAGATGGCTCTTCACGGTCCCTTCGGGCAGGTTCGACTGTCGGGCGATCTCGCCGACACCCCAGCCCTGCTGATGGAAGAGAAGCACCATCTCGCGCTGTGGACCGGACAGCACGTCAAACGCGCGATCCAGAAGCCTGCGAAGTCGCGTGCGTTGCTCCTGACGTGCCGCCAGCACCCCGGGCAACTCGTCACGTCCCCCGCGGCTCTCGACATGCTCGCTGTCGGGCACCGGGCGATGCTTGTTGAGGTGGTTCATCCAGAGCCGGCGGGCGATCGTGTACAGCCATGTGCTGAAGCGGAACCGATCGTCGAAGCGATGGAGGTTCCCCAGCACGCGCACGAAGGTTTCCTGGGCCAGGTCCTCGGCCAACTCGGGGCTTCCGCACAGCCTTTGCAGGAAGGCCTGCAGTGGCCCCTGGAAGATCCCGACCAGCGATTCCATGGCGGCCGCGTCCCCGCGTCGTGCGCGGCGCAGCAGCCGTTGCTCCACCTCGCGACTCGGCAGGGCCATCCGGGAATCGTACCCGTGATGGCCCTGCCGGTTTCGCGAATCCAGCCGTCGATCGTCTGGTTTTCAGGCCACCGCGCGCATGCGCGCAGGGCGTTCGGTGGCCGGCTTGGCCTGCGCCGTGGCGTGCGCCGGAGCCTGCAGCGTGCGAACCAGGTCCATCGGCGTGCGCGCGCTGCGGGAGACGCCGATGCTCTCGGCAAGCCCATCGGCCCGGTTGAAGACGCCCCCACCGACCGCGATCTCCATGTCCGGCGTGGCGCGGATCTCGCGGATCTGGTCCACCACGGCACGAATGCCCGGCGCGTCGCTGGCGCTGCTGGCGAACAGCACGAGGAAGTCGGGCTTGCGACGGCTCGTCTCCTCCAGGATCTCGTCGCCGGCGACGCCGCCACCCGCGAACTGCACGGCGAAGCCGGCGGCCTCGAGCAGATCGGCGGCCATCTGTCCTCCAAGATCCTCGTTCTCGCCGCTGCCGCAGAACAGCGCGACGCGCTTGCCGTTGCGCTCGCTGCGCACGTAGGCGAGCTGCATCTGATCCACCACCTGACGAAGCAGTCGCGTGGCGTAGTTGAAGCTGATGCGCTCGATCTGGTCGTGTCGGTTCAGCTTGTGAAGCGCCTCGTGGATCGGCCAGGCGACCTGCTCGGTGAAGTCCTCGGCGGAGATGCCCGAGCCAAGGGCGCGAGCCACGAGCGTGCGCACGGCGGCGCGGTCGCCCGACAGAAGCGAGGGGAGCATGGTTTCGACGGTCGTTTCGAAGCGGGTGGCGTTCATGGCGGTGTTCCGTGTCTCGTTCAGGCACCCGTGCGACTCCATCGCAGGCGGCCTTGGGTTGCTGGGCCGCGTTCCTCGCGGCGCGCTTTGTTTCGGCGCTTCCGAGGTGACCCTGCCAACGGGCAGACACTTTCTGTTATCGGAAGGAAACTTCGGTGTTATGCGACACCTGAGCGCCCTACCATCGCCCCATGGCCGAGCCTGCCGCGCCCAAGACCACCGAAACTGCGTGGAGCGACGAGCGGCTTGCCGCGAATCCGCATCAGGATCCGGAGAAGGCCCGACGCGTGCGGGAGATGTTCTCGGCGATCGCGCGCAGTTACGACCTGAACAATCGCCTGCACTCCTTCGGACTGGACCAGGCGTGGCGGCGCCGCACGGTGCGCGAGGTGATGCAGCGCATGGGCCGCGTCGATTTGGCTGGCGTTCGCGTGCTCGACGTCGCGTGCGGAACAGGCGACCTGAGCGAGGCCTTCGCGGCGCGTGGCGCGTCGGTCACGGGCGTCGACTTCACCCCGGCGATGCTGGACATCGCTCGCGCGAAGGCCTCGGACCGCCGACTCCAGAATGCCCCGACCTATCTGCATGGCGACGCGACGCGACTGGAACAGGCTGGCGCCTCCTGCGACGCGCTCACCATCGCGTTCGGACTGCGCAACGTGGGCGACACCGGTGCCGCGATGCGCGAGTTTCACCGCGTGCTTCGGCCAGGCGGCGTCTTGGCGGTGCTTGAGTTCGGCCTGCCGTCCTGGGCACCCGCGCGTTGGGCCCACCGCCTTTACACGGAACAGATCATGCCTCTCACCGCAACGCTGATTGCGCGCGATCGAAGCGGCGCCTATCGCTACCTGCCCCGGAGCGTGGACACCTTCCTCAGCCCCAAGGGCGTCGCCGCAGCGGCCTCCGCAGCCGGCTTCATGGAGGTGCGAACTTCCCACCTGACCTTCGGCACCTGCGCCATCACGACGGCCGTGCGCGGTTCCGTATGATCGCTCGCCGCGGATGCCCTTCGACGCCCTGACCTATGCGTGGACTCACCCCGAGCGTCTCGGCCCGGCGCTCTCGGGCCGCTTCGCGGCGGACGCGCTCGGTCCTTGGACGCGTCTTGACGGCAGCTTCGACCAACTTGCCGAGGCCGTGCAGCCGATGACCGCCGCGATCGTGTGCGGGCTGCGCGCCGACGCGATGGGCTTGCATGTGGACGCACGCGAGGTCGCCGACGCCGTCACCCGCGATCCGATCCGTCTGGGAGGTTTCGCGGGCATCGACCCGATGAGCGCGACGTGGCGCGACGAGCTTGAGCAGGCGATCGCCCTCGGTCTGCGCGGCGTGTGCGTGGCGCCGGCGGCGCAGGCCGTGCATCCCACGCATCCGCACGCGATGGAACTCTGGGACTTGTGTCAGCGACGCGGCCTTCCCGTGATCTCCGCGCCGCTGGGCACGAAGGTCGGCGCAGGTCCGATCGAGTTCGCGCGGCCGCTGGCATGGGACGAGCCTGCGCGTGCGTTCCCGAAGTTGCGCATCCTGATCGGCGGACTCGGATGGCCGTGGGTCGACGAGTGTCTGGCCATGCTCAGCCGGCATCCCAACCTGTTCGCCGAGACCAGCACGCTGGTGCCCACGCCGTGGCGTCTCTACGGGGCACTGCGCGACGCGTGGGCTCTGGGCGTGCTCGATCGCGTGCTGCTGGGAAGCGCGTTTCCGTTCGCGGAACCGGCGGCGGCCGCCGAGACGGTGCTGCGCGTGAACGCGTACGCGCCCATGCAGGGGCCGCGCATTCCGACACGCGAACTGCGGGGTCTGGTCGAGCGCGACTGCTTCGCCGCCTTGGGCACGCGCGGACCTCGGCTGAGTTCGGGCGTGGGGGCGGCGGCATGACGCGCCTGCTGCTGTGCATGTGCACGCTGCTGTGCGCCGGCTGCTACAACGTGCAGTGGCCGTGGACCAGCACCGAACTGACGACGTCGGGCCTTACCGACGAGCCCGTGAAGATCACCACCGCACCAACCGAGGCGTGGTACACGATCGAGGCGGCGCAGGTGAGCTACTACGCGACGGACATCCCGCTGGAGGAACTCGCGACGGGTGGCAAGCTGAACGGCCAGGTGGTCAACATCCAGGTGCTGTGGGAGCCGAAGCCCGGCATGACGCCGATCGAGCCCACGACCACCAACGTGTCGATCCGGCTCGTGGTGTTCGCCGAAGGTGAGGTGGGCGTGTATGGCGGAGGCGGCTTCGCGTGGCTGCGCGGCACCGCCGAGGACGGCGACATGGGACTCCTGCTCACGGGCAGCAACCTGTCGCTGATCGCGCGCACGAAGAATTTCGTCGACCTGCTCAGCCCGGCTGAGATGCTCGGCACCGTTCAGGCCAATCAGGACGACGCCAAGGCGCTCGCGATCCGACGCGTGGCGAGCCAAGCGGTCACGAACGCGCTGGGATCGGTGCGTTGGGTGCAGGCGCCGGCGCCGAGCCCCCATGCCGTGGCCAGCGCGCGCTGAGATTCACGCCGTCAAGGGCAGCAGCAGATCCGTCGCATGGGAGCGTGGCGCACGCGTGCCGGGCATCGGCTCGACCGCGACTTCGGTGTGCTCCCACGAGCGGGGATCGTCCAGGCGAATCGCGCCGAGTTCCACCTGGTGCACGATGTCCCAGGTGCCGACCTGCGCGTCGAACAGCAGCGCGATCGGCACAGGCACGCCTGACACGCCAGCCTCCTCGCGCAGTTCGCGACGCGCCGCGGCGCTTGGATCCTCGCCGACCACCAGCGCGCCCCCGCCCAGAAACTCCCACGCGCCGGCGTAGGTGAGACTGCTGGGCGCGCGGCGGCCCATGAGCCAGCCGCCCGCGGCACGCGCCACGCACTTCACGCCCAGAGGTCTCGCGGGCCCGGGTCGATCCGGATGCTCGCGACGCGCGACGGCCTGGAACCTGTAGGCAGCCTCCATCACGTGCAGCGTGACGCCACCGTGCCCATCGCGTGAATGCGACAGCACATGCCAGATCGCGCCGTCGTGCAGGTGCGGGTTGTCGTGACGCGCGGACTCGAAGGCGCGTTCGACGGCGTCAAGATCGACGCCCGGCGGGACCCATCGGCCAGGTTCCACGAGCAGCCGCGGAGGGCGACGCAGCGGGATCAGGCGGTCGGTCTCCACGGGAGCATTCTGTCCGATCTCGCGCGATTGCGATATCGTCGGCCCCATGGGAAACACCTCCGGCACCGACGGCGTGAAGCTTGCGCAGCCCCCCGGGCTCTTCCTGCTGTTCGTGGTCGAGATGTGGGAGCGGTTCAGCTACTACGGCATGCGTGCCCTGCTGGTCCTGTACCTGATCGCGGGTGCGTACTCGGTCAAGCTTCCCGATGGAACGGTCGCCGAATTCGCCACCAGCAGCGAGGTCGAGGTGACGACTTCGGAGGGGGTGGAAAGGGGCGTGGTCGCGCGCGTGTACGACGATGAGACCTCGGGCCAGAAGGTGCCCACCTTGATGATGAAGGTGGCGACTCCCGACGGCGGGTCCTCGAATCGAATGATGCCATTGGCCGGGATCCGCGGCGTGAAGGTGGATTCGCCCGGCAACCCGGGACCCGGATGGAACAAGGAGAGCGCCAGCAGCCTGTACGGTTGGTACACTGGACTCGCCTACCTGCTGCCGATCCTCGGTGGACTGGTCGCGGACCGATTCATCGGCACGCACCGTTCGATGATCGTGGGAGGTCTGCTGATCGCGCTCGGTCACATCACGCTCGCGGCTGCGGGCCTCTCAGGAGATGACGCCGCGCTCTCGAGCCAGTCGATCTTCATCACCGGCTTGGCGCTCATCGTGATCGGCACCGGTCACTTCAAGCCCTGCGTGAGCGTGATGGTGGGTCAACTCTATGGACCCGATGACCCGCGCCGGGACGGCGGCTTCACGATCTTTTACATGGGCATCAACCTCGGCGCGTTCCTCTGCGCGTTCGTGTGCGGCACGCTTGGCGAGCAGGTCGGATGGCACTGGGGATTCGGCAGCGCCGCCGTGGGCATGCTGCTGGGACTCGCCACTTACATGAAGTACCGCGACCGGTTCCTGCGGGGCATCGGACTGCCGCCGGCTGGACTAGGCCACGAGTCCGGCTGGTTCCTTGCGGGCGGCGTCCTGCTCGCGGGGCTGGTGGGCCTGCTGTTCCATGGCGGCTTCTTCGCGGCGCTGAAGGCCGGCGTGGGAGCGGCGTTGGCCGACCCCTTGGGCAGGTGGGCGATCCCCGCGACCATCGCGCTGGCGGTGGCGCTCATGGTGGGGTGGCTGATCTCCATGCAGGCGCCCGGCGACCGCGGCACCGTGGGAAGCATCCTCGCGTTCATCGCCTTCAACACTGTCTTCTGGGTCGCGTTCGAGCAGGCCGGCAGCAGCCTGAATCTCTTCGCCGAGGACAACACCGATCGCGTCCTGCTCGGATGGGAGGTCCCGACAAGTTGGTTCCAATCGATCAACGCGGCATGCGTGATCATGTTCGCACCGCTCTTCGCGGGCATGTGGTCGCGCCTCGGCCTGCGCGGCCGCGGCCCCAAGCAGGCGACCAAGATCGGACTCGCGCTCATGCTGATCGCGGCGGGCTACCTGTTCATGGTGCTCGGCGCGCGCGAGGCGAGCACGGGGATCCGCGTGAGCATGTTCTGGCTCGTGGCGACCTACACGGTGCAGACCTTCGGCGAACTGTGCATCTCTCCCACCGGGCTCGGCTGGGTCACCAAGGCGGCGCCCGTGCGATTCATGTCGCTGCTCATGGGCATCTGGTTCCTCAGCAGCTTTCTGGCGGGCGTGGTCGGTGGCGAACTGGCCGCGATCACCGGCTCGATCGAGCAGGGAAAGACGGCCCTCCCGTGGTTCAGGCTCGGTCGTCTCGGTGGACAAGCCGACTACTACCTGCTCTTCGTGATCGCAAGTTTCGTGCTCGGCGCGGTGGCGCTGGTCATGAGCCCGTTCTTCGCCAGAGTGCTCAGGGACAAGGCCTGACGGCGGCCATCACGCGGTCAACGCAAGCAGCAACAGCGCCACATCACCGCCATCCACCGTGCCGTTGTCATCAAGATCGCCCCGCGCGCACTCGCCGAAGTTCAGCAGGACCACCGCAAGGTCCGCCGCGCTTACGGTGCCATCGCCGTCCAGGTCGGCGCTCGGTCGCTCCGCGCGCACCGTGCCTGCGCCAGGCTGACCCCACGCCTGGCAGCGGAGTTCCTCCATGCCGGCCAGCTCCACCAGCAGGAATTCGGTCGCCTCGCGCCGCACGATCGCCAACTGCTGCGTGCGGGTGATGGATCCCGAGTCGCACCCGATGAACGAACTGTCGATGAAGCCGCAGTGGAATCCCCCAATGATCGACACCAGTTGCCCGTCGCCGAGCAGGTTGTCGAACATCGGGGTCGCCGTCGATGGCGCCACGATCGCGTCCTGCGAACCGACCAACATCCGCACCGCCGCACGGATCGACGCGCAGGCCTGCGTGGAGGAGGGATTCGTCTCGGCCGGCGCCATCGACACCATCGCGCGCACGCGGGGATCGCTCGCCGCAGCCAGCATCGAGCATCCGGCGCCCATCGAGTGACCCATCATGCCGCGGCGGCTTCCGTCGATCGCGCCCGACCACACCGAGCCGCTCACGCCGCTCTGCGACGCAAGCCAGTCGAGCGTCGAGACCATGTCGGCGGCCAACGCCGCGTGGCTTGGGAACAGTCCGCCCTGCGTCTGCGGCAAGGCGACCACGAAGCCCCACGATGCAAGATGACTCGCCGTGGACTGGTACAGGGTGACCGCGCTCAGGAAGCCATGCCCGAAGGCGATCACCGGACATGGGCCCGCGGCCGGATCGAACGGCGATCCGACGGCACTCGCCGTCGCGGGATAGTGCACCGTGGCCACGAAGCTGGAGCCGCCGCTGCGCACCATGGTCGAGTCACGCCGCGACGCGACGAACGGCCCGGGCTGCGCGAAGTCCTGCGACCACGCGCTCGTGATCGTGGCCAGCAGGAACCCCAGCGTGCGTCCGACGGGCCGCATGACTGCAGCGTAACCCGTGATCCCGTGCAGACCAACCGGATTCTGCCAAACGTGGCATGTCAGAAGCCCAGCGGAATGCCAAGAGCGTTCCACGCCACCAGGAAGGCGCCCCAGGCCAACAGTGCCGCCAGCGAATAGGGCACGAGCAGCGAAATCAGCGTGCCAAGCCCCGCATCGGGCTTCCAGCGCTGGATCGCGATCAGGATCACCGCGAGATAGCTGTTGAGGGGCGCGATCGGATTGGTGCAGGAGTCCCCGACTCGATAGGCGCACTGCACAAGATCCGCCGGCATGCCGGCGGTGCCCAGCATCGGCACGAGGATCGGCGCCAGAAAGGCCCACTTCGCGCTCGCGCTCGAGACGAACAGGTTCAGCGTCGCGACCACCAGCACGATCGCGGCGACCATGCTGCCCTGCCCCACGCCCAACGCCTTGATCGCCTCGCCGCCCGTCACCCCAAGCACGCCCGTCAGGTTCGACTGCCGGAACCACGCGATCGCCTGACCCGCGAAGAACGCCAGCACCAGATAGGTGCCCATCGCCGACATGGCGGCGCCCATGCGTCGCGCGACACATCGGTCGCTGCGGATCTCGCCCGACACCACGCCGAACGCGACGCCCGGCACGAGAAACAGCACGAGGATCATCGGCACGATCGCCTCACTCCACGCCGGCACCTGACTGGTGGTGCCCGGACGCGTCACCTGCCCGGTGAGCGGCCCACCGGGAATCAACGCCATGAGCAGGAATGCGGCACCGGTGAGCACCAGCGCGATCACCGCCGCGAGCAGTCCGCGCCGCTCGCCCGCGTCCAACGCGGCGATGCCCTGCCGGGCACCCCCCGCCGAGATCTGCGCCTGCACGTCGGTCGCCGCGAAGCGCGGCTCCACCACCCGCACCGTCACCCACCAGCCAAGCAGCGTGAGGAACGGCGTCGAGGCCATCATGAACCAGTAGTTGCAGGTCGGCTGCACCACCGCCTGCGGATCAAGCGTGCGCGCAGCACCCTCGGTCAGGCTGGAGAGCAGTGGATCCAGGCTCGAGACGAGCAGGTTCGCGCTGAATCCCCCGGCCACGCCGAAGGTCACCGCGGCGATCGCCACGAGCGGTGAGCGGCCCACCATCGCGAACATGCCGGCTGCCAGGGGCGGCAGCACCACATAGCCCGCATCGGATGCCACGTTCGAGCACACCCCGATGAAGACGAGGGCGGGCGTGAGCATCTTCGAGGGCGTGATCGCCACGAGCAGCTTGATCAGCGCGCCGAAGAGGCCCGTGCGCTCCGCCACCCCGATGCCGAGCATGGCCACCAGCACGATCGCGAGCGGCGGAAACTCCAGGAAGTTGCGCAGCGCGCTCGTGAGTATCCATCGAACGCCCTGCGCATCCAGCAGGTTCTGCACTGCGATGGTCTTCGACGCGTCGCGCGGATCCACCACCGACCAACCCGCTTTCGCGCCGATCCAGCTCGCCACGAGCACGGCCACGCCGAGCAGCGCGAACAGCGTGGCGGGATCGGGCAGGCGATTGCCACCGCGCTCGACCATGCCCAGCAGGCGAGCGATCGCGCCGCGCGATGTGTCGGAAGTCTGGACGACCGGACGCTCCATGGTTCAATCCTTCACAAACGTCAGCGTGGCCGGATCCTTCCGCACGCCCGGGAAGGCCAGCACGCGATTGTGCATGCTCACGTACACGCCCGGCGGCAGGATCTGCACCGCCAGCAGCGCCTCGGTGAGATTCTGGGTGGCGTCGGTTCGGCGCAGCTCGAAGGGTCGCATGGCGCCCGTGAAGACCACCGGCACGCGAGGCCCGCCGGCCTGCCGAAGCCGCTCCAGCGTGGCCTCCCCGCTGTGGGCCAGCCGATCGGTGCCGTGCACCACCACCACGCCGGCATGACTCGCGCTGTGCACCAGCACCTCCTCGGCGATGCGCGCGTGATCCTCCGGCGTCATCTCCAGGCTGTCCTTGTTCATCAACGCCACGCGCGTGACGCCCTCGATGCCACGCAGTTCAAGCTGGGCAAGCATCACGTCGAGCACGCTCACGCAGTTCGAGAGCGTGCCACCCAGTTCCTCGTAGGTCTTCTCGATCGTGCCGCCGGTGCTGATGAGGGCGATGCGGGCCATGGGCCGCGAAGGGTATCCCAATCCCCAATCAGGCTTCGAGCTGCCGACTCTGCGGCGCGAGGCACTCGCGATCGGTGCAGCACTGCCAGCGCACGGTCAACCGAAGCGGGCGCGGCGTGGGCCGAGGCGCGAGGACGCGCACCGGCACCGCGACCTGGCCCGTGTGCAGCCGAACGCCCGAGGCATGCGCCTCGCCCGCCGGCCACGCCACCTCGACTCGAACGCCCTCGTCGCGCGGCTGCACGTCAAGCCCCACGAGGCCCGACGTGCCCGGATCATGCGCGTTCACATGATGCCCTGAAGCGATGCGCCATCGCAGTTCAAAGCGCTCGCCCATGCCATCGAGCGCCACGAGTTCGACCTGCACCGGCCCCGCATCGATCGCGCCTGGCACGCGCGGAGACACCATGCCCCGCAGCGTTCGTGCCGCGAGCAGACTGTGCGGCGATCCCGTCGGACGTGCGGCGACCGTCCCGCTTGCGCGTTCGAGCGCACGCATGGCAAGGTCGGCCCAACGTGCGACACCGCTGGCCGCCGCGCACATGGCGAGCGCCTCGCACGCGGCACCTGCACCACTCGGCATCGCGCCATCGTCCACGCCACCCACGGGCGCGATCCGACCAAGCGCATCCGCAGGCGCCTCCACGAAGCCGTGCTCGTCGCTCCAGAAGCGGGAGACCGTCGCGTCCAGCAGTGCCTCGGCCTCACGAAGCCATCGTCCGTCGCCACCCGCGCGATGAAGCGACAACAGACCAAGCGCCATGCACGCGTGATCCTCAAGATAGGCCGCGCCGGACACCACACCGGCGCGCCACGAACGACCCAGCGTGCCATCCGCCGTCCGGAGTGATCCCAGCACGAACGCCGCGGCGCGCTCCGCAGCCGTGCGCAGATCGTCCCGCTTCAGGGCGATCGAGGCCTCGGCGAGTCCCTCGATCGCAAGGCCGTTCCACGCCGCGATCACGGCGTCGTCGCGGAACGGCTGCGGGCGCGTCGCCCGCGCCGCCAGCATCGCCGCGCGCGCGCGGTCGAACGCATTCCACCAAGGACCCTCGAAGCACCCGGCACGCGCGGCCAGGGTCTCGGGCCGATCCTGCAGCGCAAGCACCCAGCTTGGGCGCTCGTGGGGGTGATGCGGGTCCCGGAAGTTCGCCGACTTCTCCAGACCGAACGCCTGCACGACCATCGCGAGGTGCTCGGAGCACGCCCCCTTCACGAGCGCCGCCTCGACCTCCTCCGGGTACCAGACATGCGCCGAGCCCTCGCGGCCGTTCGCATCGGCATCGAGCGCCGCCACGAATCCGCCATGCGGCTCGCGCATCACGCCCACCAGGAAGTCCGCAAGCTCGCCCGTCACGCGCGCCAGAAACGAGTCGCGATTCGCCGCGCGCGCACACACGGTCAGCAGCTGTCCCTGGTCGTACAGCATCTTTTCGAAGTGCGGTACCGTCCAGGACGCGTCGACCGCGTACCGATGGAAGCCTCCATCGAGCTGATCACGCACGCCACCCATCGCCATGCGCTCGAGCGAGCGATGCACCACCTCGGCAGCCGCGGCGTCATCGGTGCGTGACTGCAGGAATCGCAGCAGCGCCGGTTGCGGGAACTTTGGCGCGCCACCGAAACCGCCATGCACGCGATCATGGAAGCCGACCAGCGCCCGCGCCGCGGCACCCTCCAGCGCCTCGTCGAGCGGGCGACGATCCTCGGACAGCGCCATCTCCACGCGCACCAGCCGCGCGATCTCGGCCCCCTGCTTTCGCACCTCGTCGCGCCGATCCTTCCAGGCCAACGCAAGGCGCTGCACGAGATCCGGAAACGCCATGCGGCCGAACCCCGGCTCGGGCGGGTAGTAGGTGCCTGCGAAGAATGGCTCGAGCGTGTCCGGCGTCAGGAAGACATGCAGCGGCCATCCGCCGCTTGGGCGACCTTCGGTGACCGCGGTGAACACCTGACACGCGGTCATCCACACCGCGTCGAGATCGGGCCGCGCCTCGCGATCGACCTTCACGCAGACGCAGTGGCGGTCCATCACCGCCGCGATCGCCGCGTTCGAGAAACTCTCGTGCTCCATCACATGGCACCAGTGGCAGGTGCTGTACCCCACGCTCACCAGCAACGGCACGTCGCGGCGGCGCGCCTCGTCGATGGCCTGCTGACCCCACGCCCACCAGTCCACGGGATTGCCCGAATGCTGGCGCAGATAGGCGCTTCCCTCGCCTGCAAGGCGGTTACGCTGGCGATTCGCGGGTTCGAAGGGCATGTTTCAACGCCGAAGATAGCCCCGAACCGATGGAGGACGCGTGGAGTCCACCGCGCTGACAGCCAGTTGGATCGGCCCCGCGCTCGCCGTCGCCTTCGGAGGAGCGCTGTGGGCGTTCGGCGCCCGCTTCGCCCGCCAGGCCGTGATGCTGATGGGATTCGCCGGCGGCGTGCCGGCCGGCGCGGGTCTCGCGAACCTGCTTGGACTCGCGTGGTTCCCTCCCGTGCTCGGCGCGATCTCGGGCGCGCTGGCGGGACTCGTGATCGCGCGCCTTGCCTATCGCCTCATGCTCGCGGTGGGCGTGTCGGTGGCCGCCGCGATGCTGGGCGCAATCCTCGCGACGGCCCTCGTGGATCGCGGCGTCCTGGCCGAGGAGAGCCGTCGCGCGACCGTCGCCATGCAGGCACGCACGCAGGAACTCACCGATACAGTCACGCGCGAACTGGCGGCCAACGAGGACACCGCCAGCGTGGCGGAAGCCGTTCGCGGCAGTCTCGAGCAGCTCTGGAAGTCGCTTGAGTCACCCGAGCGCACGCTGGTGATCGCGACCACGAGCGCCTGTGCGCTGATCGGGTTCCTGCTTGGACTGCTCGTGCCTCGCGCCGCGGAGATCGCCGCGACCAGCCTGCTCGGAAGCATCTTCATCGCGTGGGGCCTTGGGCACGCGCTTGGCGACACCGGACCATCGCCGGGCGCATGGGGCCTGTCCACGCTGGTGCTCACGGTGGTCGGCGTGAGCGTGCAGGGTCTCACCAAGGGTGGCGCGCGCGCCGCCTCGCCGCCAAGCGCTCCCTCACCTGCGGCATGACGGCCCGCGGCGCATCTGCCACACTCTCCGCATGGACGGCTTCGCCTTCATCGACGGTCACCTGCACGCCGAGCGCGTGCGCATGTCGACCATCGCCGAGCGCGCGGGCACGCCCACCTTCGTCTATAGCGCCGCGACGCTGCGAGATCATGTACGCAAGCTGCGCGCGGCGTTCGCGCCGCTGGATCCGCTGCCCTGCTTCAGCGTGAAGAGCTGTCCCAACCTGTCGGTGCTGCGCGTGGTCGCGGTCGAGGGCTGTGGCATGGACGTGGTCAGTCGCGGCGAACTTCGTCGTGCGCTCGCGGCGGGTGTGGAGCCTTCCCGCATCGCGTATGCCGGCGTGGGCAAGACGCGCGAGTCGCTGGAGGAGGCGATCACCATCGGCGTCGGCTGCCTGAACGTGGAAAGTGCCGAGGAGCTCGAGCTGGTCGCGCGCGTAGCCGCCGAGCTTCGCCGCCCCATCAGCCTGGCGCTGCGCGTGAATCCCGATGTCGACGCCGGCACGCATCGGCACACCACCACGGGCACCAAGGCCACCAAGTTCGGCGTGGGCGTCGAGCGCGCCGAGGAACTCTTTGAACGCCTGCGCGACCACAGCTTCGCGCGGCTTGAGGGACTGCACCTGCACATCGGCTCCCCCGTGCTCGACACCAGCCGTTACGCAGCCGCCATCGACGTGGCGCTTGCGCTGATCGAACGACTGCGTCGTCGCGGACACGCGATCCGCGTGCTGGATCTTGGCGGCGGTTTCGGCGCGGACTACGAGACCGGACAGTCTCCCTCGCCGCAGGCCTATGCCGACGCGATTGTGCCGCGCGTGCTGCCGCTGCGTGATCAGGGCGTGCGCTTCCTGCTGGAACCGGGGCGCTTCATTGCCGCCAACGCCGGTGTGCTGCTGCTGCGCGTGGTCCGTGTGAAGCGCGAGGCCACCAAGACCTTCGTGATCTGCGACGCGGGCATGAACGCGCTGCTTCGACCAAGTCACTACGACGCGTTCCACTTCATCTGGCCGGCCGAGCCGCGCGACGGACTCGTGCCGACGCGCCGCGCGATCGAGACCGGACTGGCGGGCCTTGCCCCCTGCGACGTGGTCGGCCCGCTCTGCGAGACGGGCGATTACCTCGCGCTGGACCGCTCGCTTCCACCGCTCCGTGAGGGCGACCTGCTGGCCACGTTCACCGCCGGCGCCTACGGCATGAGCATGGCGAGCCGCTACAACGCGCAGCCGCTGCCTGCGGAAGTTCTCGTGGATGGAGACCGCGCCGCGCTGGCCCGACGCCGCGAGTCGCTCGACGAGCTGCTTGCACACGAGACCGATCCCGAGGCCCTCGCCTAGTCTTCAAGTATGGTCAAGCGCGAGGAGAACGGCATCTGGGTCACGCTGAAGGAGACCATCGCGGCCAGCCACGAGGAGGTCTTCGCGTGCCTGACCACCGATGTCGGCCTGACGCGATGGTTCACGCTGGCGGCCGAGGTGGACCTGCGCAAGGGCGGCCGCATGAAGCTTGCGTTTGACGCGAAGTTCCGACGCGCCTTCGAGGTGCCGATCCTTGATTTCTCCGCGGACGGAAGCGTGACCTGGGGCTGGCCGCTGGGCGTGACCGACGAGGTCGTTCCCCTCGAGTGGACCGTCACCCCGGACGTCGAGGCGGGCGCGCGGGTGATCCAGCGCCACGGCCCCTTCCCCGAGGACGCCGACGCGCTCATCAGCGCCGCCAACGACGCCGAGAGCTGGCGCTGGTACCTGTGCAACCTGCGCACGGTGCTTGAGGCGAAGGTCGACATGCGAAGCGAGCGACCGCTGTAGGCTCTGGGCATGAAGTCCGGCTGGCGCCTCTGGCTCTTCACCTTCATCGGCCTCGTGTATGCCGTGGCCCTGCTGGGTGCCGCGATGGTCGCGTGGCGATTCACCGATCCGCAGAAGAGCGGCCTCGCGAACGCGGCGCTGCCGCTGATCCTCTCGGGCGCGCTCGCCGTATGCAGCGTGATGGCGCTCTGGATCCGCAAGGACCGCATGATCGGCATGATCGGGATCCATCTTGGACTCGTGATCCCGCTGATCGGTGCGCTCGCGCTCGCATGGCGCGGCTGGGAACGCCTGCAGGTCGACGGCATCGGCAGCCCGCAGGTGATCCTGCTTGGCATCTCCGCGGTGCTCGGCGCGTTCGTGTTCGCGGCCATGCTTCGCACGCGCCCGCCCAAGGAAGAGCGCGCGAAGCCCGACGCGGCCCCCGGCACGCTGAACTGAAGCGGGTCAGCTTCCCAAGGGCTGCGTGCGCACGAAGATCTCGAGTGACAGCAGCAGCGCGAGTGCGGCGTACGGCGCCACCACCAGATCGTCGATCAGCACACCGAGACCGCCCGGCACCGCCTGCAGGCGTCGCGCGGGTGGTGGCTTGATCACGTCCATCACGCGGAACCAGAAGAACCCACCCGCCGCCACAGCGAGCAGCAGATCCGCCGGCACCGGCTCGGCCAGTCGTTGCACGCCGCCGCTGGAGATCGCGACCCCCAGCAGCGCGAGCGCCAGCGTGAGCGCCATGCCGGCGACCTCGTCGATCACGACGACACCGGGATCCTTCCGGCCCACAACCTGCTCCACGCGATCACCCACGCGCACGCACGCGATCGAGGCAAGCGCCGCAAGCGCACCCTGCAGCAGCATGTGCACCCAACCCGGGGCCGGCGTCCACGCCAATCCCACCATCAGCAGCGCCGGCGGCAGACTTCCCCAGGTTCCGCTGGCCGGCCACATGTGACCAAGACCACCAGCCGTCACGCTGAACCACGGACCGAAGCCGATCGCGTGACGCAGCGTCTTCGGCGACACGCGCGGCTTCACCGCTCGCTCCGCGCCTTCAGCAGCGTGGTGGCCCGCAACAGCGAGGGAAGTCCGCTCAATGCGGTGGCGATCACCGCGGCCCACAACCACCAGTTGGCGATCGCATGGCCGTTGGCGGTCGGCTCGTACCAGCCGTTCGTCGCCTCATTGATCGCGTAGGGCACCGCCACGCACTGCAGCAGCATCTTCGCCTTGCCGAATCGGTCCGCCGGGAAGGGCCTGCCCATGCCCTCCA
Source organism: Planctomycetota bacterium (assembly GCA_016872835.1). Lineage (GTDB taxonomy): Bacteria > Planctomycetota > Phycisphaerae > Phycisphaerales > SM1A02 > SYAC01. The sequence continues at coordinate 73,174 of VGYX01000002.1, read as the reverse complement.
GCACGCCGCGCAGGCTGGTGACCAGCAGTTCACGCGCCAGGATCACCACCACCATCCATGCCGCCACGCCACTGCCGCGCCCCTCGCCACCCGCCAGACCCGGCGAGGCAAGGAACACGAAGGCCCCGAGCACAAGAACCTTGTCGACGAACGGATCCATCACGCGTCCGAAGGGCGTGATCGCGTTCCATCGGCGCGCCAGATAGCCATCCAGAATGTCCGTCAGCGCCGCAACGATGAAGACGTTGATGCCCCACGCTCCAAACATCGCCCTCTCCGGACCTTCCAACGCACCGGCGCGCGCCAGCGCGAACAGGCAGCCCACCGCAAGGACGAATCGAACCGACGTGATCGCGTTCGGGAGAGCGTGCCACCAGGCCACGGGCATGTCGGAAAGCGTACCGACCGATGGCCCCGAGAGCGGTCGCCACCTCCACCCGTGGTGGCGGCGCGTTCGTGGAACGCATCGCCTTGCAGACGGGAGATGAGGCGCATACCTTCCCCGCTCCTCGGCCACCGCATGAGCCCCACCCCGACCTTCATGAACGCACCGCTGATGCCTTGGTACATCGCGGCCGCCATCGGAGCAGCCGGATTGCTCATGGTGCTGCGGCCCGGACGTGCCGCGATGCGTCGTGCGGGCGCCGTGATCGGCCTTGCAGGTTTCGGCCTTCTGCTGGCGGAATCCCTGAAACTCGCGGGTCCTGCCGACCAATCGATCTCCACCCCGTTCATGATGGCCTTCGCGGCCGTGGGCGTGATCGGCGCCGTGCGAGTGGTCACCCACCCGCGGCCCGTGTTCGCGGCGATCTACTTCATCCTCACGGTGCTTGCGGCCGCAGCCACGTTCCTGGTTCTGGACGCGGAATTCCTCGCTTTCGCGCTGATCATCGTCTACGCCGGCGCGATCCTGATCACCTACCTGTTCGTGCTGATGCTGGCCCATCAGAGCCCGGAGGACGAGATCGGCCACATCGGCGCCGAGGACTACGACCGCGTGCCCCGCGAACCGTTCGTGGCGGTGCTGCTCGGATTCTTCCTGCTGGCGTCGCTTGGCTCCGCGATCGAGCGCGGCCCCGAACTCGCTCGCGAGAACGCCGCGGCCGCCACGGCGCGTCTGGCCGAGCGAAAGGCCGAAGCCGCCAAGTCCATGCCGCGCCTGACGGTGGCCCTGCCCGAGGGCTCGAACCCGTCCGATGCCGTGAGCAACGTGCAGATGGTCGGTCTGGATCTGGTCGCGAAGTATCCCGCCAGCCTGGAACTCGCAGGCGTGGTGCTGCTGATGGCCATGTTCGGCGCCGTCGTGCTGGCGCGCCGTCAGATCGAGCTTGGCGAGGACGAGCGGCGCAAGGCCGCCGGCATGGGTGGCATGGTGCTCGACGTTCCGGAACATGAGCGAGGTGGCGCATGACGCCGCTGCTCGCACAGGCAGGCCTCACGCAGGGCGTCACCGTGGCGCTGGTGCTCAGCGCCGCGCTGTTCACCATCGGCCTCATTGGCTTCCTGGTGCGCCGCAACATGATCCTCATGTTCCTGTGCACGGAACTCATGCTGCAGGCGGCCAGCATCGCGTTCATCGCGTTCGGTCGGATGCGCGAGGACACCGGTGGCCAGACCTTCGTGATCTTCATTCTCACCGTGGCCGCCGCCGAGGCTGCGCTGGCGCTGGGCCTGGTGGTCCTGCTCTATCGCCGTCGCGAGACCCTGAGCGCCGAAGCCTGGCAGGAACTCCACGAATGACGTTCGCCGCTTCGATGCTTGCGCATTCCCTCACGCTCGCGCCCGGAGGCGGCGGTGATGCAGCGCACGCTTCACTTGCTGACGCGCCGATCGTGGCCGCGACTGCGGATCCCTCGCTGGCGTGGATGGGTTGGGTGCTGGCGCTGCCGGCGATCAGCGCGGTGCTCTGCGCGCTCTGCGCCGCATTCCGCGTGAAGAACAAGCTGCCGGCCATCTGCACCGTGCTGGCGCTCGGCTCGGCCTTCGCGCTGGTGCTGAAGCTGTATCTGGCGCGCGGCCCCGGTGCCGCGCCCGTCACGGTGCATCTGTGGGACTGGATGAATTTCGGCTGGGGTGGCGGCCCGTGGAAGAGCTTCCAGGCCGACGTGAGCCTGTACATCGACAGCCTCACGCTGCTGTGGATGCTCTTCGTGACCGGTCTTGGCACGCTGATCGCGCTCTACGCCAGCGAATACATGGAGGCCGAGCGCGGCCCCGGCTACGCGCGATTCTTCTTCGGCGTCAGCGTGTTCCTGCTGGCCATGAGCGCGCTGGTGATGGCCGACAATCTGGTGCTGCTCTACTTCGGATGGGAAGGCGTGGGTCTGGCGAGCTACCTGCTCATCGGGTTCTACTACCGCAAGCCATCGGCGGTGGCCGCGGCCAAGAAGGCCTTCATCATGAACCGCGTGGGCGATCTCGGCCTGGCGGTCGGCATCTGGCTGATCTGGGTGAACTACGGCACCGTCGAGTTCGGTGCGCTCTTCCAGGCCTTCGACGACGCGGCGCGCGGCGTGGGTGGCTGGGATCGCTCGCTCATCCCATTCTGCCTGATGCTCGGTGCCTTCGGCAAGAGCGCCCAGCTGCCGCTCTTCACCTGGCTGCCCGACGCCATGGAAGGCCCCACGCCCGTCAGCGCGCTCATCCACGCGGCCACCATGGTGACCGCGGGCGTGTACCTGATCGCGCGCATGCAGCCGCTGTTCTCGCTGCACCCCGACGCGATGGCCACCGTGGGCTGGATCGGCGCGCTCACCGCGCTGCTTGCCGCCACGATCGGCATGGCGCAGTACGACATCAAGCGCGTCTTCGCCTACAGCACGATCAGTCAGCTGGGCTACATGTTCATGGGGCTCGGCGTGGGCACGGCCTTCGGCGCCGCGTACCACGTGTTCACCCACGCGTTCTTCAAGGCGCTGCTCTTCCTGACGGCCGGCGCGGTGATGCACGGCTTCGCCGGACAGCTGGACCTTCGTCACCTCTCGGGACTTCGCCGCGTGCCGGGCTTCCGCATCGTCAGCTGGACGATGCTCATCGGATGCCTCTGGCTGTCCGCGTTCCCCTACAGCGCCGGATTCTTCTCGAAGGACCTGATCCTGGTGCAGGCGATGAGCAGCCCGCGCTTCCAGATGCTTGGATGGATCGGCTTGGGCACTGCGGCGCTCACGGCCTACTACACCTTCCGCGTGTGGTTCCGCGTGTGCGCGGGTCCCGTGGCCTACGCCCCCGGCGACGAGGATCACGGCCACGACGACCCTGCACACGATGCGCACGGTCACGCCGCGCACGGTGATGACGCGCATGGCCATGACGATCACGGCGGCGCGTTCCATCCGCACGCGCCGCGCCTTGCGATCAATTCGGTGCTGCTGCTGATCTGCGCGGGCGCGATCCTTGCGGGCGTGCCGGGCATCCAGGCGCTGCGTGGCGAGCAGAACTGGGTGCAGGAGATGGTCTCCAACTCGAGCGCCGTTCGTGCGGCCGGCGTGGACCACGTGACCGAGCCCGTCGCCTTTGGCATGGATCCACACAAGCTCGTGACGGTGTTCGGCACCGGGGCCTGCCTGGGCGGCATCGCGATCGCGCTGTGGATCCACCTGCTCGACCGCCGCATGGCGGATCGCCTGCGCACCGCCCTGCTCTCGAACGGCCTCACGAGGTGGCTGCCCACCTCGATGGAGAACAAGTGGTACGTGGATGAGCTCTACCACGCTCTCTTCCGTCTGCCGGCGTGGGTCACGAGCCATCTGCTGCACTTCTTCGATCGCCACTTCATCGACGGCCTGCTTGTGAACGGCCTTGGTCGCGTGCCGGTCGCGATGGGACGGCTCTTCCAGCCGCTGTACAACGGCGCGCTGCAGGGCTACGCGGGCACGATGGCCGGCGGCCTGGTGCTGGTGCTGGCCTGGGTCGCGTGGAAGTGGCTTGGCGCAACGGGAGGTGCCGCGTGAATCCGCTCGGGCTGATCGTGCTTCCAGTGATCGGCGCTGCGGCGGCGGCCCTCGGCCCTGCCCGCTGGGCCAAGTGGACCGCCTTCGTGGCCTCGCTCGCGGTGTTCGCGCTCAGCGTGGTGGTGGCGGTGCAGTTCCCCGAGTGGCGAACCGGCAACTACTGGCCGAACACCAACGAGGGCGGCGCGCTGAAGGCCTTCGGCGTGAACATGTTGCTTGGCGGCGACAGCGTGAACATGCTGCTGCTGCTCCTGACCACCTTCATGATGCCGCTCACGCTCGCGGGCAGCTTCACGGCGGTCACCGAACGCGAGCGCGAGTACTACGGCTGGTTCATGCTGCTCGAGGCGGCGCTGATGCTCGCCTTCCTGAGCCGTGACCTGATCCTGTTCTTCGTGGGCTACGAGTTCACGCTGGTGCCGATGTACTTCCTGATCTCGATCTGGGGCGGCCAGCAGCGTCGCGCCGCCGCGATCAAGTTCTTCATCTTCACCTTCATGGGAAGCATCTTCACGCTCGCCGCCGCGATCTACGTTGCGGCGCGGGCGGCCGACGCGAGCGGCGCGTGGGACTTCAGCATCGCGGGCCTGACCAAGTTCGGCAGCGAGTCGCTGAGCAACCGCGAGCAGTTCTGGGTGTTCCTCGGGCTCATGGCGGGCTTCGCGATCAAGACGCCGGTGTTCCCCGTGCACACGTGGCTGCCTCTGGCGCACGACCAGGCGCCCACCGGCGGCAGCGTGATCCTGGCGGCCGTGCTGCTGAAGCTCGGCACCTACGGCGTGTACCGGCTCGCGCTGCCGATGGCGCCGGCCGGCGCGGTGGAGCTCGCCACGTTCTTCGGCGTGCTGGGCGTGCTGGCGATCCTGGTCACCGCGATGGTCTGCTGGGTCCAGACCGACGCGAAGAAGCTGATCGCCTACTCCTCCGTGAGCCACATGGGATTCGTGGTGATGGGCCTCTTCGCCTTCAACCCGATCGGCATGCAGGGCTCAGTGATGTACATGGTGTGCCACGGTCTCTCGACCGGCGCGCTCTTCCTCTGCATCGGCATGATGTACGAGCGCTTCCACACCAAGGAAATGGACGCGATGAGCGGCCTGGCGCGGCACATGCCGATCTGGTCGACCTTCATGGTGATCTTCACGCTGGCGAGCGTGGGCCTGCCCGGCCTGAACGGCTTCGTGGGCGAGTTCCTCTGCCTCATGGGAACGTTCGTCGCGGAGCATGACCAGCCCGCCGGCTATCCTGGCGTGATGGGTCCGTGGTTCGCCGTCGTGGCGGGCGTGGGCCTGATCCTTGGCGCGATGTACCTGCTGCTCCTGCTGGGCAAGATCGTCTGGGGTCCGTTGAAGGTCCCCGGTGCCCACGACGACCCGCACGAGCACGCGCACGGCGACAAGGGCCACGGGGGACTTCCGCGCGATCTCTCGTTCCGCGAGATCGCGATCCTGGTGCCGATCGCGGCGGCCTGCCTCGGCATCGGCGTCTATCCGAAGATCATGCTGGATGTCACCGAACCATCGGCGGCCAACGCGCTGGTGGCCTTCCCCGAGAAGGTGAACGCGTGGAACGCGGCGCACGGCAAGACCGCGCCCGCGAAGGTCGCGCTGCAGGCCCAGGAGGTCTCGCGATGAGCGCTGCCGTGACCGTCGCCGAGCGTATCGGCTCGCTCGTGCCCGAGATGATCGTCTTCGGCGGAAGCGTGGTGGTCAGCGTGACTGGGCTCAGCCCCAAGCGCTCCGTCCGCGCCGCGACGCCGTTCCTGTCGGTCCTCACGCTCATCGCCGCGCTGGTGGCGCTCACCAAGGGCTGGGGCGGATCGACCACGGCCGGACTGCTGTTGCCCGGCGTGGGTCCGTTCGCGCGCGGACTCATCCTGCTGATGGGCGTGGGTGGCGCCGCGCTGGCCGCCGGACTGGTGGACCGTCGTTACGAGGAAGCGGTCGCGCGTGGCGTGGCGCCCTTCGATCCGATTCGCGTGGTGCGCGGCGAGTTCTTCGCGTTCATGCTGCTGTCGATCTGCGGTGCCCTGCTGATCCCCGGCAGCCCCGACCTGATCTGGCTCTTCCTGGCGCTCGAACTCACCAGCCTTCCGACCTACATCATGGTGGCCATGAGCCGCGGCACCCGCCGCGCGCAGGAGGCCGCCGTGAAGTATTTCTTCCTGGGCGCGCTCAGCACCGCGATTCTGGTGTACGGCTTCGCGCTGATCTATGGCAGCACCGGCTCGCTGCAGCTCACCGAGATTCGCGCCGCGCTCGCGCAGCAATCCGCGATGGGCGGCATCGACGCGGTCGGCACGATCGGCCTGCTGCTCGTGGCCATCGCACTCTGCTTCAAGCTGGCCGCGGCTCCGATGCACTTCTACGCCCCCGACGTCTACGAGGGTGCGGCAGCTCCGGTGACCGGCTTCCTGTCGTTCCTGCCCAAGATGGCAGGCTTCAGCGCGCTGCTGCTGGTGGTCGACGCCGCCGGATGGGGCGGCATGTCCAACGCGGGCAACGGCCTGCCGCCAGCCCTTCAAGCCACGCTCTGGATGGTGACCGTGCTCACCATGACCCTTGGCAACGTTGGCGCACTGCTGCAGCGCAGCGCCAAGCGCATGCTGGCCTACAGCAGCATCGCGCACTCGGGGTACATGCTCATGGCGATCGTGGCGGGTCCGGAACTCGGCCTGCCCGCCCTGCTCCTCTACCTGCTGGCCTATGGCGTGAACAACAACGCGATCTTCGGCGCCCTCTCGGGCATCGAGCGCAACGGGCAGGAGGTCGAGAAGGTCGAGGACCTCGCGGGCCTGGCTCGCCGTCACCCCGGCGCGGCCACCTGGCTTGCGGTCGGAAGCGCCTCGCTGATGGGCATGCCGCCCTTCCTGGGCTTCTGGGCGAAGCTGGTGCTCTTCATCGCGGTCGTGAAGTCAGGGCACACGCCGCTCGTCGTGATCGCCGCGGTGAACAGCGTGGTGAGCGTGCTGTACTACCTTCGCCTGGCGGGCGTGCCGATCTTGGCGCCGAGCGGTGCCGCCGCCGAGGGCGTGGTGAAGACTCCAAGCGCCGGGCCGCGTCTTGCCGCCGTGGTGTTCGGCGTGGGTGTGCTCGTGCTGCCGCTCTTCATGAACCGTCTGGTTTCGCAGATCGAGAAGGCCGCGGGTGTGCCCCAGAAGATGGGCGCCGCCGCCCAGCCTGACGCGCTTCAGGCCGCTTCCCGCTGAACCGGGCTTTCGCTACACTTTCCGACCCCCGCGGCTGTAGCTCAATTGGATAGAGCACAAGCCTACGAAGCTTGGGGTTGCAGGTTCGAGTCCCGCCAGCCGCGCTTCGATCGACGCCGCCGAGAGGCCCTCGGCGGCTCGCCTTTTTGGGAGACTCGTCGCCCGTGAGCGCCAACGCGGACATCGCCCGACTCTTCGCCGAGATGGCCGACGCCCTTGAGCTCCTGGGCGAGAACGCCTTCCGCGTGAACGCGCTGCGCAAGGTCGCCCGCACGGCCGAGGACGCGGCCGAGGACCTCGCGGCGCTCGCTCGCACCGACGTGAAGACGCTCGAGTCGATCGCCGGCATCGGCGCCAGCAGTGCGCGCAAGATCGTGGAGTTCGCCACCACGGGGCGCATGCACGAGCACGCCGAACTGCTCGCGAAACTGCCCGAGGGGCTCATGGGCGTGCTCCGCGTGCCGGGCCTTGGCCCCAAGACCGTGAAGCTGCTTTGGGATCAGGGCGGCGTGACCGATCTGGCCACGCTGAAGGCGAAGCTCGAGTCCGGCGCCCTGGAGGGACTGCCGCGGATGGGCGCCAAGACTCTCCAGAACATCCGCGAGAACCTCGCGTTTCTGGAGACCGCCGCCGCGCGCGCGCGTCTGGGCGATGCGCTGCCAATCGCCGAGGCGCTGGTGGCCGCGCTGGCCGCCCTGCCTGGCGTGAAGGAAGCGGCCTTCGCGGGCAGTCTGCGCCGCGGCAAGGAGACGATCGGCGACATCGATCTGCTGGTGGCCACCACGAAACCCAAGCCGGTCATGGACGCGTTCGTGAGCCGCCCGGACGTGGCGAAGGTGCTCGCGCACGGAGACACCAAGTCGAGCGTGCGCCTGCAGAGCGGCCTGCAAGTGGACCTCCGCGCCGTCGAGCCCGCGGCCTGGGGTGCCGCGCTCCTCTACTTCACCGGAAGCAAGGAGCACAACGTGCTGCTGCGCGAACGCGCGCAGGAGCGCCGCCAGCGCCTGAACGAGTACGGCCTCTTCCCAGATGACGGACAGCCCGAGCCTCCGCAGGAGCGCGGCGTGAAGCCCGTGGCGGCCGCCACCGAGGAAGCCATCTACAAGGCGCTCGATCTGCCGTGGATCCCGCCCGAACTGCGCGAGTCGCGGAACGGCTTGGCGCCCGCGCCGGCGAGCCTGATTCAGGTCACCGACATTCGCCGCGAACTCCACTGTCACACCACCGCCAGCGACGGCTTCGAGACGATCGAGTCGATCATCGGCGAGGCCAAGCGTCGCGGCTTCGACTGCATCGCGATCACCGATCACAGCCGCAGCAGCGCGCAGGCGAACGGCCTCTCCGAGGAACGACTGCTCGAGCATGCCAAGGCCGTGCGCGCCGCAGGCAAGCGCGTGGGAGGCATCCATGCACTGGCGGGCAGCGAGGTGGACATCCTGGCGGACGGTCATCTGGACTATCCCGACGATGTGCTGGCCGAACTCGACTGGGTGGTGGCCAGCCCGCACACCGCGCTGAAGCAGAGTTCGGAAGCGGCCACGCAGCGACTGCTGGCGGCCATCGCCAACCCACACGTTCGCGTGATCGGTCACCCCAGCGGCCGCATCATCGGCGGGCGACCAGGGCTGGAGCCCGACTGGCAGGCGGTGTTCGCGGCGGCCTCGAAGGCCCGCGTGGCGCTCGAGATCAACGCCAAACCCATGCGCCTCGATCTGCGCGATCAGCTGGTGCACGCGGCGCTGGCCGCGGGCTGCCTGATCAGCATCAACACCGACGCGCACGCCCTCGACAACTTCGACCTGCTGCGCTTCGGCGTGACCACCGGGCGGCGCGGAAGTCTGACCCTCGAACACTGCGTGAACGCCTGGCCTTGGAAGCGGTTCGAGGCGTGGCGAACGTCACGCGGGCGGTGAGCCTTGCGTCGGCTCGGCCGGCGGCAACGTTCCCGCGGTTCGACGCTCAGTGATGCATGTCCTTCGCGATGCCCTTGTTGATGCGATCCGCGGGCATCAGCAGCGTGCTCACGGCATCGAAGAAGCGCCGCGCCAGACGCTCACTCTGCGCACCAAGCCGCTGGGTGTCCGCCAGCAGCGCCTCCGCACTCTCGCCCGCCGCCTTCACCGAGGCCGCGCCCGTCTCGATCTCGCGGCGAACGGTCGCGGCACTCCACTCGGGGTGGTACTGGATGCCGTAGCTGCGCAGCCCCACCGCGAAGGCCTGCACCTTGCAGCCGGCGCTGCTCGCAAGCAGCGTGGCGCCCTCGGGCAGCTTCGACACGTGATCCGAGTGCCAGCAGAACTGCGGGCCTTTCCATTGCTGCCCGGCGAACAGCGCATCCTCGCGGCCATGCGGACTCAGCGAGATCTCCTTCCAGCCGACTTCGGGCGCGGCCATGCGCCCGGTCTCGCCACCAAGCGCCGCAGCCAGCAGCTGCGCTCCGAGGCACAGGCCCAGCACTGGAATGCCGGCGCCGTGCGCGTCGCGCAGCAGGCCCATCTCGGCCTGCATCCACGGCGCGCTCATCTCATGCAAGGTCTGCGGACCGCCAAGGCTGACCACGCCGTGCACGTCATCGAGATCCGCCGGAACCTGCTGCCCCGCATGCAACTTCACCACGCGCAGCTTCTGCCCGAAGGCGCGAAGCGAGTCGATCAGGATGTCCGCCGGGCAGTCCGCCGAGTGCTCGAAGATGACGATGGCCATAGGTCCGGAAGATTAGCAGCGAAAAAGGGCATGAAGTGACTCGAACCCCGCGCGGGCGCGCCACGATGCCCGCATGCATGCAAGCGGCCCCACGCCCGACCGTCGACGCGCCGCAGGCCTCGCCGCTGAACAGGCCGCGGTGTCGCTGCTGGAGCGATTGGGGCATCACGTGCTCGCGCGAAACCTTCGGCTGGGCCATCTGGAGGTCGATGTGGTGTCCACGGATCCAGCCGACGGATCGCTGGTCCTCACCGAAGTGAAGGCGCGCCGCGGCGGCCGTCACGCGCCTGAGCTCAGGGTGGATCGACGCAAGCGACTCCATCTGGAAACCGCCGCACGCATGCTGCTGTGTCGACCCGGGCTGCGCCGTCGTGCCGTCCGTTTCGACGTGATCGCCGTCACCCTCGACGCCGAGGGGCGCCCGGAGTCGCTGCGTCACGTGCCAAGGGCGTTCGACGCCGCGGGGCGCCGGCCCGGCCAGTAGCGATCCAGCGCGAAGTTGAAGAGGCGCTCGCGCATCTGCAGCAGGTCCTCGGCGATCCACCGCGTGCGAAGCGCGTTCAGGTACCGGTTCTGCTCGATCGCGAAGCGTTCGCCCTCCAGCTGTCGGCGCAACTGCAGCTGCAGGCGCGGGTCGAAGATGCTGCGGGCCACGGCTTGCTTCGACGCGAACAGCGTCATCCACGAGACCTGCGCGCGCTGCTCGACCGGACCGTCGATCGCGCCCTGTTTCAGGCCCTTGATGCGCACCTTCAGGTCCTCCACCAGGTCGGGGATGCCGTCCACCCCCTGCGCGCCCAGCTTGAACTCGCGCCACAGGCCGCCGTTGGGCACGTTCATCGCCGCGGCGACCTCCTCGAAGGTCTTCCCCTCGGCGAAGAGCGCCTTCACCTGGTCCACCTTCGCCTGATCCGCCTTGGGCACCGCGATGCGACCCACGCGCAGCATCAGCGGCGGGTTGTAGACCTCGTAGTTGCGCATGTAGAGACGGTCGATGTCGCGCCAGCTCACGATCGCGCGCGGGCGCACGCGCCGACGCATCAGGTCGTTCGCCAGCGCCTCGTTCTTCTGGCGCTTGGTGAAGTCCTCGATCGTCATGCCGGGGAACTCCTCCTCGATGCTGCGTTCCGCCTCGCTGCGCGTGCCGCCGCGGCTGGCGATCTCCTTCTCCTGCAGTTCGCGCATCCACGCCAGCAGGCCCTCCTTCGCCTCGTCGGGAATGGTGGACTCGGCCTCGCTGATCACAAGCTCGTTGTTCACGAACTGGTCGAAGGCCTCGTAGATGATCCGGCGGAACTCCTCGTAGGCCTTCTCGCGCTCGTTCGGAGTTCCCGTGGCGATGCGCCGAAGACGATCCTCTCGGGGGATCAGGAAGTCGTTCGCATAGAGCGGCTTGCCGTTGATCTGACCGATCAGCGAATCCACCGGCCAGATGCCGTTGGTGATCGAGGCGTCGGGCGTCTTCGTGCCGTCGGCGCCGATCGTGGATCCCGGCGTGCGCATGGTGCGCGTCACCGAGGTCGTGGCCTTGCCCGAGGCGTCCACCTGCACCGTGGTGTCCTGCGTCTCGTCGGGATCGGGCTCGAAGTCCGACGCGGGAATCTCCACCACCGACGGGCGAACCCCCTCCGGCACCGATCCCTTCACGAACGCGGCCGTGGGAATGTCGCGGCTGTCCTCGGGCGTCTCGTCCATCGAGAGGCACCCGACAAGCGGCAGGCAGCAGGCGGCAAGCAGCGCGATCCGTCGCACGGCGGGATGCTACCTGCGGCCGCGCGACCACCGCCTTCCTGACCCCTATACTCGTCGATCTGGAGGCCCCGTGAGCGACGCCGAAACCCCCAAACTTCATGTGGACAGCGACTGGAAGGCTCAGGCACAGGCCGAAAAGGAGCGCCTGAGCAAGCAGGAGGCCGAGAAGGCCCCCAAGGGAGGCCGCGAGGAGATGCCTCCCGCCGACTTCCGCAGCCTGGTGGGCATTCTGGCCAGCCAAGCCGTGAATGGACTGGGCGGCTACGCCGACGAGCAGGGCCGCGTGATGGTGGACCTGGTGGGCAGCCGCTTCGCGATCGACCTGCTGGCGGTCGTCGAGGAGAAGACCAAGGGGAACCTCACCCCCGAGGAAGCGAAGGACCTGAAGGAAGTCCTGGCTGAGTTGCGCTCGCGCTTCGTGCAGATCGCTCAGGCGGTCGCCGCGCGCATGGCAAGCGGCCAGGGCGTGCCCACTGCCCCCGCTGGCGCAACCCCGATGGGCCGCGCCGGCGAGCCCCCAGCCGGACCCAAGCTGGTCGTTCCCTGAACCAGACACGCATCGACGAGACCTGAACCGTGAGCACTGCCACCGCCGCTATGCCGAAGAGCTTCCTCGATCGCCACTATCATCTGATACGCCGCCTTCACTCGCTCAGCGGTGTCTTCCCGATCGGGCTCTTTCTGATCCCGCACCTCACCACGAACAGCAGCATCCTCTGGGGCAAGGCGCTGAACGGCGCGAAGTTCGCCGATCGCGGCATCGACGCCGCGGGAGCGGGCGTGGCCACTTTCCAGCATGAGGTGGATTTCATCCACGGACTGCCTGCGCTGATCTTCATCGAGGTCTTCGTGCTGTGGCTGCCGATCCTGTTCCACGCGGGCGTGGGCGTGTGGTTCGCGCGCACCGGTCGCTTCAACACCTCGCGCTACGCGTATCAGGACAACTGGCGCTACGTGTGGCAGCGCCTCAGCGGATACCTGGGCGTGCTGTTCATCTTCATGCACGTCAGCAGCCTGCGCTGGGGCTGGAACTACGGCGGCTTGATGCCGACCTTCGAGGCCGACGCCGCAGCCAGTTCGCTGGCGACCCACCTGCAGAAGGGCTCCACGGGCCTCTGGATGGCAGCGTTCTATCTGGTCTGCGTGCTCGCGCTCGTGTTCCACTTCGCCAACGGTCTCTGGACCGCGGCAATCACGTGGGGCGTCACCGTCAGCGTGGCGGCGCAGCGTCGCTGGGGCCAGGTGTGCGCGGCGCTGGGCCTCGGCCTGGCGGGCGCGGCGGTGGCGGCCGTGTTTGGCTTCGCCACGCTGGACCCGGAGAAGGCGAGCGCCATCGAAAGGCAGTATCAGGCCGGAGAACCGGAGCGGATGGAGGGCGCGGAATTGAAGACTGCCGCTCGACCGCACGCCTCCACCGGCATTGAATCGGTGAGCGAAGGAGTGACCCGATGAACACCCGTCAGCAGCGCGTGATCGTGGTCGGCGGCGGCCTTGCAGGGCTGGCCGCGACCGTGCGGATCGTGGAAGCCGGCATCCCGGTCGATCTGTTCAGCATCGTGCCGGTGAAGCGCTCGCACAGCGTGTGCGCGCAGGGCGGCATCAACGCGTGCAACGAGGTCGCGCGCCAGCAGGGCTACAGCGAGTACGAGCACTTCGACGAGTCGATCTACGGCGGCGACTTCCTGGCGCACCAGCCTCCCGTCTACGAGATGGCGCACTGGGCGCCGAAGATCATCGACCTGCTGGATCGCATGGGCGTGCCCTTCAACCGCACCGCTGAAGGCATGCGCGACCTGCGCCTCTTCGGTGGCAGCCTGTACAAGCGCACGCACTTCGCGGGTGCCACGACCGGCCAGCAGCTCATCTATGCGCTCGACGAGCAGGTGCGCCGCTGGGAGGCCGAGGGCAAGGTCGCCAAGTACGAGCACTGGGAGTTCCTGCGGCCCGTGGTGGACGGTTCCGGTGCGGCGCAGGGCATCGTGGCACAGGATCTGCGCACCATGCAGATCCGCGCCTTCCGCGGTGACGCCGTGGTGATGGCGACAGGCGGTTGCGGCCTCGTCTTCGGCAAGAGCACCAACAGCGTCATGTGCACCGGCGCGGCGGCCAGCCGCTGCTACCAGCATGGCGCGTTCTACGCCAACGGCGAGTTCATCCAGGTGCACCCCACCGCCATTCCGGGCGCGGACAAGCTGCGCCTGATGAGCGAGAGCGCGCGTGGCGAGGGCGGCCGCGTGTGGGTGCCGCGTACCAAGGGCGACAACCGCGATCCGCGCCAGATCCCCGACGCGGATCGCTGGTACTTCCTCGAGGAGAAGTACCCCAAGTACGGCAACATCGTGCCGCGCGACATCGCGACGCGCGAAATCTTCGAGGTCTGCGTGAAGCTGGGCATGGGTGTGGCGGGCCAGAATCAGGTGTATCTGGATCTCACCCACCTCGGCCGCGAGTACATGGACCGCAAGCTCGGCGGCATCGTGGACATCTACCGCAAGTTCGTCGGCGAGGAGCCCAGCGAGGTTCCAATGCGCATCTTCCCGGGTATGCACTACTCGATGGGTGGCCTGTGGACCACCTACACCGCCAAGCCCGATTCGAAGGGCATGCTGGCGGGCGCGCCGAACAGCATGATGACGAACGTCGCCGGGCTCTACGCCTTCGGCGAGGTGAACTACCAGTACCACGGCGCGAACCGGCTTGGTGCCAACGCGCTGCTCAGCTGCATCTTCGACGGCCTCTTCAGCGGTGCTGGTGTTGCGACGTTCGTGAAGGACCGCAAGGAGACCGCCGCGCAAGCTCCCGCCGCCATGTTCGACGAGGGCGTGAAGGCCGAGCAGGGCATCGTGTCGGCGCTGGCCGAAGGCAAGGGCTCCGAGAATCCGTACCTCATCGGCAAGGAGATGGGCGAGGAGATGACGGCCGCCTGCACGGTGGTGAAGGACGAGCAGCGCCTGCTGCAGGCGCGCGGCAAGATCGCCGAGCTGCGCGAGCGCTTCAGCCGCGTGCGCCTGAGCGACACGGGCCTCTGGACCAACCAGAACCTGAGCCACGCACGCGCGGTGGGAGACATGCTGCTCATCGCCGACGCGATCGTGGAGGGCAGCCTGGAGCGGCGCGAGAGCCGCGGCAGCCACTTCCGCACGGACTTCCCGGAGCGGAACGATCCGGACTTCCTGAAGACCACCGTGGCGAAGTTCGATCCAGTGCGCCGCAAGGTGCAGATCAGCTTCGAGCCGGTCGCCACGCCGCTGGTGCAGCCGCGTGCGCGCACCTATGGCAAGGTCGAGTCGAAGGTCGCCGCGAAGCCCGAGCCCGCCACGGTCTGAGAACGAGGGTCAGAGGCTGTTGCGGACTTCTTCCGCGGGTGGTCAGTAACAACGTCTGACCCTGGTTCTCGGTCACCAGTTTCCCAGCGCCGGCCCGGTGAAGGCCGGTCGCAGCACCACCGCCATCGACATGCCGATCTGCGCGGCGGCGAGAAGCAGCATCCCGACCGAGAGCGAACGTTCGCGCGCGTGCGGAGTCGCCATGGCCGCCAACCATCCGATCGACAGCAGCACCCACGGATCGAAGTAACGCTCGAAGGTCTGCGCGTTGAGGCATTGCGCGGCCACCATGCCCGCCATCGCGAAGAGCAGCATCCCTGCCGAACGCCCACGCCCCGCGCGGTCCGCGAGACTCCACAAGCCGGTGAGTACAGCGGCTCCAAGGCCCGCGAGTCCCACCAGCAGCGTGGAGCGCCCCGCGACGACCGGCGCCGCTTTCGCGGCATCCCACAGCGGCCCACCCCATCGCCCGACCTCACCAGCCCCCTTTACCACATGGGGCGCGGTGGGCCCCCAGGTCTTCTCGGTACGCGTACCCACCCGCTGCGCATCGGGCGGCAGAACCTTGCGATAGTCGCTCGATGGAACAGCCGCCATCGCCACGCCGATCACCGCCGCCACCAACGCTCCCCGTCGCATTGCTCGATTGAGTCTCGTCCAGATCCAAGGAAGCAGGAAGATCCCACAGGCGCCCATCATCGCCAGCGCGAAGGTGATCGCCGCGGGATTCCACACGGCTTGGTGAAAGGGCTGGAACCGTGGCGGCATCGACCCGCCCCACAGCAGGAAGAACGCGACCACGCACGCCACCGCGGGCAGTGCGACCCTCGCGACACCCCGGACTCGCGTGGGCAGGCTTCCCCCATCCATCCAGGCGCGCAGAACACCCGGCACGATGCACCAAAGCATGATCTGCCGCACCAGCACCGTGCCGGCACCCAGCACGGCTGTGGCCCAGGCATCGCGGGAACGCCGCCAACCCACGAGCGCAAGCCCCATCGTGGCTGCACCCAATGCCAGCGCGACCGCATCCGTCGTGAGCCAGATCGCCGAGCCCAGCACATACGGCGATACCGCCATCGGCGCGATCAGCAGCGTCGCCCGCGCCGCGCCACACCAGGCCGCCGCCAATCTCCACGCGATCAGCCACGCGGCGAAGCCAGCCAGCGCCGCGATCATGCGCAGCGCCAGGGGCGAGCAGCCAAGCTTCGCGAGGCCCGCGAGCAACAGATGAAATCCCGGCGTGGTGGTGGTGAACGCGTCACGCAGATCCGGCGTGGGCCACTGTGTCTCGATCCGACGTATCTCGATGGAGTGATAGTCCATCATGTCGTTGGCCTGACTGGTGCCGCCGCCGCCAGCCACGATCGCCGGAATCACCAGCGCCACGAACACCGCGGCGAATCCCAGCATCCACATCCACGGCGCGCGACCCGCGTGCGACTCACGCATGAGACACCCGCCGCGCCTAGCGCAGCAGCAGCCCCTTCAGCAACGTCTCCACCGGCTGCCACTGCAGCACCAGCAGCGTGCCGATCACGTACGCGGCGATCGCCGCAAGCAGGGCACGATCCGTGCGCAGCGTCTCGAGCGGCGCGTCGCTCAGTCCAAGGTTCGCGCGGCGATAGAACCTATGGATGGCGATCATCACGAGCGGCGTGAGCAGCGCCAGTCCCATCGCGCGCGCGCCGTACAACCGCTCGGCAAGCGAGGACAGCGTGTACATCAAATACACGATCACCAGCAGCGAACCGCTCACGCCCAGCAGCCAGTTCATCTGATCCCGCGTCTCGTAGCCGATGCGCGGCTTCCAATCCACCTGCTGACCGGCTGCCCGCGCGTTCTCCGCGGCGGACAGGTCGCACAACCGCTTCGTGAACCCCAGGAACAGCGTGAGGAAGAACACGCACAGCATGAGCCAGATCGAGACCTTCACGTCCATCGCCGCGGCGCCCGCGGCGGCACGCAGACAGAAGCCGGTCGAGAGCACCGACACGTCGACCAGCGGCACACGCTTCAGGCGAACGTTGTAGGCCAGCTGCAGCAGCAGGTAGGCGAGCACGCACGCACCCACCACCTTGCCAGCGGTGTTCCACGCCAGCCCGAGCGCGAAACCCTGCATCGCATAGCCCACCAGCATGGCCGCGCCCACGCCTACCGCCCCCGACGCCACGGGCCGGCGCCGCTTCACCGGATGCTGCCGATCCTTCGGCGCGTCCAGCGCGTCGTTCACGCAGTAGGTTCCGCTCGCCGCCAGGCAGAACGCCACGAAGGCCCATATCAGGGGCCGGAAGCGCACCTCGAATTCCTCGGCGAGGTCGAACCCCCGTCCCTCGCCCGACAGCCAGAACACCGCGGGGACCAGCACGAAGACGTTCTTCGTCCAGTCACCGGGTCGGAGCAGCTGCAGCCATGGGGCCATGGGGGCTGTATCGGCAGTTTTCGCCCCGGTTCGCCAGCAGGTGACCGGACGCCGGACCCCGAATAGGATCGCTTCATGGTCGCCCCGAAGTCCGACGCCTCCGCCCGCACGATCACCGTCCATGTCGTCCGTCAGGACGGCCCCGCCGCCCCCCGCCGCACCGAAAGCTACCGCGTTCCGGTCGAGCCCGGCGCCAACGTGATCAGCGTGCTCCAGTGGATCGCCGCACACCCCACGACCACCGACGGCAACGCCAGCACGCCGGTGGTCTACGACAGCGGATGCCTGGAGGAGGTGTGCGGCAGCTGCACGATGTTGATCAACGGCCGCGTGCGACAGAGCTGCTCCGCGCTGATCGACCAGATCGTGGATGACTCCAACGAACTCACCCTCGAACCCATGAGCAAGTTCCCCGTGGTGCGCGACCTGAGCGTGGACCGCAGCCGCGTGTTCCACAACCTCAAGCGCGTGAAGGCGTGGGTTCCGATCGACGGTACCTACTCTCTCGGCGCGGGCCCGAAGGACACGCCCTCCAGCCAGGAACAGCGCTACGTGATGAGCACCTGCATGAGCTGCGGCTGCTGCCTGGAAGCTTGCCCGCAGTTCAACCAGGAGCCCGACGCCTCGAAGTGGGACTCGAGCTTCATCGGTGCACATGCCATCAACCAGGCGCGCCTGTTCAACAGCCATCCGACCGGCGCCACGCTGGCCGACGAGCGCCTCGACGTGCTCATGGGCGAGGGCGGCGTGAACGACTGTGGCAATGCGCAGAACTGCGTGAAGGTCTGCCCGAAGGAGATCCCGCTCACGGAGAGCATCGCCATGATTGGCCGTCAGGCCACGATCCGCGGCATCAAGCGCTTCTTCGGCGGCAAGTGAGGTCGGTGCTCAGGCGCGCACGCGTGTGCGCCGCGGTTCCCCCGCCTCGACGCGTTCGATCGAGAGCGCAAGCCCCGTGTCGGCGCTGACCTCCATCAGGGCGCCCGTCACGCGGATCTCGCCACCGCTCACCTCGTACTGCACGGGCATCGCGGTGGTCATGTGGTGCACCACGCGGCTGGCGTCGCGGCCGATCACGCCGTCGCATGGGCCGCACATGCCAAGATCGCTCAGGAACGCGGTGCCACCCGGCAGGATCCGCTCGTCGGCCGTGGGGACGTGCGTGTGCGAGCCAAGCACCGCCGCCACGCGACCGTCCAGATGATGCGCCAGCGCGGCCTTCTCGCTGGTCGCCTCCATGTGCGCCTCGATGATCACGATCGGCTTGCGATCGGGCAGGTTGCGCAGGATCTCGTCGCAGGTGGCGAACGGATCGTCGGCAGGCATCGGGAACACCACGCGCCCAAGCACCGTGGCGACGAAGATGTCGCGGCTGCGCTCGCCATGCGCCGGAATGCGGATCCAGCGCTTTCCGGGGGCCTTCGCGGAAAGGTTCGCGGGCCGAAGGATCGGCTCGCCCGGATCCTCGATGGTCTGCGAGATCCGCGCGTCCTTGTAGACATGGTCACCCAGCGTCACGGCATCCGCACCCGCCTCGCGCAGCGCCCGGTACAGATCGGCGGTGATGCCCGAACCATTTCGGATGTTCTCGCCGTTCACGATGACGGCGTCAGGCTTCAGGCTTGCGCGCAGCTCCGGCAGATGCTTCTGCACGGCGGCGCGCCCGGGGGCTCCCACCACGTCACCAAGGAACAGGATGCGGATTGGGCGCGGCATCGGTACACTCTAACGAGTCGGCGGTGACGGGCCTCTCGGCCATGTCTCGACCGCGTTCCCAACGAGACTTCCATGGGCATGACCGCGATCGCGTTCAAGATGGGTGACAAGGTCCGTTCGAGCAAGCGTCCTGAATGGGGCGTGGGCTCGATCATGAAGCTCGAGGCCATCACCTTTCAGGGCAAGACCGACCAGCGCATCTACGTGCGCTTCGCAGCGGTCGGCATGAAGACGCTGCTCGCCAGCGCCGCCGACCTGATTCCCGCCGAAGGCGGCGACGACGATGTGCTGACCGCCATCCACCGCCCCACCACCCTGACCGATGTGGAGAAGGCCAAGGAGGGCGGCTGGCTCGGCTCGATCGAGCGGCGCGGCCCCGAGGAGGTCATGACCAGCCTGCCGCCGGCCGCCACGGACCCCTTCCTCAGCATGAAGAAGCGCCTGGAGCACACGCTGGCGCTCTACCGCTTCGACGGCACCCCCGGCCGCCTGATCGAGTGGGCCGTCGCCCAAAGCGGCGTGGACGACCCCATGACCCGCTTCAACCGCAACCAGATCGAGCAGTTCTTCCAGCGCTGGAAGTTCGCGCTCGACGCCCACCTGATCAGCCTGCTGGGCGAGCTTCGACGCGATCCGGAGACGCTGCAGGCGGCGCTTGCCAAGGCCTCGCAGGCCGCGCAACGCGCGGTCCAGCGCGCGCAGTCGATGGTCAAGTGAACCTGCCTGGCGGGTGAAGCCCCCCCGGCGTTCCGTCTGTTCCGTCTGGCGCGCCTGCAGCGCGCGGAATCTACCACACGCTGGTGCATCGGCCTTGCTTCCCAGCGCCGCGCTATGCACGGTGTGCGTGGAGGGAAGGGAGATGGACACGCAACTCATTCAGGCACTCGACGACCTGCGCCAGCAGTGGACGCAACTCGAGACGAACGACTCGCGGCGTGCAGGGCTTCTGGATCGACTCGATCGGCTCTCGCTGCTGCTCACCTATCAAGGCTTCGACCTGGAGGCCACCCGGCGCGAGAACGCCACGCTGCGCCGGGCGGTGCAGCAGACCCGCCACCGTCGCCACTGAAACCTATGCGGTCGGGGGCCTCGAGAGCGCGCCCCACGCCGCCTCGAGGTCCCGAACCCGCGGCCATGGGCCGCCCTCGCGCGCAAAGAGTCCCAAACGGGCCTCGCGCACAAGCCACACGAAGACAAGCCAGTCCGATGCGGAAACCCCTCGGGGTGCGGAAGCGTTCGCGTTTCCCAGCCAGCCATCCAGACCGGCAAGTCCCTGAAGAACGGCCGAGGCACCGCCACCCGAAAGCCGTCGCAGGCGATCGGTGCAAGCCCCAAGGAGGACCGGCACCCGGGCCAACCTGCCCGAATCCAGCGTCTCCAGTCGCTCGGGATCCAGCAGCCACGCTCGGTCCGCACGCGTCGCATCGATCACCGGCCCCCACTCCGCGGGCGCTGGGCGCGCAAGCTCCGTGTCCAGCCGCTCGACCGCACGCGAAGCCGCCTCCATCCATGCAAGCACGCCATGCGACGCCTGGAAGAGATTCGGCCGCACGGCATCCAGCAACGCCAGAAGCGCGGTCTCGTTGGTCGGTACCGGGTGTCGCGCCGGCCACGCCTGCGCGATCGTGAGCAACGCCGCGAGTTGGACAAGGCTTGCAGGCGCACCGAGTCCACGCGCGCTCCAATCCAGCGGGCGATAGTTCGGATCGAAGTCAAGATGGTGACGCACCTCGCCCTGCACCGCCTTCAGGCAGAGATGCACGCACGCGCGCCGCAGCCAACGCTCCGCCGTCGCGCGATCCGAGGTCCAGCTGGTGCGGACGCCATCGGGACCGACATCCAGCGTGCCGAGCGTCTCGATGCGCGTGCCGCCAACCTCAAGCGAGAGATCGACCGGCAGCATGGGCGCGAAGGCAGGCCAGTGCGCCTGCGATCGTCCGCACCACCGACCACCATCGAGCGCCTGCATGCCCTGCGTGATCGCGGCGTTCGCGCGTTCAAGCCAGTCGTTCCGCAATGTCTGCAGTTCTCTCGAGGCTGCCAGCACCTCGCCGCCATGCGTCACCTCGACTCTCGGCCGCAGATGCGCCGGCACCGCCGAGCGCTCGAAGTCCTCGGGGCGCACCTCGAGTCCGCTCGCCGCCGAAAGATGCGCCCCCAGCGCGGGAACAAGCGCGCCCTGCGCCGACGCATGTGCCTGCAGGAATCCCGATGCGAACTCCTCGACCGGCTGGAAGCGAGCCCGCATCCTTCGCGGAAGCGAGCGAATCAGCGCTTCCACCAGCTCCGCACGCTGCCCCGGCACGGACCATTCCACGCGCTCGATGTCGAGCGCCGGCAAGGCCACGAGCGGGACCTGCAGCGTCAGTCCATCCGTGTCCGTGCCCGGCGCATGCACGTAGCGCACCGGAAGCGGCCCGGAACCGCTCTCGAACTGCCGTGGGAAGGCCGCGTCATCGGGCGTCTCGGTCACCAGACGATCACGCGTGATGCGCAACACCGCGGCGTCTCGCCGCTCCGCCTCGCGACGCCACCGCTCGAAGTCGGGGCGACTGTGCACGCTGGTCGGCACGCGCTCGTCGTAGAAGCGATAGAGGGCGTCCGCGTCGGCGAGCAGATCGGTTCGTCGGCGCGCCTGCGCCCACGCTTCCGCCTCGACACGCATGGCGCGATTGCGCTCCAGGAATTCCGCGGCGACGCCCAGCTGCTCCTCCACCAGCGCGGCGCGCAGGAACACCACGCGCGCATCCGCCGGATTCACCGGGCCATAGGGAACGCGGCGCCGGTCGATCAGGTCCAGCTGGCCCAGACTCACCCGCTCCCATGCCGCGACCTGTCCCGTCTCGCGCACCCAATGCGGCTCGCTCAGCGTGCGCTTCACCAGATGCGGCACGGCGTGCTCCACCCAATTCGGCTGGATGCGCGCAGCCACGCGCGCCTGTCGACGGCCGGTGTCCACGATCTCGAGCGCCACGACCCAAGGCGGCTGGACGCGTGCCAGCCCGCTTCGCGGATGCAGCGTGAACTGGCTGCCGTCCGGAAGGCGGTACTGCCCGTCGCGACCCTTCAGGGCCGCCTGCGTGGCGAATCCGGCGAGCACGGCTCGATGCACCGGCGCGGAACGCCACGCGCCGTGATCCTGGCCGGGGTCAAGATCGAGTCGCTCGCGAAGCAGCCGCTCGAGCTGCCGACGCACGTCCGACCACTCGCGCAGGCGACGGTGGCTCAGCATCCGCTCGCGGCACCATCGCCGAAGCGCCGAGGATCCAAGCGTCTCCTGCGCTTCCCGCCAGGCCTGCCACAGTCGCAGCGCGCCGATCAGGTCCCCCTCGCCATCGCGGAAGGGAGCGTGCGCCAGATCCGCCTCCTGCGCGCGCTCGCCCGGCCGCTCGCGCGGATCCACGCTGGAAAGCCACGCCGCGACGGTCAGGGTGGCGGCGCCGCACTCCTGCTTCACGCCCTCGAGCAGCACACGCGCCACGCGTGGATCGACCGGAAGCCGCGCCATCTGTCGACCCAGCTTCGTGAGTTCTCCGCGACGATCGATCGCGCCGATCTCGCGCAGCGTCTCCTCGGCCTCCTGCAGGCGTCGCTCGCCTGGCGGATCGATGAACGGGAACTGCGCCGGTTCGCCAAGGCCAAGATCCTTCATGCGAAGCACGACGCCCGCCAGATTCGATCGAAGGATCTCCGGCGTCGCCGCGTCCGAACGCTGCGCGAACTCCGCCTCCGAGAAGAGACGCACGCAGGTTCCCGCGGCCACACGACCCGCGCGTCCCTTCCGCTGCTCCAGCGACGCCTTCGATGCAGGCTCGATCAGCAGCCGCTGCACGCGCGCCTTCGCGCTCCACCGGCTCATGCGCACCTGACCCGCGTCGACGACCCACCGGATGCCGGGCACGGTCAGGCTGGTTTCCGCGATGTTCGTGGCCAGCGTCACGCGCCGGCGCGGACAGGTTCCGATCGCGCGATCCTGATCCGTGTCCCCCAACCGTCCGTACAGCGGCGCAATCTCGCATTCGCCCGCCGCGGGGCGCCCCCGCAGGATCTCGGCCGCCTCGAGGATCTCCCGCTCGCCTGGCAGGAAGGCAAGCACGTCGCCCGGGCCCTCGCGCAGACACGTCTCGACCGCGTCGGCCACCTGCTGCGGATCGGCAGGCTCGCCATCGGGCGTGGGCTGCCAGCGCACCTCGACCGGATGGAGCCGCCCGGGCACGGAAAGAACCGGCGCGTCGCCGAAGGCGGCGCTGAGGCGGTCCGCCTCCATGGTGGCGCTTGCAAGCACCACCCGAAGCTCCGGGCGGCGCGGAAGGATCCGCCGCAGCGACCCCAACAGGAAGTCGACGTTCAGGCTTCGCTCATGCACCTCGTCGATCACGATCGCGTCGTAGCGACGAAGCCAACGGTCGTTGGCCAACTGCGCCAGCAGCACGCCATCGGTCATCACGCGCAGGCGCGTGGTGTCGTCACTGCGATCGTCGAAGCGCACCTGGAAACCGACCACCGAACCAAGCGGCACACCAAGCTCGTGCGCGATCCGCAGGGCCGTGGCGCGTGCGGCCAGCCGCCGCGGCTGCGTATGGGCGATCTCGCCCGCCACGCCGTAGCCGAGCTCCAGCAGCATCTTGGGGAGCTGCGTGGTCTTGCCGCTTCCGGTGTCGGCCTGCACCACGACCACCGGGTTGGCGCGAAGGGCGCCCAGGATCTGCTGGCGGTGCGCCGCGACGGGAAGCTCAGCCGGGTAGCGAGGCTCCACCGCGGCCGCCTCACGAATGGCGCGGCGCCGGGCATGGCGATCCTCGGCCGGCTTGGGCGCGGGCATGGGGAGATGCTAGGAAGCCGCGCGCCGGCCTTGGCCCCGTGAAAAATGAATGGGCCCCGGCGCGAAGGCCGGGGCCCGAAACTGCCGGCTTGCCGTGTCAGCTCACGAGCACGGGCCGGTGCTCAGCAGGATCAGTGCCACGTCGCCGAAATCGACCTCGCCGGTACCGTCGAGATCGGTGGGGCAGCCGAGGCACAGACCGTAGTCAAGCAGCGCGAAGGCCACGTCGATCCCCATGACCGGCACGCCGGACTATCTCTTCAACGCGAACCTGACCTACGACTACGAACCGTGGGGCACGCAACTCGGGCTGTTCTACAACTACCAGGGCAAGTCGCTCATCTCCGCCGCCACCACCGACGCGACGCCGTCCCCGCCCGCTCCCCCCGGTCCACAGCCGGGCACGCTGCTCGTGCCCGCGATCTACCAGCAGCCCTACCCGACGCTGAACTTCACGCTTCGTCAGCCCCTGCTGTGGGGCTTCGCGTTGAACTTCGCCGCCAAGAACCTGACCAATCCGGTCCGTGAGACGCAGTACGAGACCGTGGACGGGCAGACGGGCACCAACTCCACCTACACCGCCGGCATCGATCTGCAGTTCGGCCTGACTTTCTCGATGATCTTCTGAGGACCTCCATGATCCATCCCCGCCTGAACGCTCGAACCCAACGCCAGACGCATGTCACAACCGGCGCCGCACCGCGGCTCCTTGCCCTGCTCGCGATGTGCCTGACGTTCGCCTCGCCTGCGCTCGCCGCCGACACCAAGCCGAATGATGGTGCGAAGGCGGCGACCGATGGCGCCGAGCAGGCCCCGTCCCCGCTCCTCGACGAGAATGGCAACCCCTTCCCCCCGGCGCGGCCGAAGCCGGTGGACATCAACGCCGAGATCGCCGCCACCCGATTCGCCGAACTCGCCATGGCCGACGCGCTGATGGAGATCGAGCTTGGCGAGCTCGTGAAGCGGAGCGGGGAATCGCAGGCCGTCAAGGATCTTGGACACCGGATGGTCACCAACCACACTGCGATGAGGTTGATCCTGACCAAGGCATCGGCCGAGTCGGGGGCGCCGCTCCCCACGGCGCTCTCCGCCGAACAGACCGCCGTGCTGCAGCGGCTGTCGGCGCTCGCGGCGGCGGATCTTGACCGCGAGTACCTGTGGGAGCAGTCCCTTCGCCAGCCGCGATCGATCGCGCTCTATCGCTGGCAGTACGAGAACTGCGACGACAAGAAGATCAAGCAGTTCGCGGTGGGAACGCTGCCCATCATCGTGGTCCACGCGCGCGTGTGCGACGAGGTGCATCGCAAGATCAACGCGACGGAGATCGCCGTGCAGGAGAAGCGTGCGGCGGCCGAGCGCAAGGTGGAACAGGAACGCAAGCTCGCCGAGGCGCAGGCCGCGGTCGACGCGAACGCGAAGAAGTCGTCGCGCAAGTTCAAGAAGTGAGCCGCCCGCTCCGGCCTCAGCCGCCGCACGGACCGAACTCGAGCAGCACCAGCACGAGGTCGCCGTAGTCGACCTCTCCCGTGCCGTCCACGTCGGTCGCGCATCCCTCGCAGGGTCCGAATTCCAGCAGGACCAGCGTCACGTCTCCGTAGTCGATCACGCCCGAGACGTCGAAATCGATGGGGCAGATGCGGCGGCCCGTGGCAAGCAGGTTCGTGCTTGCCGTGGTGGTCGACAAACCCTGCGAGAACGTGCCGTTCACGAGCAGGTTCGCCGTGGCGCCGGGCGGAAGAATCGTGGGGATGCTCATGGGCCACCGAACCAAGGGCGCTGGCGGCGGCACAGGCGCGGTCTCGCTCACGGTGCCTTGGCTTGAGACACGCAAGGTTCCCTGCGTGAGGTCGATTCGTCCTTGCAGCGAGAGTGTCGCGGGCTCGACGTTCTCGAACGGGTCCCCCATCACGGTGCCGACGGCGCGCACCTGCACCGGCACGTTCAGGATGAAGTCCCACAGCGCATCGCCCACTGGCGTCGCTGTCGTCATCGCCTCGCTGGTCTGGGTCGCCTCCACCAAGGTGATCACGCCATCCGCGAGGGGGAGCGCAAGGTTCGAGGCGCCCGGATAGGTGGAGGTTGGTGCGACGGTCCGGAAGTTTCCATAGGTCACCACCAGACTCGACCGCACCACGCCGGTGCGCCCGGCCAGCGCGTCGACCATCAAGAAATTCATGCGCAGCTGTGCCGTGGCCTCGTCAAACCACAGTGTGAAGCCACCAAGTGGCGTCGCCGCGGGAAGCTCGATGAGCGAGCGCGCAGATCCGGTGTAGGGAATTGCGACGTTGCCGGACCCCCCGAAGAGCCCGGGCAAGGTACGGGTGCCCCCAGGGTTCAGCGTGGCGTCATGACTGCCGATCCAGTCGCCGACGACCGGCACCGAGGTGTTCGTGGTCTGCTGATAGGTGGTGGCCGGATCCAGCACGCACTCCCAACGCACCACCTCGGCACCGGCGGTCGCCATCGGCGCACATGCCAGAAGTGGAATGAGCCAACCCTTCATGCCCTGCAAGGTAGGCGCGATTGGGGACGGGGCAAGAACGATCACGGGAAGAGATCCGCTTCAGCGCCCAGCGCAGCTGCCGAAATCGACAAGGATCAGCGCAACGTCGGCGAAATCGACCTCGCCGGTGCCATCGAGATCCGCGGGACAACCGCCACACGATCCGAAGTCCAGAAGCGCCATCGCGATGTCGCCCGGGTCCACCTCACCGTTTCCATCCAGGTCCGCCAGGCACAGCAGCGGCTCGAAACTGGCCCGGATCGTCCGGGCTCCTGACAGCAGCACCTGCACGCTCTCGCTGTCCGGATCGACACCCGCCAAGCCCGCGCTGTCGACCCAGCCGGCGAAGCGGAACCCGTCACGTGGCCGCGCGGTGAGCGTGACGGGAACGCCGCGCATGTAGGTGCCCGTCCATGGATAGGGCGCTGCGGCGACTCCCGCGGTGCCCGCGTCCAGCACGATCGAGTTCACCTGCACCACACCCTCGGACTGGGCGTCGACATCGGCCGTCAACGTGGCGGTACCCAGCAGGCCGAACTTGGTGGCGATGTGCCCGAACATCGCGGCAGGCCGTGCCTGCATGTAGGTGCGCAAGCGCGCGAGTTCGCCCGTCCAGTTGGTTGGCTGACGCCACCGCGCGACGTGCTCCGTCATACCCGGTGCGTACGCGGCCTGGAACGCGTCGAGTCGGCTGGTGGTTCCGGCCGCGGACAGCGTGGTGTTCAGGAGGTCGCAGGCCCGGCTGATGAATCGCTGGCGAAAGCTCGCGTTGTCCAGGCACTTCCGAAGCAGACGCGTTCCGATCTCGTTGTTGCTCCAGAAGGTGCCGTTGGTGGCGGTGGCATGCGCCAGGCAGTCGTACTGCGCGGTGGTGGCGGCGCTGGAATTCCAGCCCGGCACATACGAGAAGTTCAGCGCGAACGCGAAGTCCGCGTCGTACAGGATCCAGCGCCAGCGCCCGTCATGCCGCGGATGCGCGCCCGCCGAGCGGTCCGGGACGACCTTGCGCCAGAGGCGCACGTTGTTGCCGGGCCAGTCCGTGTTGCCGCACCAGATCTCGTGGAATGAGTAGTCGATGAAGTTGCCCACGTCGATGCGATCCTCGAGCGCCGCGTACCCAGCCGCGGTCGCGAACTCCCCCGTCGCGGCGCGAGAGAGAATGTCCTGATAGTCCGGAAGCATCGAGGGATTCCCGCGGTCGTAGATCGGCGCACTGCTCGGCGCCGCTCCCGACCAGATCTCAAGCTGCGTGTAGTCGTTCTCGCCCAGGCCATAGTGATGGAAGTGATAGCCCTCATCGATGCGGTCACGGACGTTGTGGATACCCCAGTACTCACCATCGATGAACACCACGGCCGGGCGCGTGCTCATGCGGTCCAGGCCCGTCGGCGACGCGATGTCGCTCACCAGCGCATCGCGGAAGATCGAGTGCCCCCAGTCGTTTCCAGCGGCCCGAAGCAGGAACGTGTCGAACGCGTCCACGTCCTTCTCGGGGAAGATCCGGTGGCTGAAGGGCTGGTTGCCGGTCGGGTTGCGCGCATAGATCCGAAGCGCCTTGCGCGGACGGCTCACAGTCGTGTTGCCATGGATGCGGATGCCGACCTCGCCCTGGAATGCGAGCGCCCCGCCCTGCTCGTAGAACTCGATGTGCCCCGAACGCTCCCATGCGCTGCCTTCGTTGTAGTAGTTGTCCGGCACGTAGATGCCGATCGCGCTGTCGAACAGGTTTGCAGGCGTGGTGTTCAGCGACACCACCGGGAACGGATAGCGACCCGATCCGAGCGGATCAACGAGATAGGACTGCGTCGTGATGCGACTCGGCAGCGAACCGGACCGGAACACGCGCGCGCGCAGCGGATGGATCTTGAACACCTCGCCGGCGGGAGCCTGCCACCCTTCGTAATACGGCGGACCGGGGGCGAGATAGTTCGTCGGGATCGCCGAGTAGACGTTGGCCTGGCCCGCACGACTGTTGAGCGTGATGGGGCCCGTGTACGCGGTCGATGATTCGGTCGGATCGGAACCGTCGAGCGTGTAGCGCACGGTTCCACCCGAGACGCTGGACGCGATCGACACGGTGACAGGACCCGTGTACATGCCCCCCGCAACCGAGAAGGTCGGCTGCGCGAGGGTCTCCACCGAGGTGCCGGCGGTGGTGTTCGCGGCGCCGGGCGTTGGAGAGGCGAAGAAGAAGAGAGCGCCCGTGCCGTCCGGCTTGCGACCCATCGAGGTGTCGCGCGCGACCGCGATGCTTGGATACTCGTCGGCGCGCGTGCCGTCCGGCTGCGTCAGGAGAATCGGCTCGCCGGAAGCGCTGATCGCGAAGTTCGTGTGGACCTCGGGACCGTTCGGACGGTTCTTGCTGCTCGCCCAGACCAGCAGGTACTGGCGAGGCTGGATCGTGACGGTTCCGAAAGTCCACTTGAATGGAGTGGAGGCGCTGTCGGAGAGCGCCCAACCCTGCAGGTTCACGGCAGCGGTGCCGTCGTTATAAAGCTCGATCCAGTCCGAGGAGTCGTTGTTCTCGTCTCGAATGGTGACCGTGTTGCTGGACTGGATCTCGTTGATCCGGACGCTGGCCAACGCAGGCACAGCCAGCAGGAGGCCGAGCGACAGCAGCCAAATTGGGCGCAGCGGCTCGGCAGTCTCGCGATTCATCGAGCCCCTGATATAAACTGAAACCGATGGCGAATCCAGAAACTTTCGCCGCGATCGGCGTGAATGCGCCGAATTCTCGTGCTTTCGAGCGCACTCGACGCCCCTGGGCAGCGCTCCTCGCCTTCTGCATGCTCTGTGTCGTCGGCGGCGCAGCCAGCGGACTCGCGACGCCTCCGGGTGCGTGGTACCAGTCCCTCGCGAAGCCCACGTGGACGCCCCCACCGTGGCTATTCGGACCCGTGTGGACCGTGCTCTACATCATGATCGGCGTCGCGGGCTGGATTCTCTGGACCGAGCGAAAGAGGCCGGCGGGCCGCAAAGCCTCCACGCTCTTCGCGATCCAGCTTGCCCTGAACTTCGCTTGGACCCCGGTTTTCTTCGGGCTTCACGCGCCAGGGCTGGCGTTCGTCGTCATCATCACGCTGCTGGCATGCATCGTCGCGACGGTCACGATCGCGTGGCCCATCGCGCGCACGGCATCACTGCTGCTGCTGCCCTACGCGGCATGGGTCTCCTTCGCCAGCGCGCTGAACTTCGCGCTGTGGCGACTGAATTGAGGACTCGCACGCGGCAAAGCCGCTCGTGGCGACCGGACACACCGCAGGACTCGAACGCGGCGAAGCCGCGTCGTGAGGCCGGGGCGCGGCAGAGCCGCGCCGCGGGCGGGCGAAGCCCGCACGCAAGCGCACACGAAGCGAGGCAAGACGCAGGCCGAAGGCCTTCGTCTTGCCGAGCGCAGTGGGCGCTACAGGACTCGAACCTGTGACTCCCGCCGTGTAATGGCGGTGCTCTGCCAACTGAGCTAAGCGCCCGTGACACCGATCCACCCGGAAACGGCAAGGCCGTCGCACTCGGGCGACGGCCTCGTCCTTTCCGGCTCAGCCGCAGTTCTCGCTGCGGCCTGAACAAGCGAGGCGGACGGGAATCGAACCCGCAACCACCGGCGTGACAAGCCGGTACTCTAACCAATTGAGCTACCGCCCCAACACCAGACGAGCGTCTGGAGGGGCAAGTCTAGCGAAGGACCATTGGGGGTCAATGGGGCGACGCGGGCCGCTCCGGTGCCCGTGTTTTCAGGCAGTTCCGCGGAACTCCCGAGCCGAGCTCACGCCTCGAACCAGTCGTGGCCAATGCCTCCGTCGGCCTTCAGCGGCACGTCGAGACGCATGGCGCTCTCCATCACCCGCTGCATGCACGCCAGCACGGCCTCGGCTTCGCGTTCCGGCGCCTCGACCAGCAGTTCGTCGTGCACCTGCAGCAGCAGACGGGCCTTCGGATGTTCCATGGGCAGCACCTGGGCCAGCCGCACCATCGCCACCTTGATCAGGTCCGCCGCGCTCCCCTGCACCACGGTGTTGATGGCCATCCGTTCGCCAAGCGCGCGTTCGGCGGGATTGCGTGAGTGCACCTGCGGAATCGGTCGACGCCTTCCCAGCATGGTGGCCACGAATCCATCCGTCTTCGCCTTGTCCACGCACGCTTCCAGGAACGACTGGATCTTCTGGAACCTCGCCTTGTAGTCGTGGATGATCCGCGTCGCGTGCTCCACGCTGGCATCGGGGCCGAGCCTGCGCGCCAGTCCCCAGGGCGTGATGCCGTACACGATGCCGAAGTTCACCATCTTCGCGGCGCTGCGTTGCGCGTCGGTCACCTGATCGATCGGCACGCCGAATGTTTGCGCGGCCACCGCGCGGTGGATGTCCTCGCCGCGGCGGAAGGCCTTGCTCAAACCCGGATCGCCCGACAGATGCGCCAGCAGCCGCAACTCGATCTGCGAGTAGTCCGCGCTGACGAAGACGAAGCCGGCCTCAGGCTTGAACGCCTTCCGGATCTCACGGCCCTCGCCCGTGCGGATGGGAATGTTCTGAAGGTTCGGATCGCTGCTCGACAGGCGCCCCGTCGCCGCGCCAAGCTGATGGAAGCTCGCGTGCACCCGGCCGTCGGCGGGATCGATCGCCTCCTTCAGACCCACCAGATACGTGCCGACCAGCTTCGAGAGCTGTCGATGCTGCAGCACCAGCGACGGCACGGCCGAATGCACGGCGGGATCCGCGGCGAGCTTCTCCAGCACCTCCATGTCGGTGCTGGCACCCGTCTTCGTGCGCTTGACCACCTTCAGACCAAGCCCAGGCATGGCGTCGCCGGGCGCGTTGAAGAGCACCTCGGCGAGTTGCTTGGGCGAGTCCAGGTTGAACTCGCGGGGACTGGCCGCGATCACCTGCGTGCGGATCTCGACCAGGCGTCGCTCCAGTCCCTCACGCTGGCGATCCAGTTCCGCAGCGTCCACGCGAATGCCCCAGCGTTCCATGCGTGCGATCACGTGCACCAGCGGCAGCTCCACCGTGTCCAGCAGGCTCCGCAGCCCCTGCGTCGCGATCTGCGGCGCGAAATGGCGGTGCAGGCGCAGGGCGATGTCGGCGTCCTCGGCGGCGTACTCGGTGGCGAGATCCAGATCCGCCTGGTCGAACCTTCGCTGCGCCCTGCCACTTCCGATCAGGCTCTCGATCGGGATGTTCCGGTGACCCAGCAACGCCTCCGCGAGCGCGTCGAGACCGTGACCCACCCGCGAGGCGTCGACCAGATGGCTGGAGACCAGGGTGTCATCCACCAGTCCGAGCACGGACACGCCGTGGCGTTGCAACACGATCAGGTCGAACTTCGCGTTGTGCGCGGTCTTCGGAACCTGCGGGTCCTCGAGCAGCGGCCTCAGGAGCGGTTGCAGCGTCTCCCAGTCGAGATGCCGCGCCGTCTGCGGGCTGCGCACGGGGATGTAGACGCCTCGCTGCGTCTCGAACGCCAGCGACACCCCCACCAGTCCACATCGCGTCGGTGCCAATGCGTCAGTCTCGGTGTCGAAGGCAAGCACGGCACCCTTCGCGCAGGCCGCGCGCGCGTCACGCACGAATGCGTCGACCGCTTCGGCCGTTCCGAGCATCGCGTAGGTCCCGTCGCGCGTGATGCCATCCAGCGCCGGGGCCTGCGGCTCGTCAGCCGGGGCGTCGAACAGCGATGGCCCGGCTTCGGACTTGCGCGTGCGCGGCACAGCGCTCCTCGGTGCCGTCTCGGCCGCCTTCACCGGCTCCGCCGCCGCCGTCACGCCAAGCACCTCGGCCATCTCGCCGCGCAGCCGGTGGAAGCCGAGCCGATGCATGAGTTCCATCACGGCCGGCGCGTCGGCCTTCGAGAGGTCGAGCGGTCGATCCTCGATGCCCGCCTCGACCGCGCAGTCCTCCTTCAGCGACACGAGCTGTCGTGTCATCGGGAAGGCGTCCTGCACCGCCTCGATCGCCTGACGCTTGGCCGGCGTGAGCGTGTCGAGCTTCGCAAGCAGCGCCTCCAGCGAGCCATGCTGGGTGATGAGCGACGCCGCCGTCTTCGGTCCGATGCCCTTGGCGCCCGGGACGTTGTCGACCGGATCGCCCATCAGCGTGAGCATGTCCACGACCTGCCCCGGCTTCACGCCCTTGCTCTCGAACAGCGCCTCCGCGTCCATCATCTGGCCCGTCTGTCCGTCGACCAGCACGGCATGTGCGTCGAGCAGCTGACCCAGATCCTTGTCGCGGCTGAGAATGCGGATCGGTCGCGAGGGGTGCGCTCTGCGCGCGCGCCGCACGATCGTGGCGATGGAGTCGTCCGCCTCGACCCTCGGAACCGCCACCACCGGGATGCCGAGCAGCCGGCAGATCTCCACGCATCGCTCAGCCTGCGGCCGGAAGTCCCCAGGAGGCGGCTCGCGGTGCGCCTTGTACGCGGGGTAGATCTCCGAGCGGAAGGTGCCCTGGTCGCCGGCCGCGTCGATCACCAGCACCAGACAGCGCGGCTTGCGCTCTCGCAGCAGCTTCAGCAGCGTGCCCGTGAAACCGAACACCATGTGCGTGGGCTCGTTCGTGATGGGGCTGGTCATGCCCCCGCGGATCGCGTGGTACGCGCGGAAGAACTGCGCGTGGCCGTCGATGATCCACAGTTCATCGCCCGCAGGATCGCTCACGCCGCGCCGCCGGCCGCCTTCGCGTGCAGCGCCTCGATCTCCGCCCTCTCGCCGGGGTGCAGCGTCTCACCGCGTCGCTTCAGCACAACCTCGGCGGTCGCGAGGAAGCGATCCAGCCGATGCACCTTCGCGCCATCGTCGGTGAGCCAGCTGAAGCGAGGCGTGCTGGCTGGAGGCGGCGTGCTGCACGCGATCATGCTGCCCGTGCCCAGCGTGGTGCCCGTCATGATGCGGGTGCCGATCGCGGTCTTCACGTGGTCACCGACGATGCAGCCCATGAACTGGCGGCCGGTGCGTTCCATCGGAGTCTCGGGCTCCACGCGCATGCTGACCTCGCCGTAGGTGTTCAGCAGGTTGCTGTTCACCGTGGCCGCGCCAAGATTCACCCAGCGCCCGATGATCGCGTCGCCCAGATGGCCGTCGTGCGCCTTGTTCGACTCGCCCTGAATGATCGTGGCCCCGATCTCGCCCGCAGCGCGGCAGCGCGGCCCGATGACGGTGCGTGCCTTCAGCAGCGCGCCCGGCGCCACGATGGTGCCCGGGCCCACGTAGAGCGGGCCATGCAGCACCGCGTGCGCGCCGATGTGCGTCTCGCGATCGATCACCACCGGCCCGTGGCTCGAATCCAGGACGGCGAACGCGTCCACCTGCGCCGACGCGTGCACCATCACGGCGTCACCCTCGAAGGCGATCGGCCGTGTGCGCTTGCCTGTCCACCGCATGAGCCAGGACTTGCCCTTCTCGTTGCGCCATGCCGCCACCTGCGAAGGCTTTGCGAGTTCACCCGCCTTCTTCCAGCGCCGCGCAATCGCGTCGGCATCGGCGGTGATCCGGCGCTCGAGCGCCTCGTTCGAAAGCAGATCCCAGGGCCGACGCATCACCTCGGCGTGCTCAAGCGTGGCACGACGAAGACCTTCCGGCCAACGCCCCAGGATCACGCCGGCCGCGTCCGTCTCCTCCAGGCAGGCCGCAAGCACGGCGCCATCGGCGTCGACCAGCGCCTCGCCGACCGCGAGCCGCCGAGCATCCTTCGGTTCCGCAAGAAGCCGGCCGTTCAGCAGCAGGAAGCGCGCAGCCTTGGGCAACCCGTTCACGCGCAGGCCGGTACGCGCCGCCACCGACTGTTCACGCGCCGCGGACACGAACAGCGCATCCGCACCGAGCCGCTGCCAGCCAAGCAAGCCGCCCGAGCGCACCTCGCAGGCGCAACGAAGATCCGTCAGCGGCCCCAGCCGTCCACCGCCATCCTCGAAGACGATTCGCGACACGCCCATGACGGCGAAGGGTACCGGCCCCGCGGCGGCCGGTTCAGCGACGTCGACGCGAAGCCGGGAATCCCCAGTGGTCGAATGTCCGACCCAGCAGCCATGAGATCGGAAGCGCGACGGGCGCCGAGATCGCGGCGACCAGGAACATCTGCCAGAGTTGTCCAAGTCCGCTTCCCGCCCAAGGCCATCCCGCGTCAGTGCTCCAGCCGCGGAGCGTCCACACCATCGTCCACACCAGCCCCGCCATCGACAGCAGTCCCAGCGTGGCGACCGCCGCGGCGACCATGCTGCGGCGCATGACTTCGGCGCGCACCGCCAGGATCAGGGCGCCTCCAAGCAGGAACCCCAGCGCGAACGGGCCCGGCACGAAGGTGATCGTGCCCTCGACGGACATCGGGCTCGAGAAGTCCTGAAGCAGGCCGAGCCACCAGCAGCCCCACCATGCGCGCTTGCGTTCGGCATGCAGCGCCACGTACGCCGCCAGGCACCCAACGAGCGACGGCGTGGCCCCCGCGAATTTGAAGGCGGGCATCAGCGAGGCGTCGAGCGTCAGCGCGACGGCCGCCGCCATGGTGAATGCGCTCCAATTCACTGGGAGGCCTCCACCTTCAGCGTGACCTGACGCAGGCGCGACGGATCCACCCCGCACTCCACCTCGACCTGCGTGCGCAGCGGGCTTCGATCACTCCGTCCCACCCGCCGCACCACGCCCACGCGCATGCCCTGCGCCGCGGGCTTCCACGTGGCGTCCCACAGACGCACGATGTCACCTTCGCTGATGCGCGTGGCGGATCCGTCGACCTCGCCCACCAGCAGACCGCGCGAACCCGGACGGATCTGCGCCTTCACGCCTTCGCTGGGACCCGCCTCGGGTCGGTCGGCCGAGGTGATGTAGACGTCGAGCCGTCCCGCAGATGAATCCACGATCGGCGCGAGCCAGCACGAGACGTCGGTGGGCGCGCCAAGCACGCGTCCGACCAGCACATCGCCTCCGATCACGGCCGGATCACCCTCACGCACGCCGTCGCGCGAGCCTGCCGCCAGCGACAGGAAGCGCTCGCTGGTTCCCGTGCCTCGGCCCGTCACGCTCGCGATCAGCGGCTCGACCGGCACGCCTCCACGATTCATGCGGTTGGTGCGGTCGATCTGTGCCAGTCGCTGCTGCAGCTCCTCGGCACGAAGCTGCTCGCTGTGCCAGAGCGCGCGGAACCGGTCACGGTCCTCGACCAGCAACTGCATGTCACGCGTGGACGAGTCCTCGCCGACGGGCCGGAGCCAGTGACGCAGCGCGGTCAGCAGGTGCGCCGGGGGGCGAAGCGGAACCCAGATGAGGCCCGACAGGTCCGTTGTCCACGGCCGAAGCCAGCGGGCGGGCGCGATCGCCACGGCCGCGGTGGCGAGAACCACCACCAGGAACGCGCGCCCGGGTGCTTGGCCAGCGCGCATCAGGGGCGCTCCGGATCAGATCTCGTCGGAATCGGACTCGAGCGTGGACTTCCACTGCTCAAGGCTCTCAAGGTAGATCGCGGTGCCGCGCGCCACGCAGGTCAGCGGGTCCTCGGCGATCTTCACATCGAGCCCGGTCTTCGTCTGCAGCACGATGTCCAGACCGCGCAGGAGCGCGCCGCCACCGGCCAGCGTGATGCCGTTCTCGACGAGGTCGGCCGCCAGTTCCGGCTCCGCCTGCTCGAGCGTGCGGCGCACGGCCTCGGCGATCGAGTCGACGGGTTCGGCGAGTGCATCGCGGATCTCGTCGCTGGTGACGGTGACCTTCTTGGGAAGCCCATCGACCACGCCACGACCGCGCACTTCCATGGTGGTCGGAGGACCGACCGCGGCAGCGCTGCCGATCTCGATCTTCACACGCTCAGCGGTCTGCTCGCCGATCGCCATGCCGTGGCGGCGCTTCATGTAGTTGATGATGGATTCGTCGAGGTCGTCACCCGCCACGCGCACGCTCTCGCAGCTGGCGATGTCGCCGAGGCTCATGATGGCCACCTCGGTGGTGCCGCCGCCGATGTCCACGATCATGCTGGCCGTGGGCTCGATGATCGGAAGGCCCGCGCCGATGCCGGCCGCCATCGGTTCCTCGACCAGGAACACGCGCCGCGCACCGGCCTGCTCGGCGCTGTCCAGCACGGCGCGCTTCTCGACCGCCGTGATGCCGCTGGGCACCGCAATGACCACGCGCGGGCCGAACAGCCGACCGCGGCCGTTCACCTTGCGGATGAAGTAGCTCAGCATCGCCCCGGTCATCTCGAAGTCGCTGATCACGCCGTCCTTCAGCGGACGGATCGCGCTGATGGATCCCGGCGTCTTGCCCAGCATCTCCTTCGCGCGCCAGCCGACGGCCTCGCCGTTGTCGAGCACCTTGTTGGTGCCCTTGCGCACGGCCACCACGCTGGGCTCGTTCAGCACGATGCCCTCACCGCGCACGCACACGAGCGTGTTGCAGGTGCCCAGGTCGATGCCCATGTCGACGCTGAACCAGCTCAGGAGTGAGTCGAGCATGACGAGCCCTGTTCCAATCCGCCGTCCGGTGCCGCCGGGTCGGTTCCGTCCGATGCGGGACGGGTCGCGATCATCACCGAGTCTGGTACTCGAACGGACCTGCGCCGGTCAGTTCCTGATTCTTCAGGGCCACCAGCACGCTGCCCGCGAGCAGCAACAGCGTGCTTGCCACGACGAGCACGGTGTAGACGTTGGGTTGCGGACGGCGCTGCGGGATCAGAGGAAGGTCTGCCATTGGTGTCACTCGCCCTTGCGGCTCATCACGCGGAGACCGGCCTTCACCTCGCCGCGATTGCCTGCGTCCTCAAGCTCCACGACGCCCACCGAGCGGTTCACGTCGACGGTGGTGATGCGCAGGTTGCCCACGAACTTGCCACCATCGGCGATGGTCATGGTCCAGCCCGGCTGGACGCCGTCTCGGCTGCCCGCGTTGATCTCGGCCAGCGTGCCCGAGGCGCCACGGCGGACGCCCAGGATCGTCGCACTGAGCGCGCGATCGGCGGGCACCTTCGCGGTCACGTCACGGATCGCGCCGGGGCGGGCACCTGGCAGATCGCCCACCTGCGCCACGAACTGGCTGACCTTCGCCTGCGCGTCGGCCTTCTCCTTGCCGGCCTTGTCAAGGTCCTCCTTCAAGCGGCGGTTGCTCGCGGTCAGCACCTCGTTGGCGTTCTGAAGCACGGCCTTCTCGCGATCGAGGCTGTTGTTCTCCTCGAGCGCGGACGTGAGCTGCGTGCGCAGCGAGTTCAACTCGGCGATCACGGCAGCGGCAAGATCGCCGCTGACCTTGTTGCTCTCGGTCAGGACCTGCAGGTTCGCGGTCAGTCGATTGAACTGCTCCTGCGTGCCGGCCATCTGCGCGGCGGCCTTCACGGCCTCGGACAGCGCGCCGTCACGCTCCTGGGTGACGCGCTCCAGACGCACGCGAAGGTCGGTCGCGGAATCCATCGCCGCGCGAACCTCGGTCTCCTGCAGACGCTGGGCCGCCTCCTTCGCGAACACGGCCTCCTTGGAGCGCGCCTGCTCGTCGATCCACTTCTTCTTGAAGGTCTCCTCGTTGGCGGCGTTCAGCATGACCAGTGGGACAAGCGCCACCGAGAGCAGCGACGTGAGAACGATGAAGATCTTGGTGAGAATGTGCAAGGCAGCAACTCCAGACCAGAGGGTCACGCGCTTGAGGGTTCGGCCTTTGGGGCCGCGTGGGGCGCGCTTCCCCAGGATCGGCGGCGCACCGCAGGACCTGAGGTGTCTAAGGGATACCCGTTCCGGGCCTGAAATGTCAACGCTGGGAGGGGTCTCGGCCCCGGGCGGCGGCGTCCTGAAGGATCAGGGAGGCGGCCGCGGAGATCTGGACGGAAGGGTCCTGGTCGCGCAATAACTGGGACAAGGCTGCGGCAGCCTGCGGCGACTGGAACCACCCCAGCAAACGGGCCGAAAGGGCCCTGACTTCGGGGCGCTTGTCCTGGGCGCCGAGCAGGCCCAGATCGCCAAGTGCCTCGGGACCAGGATTCAGGATCTTCATGCAGGCGATCGCGGCGACAAGCCGGATCTCCAGCGGGCGCGTGTCGTCACCGCTCGCGTCGATCAGCCGCTGCAGCATGGGCAACGAGGACTTGTCGCGCAGCGTGCCCACGATCTGGCAGGCCAACGCGATGCACTCGCCCTGATCGCTGCGCGAGAAAAGCGCGGCGTGAATCGGCTCCAACTGCGACATGTCGCCCAGTTTCGCCATGGCCTCGGCGATCTGAAGATCGACCACGCGCACGGCGGCCGGCATGGCCCGAGGCATTGGCGTCTCGAATCCATGCTTCAGCAACGGCATCGCGGTGCGATTGCCAAGGTCACCAAGCACCATCACCGCATTGCCGCGGATCTCGGAACTCGGCGACACGACCATCGCGGCGAGCGGCGTCGGATCCACCGGCCTTCCGCACCGGTGCAGCGCGAGGATCGCGCCCGCCTGGACACTCTGGCTGGCGTCGAGCAGCAGCGGCTCGACCAGCGGGGCAAGGCCGGGCAGTGCAGCCTTGCTGCCGACGACCGCGGCGCAGAATCGCACGCCAGGATTGGGGTCACCCAGACCGCGGCGCACGGCAGGCTCCAGCACGGTGGGGTCGTGCTCCATCGCCTCGATCGCGATCGCCCGGATCATCGGATCGGCCGAGCGAGACGCCTCGTCCAGAAGCTGACGGGCGTTTCGCGCAGGATCTGCCGCGGCGCTCACCGGAAGCTGCGCTCGAACGCGGGGCCCTTTCGACAGTGCCACCGTCGAGTCCTCGGTCATGCTCTGCTGCTTGCTGCTCCACGATTCAACGCGTCCGTCCTTCGAGCCGCCGCATGCGCACAGGAGCACCAGGAGCGCGAACGAGGCCGCCGCGCGAACCACCGCGACACCGGGCCGGAGCACGCGCGCCCTCACCATCATCAGGATGCTGCCGAGCAACATGATCCACGATGCTACATCGCCCGTGCGCGTGAAGAGGCTTCTACGCGAACCCACAGGCAACTCGACGCGCAGCGAGCCCTCCGTTCCCGCTGGAAGCGGGCCCGCGATGCGCCGACCGTTGGAGTCGAACGCGGCGGTCACGCCGGTGTTGGCGACGCGCACCATCGGCACGCGATGCTCGATCGTGCGCCAACGCGCGGCCTGCTCGTGCTGCGCACGGCCGGGCAGGTAGTCGCCGAACCATCCGTCGTTGGAGAGGTTCACGAGCGCGCTCGCCCCCTCTCCCGCCGACACGATCGCCTGCACCGCGCGCGACACCGTGTCCTCGAAGCAGATCGGCACGCCGACCCGAACCAACCCTGCCGCACCCTGCACCTCGAGCAGTCGACCCGCGTCGCCCGCGTTCAGGTTGAACTGCATGCCGCGCGCGCCCAGATCAAGCAACTTCTGCTCGAGCCACTTCCACCTGCTGATGTAGGGCATCGTCTCACCGAAGGGCGTGAGCAGGATCTTGTCCACGCGATCGAAGTCGCCCGGGCCGCGCACGAGGTAGCCGCTGTTGAACTGGCGGTCCCATGCGTAACGATCGCCCTCCACGCGCAGGCCGATGAACGCGCCGCTTCCAAGAAGGATCGGCACGCCGGCGCGCTCCGCAAGCGCCTCGACGGAACCCACATATTGGTCGGCGGGCCAGAGCCCCCGCTGCCTCTGCAGCAGGATCGCGTCGCGCTCGAATCCGAAACCGGGCACGATCGTCTCGGGCCACGCCACGAGATCCACAGGCTCGCCCGTCCGACGCGCGGCCGCGAGTCCCTCGACCGTGAGCTCGAGCAGACGACCGAACTGTCGGTCTTGCTTGGCGCGATCGGGCGCGTCCTTGTTGCTCTGGGCCACATTGGTCTGGACGGCGAGCACGCGAAGCACGCCTGCCGGTTCCGGCATGCCGGCGATGCGCGCCGACCCGTAGGCGACCGCGGCCAACCAGAGACTCGCGGTCGCGATCGCGCCGATGCGGGCACGCCTCGGGTGCCACCTCACGCGGACCAGATCCGCGCACGCGCCCGCAAGCGCGGCCGGCAACAGCCCCATCCCCGCCGCACCGATCAGGTCCGCCCCCTGCGCCAGAAGCGGCCACTCGATCAGCGGCTGTGCAGGCATGAACCAGGGGTACCCCTCCAGGAACACGCGGCCACGGAACCACTCGCATCCCACGAGGAGAACCGCCGTGCGTGCCGCAAGCGGCCAACGCACCTGCGTTGGGCTCGCCTCGCTGCGCGCCACGGCCCACGCGTACAAAGCGTCGAAACACGCCATCGCGATCGCGAGCGCCGGCCAGCCCGCGTCGCTGACCTCGCGGATCCAGAGCTCCAGCCACATCCACCGTCCGAGCGCCACGACGAACGCCACGAGCGCCGCGCGGCGCATGGCATCGCGGTTTCCTGAGGCCTCGACCGCGACCAGCGTGAGCGGTGCCCACGCGATGGCCGCGAGCCACCACCAACCGATCGGCGGCACGGACAGGCAGATCAGAATGGAACCGAGCGCCGACAGCAGCGCCGGGCGAATCCACGGTCGCGCCCAGGTCATCGCGTCACTTGCCCGCGTAGTCGATCACGCGACCGATCTCGCTGCGAAGCTGCGAGCGGTGCACGATGCGGTCCACGAAGCCCGCGTCCTTCAGGAACTCGGCGGTCTGGAAACCCTCGGGCAGTTCCTGCCGAATCGTCTGGCGGATCACGCGCGGGCCGGCGAAGCCGATCAGCGCCTTGGGTTCCGCCAGGATCACGTCGCCGAGCATCGCGAAGCTGGCAGTCACGCCACCCGTCGTGGGATCGCTGAGGACGCTGATGAAGAGGCCGCCGGCGTCGTCGAAGCGCGCCAGCGCCGCGCTGGTCTTGGCCATCTGCATCAGCGAGAAGCCGCTCTCCATCATGCGCGCGCCACCGGAGCAGCTCACGATCACCAACGGCAGGTCGTGATCCGTCGCGTGCTCGATGATCCGCGTGAGCTTTTCTCCGATCACGCTTCCCATCGAACCCGCCAGGAACGTGAAGTCCATGCACCCAAGCGCCACCTTGCGGCCCTTCACGAAGCCGGTGCCGGTCTGCACGCCGTCGTTCTCGCCGGTCGTGCGCTGGGCGTCCCGGATGCGATCGGTGTAAGCCTTCAGGTCGCGGAACTGCAGTGGATCCATCGGGGCCATCTTCGCGTTCATGGGCTCGAACGAGTCTGGATCCACGAGTTGCTCCACGCGCTGGCGCCCGGAGATGCGATGGTGATGGTCGCAGCGCGGGCAGACCCACAGGTTCGCCTCGAGCGCCTTGCGGAAGAGCGTCTCCGAGCACCCGTCGCAGGGCATCCAGAGGCCATCCGGCACGGACTTCTTCGTGGTGGCTGCGCCTGCGGACTCCCAACTCGTCTCGGCCATGTCGCGGATCCTATCCGAGCGAGGCGGCGCGGTGAATCGCGGCGGCGGCGGCGCGAAGGTCCTTCGCACCGAAGAGTGCGGACGCGCTCACGAGCACGTCGGCGCCGGCACGTGCGCACACCCGCGCTGTCTCCGGCCCCACGCCTCCGTCCATCTGCACCCGCGCCTCGGCGCCGAGTCGGTTGCGCAGCCATTCCGTCTTTCGCAGCGTGGCGTCGATGAATGCCTGTCCCGAGAAACCCGGGTGCACGCTCATCACCAGATGCAGGTCGAAGGCGCGCAGGAACGGCTCGTGCCGCTCGACGCGCGTCTCGGGATTGCTCGCCAGTCCCACGCCGAGGCCAAGCCCGCGCGCCCGGGCGGCCAACGCCGCGGGGTCCGCCACTGCCTCCACGTGGAAGGTGACGGAGTTGGCACCCGCCTTCGCGAAGGGTTCGATGAAGCGCGCAGGATCCGTGACCATCAGGTGCACATCGAGGAACGCGTCCGGGCATGCGCGACGCACGGCGGCGCACACCGCTGGACCCATCGACAGGTTGGGCACGAAGTGGCCGTCCATCACGTCGACATGCAGCAGGTCCGCCCCCACCGCCAGCGCCTCGGCGCTCTGCGCACCCAGACAGGCGAAGTCCGCGGACAGGATGCTGGCCGCCAACAACGGCCGAGCCGGTGCGCGTCGGAAGAGATTCAGCTCAGGAGCCACTCTTGGGTTCCGTGGCTGGCTTCGCGTCGCTCGCCTTCGGCGCGGCGGCGGCCGGCGGGCGCTTCGCGGCGGCGCGATACTCGTCGAGCTGGCGCTTGAAGATCGCCTTCTCCTCGGGCGGCGCGGCCATCCACGCGTCGGTCTGCAGATCGACCGCCTTCCTCATGTCGCCACCGGCGTTGGCGACCTTGGCGCGCAAGCTCAGGATTCCGGCGCCGTTCTTCACGGTGCAGAGGTCGATCAGCTGACTCGCCGTCTCCGGATTGCGCGGCTTCACCTCAGGATCCGTCAGCAGCATGTCCACGAGGAACGAGACCGCACCGAGGTCCGAGGTGAAGCGCTTCTTCGTGGTCTGCACCAGCCACGCGTTGGCCGCCTCGGGCTTGCCCTCGCGTAGCAGCGTGGTCTTGTAGCGTTCCGCGACCACGTCCAGCGCCACGCCCGGCTCCACGTCGATCGCCTCGTCGAAATGCTTGTACGCCTCGCCCCAGTTGCGCACGTCCGCGCACTGCTTCGCGGCCTTGAGCGCGGGATCGATCCTCTCGCGAGCGGCCGGGTCGTAGCGGCCGCTCATGGCCTTCCGCACGATGCCGTCGAAGGTGCTTTCGAGCGGGTTCCCGATCCACAGGATCTTGCCGCCACGGGCCACGATGAAGGCCTGCGGGAGATTCTTCAGCTCGGCCGCCCCGAGCCATTCGCGCCGGGAATTGCCGTCGCGGTCCGAGGCAATCGGGTACTCGGGCGCGCCGGAACCCTTCGCGAACGTCTCGACGTCCTTCGCGTCCTCGTCGAAGATGCCCACGATCTGCACCGCGCCGTTGGCGCCCAACTCCTTGTGAAGCCGGTTCATCACCATGACCGAGTTGCGCGACGGAGCCTCGCTCGAGACCAGGAAGTGCACGACCACGCAGCCAGCGGAGGTCTTCAGG
Source organism: Planctomycetota bacterium (assembly GCA_016872835.1). Lineage (GTDB taxonomy): Bacteria > Planctomycetota > Phycisphaerae > Phycisphaerales > SM1A02 > SYAC01. The sequence goes on along the minus strand of VGYX01000002.1, from coordinate 29,841 downwards.
TCCGGCATCTGGCCCTTCACCATCGTCGTGGGCGCAAGCGCCGGTGCGGACGAGCCGACCATGAGCTTGTCGTCAGCGCGGCACGGCGTCACCGCGAGCACGAACGCGAGGCATCCAAAACAGGTTCGAAGCAGGGTCTGTCGCATGTCAGGGACTCCAGTCCGCGGATGATAGGAACGCGCGATCACGCCTCGTCCAAGGGTCCGAGCGAGTCGAACACCTTGCCCTCGAGCATCTCGAGGCTCGCGCCTCCGCCGGTGGAGATGTGCGTGAGCGCCGAGGCCAGACCGGCGACCTCGACCGCGGCCGCGGTGTCGCCGCCACCGGCGATGGTGGTGGCTCCAGCATTGGTCGCCGCCGCCACGGCCCGCGCAAGCGCCACCGTGCCCGCGTCGAAGGGCTTCACCTCGAAGGCGCCGGCCGGGCCGTTCCACACCACCAGGCACGCCTTCGCGATCTCGGCCGCGAACACGGTGCGGCTCGCGGGTCCGATGTCCAGACCAATCCACTCGTCGGGGACCTCGGCATGCACCTCCGTGGGTACGTTGTCCTCGAGCGACTGGCCGCACACATGATCCACCGGCAGCACGAGCCGGGTGCCCTTGCGTGGCGCCTCTTCCAGCATCGCGCGCGCCTGCTCCACCAGATCGCGCTGCACCAGACTGCGGCCGATCGACTTGCCTTGCGCCAGCAGGAACGTGTAAGCCATCGCGCCACCGATCAGGATCATGTCCACGCGACCGATCAGGTGATGCAGCGCCGGCAACTTGTCGCTCACCTTCGCACCACCCAGGATCGCCACAAAGGGTCGCGGCGGGTGCGCGATCGTCTCGCCCAGGAACTTCAGCTCGCGCGCCAGCAGCAGTCCGGTCACGCAGGGCTTCGGCTTCATCGCCGAGGGCAGCGCCAGCATGCTTGCGTCGTTGCGATGGCTCGCGCCGAAGGCGTCGTTGCAATAGGCGTCGGCGTAGGCGGCCAGCTTGCCGGCGAACGTGGCGTCACCCTTCTTCTCACCCTTCTCGAAGCGAAGGTTCTCCAGCACCAGCACCTCGCCGGGCTTCAGCACGGCGGCGGCGGCGGCGGCGTCCACGTCCGTTGGCAACTTGCCGACCAGCCGCACGGCGCTCGCATCCTCCCCAAGCAGTTCCCGCAGCCGAACCGCCACGGGTGCCATCGAGAATTCCCCCTCGAAACCCTTGCCCTCGGGCCGACCCAGATGGCTCGCCGCCACCACGCAACCCCCGCGCGACAGGACGCTGCGGATCGTGGGAAGCGTGCCCTGGATGCGACGGTCGTCGGTGATGCGTCCCTTGTCGTCCTGCGGCACGTTGAAATCGGCGCGCACGAAGATGCGGCGGCCCTTCACGTCAAGCTGTTCGATCGTCTTCTTGGGCATCGGGGTCTCCGGAGTTCGTGGGGCGAGAGCATACTTGCGCCCATGTTGCATCCGTGTCTGGTGATCGCCGGCCCCACCGCCGGCGGTAAGAGCGAACTCGCGATGCGCCTGGCACGCGAACTGCCGGGCGGCGGCGAGATCGTGTGCGCCGACAGCATGCAGGTCTGGCGCGGCCTGGACATCGGCACTGCGAAGCCGACCCCGGCCGAACGCGCCGAGATTCCCCACCACGCGCTTGACCTTGCCGATCCACATCGCGACGCGTTCACGGCGGCGGCATGGCTTGGCGTGGCCGAGACGGCGATCGAGGACATTCGCGCGCGCGGGCGTTGGCCGGTCGTGGTCGGCGGCACGAACCTGTACCTGCGTCTGCTGCTTGAGGGCATGGCGCGCGAAGTGCCGAGCGATCCGGCCGTGCGCGTTGCGCTCGAGGCACGCGAGACCGCGGACCTGCGCCGGGAACTGCAGGACACCGACCCCGCCACCGCGGCCGTGATCCACGCCAACGATCGCCGTCGCACGATCCGCGCACTCGAGATCGCCGCGCTCACCGGCGCGCCCGCAAGCGCGGCACGCGATCAGTGGAGCGACGCCGCCGTGCGCATTCCCAAGCACATGCGCCTGATCGGCATCGACTGGAGCACGGCCGCGATCAACGCGCGCATCAACGCGCGCGTGCAGCGCATGCTCGACGCGGGCTGGAAGCGCGAGGTGATCGCGCTGCTCGAACGCGGTCCCCTGCTTGCGCAACCACTCGAGGCCGTCGGCTACCGCGAACTTGCGGAGGCGATCGAAGGTCGCCTGACCCTCGCCGACGCCGCGGAACGGATCAAGACCCGGACGCGACGCTTCGCCAAGCAGCAGCGGACCTGGCTGAAAAAGTTCCGTGACGGCGAAAAATCGCTCTGGATCGAGGCCGACCACAGCCCCGAAGGGGCGTGGTCGAGGCAGGTCGCGGACTGGGTCCTGGCCGGTTCTCGGACGGGGAATTCACCCTCGCCGACTTGACGGACCGATGCTCCGGGCTCAAGGTAGTTGCCCAACGATGCCTGCAAAGACCTCCAGCAAGAGCGCTCCCAAGACCCCCAAGGCGGCCGCCGGTGGCGCCCAACTGGTCATCGTGGAGAGCCCCACAAAGGCCAAGAAGTTGCAGGAATTCCTAGGCAAGGGCTACACGGTCATCGCCAGCCGCGGCCACATTCGCGACCTTCCCGGCAAGAACCCCAAGGGTGTGAAGCGGGCCGTTCCGGGGGTCGAGGTCGAGGAAGGCACCTTCGAGCCTCACTACGAGGTCGACACCGACAAGAAGGGCCTGGTGGCGGAATTGCGCAAGGCCGCCAAGGGCGCCAGCGACATCTGGTTCGCGACCGACTTGGACCGCGAGGGCGAGGCGATCGCCTGGCATCTCGCGGAACTGCTCGATGTCGATCCCGTCCACGCCAAGCGCGTGGTGTTCAACGCCATCACCCGCAGCGCGGTGCTTGAGGGCTTCCAGCAGCCGCGACCGATCGACCTTGACCGCGTGAACGCACAGCAGGCGCGCCGCATCCTCGACCGTCTGGTGGGCTATCAGGTGAGTCCCGTGCTCTGGAAGAAGGTCGCGGGCGGACTGAGCGCGGGCCGCGTGCAGAGCGTGGCCACCCGGCTTGTGGTGGAACGCGATCGCGAGATCCGGGCGCATGTGCCGGACGAGTCGTGGTCGGTCGCCGTGCAGCTGACCGCGGACACGACCCGCGCCGCCACGCTCACGAAGCAATGGGGCGAACTGCTGGCTCGTGTGGACGAGCGCGGCAAGGGTCCCACGCAGAAGGAGCAGGTGCAGTGGCTCGCCGATCACGGCGGCTTCGAGGCGGAGCTCATCGAGCTCGGCGGCCAGAAGTTCGAGCTCGGCTGTCCCGCGGCCAAGCCCGTGGACCTGTCGAAGCCTGCGGTCAGTGCCGCGGAGGCGTGCGGCCTGGTGCAGGTGAAGGCGACGCGCACCGAGAACCCGAGCGGCAAGGGCCCCGCCGCGCATGTGGTGAAGTTGACCGGCACGCTGGATCCTGCGGCGCGATATCGCGTGGCAAGCATCGAGTCGAAGGGCGAGACCAGCCGGCCGTACCCGCCCTTCAAGACCAGCACCATGCAGCGCGCCGGCGGCTCGATCGGTTTCACCGCCGATCGCACGGGCCGCGTGGCGCAGCAGCTCTACGAGGCGGGCTGGATCACCTACATGCGAACCGACAGCCTGCACCTCGCCCCCGAGGCCATGCAGGCGGCGCGCAACTTCATCACGAAGAACTTCGGCGAGGCCTACGTGCCGGAGAAGCCGCGCATCTGGGAGAACCATCAGGCCGGCGCGCAGGAAGCCCACGAGGCGATCCGCCCCACCGACCCGAACCGCACGCCCGAGTTCGCCAACCGCGAGCTCACCGAGGAGCAGGCGAAGCTCTACGGCCTCATCTGGCGCTGCTTCATGGCGTGCCAGGCCAGCGACGCACGCTGGGAGCGCACCACGCTGCGCCTCGAGCGATCGGACACGAAGACCGGCGCGGTGCTGCGTGCCAGCGGCCGCACGCTCGCCTTCGACGGATTCCTGAAGCTCGCGCCGCGCGGCGCTGATGACGCTGAGCTGCCCCGCGTGAAGGAAGGCGCGGAGACCGCGCCCTTCGGCATCGAGGCGCTCCAGAAGTTCAGCTCGCCGCCGGCGCGCTTCACCGAGAGCAGCCTGATCAAGGTGCTCGAGGACGAGGGCATCGGCCGTCCCAGCACCTACGCCAGCATCGTGAACACGATCGTGGAGCGTCAATATGTGGAGCGCCGCGGCACGAGTCTGGAGAGCACCGCGCTGGGCGAGAAGGTCACCGACTTCCTGGTCAAGTGCTTCGACGAACTTCTGAACGTGGGCTACACCCGCGAGATGGAGAAGGAGCTCGACGACGTGGCGCAGCGCCAGCTCGAGTGGCACCAAATGCTGCGCGACTTCCAGGGGCGGCTCGGCCCAATGGTCAAGGGCGCGATGATGGAGGACCATGTCAAGGCGAAGATGGACCCGGCGCCCTTCGCCTGCCCCAAGTGCGGCGCGCGCACGGGCTACCGCTTCGGCAAGAACGGGCGCTTCCTGAGCTGCGCCACCTATCCCGACTGCGACTACGCCGCGCCCGTCGACCGCGAGGGTCGGCCCATGCTGCCCGAGCGCGTGAACATCAAGAGTCCGGACAACGGGCAACCGATGGTGCTGCGCACGGGTCGCTTCGGCAAGTTCATCGCGCCGGACATGCCGCCCGCGCCCAAGGTGAAGAAGCGCCGGAAGAAGGGCGAGCCCGAGGCGCCGAAGCCGAAAGGACCGTTCATCATCAACGTGGATCCGAAGGGCAAGATCAAACTGCCGAGCCCCCCGCCGCTGATGACCGACCTCGACTGCCCGAAGTGCCAGAGCCGCAAGCTGAACCTGCGCTCCGGCAAGCGCGGACCGTGGCTCGGCTGCAGCGGCTTCCCCAAGTGTCGCGGACGCGAGACCTGGACCAAGCTGCCCGAGGACAAGCAGAAGGAACTCGAGAAGACACTGGCCGCGCATGACGCGGCGAATCCCGGCGTGAAGGTGTTCACGATGGATGGCCGCTCCGTCGAGAGCGGCATGCTGGCGAGCGACTTCATCCTGCCCGGCGGCGTGCAGGAACTCGCCGTGCATGCCGACGCCGTCCGTGCGAAGTCCGCGTAACAGGGTCGGAGGTCGTTCTCGACCACTTGTGCCAACGGGCTGCACCGGCCCGCCGCAGCACCAATACGATGCTCACTTCGCAGCCGGCTCGCCCGCGTGCGGCATGCCCAAGACGAGCACCGCGAACGCCAGTCCGCCCACCGCCGCCTCGGTCAGCCACAGCACCGGCCAACTTGGCCCGCTCGCGGGGATCTCGAGGCCACGCCACGACACCAGCAGTTTCTGCCACGACGCCGCGAAACCCTCGGCCCCCTGCATGCTCACCGAGTCGAGGAAGCCGTTGAACAACCCGGCGAGGATCGGCCCGACGCCGAGGATCGCGATGCCGAACGCCGTCTGCGCACTGTGCCTCGCATCGGCGGGCGCCACACGATCGACGTACAGGAACGCGGCCGCGAAGAAGAACGCGTAGCAGAAGCCGTGCAGCGCGATGCCGAGGTAGGCCAAGCCAGGCGATGTCGCCGACGCGAACACCCAGAAGCGCAGGTAGTACGCCGCGGCGCCGATCACCAGCACGTTCCGGAACCCGAGCTTCGCGATGAACCACCCGAGCACCGCGAGCGTGCCAATTTCGACCATCTGTCCCACCGTCATCGCGGCGGGCGCGTTCGCCTTCGTGAAGCCGACGGTCTCGAGCCAACTCGCCGTGCGGATGAAGTAGACGTTGTGGATCATCGCGATCAGCACCGCGACCACCGTGAGCACGAGCACCGCCCGCCGCTTCAGGAGCGCAAACGCCTCAAGGAACGCGAGCGGATGGGGCGCGCTTCCCTTCGGGGGCGTCGCTGGCAGCATCGACATCGCGAACGCGCCATAGACCAGGCTTACCACCCCACTCAAACGCAACGCGTCGGGAACGAGCGCCGTCGCGTTCGGCTTCTCGGTGCCGGTCACGAACCACGGCACCGGCGTGAACTGAAGATGCTCCTGCAGCCACATGAGCGGGAAGACCGCGCTCGCCACGATCCATCCGATGGTGCCCCACACACGAACGCGCGGGAAGTCGGTCGTGGCGTTGGACAGGTTCGCCATCGCCACCGAGTTCGAGAGGCTCAACGTGGGCATGTACAGCACCGAGTACAGGATCGACATCGCCAAGAACGACTCGTAGGTCTTCGCCCCTGCGAGCAGCCAGTTCGCCGCACCGCCGAGGCAGAGCAGCACCCCCAGCGCCTTCTCCGCGTTCATGAACCGATCGGCCACCTGTCCCGCGATGATCGGCGCGAGGATCGCGCCGTACGCGCCCGCCGTTCCCAGGATCATGCCGATCTGACCACCGGTGAAACCCAGACCGCCCTTCTCGACCGGCGATCCCAGATAGCCGCCCAGCACCGGCAGCCAGACGCCCCACACGGCGTACTGAAGGAACATCATGAGCGAGAGGCGGAACTTCAGGAACGGCACGCAAGCGGCGATTGCGTTCATGGCCTCGGAGGGTAACGGCGAATCGCGCGTGGGGCGGGCCCAAACCTCCACCCTCGCTACACTTGCCCAAATGATCGAGCGACGAAGGACGCGCAAGGTGATGGTGGGCGACGACCGCGTGGGCCGCTTCGGCATCGGCGGCGACGCCCGCGTGGCGGTGCAGACGATGACCGCCGGCTACACGCACGACATCGACGCCTGCGTGGCCGAGATCAACCGCTACGCCGACGCCGGCGCCGACATCGTGCGCGTGGCCGTGCCCGAGCGCAAGGACACTGAGGCGCTCAAGCAGATCATCCCGCAGGTGAAGGTGCCGCTCGTCGCCGACGTGCACTTCCACTTCCAGCGCGCGCTCGAGGCCGTCGAGGCCGGCATCCACAAGATCCGCCTGAACCCCGGCAACATCAGCGACCGCGACCAGGTGAACAAGGTCATCGACGCCTGCAAGGAGCGCGGCATCCCGATCCGCATCGGCGTGAACGAGGGCAGCATCATCGAGCGCAAGGACAAGCAGCGTCGCGCCGAGGAGCTGGGCATGTACTTCGAGGGCCACAAGTCCGGCCACCTGCTCGCCCTCATGGTCGCCAAGCTCGAGGAGTACCTCGACATCTTCCACGCGCGCGGCTTCGAGGACATCGTGATCAGCGCCAAGAGCATGGACGCCCAGCTCTGCATCGACGCCTACACCGAGATCGCCAAGCGCTTCCCGTATCCGCTGCACCTCGGCGTCACGCACGCGGGTCCGAAGTCGACCGGCACCATCCGCACCGCCGTCGCGCTCGGCACGCTTCTGGCCAACGGCATCGGCGACACGATCCGCATCAGCTACGCCAGCGACCACATCGACGAGGTGAAGGACGGCCTCGAGATCCTGTATTGCCTCGGCCTGCGCACCCGCAAGGGTGTGGAGCTGATCGCCTGCCCCACGTGCGGTCGCATCCAGGTCGACCTGTTCAGCCTGGTGAAGGAGGTCGAGCGCAAGCTCGACAAGGAGATCACGCTCCCGATCAAGGTGGCCGTGATGGGCTGCGTAGTGAACGGCCCCGGCGAGGCCGAGGGCGCCGACGTGGCGGTGTTCGCCGGCGATCGCCGCGGCATCATCTACGTGCAGGGACAGCGCGTGGCGAACGTCCCCGAGGAGGAGATCCTTCCGCGCCTGCTGCAGGAGTGCAAGGAATTCGAGGCCAAGGTCAACCGCGGCGAGGCGAAGCTCGGCGAGAAGATCGTGGAGATCGTGCCGCCGGATCCGATCGGTGAACTTGGCTCGGGCGTGGACCGCATCCGCAAGGGTCTCGTCGAGAAGGTGACCGTGGGCGGCCAGTGAGGCGCGCCTTCACGATCGTCGAGCTGCTCGTCACGATCGGCATCATCGCGTTGCTGGCGGGCCTGCTGCTGGTGGGCATCGGCTCGGCACGCGGCGCGGCGCAGGCGCGTCGCCAGGCGAGCAATCTCCGGCAGCTGCACGTCGCGTGGACGATGTACGCCGATCAGGCGAGCGGCAGCATCCTGCCGGGCTTCATCGAGACGAAGGTGCAGGAGGTCTGGAAGATCCGCGCAAAGGCGCCGGCGAGGATCCCCGGCTCCGATTCCGATCGTCTTCCACGCGACGTCTCGCAGAGCTACCCGTGGCGGCTCATGCCCTGCCTGGACAACGCATGGGACGTGATGATGGAACAGCGCCCCGGCGAGGCGAGCGCGGAAACCTCCACCACTGCGGCACCATGGTCCGATCGACCCGGCGTGAGCACCCCCGACCCGATCGCCTCCATCGCGTCGCTCCCGACCGAAACCGCCGGCCGCACCGTCGCGCTGCAGCCCTCCTTCGCCTACAACGGTTGGCACATCGGTGGCGTCTGGCGCGCACGCGCGGAAGGAGCGCCTCGTCTTGCGCTGGGCGACGCCAAGCCCACCGCGGCGTTCGCGAGCGCGCTGAAGATGGGCGAGTCTGCCTCCCTGAACGTGATCCTGCGGAAGATCGCGGCCGCGCGACTTCCTGACCAGCTGACGCTGTTCTGCCCGGCGGCCCTCGCGCCCGCGGGAGGACCCGACGACCTCCCTCATCCCGAAGCGCCTGGCACGCCGCTCGTGTCGCCGCCAAGCCTTGCGGGCACGCGCATCTGGGAGAGTTCCGCCACCGATCCCGACACCCTTCGCGTGCTGGTTCCTCAAGCCGTTCCGATGCGACGCGACCCGCGCGCGCTGCAGCGCGTCACGATCGACGGCGCGGTCCCCGCCGCATCGATGGCTGAACTCGCGGATCTTCGCTGCTGGATCGATCTTGCCGCGTGGCCCGAGGGCCCGAATCCCGGCCCGATCTTCAGTGTGACGCCCTAGACACGCTCACGCGCGTGTCGCGTCCGCCCGGCCCTCGAACGAGAGCCCGATCACGCTGACATCGTCGGCGTAGGGAATGCCGGCGGCGTGTCCGCGCAGGGTTCCGATCAGCCCCTCGACGTCGATCTCCACGTCACCCTCCGCCCGAAGCGTGGAGAGCACGCGCTCGATGCCAAGCTCCTGGCCCGCGGCTGACCTCTGCTCGTTCACGCCATCGCTGAACAGCACGACCCGCTCCGACGGCGCCAGATCGAAGGTCGAGCTCTGATATGGGAAATCCGCCACGCCAAGTGGCGGCCCGCCCTCGCACTGCAGTTGCTGCGCGGCCTGTCCGGCCCCGACACGCGCTGCAAGACCATGCCCCGCATCGACGGCCTCGAGTCGCGTCCCATCGGCGGAGAATTGAACCGCGAAGAGCGTGGCGAACTCCCCGCCGCCACGATGCTTGCGCACGTAGTCGTTCACGCGGTTCATCGCCTCGACCAGCGGACAGCCTCGCGCCAGATCGCTGGCAAGATGCGCCTGAATGCTTGCCATCAGCATGCCCGCGGCCGCACCCTTGCCGGCCACGTCGCCGAGGAAGGCCCACGGACCGTCGGGCCCTTCGCCCGCAGCCACGATGTCGCCGGCGACGAATCGACCGGGCTCGGAATGCAGGCGCCAGCGCCATCCCATCAACGAACCACGCTCCACGGGCATGAGGCGCCGCTGCACGTCGTGTGCCGCCGACAGCTCCTCCTCCAGCGCCCGCTGGCGATCCGCCAGCTCGCGCCGGCGATGATCGCCCAATGCCAGCGCCACGAATCGCGCCAACGCCGTCGCGAACGCGGCCGCGTCCTCGCCGGGACGCGCGCCGCCGATCGAGTCCAGATACACGAAGCCCTCGACCGACTCGCCGATCAGCAGCGGGATGCAGAGCGCAGCCGTCACGCCTGAGCCCACGATGCTCTCGGCCATGTTCAGATTCGAGTCATCCAGGCACACCGGCTTACCCTCGGCCGCCGCGCGCAACAGGCTTCGGCTCAGGCGCGGCGCGTCCTTCGAGGGCTCGCGCATGGTCGAGGCCACGATCTCCATGGTGGACTCGGTGCCGCGCAACAGCAGTGCCCGCGCAAAACCGGTGCCATGCAGCAGCGCCCGCGTGGCCGACTGGGCCAACGACGGAATGTCCTGCGCCGCCTGCAGCATCGACGCGGAGTCGATGAGCAGCCGAAGGCGACGCCCCGCCATCGACTCGATCTCCGACTCCTCGATCTTGCGAACCTGTCCTCCCCGCTCGTCGGACTGCACCGTGGCCAGCGTGCTCGCGCCGCCCGGCGCACCCAAGTCCACCCGGAACCGGAACGGTTGGATCGTGATCTCGTCGCCTTGGCGAAGTTCGCACGGCGCCTGCGCGGCGACCAACGTGCCGTTCAGCAGCGTGCCGTTGCGGCTGCCCTGATCGATCAGCATCCAGCGACCCTCATGCCCCGCGATCGTCGCGTGTCGACTCGAGACCTGCGCGGCCTCCAGACGGACCTGCGAATCGGGCGCCCGACCCAGACTCACCGCGTTACCGGCCTTCACCTCGATCGTGTCGCGCCGAGGCTGCAGGAAGACGATGCGAAGCGTCGAGCTCACGCGTTGACCGCTGCGGGATCGTCGATGCGCTCCGGCTTCGCGGGCAGACCCGTCTGTGCCGCGGCGATGACGGATTCCATCCGTCCCATGGCGCGGTCGGCCAGTCCCTTGAAACTCATGTAGGGAAACAGCGTGACAAGTGCCACCGCGAGTCCCGTGGCGGTCGTGATCAGCGCCTCGCCGATGCCGCCCGACACGCCGCGCGGATCCGCAAGCTGCGACTGCGCACCAAGCACGTTGAAGCTCTTGATGATGCCGATCACGGTTCCCAGGATGCCGATCATCGGGCTCGCGGTGATGATCGTGGAAAGCACCACGCTGAAGCGCTCCAGCCGGTGACGCTGGATCTCGGCGGCCGCCATCGCCACGCCGTCATTGGCCCCATCGAGCGCCAGACGCAGCGCCACCATCATCTCCGGCTGGTTGCTGCCGTCGCACAGGCGCATCACTTCCTCCTTGCGACCGCGACGCAGCGCCTCCGTGAGCCGGCTCACGCGCGCACGCGCAGCCGCGCCGGACATGCGCGCCCAGAACAGAATTCGTTCGCTGGTGATGCCAAGCGACAGGATGCTGAGAAGCAGAAGCGGCCACAGCACGAAGCCGCCCTTCTGCATGAACGCGAGGAACGACTGGAGGACACCCATGAGGGTTGCGATCATACGAATCTTCTCGCGTCATGTCCTTATACTCATGCGCGTGCCAGGCACCGCCACGATGCTGGATGACGCCACCCTCCTCGAATCCGTCGAGCGCGCGCTCGCGCAGGCGATCGATGGTCGCGCCCTCGCCCCCAAGCTGGCCGAGGCCATGCGCTACGCCTCGCTCGGTGGCGGCAAGCGCGTGCGGCCCCTGCTCGCGATCCGCTGCGGCCTCGCCGTCGGCGCCCCCGACGCCAGTGCCCTGCTGCCGGCCGCCATCGCGTTCGAGTTCATCCACGCGTTCAGCCTGGTGCACGACGACCTGCCCCCGCTCGACAACGACGATCTGCGTCGCGGGCGGCCCACCACGCACAAGGCTTTCGGCGAGGCGCTCGCCATCCTCGCTGGCGATGGCCTGCAGTCGCTGGCCATGGAGGCCGCACTGGCCAGCCCGCGCGCACCTGAGCGCGTGGCGATCGAGGTCGCGCGCGCCTGCACCGACATGATCTCGGGGCAGGTCTACGACACGCTCGGCGGCTTCCCGACCGGCTGCGACGCGCCGGCCGATCGACTCGCGCTGATCCACCGCAACAAGACCGGCGCGCTGCTGCGCGGGGCCTGCCGCGTGGGCGCGATCGCCGCCGGCGCGAACCCGGCCATGCTCGAGCGCTTCACGCGCTACGGCGAGGCGATGGGACACATGTTCCAGGTGGTCGATGACATCCTGGACGAGACGCAGTCCAGCCAGACGCTCGGCAAGAGCGCGGGCAAGGACAAGGCGCAGGGCAAGACCACCTACCCCGCCGTGCATGGCATCGACCGCAGCCGCGCGTTCGTGCAGCAACTCCTCGACGAGGCGCTGACCGCGCTTTCGGGCCTTGATTCGGCGTCGGATCCGCTCCGCGCTCTGGCCCGCAACCTGGCGACCCGCACGTCCTGAATCCGCGCCCGGGGGGCGACCCGAAACCCCTTCGTCGCTACCATCACCCGAATCAGGGCAGGAAGCCCGAAAACACCATGGCGATTCTCCCAACGATCCACGGCCCTGCCGACCTTCGCGCCCTTCCCGTCTCGGCGCTTCCCGAACTCGCCGCCGAGGTGCGCAAGGCGATCTGTGACCAGTGCATGAAGAGCGGCGGCCACCTCGCGCCGAACCTCGGTGTGGTGGAACTCACCATCGCCCTGCACCACACCTTCGACTTCGGCCACGACCGCATGCTGTGGGATGTGGGCCACCAGTGCTACACGCACAAGCTGCTCACGGGCCGCGGCCACCTGCTTGGCCGCCTGCGCCAGCGCGACGGCATGGCGGGCTTCCCCGAGCCGCGCGAAAGCGGCTACGACCTGTTCAGCGTGGGCCACGCGGGCACCGCGATCAGCACCGCCGTCGGCATGGCGCGCGGCGACGCGCTCAACGGCCAGGGCTGGACCCCCGAGAACGAGTCCGGTCGTCGCGTGGTCAGCCTGATCGGTGACGCGAGCATCGTGAACGGGCTTGCCATGGAGGGCCTGAACGCGGCGGGCACGCTGCACCGTCAGTTCCTGGTGATCCTGAACGACAACGGCATGAGCATCGCGAAGCCGCAGGGCGCGATGGCCAGCACCTTCGGCCGCATGCGCCTGAGCCACGGCTACGCCGAGTTCAAGAAGCGCGCGAAGGAATTCGCCAAGCACATCCCGGGCGGCAAGGGCCTCTCCGACCTCTATCACCGCATGGGCGAGATGAGCAAGGCCGCCGTGAGCCAGGACGCGTGGTTCGAGCACTTCGGCATCGTGGCGGTCGGCCCGATCGACGGCCACGACTTCCCCACGCTGCTCGAGTTCCTGAACGAGGCGAAGCACTTCGACCGCCCGATGGTGCTGCACGTGAAGACCGTGAAGGGCAAGGGCTTCTCGTTCACCGAGAACGACCCGAGCGCCACGCACTCGCCGGGCCCCTTCAGCCTGCCGGACGACGTCGAGAGCGAAGGCTGCCGCATCGAGCTCAAGAAGAGCGCGCGCAGCTTCACCGGCGCCGTGGGCGAGGCGATGTGCGAGATCATGGCCCGCGACGAGAAGGTCGTGGTCGCCACCGCCGCCATGCCCGACGGCACCGGCGTGAGCAAGACGCTCGCCAAGTTCCCCGATCGCAGCTTCGACACCGGAATCTGCGAGAGCCACGCGCTCGACATGATGGCCGGCATGGCGAAGTCGGGCCTTCGTCCGTTCTTCGCCGTGTACAGCACCTTCCTGCAGCGCGCCTACGACCAGGCGTTCCAGGAAGTGTCGCTGCAGGGCCTCGCGGTGCGCCTGCTGCTCGATCGCGCCGGCCTCGTCGGCGGCGACGGCGCGGTGCACCACGGCTTCTGCGACGTCGCGCTGCTGGCCACGCTGCCCAAGGCCGCGCTCATGGCCGCCATGGACGAGCCGAGCCTGAAGGCGGCGATGGAGTTCATGCGCACCTACGACACGGGCCTCTCCGCGCTGCGCTACCCGCGCGACGCCGTGAGCCCGATGTTCGCCTCGCAGCCCTGCCCGGCCTTCGAGCTCGGCAAGGCGCGCGCGCTCGTCACGCACGAGCAACCCGACGCGGCCGTGCTCGGCTACGGCGTGATGGCGATCGGGGCGATGGACGCCGTGAAGCAGCTCGACGGCGAGTATCGCGTGGACGTGTACGACGCCCGCTTCGCCAAGCCGGTCGACGCCGACCTGCTGCGCGACCTGCTCACGCGTGGCGTGCCCGTTCTCACCGTGGAAGACCACTCGATCCGCGGCGGCTTCGGCAGCTGCGTGCTCGAGGCGTGCGCCGATCTCGGCCTCGACACCCGGCTCGTCACGCGTCTCGCCCTGCCCGACCACTGGATCTACCAGGGTGAGCGGCGCGAGCAGCTCGTGGAGGCCGGTCTCGACGCGGCCAGCATCGCGCGCGCCATCCGCACCGCGGTGGCCGCCGCGCCGAGCGCCCCACGCGCCACGAATGCCGCGGCCGCGCGCCCCGCCGCCGCACGCTGAGCGCCCAACGCCATGTTCGACCGCCTCACGGAACGCCTCGGCGACGCCTTCCGCAACCTCTCCGGTCGCGGCCGCATCAGCGAGGACAACGTCCGCGAGGTGATGGGCGAGGTGCACACGGCCCTGCTCGAGGCCGACGTCCATCACGAGGTCGCTCGACACTTCTGCGACGAGGTCGCGCGCGACGCGATCGGGCTGGGCGTCACGCGCAGCCTCACGCCCGCGCAGGAGATGGTGGGCGTCGTGCATCGCAAGCTCGTCGAGCTCATGGGCCCCGGCGACCCGAAGATCGCGCAGGCCTCGCCCGGCCCCACCGTGATCCTTCTCTGCGGCCTGCAGGGCTCGGGCAAGACGACCACCGCCGGCAAGCTCGCCGCACTGTTGCGCCGGCAGGGCCGCAGCGCCATGGTCGCGGCGTGCGACCTGCAGCGTCCCGCCGCGGTCGAGCAGTTGCGCCTCGTGATCGATCAGATCGCCGCCGACGCCAAGGGCGGCGCTCGCGTGGCCTTCTACGGCGAGCCCGACAAGTGCGCCGAGTACGGCAAGGCCGTCGGCGTGGCCGTGTCGGTCGCGCAGCGTGCGGTGCGTGCGGCGCGCGAAGGCGGCTTTGACACCCTCATCGTGGACACCGCGGGTCGCCTCCACATCGAGGACGCGCTCATGCGCGAACTCGAGGGGGTGCGCCGCGCCGTCGAGCCGCATCAGGTGCTCCTCGTGGTCGACGGCATGGCCGGGCAGGACGCGCTCACCGCGGCCAAGGCCTTCCATGAACGACTTCCGATCGACGGCATCATCCTGACCAAGTTCGACGCCGATCCGCGCGGCGGCGCGGCGCTGAGCGTGCGCAAGGTCACCGGCGCGCCGATCCTCTTCACCGGCACCGGCGAGCGTTTCGACGCGCTCGAACCCTTCCATCCCGAGCGCGTGGCTGGCCGCATCCTTGGCATGGGCGACGTGGTCAGCCTGGTCGAGAAGGCGCAGCAGGAAGTCGATCAGGCCGAGGCCGAGCGCGTGGCGGATCGCATGGCGAAGGGCCAGTTCACGCTGGACGACTTCGTGGGCCAGTTGCGCACGATCCGGCGCCTTGGGCCCATCAAGAACCTGCTCGGCATGCTGCCGGGCGTGGGCGGCATGATGAAGGACCTGCCGATCGACGAGGGTCAGCTCGACCGCGTCGAGGGCATGGTGCGCAGCATGACCTCCGACGAGCGCGAGAGTGTGCGTCTGGTCGACCAGCAGAAGAGCCGCGCCCGCCGCATCGCGCAGGGCAGCGGCGTGACGCAGCAGGAAGTCGGCCGCCTGGCGAAGCAGTTCGAGATGATGCAGAAGATGACACAGCAGATGGCCGGTATGGGTGCGCTTGGCAAGATGAAGGCCATGCGTGACATGGCCGGCGCGGGTCCCGGTGCCATGGGCGGATTCCCCGGCCTTGGCGGCCGCGGCAGCACGCAGACGCAGAGCATCAAGTCACGCTTCAAGCAGCGCAAGAAGCGCTGAGCCAGAAAAGAGCGTCGGAGGTCGTTTCCAGACCCGCCGCCCCTCGGCCGCACCCATCACCCGCGCACTCACGCCCGATCGAACGGCAGCGGATCATCCGCGCGCCCGCTGCTCCACGCACGCAGCCGCGGCATCGCCACCTCGCGCAGCCAGATCTTCAGGCACGCCGCCACCGGAATGCTCAGCAGCATGCCGTACACGCCCGCCATCGCGGCGCCCGCCAGCACCGCCACGAAGATGCTCACCGGATCCAGATCGGTCGCCTTGCCCGCGATCAGCGGAATCAGCACATAGCCCTCCAGGAACTGCACGATGCCGTACACCAGCGCAGGCCCAAGCAGGATCCACAGCCACGTCAATCGCTCCGCCTCCGGCAGCGCCAACTGATCCACCGCCAGCAGCGCGATCGCGATGGGCAATCCGATCACGCTCAAATACGGCACCAGGCTGAACACCCCCACCACCACGCCCAGCGTGATCGCGTAGGGAACGCCGAAGAACCGCCAACCAATGGCGATCAGCACGCCCATGACCGTGCTCACCACGATCCGACCGCGCACAAACCCGCTCACCGCCCGGTCCATCTCCACCGCGAGTGCCAGAATGCGCTCCCTGCGATTCACAGGAAGCAGCCCGCCGATGAACGCCAGCGCCGACGGAAAGTTGATCGAGAAGAACCAGAAGTAAAACGGCACCAGCGCGGCGAGGAAGCCGAACGTCAGCACCGACAGCGCGGTCTGAAGCACCTGTCCCGCGCTCGTTCCCACGACCGCCGCCCACGGCACGTCAGCATGCGCAGCGGCAGGTGCCGGCGCCACGCCGCGGCGATCCAACTCCGCCGCCACCGCACGCTGCAACGCATCCGCCTCAACTTGCGCCGCCTTGCGTACGGACTCTGGCTCGCTGGGCTCGGTCGGCGCCGACTTCGTCTCGACCGGTGCGCCCAACGGCGCCGTCTGCGTCGCGCTCTGGAACCACTCCCGCGCGCGCGCCACCTCGGGGCGATACGCCTCGGGCACCAACTGCTCGGCACGGCTGATCGCGGCGTTGAAGCGCCCCTCGCGAAGACTCGTGACGAAACTTGCACTTTGCCCCACCACCACGGGCACCATCACCGCCAGCGCCGTGACAAGCGCCACGCCCGCCGTCGCCATCAGCACACCGACCGCCGCCGTCCGGCTCAGGCCGAATCGCTTGCACAATCCCTGCACCACCGGCTCCACGAGATACGCAAGCCCGAACGCCACCAGCAGTGGCACGGTCACGCTTCGCAGCGCGTAGCCCACATACACCACCGCGATGACCAGCGCCACCAGCACCACATCACGCACGCCCTGGATCTGCCACAGGTGAAGTCGCGCGAGCCCGCCCCGACCATCGCCCGAGGGCTCGGTGCCGTCCACGCTCACGGGTGACCCCGCCGTCCGATCGCGCTCACCAGCCGATCACGGCTGAAGGCCTCCTGGAAGTCGAACACGCATCGGAAGTCATCCAGACAGTCACGCTGGCTCTTGCTGAAGAGGCCCGCGTCGATCATCGCGAAGACGATCCGCCCGAAGTCGTCGGTGCGGTGCACGTTCCAACCGCTCAACACCGAGAGCGCCAGCATGCCGTAGCGCTCGATCGCGTAGTCGCGCAGTCCCATGCACAGCTGCTGGCCGCTCACGTGGCGGTCGGCCTCGCTCGGGCCGCCCGGACCATGCACCAACTCCGAGGTCCGGTTCAAGCCATCACGCACGAACTGGAACGCCTCGGCCGGATACAGGCCGGTGCGCGCCGCAAGCCGCCGCCAATCCACCTCTGCTGTTGCGCTTTGTGACATGGGTTCGGGGGTCCTGAGAAGGTATCGGCTCGAAGGCCGCCTCGACTTCGCTGCGGACCGGCCAAAGCCTAGGCCACACACCACCTCACGGCCGCGCCCTGTAGCCACGCCCCTGTCCGGTTTCGCTACACTCCGGACGCGCCGTGGGAATGGTCCCCGGCATCAACAGCCGATCATCGGCGGAGGAACTCGGAATGGATTGGAAGCGTCTCAGCGTGCTAGCAATCTGCTCGCTCGGCCTCGCCGCCTGCGTGCCCCAGCAGAAGTACGACGACCTGCTCACCGCCTATCGCGGTCAGGAGCAGCAGTTGCTTGCGGTGCAGAGCGATCTGCAGACCTCGCGCGCCAACGAGGAGCGCCTTCGCGCGCAGCTCGCCTCGCTGCAGGCCGAGATCGAGGCCGCAGGCGCCAGCGCCGACCCGACCGAACTGGAGCGCCTGAAGTCGAAGCTCGCGGCCTACGCCAAGCAGATCGCCGACGCGAACCTTGGGCCCCTTCCTGCCGAGCTCAGCAAGGCGCTCGCCGACCTTGCCGCGCAGTACCCCGACGTGCTGACCTTCGATCAGCGCACTGGCATGCTGCGCTTCAACAGCGACTTCACCTTCGCCTCGGGATCCGCCGCGCTCAACAAGAGCGCGGAAGGCCTGGTGGCGAAGCTTGCCGGCATCCTGAACACGCCGATCGCGCAGCCCTTCGAGGTGAAGGTCGTCGGTCACACCGACAACCAGCCGATCAAGCGTGTCGCGGCCCAGCATCCGACCAACATGCACCTCTCGGCGCACCGCGCCATCAGCGTGCGTGACGCGCTGGTGTCCGACGGTGTCACGGCGAATCGCATGCAGGTCGCGGGCTACGGCGAATTCCGCCCGATCGTTCCAAATGGCGCGAACGGTGCCGCAGCGAACCGTCGCGTCGAGATCTTCCTGTCGCCCATGACGGTGCCGATCATGGGCACCGGCAACCCGATGGATGCGCCAGCGGCGAAGTCGGCGCCTGCGCCGGTGCGCAGCAAGTCCGACGACGACGAACCCACGAAGTGAACCGCTCGGGCGAAAGCCCGATCGAATCAGGACCCCGAACAAGCCGGACAACTTGTCCGGCTTGTTCTTTTTCCGGGGCAGCCTGCGACGCCCAGCGCACCCCTGTATTGGCACCAAATATCTCGATCTCGGACTTTGCGATCGTTCAGCAACCGTTCAAGTCGATCCTCATTTGACTGATTCCGGGCTTCCCGCGGGCCTTTTCTTGTGCCTGAGAACTTCGGGGTTAGACTGCGCCAAACCCGTCGGGTGCCTTTTCAGAGGCCGCGAGAAGGATTCCGCGCTCTGTCATTGGGCCTGCCGGGGCAACTCAAGGGCCCCCAGACATGCGCACCACGCTCGCCGCTTTCGCCACCTGTCTGACTGTAGCCACCGCATTCGGCCAAGTAACCAACATCACCCAATTAAGCGAGATCCGAACTCAGCAGACTGGCGTGGACCTTCAGATCTACGTGGAGATCGCCGGCACGGCCGCGACCAGCCTCAATGACCTCAGCCTCGTGATCGTCGGCAACGACGACTTCGCGCTGCCGCCCGCGCAGAACGGATCCATCGAGAGCGTGGTGAACCTGACCGGTCAGGCGATCCCCTCGAGTGGCTTCTTCGTGATGGCGGAGCCCACGTACACGCTCACCGTGCCTGACCTGGTCTCGGCGCTGGGCATTGGCACCGACAACAACAAGACCTTCTTGCTGGTCCGCAACTTCAGCGGCTTCCCCGGCGACGACATCGACCTGAACGACGACGGCACGATCGACAATCCGCTGTGGAGCGAGATCGTCTCGGACGTGGCGCTGATGGCCGTCGCGAATCCTGACGGCATCTCGGGCGACTATGTCTACAGCGCGAATCAGGTCGGCCCCGACGGCGGCTCATTCGTGAGTTACGCCAAGAAGTGCCCGATCACCGGCTTGTGGCAGGTCGGTCTGGCCGACGTGAGCGTGGCCGGTGACACTCCCGGCGCGGCGAACCCGGCCTGCACGGCGGGCTTCGTGCAGATCAACGAGATCCGAATCGATCAGACGGGCACCGACAACGACGAGTACGCGGAACTCTCGGGCCAGCCCGGCACCAGCCTGGCCGACTTCACCTACGTCGTGATCGGCGACGGCAACGCCAGCACCAAGAGCGGCGTGGCCGAGTGCATCATCCCGCTCACCGGGCAGACGATACCTGCCAGCGGCATCTTCCTCATCACGCTGAAGAACACGAGCGGCCAGGACGGCATCGCGTTCGGCCGGGCTGGCGATCTGCAGACCGCGGCGCTGACCTTCGAGAACGGCGACCACGTCACGCACATTCTGGTGCGCGGCTGGACCGGCGGCGCGATCGGCACCGATCTCGACCTGGACGACGACGGTGAGCTCGACATCAAGCCGTGGGCGAGCGTGGTTGACAGCGTCGGCTTCGTGAAGTTCGCTGCGACCGGCCCCGTGAAGGCACCGGACGTCGGCACGAACCTCGGCGAGTGGACCTACTCGGTCGCCAACGAGATCGGCGGCAACACCCCGATGGTCGGCCCCGACACCACCTTCGTCCCCGGACACATCTATCGCTGCAGTCCGCAGGGCGGCTGGAAGATCGGCTCCTTCGACCCGGTGGGCGCCGGCTCGAACAACAAGGACACGCCGAAGGCCGTGAACCCCGAGTGCTCCGCGTGCGGCGAGCCCGGCAGCGGCAGCTGCTTCTTGGCGCATGCCAATCCTGGCTGCGACAAGGGTAGCTGCTGCAGCGCGGTCTGCAGCTTCATCCCCACCTGCTGCGAGACGCAGTGGGACAGCAACTGTGCCAGCACGGCCCTGGCGAACTGCCTCGAACCAGGCAATCCGCCGGAGCTCGAGCTGAGCGAAATGCGACTGCGTGACCCGGACAACGTGGTCAACAACATCGACCAGAACGAGTACCTCGAACTCACGGGCGCCCCGGGCACCTCGCTCACCGGCGTCAGCATCGTGGTGCTGAACAACCTCGGCGTGAACGGCAACAACCAGCCCAACACCGGCGTGATCCGCGCAGCCGTGAGCCTGAACGGTCTCTCGATCGGCGCCAGCGGCCGGTTCCTGGTGACCGAGCAGACCTTCGCGCTCTCGGGCGTCTCCACCGACTTCAACTGCGGTGGCGGTCTGGTGTTCGACAACTCGGGTGCGCTCAGCGTGTACCTGGTGTGGAACTACTACGGCGCGATCGGCACCGATCTCGACGCCGAGGACGACGGAATCATCGACGCCGCTCCGTGGATGTCGGCCATCGCCGAGGTCGGCGTGATCGGCGACACGGGCGCAGTCTATGCCAGCCCGTCGGTCGGACCTTCGAACGGCACGCTGCCGGCGCAGGTCTACCGCTGCGTCGAGACCGGCGAGTGGACGATCGGCCCCGGCTCGATCACCACCGGCTACGACACACCCGGCGCCGTGAACGGCAGCTGCAGCCTGCCCCGCATCTTCTCGTGCGGTGACAGCGACGCGGGCGACTGCTACCTGGCCCACCCGAACAGCCACTGCTTCAACCGCGCCTGCTGTGAGGCGGTGTGCGCCGCGGTTCCGGACTGCTGCAACGTGGCCTGGGATGACGCCTGCGTCACCGCCGCCGGAACGCTCACCGCGTGCGGTGGCGGCAACTCTCCGGTGGTCATCAGCGAGGCGCGCATGGACCAGTCCGGCGACGATGTGGACGAGTACGTGGAGCTGAGTGGCGCACCCGGGACCGCGCTGGACGGTCTGGCCTTCATCGTGCTGGGTGACGCCACGGTCTCCGTGGGCGGCACCAACACCGACCTGAAGTCGGGCGCCGTGGAGTGCGTGGTGGATCTCGCGGGCCAGACCATTCCGGCCTCGGGCAAGTTCCTGATCACGGTGAAGAACGAGGCCACGGGCACCGCGGCGCGTGACGGCACCATCTTCAAGAACTACGCCTCGGCCGGCCTGAGCCCGGTCGCGGGCGACCTGCAGACCGCGTCGCTGAACCTGGAGAACACTGACAACGTCACCCTCGTGCTGGTGCAGGGCTTCACTGGCGCCATCAACACCGATCTGGACACCAACGACGACGGCGTGATCGACATCACCCCGTGGGATGCGGTGCTCGACAAGGTGTCCGTGGTCACCTCGATTCGCACCGCGCCTCCGACCGGCTCGACCGTCGAGTGGTGGTACGCGCCGCGCATCGGCCCGAACTCGGCCGGCACGCCGTCCCAGATCTACCGCTGCAGCCCGGTCGGCTACTGGTTCGTTGGCAACGGCTACTTCCTGGATCCGGCCACCCGCACCGACACGCCGGGCGCCGAGAACACGGCGTGCCCGAACGCGGGTGGCTGCTTCGGCGACGTCGACGGCAGCCTGGAAGTGGACAACGGCGACGTGGCGTTCGCGCTGATCGACTTCGGTGCCTGCCCCGGCTGCCCGACCGACCTCGACGGCTCGGGCGAAGTCGACTTCGGCGACGTGGCACTGATCCTGCTCAGCACCGGCCCCTGCCAGTGACCTGAGTTCACCTTGCTCGATCAGGGGCCCCGGTGCAAACCGGGGCCCTTTCGCGTTTTGCCCCGCCGCTATGCTCGCCGCGTGCACGTCTTCGCTCACATCGAACGCGCCGCGTGGACGTCACAGGCGCGAATCGCGGACTTCGGACGCTTCATGCGATTCTGCGGCTTGACCCTGTGGCACATCGCGCAGCATCCGTGGCACAGCCTGCGCTGGCGGCTGCTTGGGCCGCAGTTCTACGCCATCGGCGTGCTCAGCATCCCCGTGGTCGCCATCACGGGTGCGTTCATCGGCATGATCCTGGCCCTGGAGGGCTACTACCAGTTCGCCGAGATCGGCCAGCAGGACCGCATGGGCGGCATCATCAACGTGAGCGTGGTGAAGCAGATCGGACCGGTCCTTGCTGCGGTGATGGTGGCCGGTCGCGTCGGCTGCGCGCTGGCCGCCGAACTGGGCACCATGCGCGTGACCGAACAGCTGGACGCCATGCGCGCGATGGCCGCGGATCCGATCCAGCATCTGGTGGTGCCGCGCGTGATCGCCTGCACGCTCATGACGCCCGTGCTCACGATCTACTCGAACCTGCTCGGCAGCATCGGCGCGTGGTACGTGACCACCAAGATCTACGGCGTCAGCAGCGAGGACTACTGGTTCTGGACGGCGCAATTCGTCTCGTGGCGCGAGCCCGCGGGCGGCCTGATCAAAAGCGTCTTCTTCGGCCTCGCGATCGGCCTGATCAGCTGCTACAAGGGCTTTCACTGTCGCCCTGGCGCCGCCGGGGTGGGCCAGGCCGCCACCAGCAGTTTCGTGAGCAACTTCATGGCGATCATCATGTTGAATCTGGTGCTGGCGCAGTTCACCAACGAGCTGGTGCGCTGGCTGTATCCGAGCCTGCCCAGCGTGTTCGGCTGACGACGACGGCTCGCATCCGCCGGATACACTTCCGGGCTCTGCGGGAGTAGCTCAGTGGTAGAGCGGCAGCCTTCCAAGCTGTCAGCCCTTCAAATTCTCTCAGGAATTTCCGCTGCTCTGGAGGGTCTGTCCAAGACTCCCCCCTCAACTCCCCCCTTTCGGGGTGCAACGTCGTGCGACTCCAATCAACTGGGAGAGCTCGTCGAGCTGTGGGGCCAGTTGCCGGAGACCGTACGGGTCTTGGTGGTGATGGCCCTGCGAGCTCTACAGCGTGTCAGCACCTCTCAGGATGGCCGGGGAGTGGGTTGATGCCCTTCGCCGCGACAAGCACTTCCAAACCACCCACAGAAGCCGCAGCAGCCGTCGGGATAAGCCCACGGATGAAGCCATCCCCCGTTCCGTCCCCACAGTGATTCCGGAACGGGTCCCATTCCGGAACCTTTCCGGTAGCAACGAGACCCCCGTGAAGTGGAATCCCACCCGATTCCAATTCGGATGCTCAAACGGGACATACATACTCATGGACGACCACGGGTTCGGATCCTGTCTCGTGCCAAGTGAATCTCAGTTCCCGGCCTCGTTCCGGTCGTAGGGCAACCACCCATATTGGGGATCCAAACGAGAGCTCCTGTCCGGCGAGAGTGACAGAACACTTTGAGTGCGGCACTGATGCCGTACCACGAGGCGGGAAGAGACTCTATCCCGCTCCAGCAGTTCCCCTGCTGTACTCATGCAAGCCTGAAGTAGGCCCTACTCAGCCAAAATGGTGGAAGACTTGCCGTTGCTACACGTGCATCCGTACATGTGAGTGATGACCTCTGAAGAGGGGTCATTGCAACTGTACC
Source organism: Planctomycetota bacterium (assembly GCA_016872835.1). Taxonomy (GTDB): domain Bacteria; phylum Planctomycetota; class Phycisphaerae; order Phycisphaerales; family SM1A02; genus SYAC01. The sequence continues at coordinate 6,142 of VGYX01000002.1, read as the reverse complement.
CGTACATGAGGTGTCCTAAGCAACAGGTCCTAAGGATCCTCAAGATGACTCTAAAGGGAATGCTCAAGAGGTCGCTAGAGAGCATCAAGTAACTGGTGCCTGTTGGAGTCTGGTTCCTGATGATCCTCCTCTTCAACCACCTCAATCCCCCGAGATCATGGTGAGCCAAGCCACAAGACCCTCTAGCCGTTGATCCTCCAAAGATCCCCTGCCACCTGATCCTCCAGTTCCCAAGGCTCTTGAGTGGTATGGGTCTTGAGGCCTTGGGTCTGAAGGTCTACAGGGACAGGATCATGATGCAGGCTCAAGACCTCCAGCACCTTCAGATTCACTTGTTTTCTTGAGGCCCCGCAGTCATGGGGCTCACGGGTTCTTGAGGCTGTCTGTGGAACACCTACAGAAGAGACCAGAGAACCCCCATGCCCAAGACAACCTCATCACCGCCATTGGATCACGAAACGAAGCAACGCGTCCGTTCATTTAAAGAGGCATTCAAAAAGCTGACTCCGCCCACTCAATCCCGAACTAAGCCTCCAAAGAGATTCATTGAGTGGCTTGCCACCAAGCAACCCAGTCACGTCTACCCCCAAACGCCAGGCCGCTCTGCTAATCCTGTGGCGGGGATGCAGCCTCACGGACCACTTCCGTCGAGGCCCCCGAACGCTGGTACACGACACACACCCCTCGATCAGGCGTACCGACGGGCTTCGTAAACATCCAGATCGGTTCGGGCGTCTGAAATACACGAGCGACCAGAACCTTCTTCCCTCCATGCGGTTCAACCTCAATCGCGAGATAGTCAACCCGGCTAAAAGAGTTCTTACCCTTCGGATAGGTCTCTTTCTTCACATAGTCGCGGATCAAAATTGGCAGCTCAGCTCGACCACTACTGCTCAACCGCTTCAAGACCTCGGTCTCTCCCTCGATCCCATGAACTCGTCCATCATCATCGACTCCAACAAGAAGAGTGCCTCCGCCAGAGTTGGCAAAGGAGACTAGGGTCTTCAAAACCGCATGCTGAAGGAAGCCTTGCTTCTGACCGGTGTTGGGCTCGATATGAAACGACGACTTGAACTCAACCGTGTGCGATTCTTCGCCTCGCTTAATGAGATCTTGCACACGGCGTTTTGCCGGCAAATCAACCTCAAACTTGCTTTCTCGCCCCGTACCCCAAAGCGTAAGCAGCTGGTTGATCTCAACCGCCAGCTGCTTCTCCCGAGCCGCAATGAAAGCGACAGGATCCCCGTAGTTTCGAGGATCAAACGAGACAGACTGAGCCTTAAGAGCACGTTCGCCAAAGTCGCTCAACCGGACCTTTTTCAGGTAATCGTCAGGCGGTCGATTCCTTAGGTGATTCCGATTCGTGTCCTTGCTGAGCCACGCCTTATTGCCGGCTCGGTTGGTGTGAGGGCGGTAAGAATCAGACTCACGCATGTAGCTCACAGGAAAGATGTGGTGCCTATCCCACGAGCTTGTGGCAACACCAGGGTGTAGTGCAGGGATTGGGGAGCCACTGACCCAGTCGATCGCTCCTTGATGATGGGCCAGAAGCCATGTGACATGGTTCAAAATATGTTGCCTCCCAAGCGGCTGCTCATCCGGATAGAGATGCTCCGGCAGAATCTCCAGCTGACTACTGCCACGGGCATTTTCCTGAAGAGTTCGATCGAGGGTCGTCCAGTCGATCGAGCCAGACCTGCTCATCGCATCCATATCCCGATCGACATTCGTATTTGTGGAGGTGCCGCTGTAAGGCTTGAAAACCGCCGCAAGCACAAGCCAGCGCTTCAGCCTCTGCCGGTCCTCTTCTGTCAATCGCCGTCTGACAAATGCCTGACTCGCCACCAGAATCGCGAGCTTTGAGCTGCCCAGTGCTGACGAATCAAGCAGCTTAAAGTCATTCGTAAGAAAGTCCTTCAGTTCCTCGAAGGCCTTCTTGGTGACCTTCCACGCACGACTGACTTTCGTCTTGTTGGGCATTCTGCTTCGGCCCATTTTCTGGGTAACAGCGGGGCTTGCTGTACGGATCCCACGCACCTCATATGCGTGGAACAGGATGCTTCTAATCAGGAGATCGATACCAAATACAGGAAACCGATTGGGCGAATCTGGCTTACCAGCAAGCTCACGGTGCAGCTTTTTGGTCGCGGTGCTGAGTTTGCGATCAGCAAAGAATATTTGAGCCGCGGCGATATCAACGACTCCAAGTCGGGTGCCTTCGCTGTTGATTCTCTCGAATGCATCAATTGCTTGATCGATATTCGCGGTTCGTGGCAAAGTGTCGTAGAGCAGGATTCTTTGAGTCAGGGCGTTCCGAACCTTCATGGCCCTACGCCGCTGAAGTTCCGATGGCAGGTGGTCCAAAACCTGCCTCTCAAAGTCGTCTCGTAGTAGCCCCGGAAGCAACACGCGGCCATCTCGCTCGGCGTATCGACCCCGCTCAGCCGCCTTGCCGGGGATGATCAAGCGAAGATCCTCCTCATAGTCCTTGTTACTGAAGTCGATTTGTACGACCCCCGTGGAACGGCCATCAAACTGACTCCAGTGACCCATTTCCGTCTCTGCCAGCAGGTACTGCTTAGCGATTGTGGCCAGACGCTGCTGCCCATCAATCACAAGGTGCGTTGCCTTATCCAATTCGACGCTGGCTGGCCCAAGGGAAAAAGGGATCGGGGGCCCTTTAGTACGATCCCAATCCCACAGCAGAATGGAACTGACTGGAAAGTTCTCCATGAGACTTTTAAAGAGCTCTCGCTGCTGGTCTCTCGACCAGACGTACGGCCTCTGAAAGTGCGGCAATTGCCACTTGCCATCAAGAACCAGCTCCGCTGCCTTATCGATTCGAATGATGTGATTCCCCGCTCTGCTCAGTGCAGTCATGGCGAAATCATACGGCAGTCTGCACAACCACGCCTGTTCAAAGCCTCGGGGCTGGCTTCAAGCTCATCCCATCCGACGATTGAGCAAATGAATTTGAGAGCCCCAAAGACAAGACCTCCGGCTTGCAGCCAGAGGTCTTGAGGAGTTATAGTTTTAGATGTTGGGACCAGCCAAAGCGAGGAGCTTCAGGAGCGGGCTCTTCACGAAGCATGAAGGGCTTGGAGTCGTCGGGCTGGGTGCTTGCCGCGTTGGAGTAGCACGGACCGAAGTCCAGCGGGATGATTGCAATGTCACCCGCGTCCACGGAGCCGTTCTGGTCGAGGTCGGAGCCGCACTCAGGCCGGTAGTAGAAGGCGTTGGGCTGGACCCAGTTGCTTACCGTGACAGAGGTCATACCCGGAAAGCCTGCTGGGGTAACCGCCGTCAGGCGAGTGGCTGAGACTCGAACCGCATCGGTAGCCGCAACACCGCCAACCTTGACGACTGGGCTCGCGGGGAAGTTTGTTCCATTGATGATGATGGTTGTGCCCCCACCTACAGGACCAGATACAGGGATCACGCCCGTGATGGTGTACTCACAGACGTCAGGGACGTTGTTTTGGTTGTCGTCCTGCAGCTCGCCTCGGAGGATCTGCCCGTAGTCCACGATCCCGTCCCCGTTGCAGTCAGCATCCCATTCAATCACTGCACTTCTTGAATCTGGCTGCGAGTATGACTCCTCAGTTTGGTCTTGCCATGCCCGCGTCCAAGAAGGTTCCCAGAAGCACACTGGCGTCAATCCCCCCCGAGTATCACGAATGTTGTCTGGATTTCTAGGGTGCCAGCGGGTGTAAGAAATGGTTCTCCAGTGACCCACTGGAAGCACGAGTTTCCACCACTGCATCGAGCAGTCCCAAACGCACCGATCCATGGGCCCTGAACGCCATTCCACATATTTGGGACAGTCATCAGCGTGTTGGTTACGAAGGTGTCTTCGGCACCAGATGTCAAAGTGACCAAGTGACCGGCACGATCCTCAGCCCACTGGCGAGAGTCTCTCCAGGTTGAACGACTGGGCCATGAGACAAAGCCGCACCAATGCCCATTGCCCCCCTCGCTCACCTTCCACTCCACGGCTTGGGTTGACTGAGCACCAGCAGCTCCTGCGATCAGGGCAGATGCGAACAAACCAAACGAACGAACCACCGCTACCTTCATGGTTGTTTTTCCCGAAGCCCCGAAATGGAAGCCCGCTTGGGATCCAGTACGCCCCGCTTCTACGGGTGAGCAAAGCCAATCCTGCACACTACGGAAATAATTATCAGATTTTCTATTTGCCTATAGTCCGATAATGTTGTATATTTTTGGCATGCTTAATTTCAAAAAAACCCCTCGCCAGGGTTCAAATGGCGAAACATCGTGCCTTACCTACAGCGTCCGAGAAGCTGATCACATCCTGAAGGTCAGCGAATCAACCATCCGCCGGATGATCCGAGCCGGGCAGATCCGTGTCGTTCGATTCCGTGGCGTTATCCGCATTCCAAAGAGTGCCATCGAGGACTTCTTGCGTGGCATCGTGGGAAAGGAGGCAGCATGAGCGTCTCGATCAATCAGGACAAGAAGGGCTATCGCCTGTCGATTGAACTCCCAAGCGGGTTCAAGACGACCATGCAACTGAAGTCAGTGGGTCTACTCAGCAAGGCCGACCACAACTTCGTTAGGGTCAAGCTTGAAGCTCTGATCGCCTGCTCCACCCTTGGAACCACCCCGACACTAGAGGTGCAGGAGTGGCTGAAGAACATCCCCGAACGCCTGTATCGCAAGATCCAGGACTTGGGCTTGGTCAGACCTCGAACGCACGACATGCTTGTGATCGATGCCATCGATGCGTTTATCCGGAACCACGGGCACGGCAAGACGCAGGGCACCCTGAAGGTGTGGAACCGTGCCAAGACGCACTGCCAAACGTTCTTCGCCGGTCACGCCCTCAAGAGCGTGGATGCAACCGCAGCCCAAGCCTTTAGACGGCACCTGCTCAAGTTGCCTGGAAAGCAGGGTGGAACAATGGCTGACGCCACCGTACGAAAGACATGCGGAGTCATGTCGATGGTGATGGATCAGGCGATCCTAGAAGGTGTCATCACGCACAACCCGTTCAAGCTGGGGAAGGTTCCGATCTCAGCAGGTCGAAACAAGGCTCGCGAGGTGTATGTGTCCGCATCAGATGTGCTGCAGGTCATACAACACGCCACCGACCATGAGGATCGCTGTCTTCTCGGCTTGGCACGTTTCGGCGGTCTTCGCATTCCCAGTGAGATCAAGAAACTCTGCTGGAGCGACGTGAACTGGGACCGTCGAGAACTAGGTGATGTCATCCAAGACAGCATCCTGTGGCAAGGTGTCGAGGCTGATTCGCTTATTCCCAGAGCTGTTTGATCTGCTTCAGAAGGCCCATTCGACTTTAAGCGACAGCTCGGGCTTCATCCTGCCGACCCTTAGCATTCATACGAACCTCAACGTGCGAATGAGGCGACTGGTCGAGGCTGCGGGAGTCGAGCCGTACCCGAAGGTCATGCACAGCCTTCGTGCCTCGTGCATCACGGATTGGGCTAGGGAGCACCAGCTCTCTGAGGTCGCGGCTTGGGCTGGACATACGGAGGTCGTCCTCCACAACCACTACCTGCGAAACATCACGCCCGATCACGCCTCCCAAGCTGCGTTGCGAGCAGCTCAGGATCAGGCTTCGGGCTCGGCATCGAACGTCGAGCCCAAAGCCCTAGCGGGTGATGTGAATGTGACGGTTTCTCCGTTGGTCAGCCGTCATCGGATCATGTCCGTGTCGCCACGATCCGACGACCAAAAGCCCGTTTCTGAAGCAGCAGACCACCGTCGCCATTTTGTGGCGACTGGTGATCGGACTGCTGGAAACGATTCAGTGGACCTGATCGGGGTCGAACCGACTACCTCTTCCATGCCATGGAAGCGCTCTCCCAAATGAGCTACAGGCCCAACAAAATTGTCAACCCACGGGCCCGCGCACTCGCGACCACCGTGTTCGGTTCAGAGTCTAACAAAAGCGACCGATCAGATCGCTGAGTCGATCGCACCCGCGAGCACACTCTTGGAAACAAGCCCGATCAACTTTTTATGGACCTGACCGTTCTTCATGATGACGATCGTTGGGATCGACTGAATTTGGAACTTCATCGCGGTATCGCGTGCATTATCCACATTCAATTTGCCGATCTTCGCCTTCCCGTGGTAGTCGTTGGCGAGTTCATCG
>VGYX01000001.1 GCA_016872835.1 Planctomycetota bacterium | reverse complement strand
TTGTCGCCCCAGCAGTGGACGGACCCATCCGGGCGCAGCAGGATGTTGTGGTCGTAGCCGGCGCTGACTTGGATCGCGACCCATGGCACCACGTCACCGAGCAAATTGGTCTGGAGGCCGACCGTCGACTGGCCGTACTCGTTGAAGCCCCATGCGACCACGTAGCCCTGATCACGTGGCAGCCTGGTGTCGTGCCGCAGCGCGACCGTGTGACCGGCACCGCAGCTCACCTGGAAGTAGTCGATCTGGTTCGCGTTCGGCGCCGGATGCGAAGGTGCCTTCGCGGGAGACGTGTAGAACGAATTGAAACGCAGCAGTCCCCAGCCGATCGAGTCCTGAAGGGTCTGCGCCCCAGCTCGGCCCTGCAGACCCATCAAGGCCAGCCAAACCACAGAGGTGCGAAAAGTCATTCGCACGCACATTTGGAATTTGGCTGGAAATGGATACAGCATGGGACGGTGAAACCGACTCCGGAGAGTATTCCGGTGCATTGATCGGCTCGGGTTCCAACAACATTTACCTTTGAGGGAGCTTGACCATGTGCCGGAAGTCGGTGAAAACACTTTGAACTGCGTGAATTTTGTTATCAGACTCAATGCAAATCAAAGTTCGTTTGGGACTAATGTTATAAGACTATTCCTTTGTGCGGTGTTATCGTCGAATTCATCCTGCTTCCCCCACAAACGAACGCCCGCGGCCGAGCTCTCCCAGCCTTGAGCGTGTTCAGTCGACGTTGCGGATCACCCGGAACCCAAGCGTCGCTTCCCGACTGGCTGGGTCACTCGCGGATCGGCTCTCGCTCTTGGCGCACACCGGACAGTTGAACCAGCTGCCGCCACGGAAGGCGTGCGGCTCCCCCGCCTTCGTCTTCGGGTTGAAGCACCACTCGAAGACGTTGCCGTGCATGTCCTGCAGGCCCCACGGGTTGGCCTTTTTCGCGGCGACTGGATGCGTGGCGCCCGCCGACTGGTCGCGGCTCCACGAGAAATCGCCGATCGCAAGTTCATCGTCTCCCCAGCTCCATGCCGTCGTGGTGCCCGCACGGCAGGCGTACTCCCATTCGGCCTCGGTGGGCAGACGCCAGCCTTCGCCGCCAAGATCCTTCACGACCGCGAACTCGATGCATCCATCGGCGCGACGCGCCACGCTTTCCAGCGCGTATCGCGGCGGAAGTCCGTCACGCCTGGATCGTGCATTGCAGTATTCCGCGGCGTCGAAGAGCGTGACGCACTCGACGGGGCGCCGCGAGGCGTCGGATGCGTCGCGGAACTTCGACGGATTCCGACCGAGCACGGACCGAAACTCGCCTTGCGTGATCTCGGTGCGGCTCATGCGCATGGGCTTCGCGAAGCGCACCTTCGTGCCGGGTCGGCGGGTCACGCCATCCGCCTCGAACTGGCCGGTGCCCTGATCCAGCGCGCTCATCATGAACTCGCCCGCGGGAATGTTCACCGTGTCACGATCCGCGGAAGCCTCGTCGCCTCCCAGACCGAAGAGGCAGAGCATCGATAGTGCGCCCCACGCCACCACCGCTCGAGTCGCCCTGAGGCCACGCGCCCCGGACGGTGCTTCGTGGATGCGATGCATGCGAGATCGATTCAGAAGTGCAAGAGCAGCAGCGCGACATCGCCGTTGGTGACGATGCCGTCGCCGTCAATGTCACCCGGCGATCGGCCACCGATGCTCATCAGCATGATGGAGATGTCGCCGAAGTCGGTCTGGCCCGATTCATCGAGGTCGAACATGCTGTAGGAAACCGCGTCGGTCGGCGGCGTGATCTTGCCGCCTGTCGGCCCCGTGTTCGCCGTGTCGAGCACCCCGTGGTAGGTCGGTCCGATCATGTACGGATAGGCCGGCATGCCGGTTGTGTCGTAGGTCACGAAGTAGGCGTAGGTGCCCTGCGGATACTCGGGTGTCACGCAGAAGCGACCGTTCGAGGTGTCCAGGTCACCCAGTCCGGTGACGTACTCGAAGTCCTCGATGTAGTAGCCAAGTGGGTAGGTCGTGCTGACGGCCGGACCATAGTTCGAGCTGGTCAGCACGGTACCGTTCGGAAGCGAGGTGCGCTGGGTGATGCTGCGCTTTCGGTAGCTGGAGCGCATCATCTTGATCGCGCCGGAGCCGTCGGTGTTCGTGTGTGCGTACGGACCGTACACCGGATATCCATCGAACGCGTAGCCCACGATCGAGGAGTGCAGTGCTGCGGTCTCATCGTAGATGCACGCCGCGTTCTGGTGGTTGTGGTACTGCTGGTTCGGGGCCGGATGTCCCCCACAACCGTCGAAGCTGGGGCCTTCCACGAAGATCGCGTTCTGATGCCAGATGTTGCGGTTGTTGTAGCTGCGCGCGTCGCTGGCGTTGTAGATCGCCACGCCGTTGACCCACACGCCGATCGCACCAAGGCCCGTGGCCGTCTTGGGCGCCGCCTTGGGCTGCGGATTGCGTGTGATGCGGAAGGTTCAGTTGCCGTCGGACGGCGTGTTTGGATTTCCAGACCACGGCCCGATCTGATACGCAGGCACCGAGCTGCACGAGACATAGATGTAGTTCGCGTTGTACTTGACGGCTTGCACGTCGGCCTCGAGCCCGTTGTATCCCGTGCGGCCGATCTGATTCAGGAGCCAGCACTCGACCTGCGGGGGCGCGGCAAGCGCGACCGCGGCGGTGCCAAAGGCCAGGAGCGAGGCTGCCTTCATGACAATACACATTGCACCACAAACGCAGTTGGGCATAGCCAAAATTCCAAAGAGTTCAGGCTTTTAAAAGGAATTGTCCTTCCATGACCGCTGGCTGCGCCAATCCGAGCATCTGAAGCAGGGTTGGAGCCACGTCCCCAAGCCGGCCGTCCTCGCGCAGGCGCGCGTTCTTCCATCTGGAACCAACCAGCGTGAGAGGAACCGTGAAGTTCGTGTGCGCGGTGTGCGGCGCGCCGGTGGCGGGATCCTTCATGAGTTCGGCGTTACCGTGATCGGCGGTGATGATCCCTTCGCCGTCCTTGGCAAGCGTGGCGTCGAGGATTGCCTGCACGCACGCATCGACGGTCTCGCACGCCTGAATCGTGGCGGGTAGCGATCCGGTATGACCCACCATGTCGGGGTTCGCGAAGTTCACGATGAGCAGACGCTCGCAGTCGGGTGCGGCCAAGCGCGCCAGCACCGCGTCACGAACCCCAAGCGCGCTCATCTCGGGCTTCAGGTCATAGGTCGGCACGTCCTTCGGGCTTGGCACGATCGTGCGACGCTCGCCCGGGAACGGCGCCTCGCGGTAGTCGTTGAAGAAGAAGGTGACGTGGGGGAACTTCTCGGTTTCCGCGCAGCGGAACTGCGTGAGGCCCGCATCGCTCACCACCTGCCCCAGGATGCCCTGCATCTTCGCGGGTCGATGGAAGATCGGCTCGACCGGCAGACCCTTCTCGTACTCGGCCATGGTGGCGAAGAACAGGTCGCGCGGCCTCGGCTCGCGATCGAAGCCACCACCCTGCACCGCATTCCAAGCGGCTTCATCGAGCATGAACGCCTTGCACAGTTCGCGTGGTCGGTCGCCGCGGAAGTTGAAGAAGACCACGCTGTCGCCGTCGCCAATCACGCCTGCGTCGAGCATGCGCGTGGGTGGCGTGAACTCGTCACCGGCCTGCGTGGGACTGGTCGGGTTCGCCAGGTTCGCGCGGATGGCCTCGATCGCGGTGGGCGCACGCGCACCGTCACGGCCCACCAGCAGGTCATAGGCCCGCTTCACGCGCTCCCAACGGTGATCGCGGTCCATTGCGTAGAAGCGGCCGCACACCGTGGCGATGCGACCACCCGTGCGCTTGAGCACCTCCTCCAACCATGGCAGGTAGCGAAGCGATCCCTCGGTCGGCGTGTCGCGGCCGTCGGTGAAGGCGTGCACGAAGAGTCGATCGGCCGGGAATCCCATGGACTTCGCGAGATCCAGGATCGCCTCCAGATGCGGCAGATCACTGTGCACCTGCCCGTCGCTCACCAGACCCATGACATGCACGCTTCGCCCCGAGGCCTTCGCGCGATCGAACGCCTTGCGCAACGTGGCGTTGCGCGCGAAGTCGCCGCTGCGGATCGCGCGCGTGATGCGCATGAGCTCCTGATCCACGATGCGGCCCGCGCCCAGATTCTGGTGACCGACTTCGCTGTTGCCCATCACGGGACCGTCGGGCCCCACGGGCAGTCCGACGTCCTCACCGCTCGTGCGGATCAAGGTGGTCGGCCAGTCACGCTCCAGCGCGTCGGCGCAGGGCGTTCGCGCCAGCTTCACGGCGTTGAACGCGTCGTGCGCGTGATGCGGGTTCCGGCCCCACCCGTCGCGGATCACCAGCACCACCGGACCCTTCGCGCCCACGCTGGAACCTGCTGCAGTCATGCGGCGAGTGTAGGAGTTGGCGGAGGCGCCATGCCGCATTGCCCGCGGATGCGCGCGGGGCTAGCCTGCGCTCATGGGAGATAGTGCAGCACCCGCCCCGCTCGACGCCGCCAGCGCCAACGCGCTGCGTGAGCGATGGACCGACGTGAAGCAGCGCATCGCCGCCGCGGCCATGCGAAGCGGCCGCAAGGCCAGCGACGTGGTGCTGGTTGCCGTGACGAAGAGTGGCAGCATCGACCAGATCCGCGAACTCGTGAACATGGGTCAGGTGGATCTGGGCGAGAACCGCGTGCAGCAGCTGGTGCAGCGAGCCGCCACGATCAGCGAGTGGGTCGGTCGCCCGCGCGAGATCGATCCGAAGAGCCCGCAGCCGCCGATGGTGCGCTGGCACATGATCGGCAGCCTCCAGCGCAACAAGGCCCGCAAGTGCATGGAGGTCGCCCGACTCATCCACGGTGTCGACTCGCTGCGTCTGGCGGAGGAACTCCAGGCCGCGGCGGTGCGCCGCGAAAGCCCGATGGAGGTTCTTGTCGAAGTGAACGTGAGCGGCGAGGCCAGCAAGAAGGGCATCGCGCCGCCGGCCGTGCGCCACATGCTCGACCAGATGGACACCATGATGAACCTGAAGGTGCGTGGCCTCATGTGCATGGCCCCGCTCGATGGCGGCCTGGACGCCGCCCGCCGCACCTTCGAGCGGTGCAGCGAGATCTTCCACGAGTGCCAGCGCTCAGGCGCGGGTGGTGACCGCTTCGACATCCTCAGCATGGGCATGAGTGGCGACTTCGAGGTGGCGATCGAGTGCGGCGCCAATCTGGTGCGCGTGGGCAGCGCCGTGATCGGGCCACCGCTGGTCGAGGAGCTGTCGGAGGAGGCATGACGGCCACGCCGTGGAGCGCCGGACTGCGTGGCCGATTCCTTGCCTTCGAGGGGCCGGATGGAAGCGGCAAGAGCACGCAGATCGCGAAGCTGCAGGCCTGGGCCGAGTCGCAGGGACTTCCGCTGCTGGTGGTGCGGGAGCCCGGTGGCACGCCGATCGGCGAGCGCGTGCGCGACATCCTGCTGGATCCCGCGCACGAGGAGATGAACGTGCGCTGCGAAATGCTGCTGTACATGGCGAGCCGCGCGCAACTGGTGCAGGAGCGGATCGAACCCGCCCTGCGGGCCGGCTCCTGCGTGCTCAGCGATCGATTCGTCGGCAGCACGCTGGCCTATCAGGGCGCAGCGGGCGGACTGCTCGAAGCCGACATCCGTGCGGTGGCGCAGGTCGCGATCGGCGGCCGATGGCCGGATCTGGACGTGCTGTTCGACGTGGACACCGAGACCGCGATGCGCCGACTGAACCCCCTGCTCGATCGCATGGAATCGAAGGGCTCCGCGTTCCATCGGCGCGTGCGCGAGGGCTATCTGGCCGAGTCGCGGCGGGATCCGAAGCGACATCTCGTCGTCGACGCGTCGCGCACGCCGGACGAGGTGTTCACCGACCTGCTGAAGGGTCTCGAGGCATGGACCTCGCGGCTCAGCCCCGTCGCCGCGTGCTGACCGGCGGTGGCTTGGCGGGCGTGCCCGCGCCGCCCGTTTGACAGCGCTCGTTGAGCGCCTTCACCCGATCCACGATTGACTTGGCCTGATCCGGCGACATGTTGTGCAGGTAGGCCATGGCGAGGGCGTTGACCTCGTTGAAGCCCTCCATGAAGACCTGCTTGCCGTCGGGCGAGAAGCGGAAGCTGCGCACGTTCAGGTCGGCGACCACCTGTAGCGAGGCGAGCACCTCGGGGCTGTCCTTGGCCTTGCCCGAAAGAAGCTCGCCCAGCAGTCGGCGCATCGCCGTGACATGCAGCTCCTCGCCGAACTGGCGTGACTGCAGCACCTCCTGATTCACGCGCTTCATGGTGTCGAACGGCTGCGGGATCACGCGCCACTCCTCACCGTTCACGCGCACCGCGCGGCTGCTGAACACCATGAGCGTGGCCACCATGGCGCGGCCAGTCGCGGCGTTGCCAGGCGTGAAGTGCTCCTCGAACGGGACGTTCTCCAGGCCGCTCTTCTCCGGCGTCGTGATTCGAATCTCACCCTTCTCGACGTCGATGTGCAGCTCGCGCACGCCCACCTGATAGAGCATCCACAGCGCGCCTTGGAGGAGCGGGTGGTCGTTCGGCACTTTCTGCTGGAGCCCCTGTCCCACGATCGTGCAGCAGATCTCGGCGAATGACTTGCCCGATGCGAGCGCGGGAATGATGCTGTTGGCGAGCTGCAGGTACGGCCCGCTTTCCTGTGGCTTGAGCTCGATGGTCGCGTCGTTGAGTCGGATGGTGGTCATGGCGGTCCTGTGTTCAGTCTGGCAGTGCGACCACAGCGTCGCGGTCGACATCGAGTCGAAGGGTCTCGCCGACACGGTTGGAGGCGCGTGGATCGGCCTCGAAGACGACGAGCGTACCGAGCGGCGTGTCGACGAGATGCCGTGCGCGCTCGCCCAGATAGGAGCTCGCGGTGCACCGGCCGGAAATCGGTCCCGATGCGGAGAGACGCAACGACTCGGGTCGGATCGCCAGCGTGATCCGGGCACCCGGGCGAAGCCCGCTGGTCGCGCTCTCAAGCGTGCACGCCACGGTCCTGAGCATGCTGCCGTGCGCATCCGAGGTCGAGACCTCACCCGGCACGAGATTCGTCTCGCCCATGAAGGACGCGACGAAGCGCGAGGCGGGCCTTCGATACACGTCCTCCGGTGCGCCGCGCTGCTCGATGCGACCGTCGCGCATGACGACCACTAGATCCGCCAGGCTCAGCGCCTCCTCACGATCGTGCGTCACGTACACCGCGGTGATGCCGACCTCGCGGCAGATGCGGCGGATCTCCTCACGCATCTCCAGTCGCAGACGCGCGTCCAGATTCGACAGCGGTTCGTCGAGCAGCAGCACCTCGGGGCGGAAGGCGAGCGCGCGTGCAAGCGCCACGCGTTGCTGCTGACCACCGCTCAACTGACCCGGCTTGCGGTCGGCGAAGGCCTCCATCCGGACCATCTCAAGCGCCTCTCGCGTGCGGGTCGTGCGCTCGGAAGCCTGGACGCGTCGCACATCGAGTCCGAACGCGACGTTGTCGCGGACGCTCATGTGCGGCCAGAGCGCATAGCCCTGGAAGACCATGCCCGCGTTCCGGCGCTCGGCCGGAAGGTGCGTGACATCGCGGTCACCGAAGCGCACGCGGCCCGCATCAGGCTCCTGCAGCCCCGCGATCATGCGAAGCACGGTGGTCTTGCCGCATCCCGAGGGCCCCAGCAGGAACGCGAGCGATCCCGCCGGCACCACAAGGTCGACACCATCCACGGCCACGACCTCGCCGAAGCGGCAGCGCAGTTGTTCCAGTGTGATCGACAGCACGTGGCGCAGAATAGGGCGCGCGCGTCAGGGCCCGACCGGCCCACCCACGCGGGTGCGCACGCGCATCAGGCCCGGAACCGCCATGCGCAGGTTCGCCTCCAGACCGCCCCGAAGCGTGCGATCCACCTCGTAGGCGGCGGCGGAACCGTCCACGCGCAACGTGAGCGTGCCGCCCCGCAGCGTCTCGACGGTCGCACAGCTCTGCAGTTCCGCGGGTGCGAGCCGTGCCCACGCGTCGGTCGCGGCGCCGATCGAACGCTCGAGCTTCCGCAGTTCGCGCGCGAAGCCGGCGACGTCGCCGTCCAGGCCGGCGCCGCGCTCCGGCCTGGCTCGCCACCCCGAAAGCTTGCGGATGCGATCGATCTCGCCGCTCATCGCGCGACCCCGGGATCGAAGAGGCCCTCGGGCAACGCGCGCGCCTTGCCGGCGCGATCCAGGCACGCCAGCGTGGTGGCGCCGGTGCACAGCAGCTCCGCGCCGCGATAGAGCTCGTAGGTGTGCTCGATCTTCACGTGGCCCGCGCTGGCCAGCGTGGTCTCGAGACGCAGCAGATCGTCGTAGCGCGCGGGGCGTCGATAGGCGACCTGCATGCGCACCACCGCCAGGAAGACGCCCGCCTCCTCCATGTCGCGATAGTTCCGGCCCATCGCGCGGAGCAGTTCCGTCCGGCCCATCTCGAACCAGACGGGATAGACCGTGTGATGCACGACGCCCATGGGGTCGCACTCGCAGTAGCGCACACGGATCTCCATGCTGCCCTTCATGCGCTTCAGCCTACCGCAGTCGCCTCACTTTCCAACGCAGAAGCGACCGAAGATACGCCCCAGGATGTCGTCGGGCGCGATGCGACCGGCGATGCCGCCGAGTGACTCGAGCGCGCCATGCATCGCGGCGGCGACGAGTTCGGGATGCGCGAGCACGCGACCGGAACCGATCGCGGCCAGCGCCGCCTGCAGGTGCAGGACCGCTTCGTCCAGCAGCGCGCGATGCCGCTCGGCCAGCACCACGCCCTCGGCCGAGGCTGGCGCTGCAAGACCCAGCACCGCCGCGGCGACGCGCTCGCGAAGCGTCTCGAGTCCATCACCCGTGATCGCGCTGGTCGCAAGCCATCCATCGACCGCGCGAAACGACGCACGATCCGACTGCGTCTGCACGCAAATCGAGGATGGATCGCTGTCCCGTGTCCATGTGCCATCGTGCGAGCACTCGATCCGCACACACGCGCGACGCATCGCCTCGTCGCGCATGCGCTGCCCAAGCGCGTCGAGTCCATGGACCGTTCCATCCACGCCAGGTGCGTCGACCAGCAGCACCTCCACGGGACCATCGGGGCCATCCAGACGCAACGGCTCCACCAGCGCGTCGCGCGTGGTGCCGGCCACATCGGCCACCACCGCACGTGTGCGGCCCAGCAGCGCGTTGAAGAGCGCGCTCTTGCCGGCATTGGGAGCGCCGCACAGCACCACCCAAGGCGCGCTCTCGAGTCGCTCCATCGAGATGGCACCCTGCAGCATGGCGCGCAGCGACGTGGTCACACGATCGATGCCCACGCGCAGATCCGACGGCGTGATCGCGACCACGTCCTCCTGATCGGTGAAGTCGATGCCCGCCTCGACCAGCGCGAGAAGATCCGCCACCGCTTCGGCCGCGGCGTCGGCACCACGCCCGACCACGCCCGCTCGAAGCATCGACGCCGCACGAAGTTCAGCGTCGGTCCGTGCCGCGATCGTGGCAGCCACGCCCTCGGCCTGTTCCAGCGTGAGACGACCAGACTCGAACGCGCGAAGCGTGAATTCACCCGGCGACGCGGATCGTGCAATGCCCGTGGTCTCCAGTGCGCGCGCCACAGCGAGGCCCAGCGTAGGGTGTCCCGGCACCAGCAGTTCGAACGAGTCCTCGCCGGTGTAGCTGGCGGGTCCCGGCATCGTCAGCACCAGACATGGAAGCCGTCCGATCGGCAGTTCGATTTCGCCCGCACGTACCACGCGCCGCATGGGCCCGAACGGCATGCGCGAATCCACCCGGCGAAGCACGTCCGACGCGTCCGGGCCGCTTGCGCGCACCATGAGAACCGCCGCGCGCCCTGACGCCGACGCCACCGCCACGATGACCTCGCGCGCGTGAGCCTGCGCGCCGGACATGATTTCAGTCACGACCCTTGAAGCGACGACCCTGGCTCCGCTTCTCCTGGGCGCGCTTCATCGCGGCCTCGTAGAGTTTGCCAAGACGATCCTGCTTCCGGGGCTCGCCCTTGCGCGGCGAGAAGTCCATGCGGTCAATCTTGGCACGGATCCGCTTGCCTTCCACGATGCCCACGCAGGTGCTGGTCATGATGTAGAGGGTCAGTCCGCTCGGCGCCGAGTACAGCATCACCGGGAACAGGATGACCGTCATCCACTTCATCATCTTCTGTTGCTGCTGCTGCTCGGGCGTGAGCGTGCCGGTGGTCGGCGGCGCCATGTACTTCTGCTGGAAGTAGAACACGACCGACATGAGCAGCGGGATCACGTTGATCGAGGAGAGTTCGAACGGCCAACTGATCAGCGGCTGCGAGAACGTCACGAACTTGTCCGGTGCGCTCAGGTCGGCCAGGAAGTCCCATCCGCCGAACTGCTGGAAGAGCCCGAAGAAGGCGGGGGCCTGACGCAGGTCGAAGGCGAAGTAGAGCACCGCGTACAGCGCGATCCAGATCGGCATCTGCAGGAAGGTGGGCAGCATGCCGCCCACACACCCTGCAGGATTGATGTTGTGCTCGCGGTACAGGCGGAACTGCTCCTGCTGCATCCGCTTCGGATCGCTCGCGTAGCGCTTCTGCAACGCCTCAAGCTCCGGCTTGATTGCAGCCATGCCCTTCGTGACGCGGGCCATCTGTACCTGGCTGTAGCGCGTGACCGGGTGAAGCGCCAGACGCACGAGCGCCACCAGCACGATGATCGCCACGCTCCAGTCGAAGACGACATAGTCGTGCAGGAAGGTGAGCAGCAGCACGATCAGGTTCGCAAGCCACGAGAAGGTGCAGAAGCTGCAGCAGCCACTGATCAGATACAGGATCAGGCCGTCCATCCGCAGCGCGTGGTACGGCTCCACATGCTCCAGCAGGCGCGGATCCAGCGGTCCCGCGAACACGCCCATGTCGAACGCGGCGTTCGTGCCGGCCGCCACCATGACCATGTCGCTGCGGAGTTCCGTGAAGGCCACGCGATCCGCGGACGCGGCGGTGTCGGAAAGTGCCCACACCTCGTGCACCGGCGATAGCACCTTGCCCTTGGGATCGGTCGGATTCGCCGCGTGCACGGCCAGCGCGAAGTAGCGGTTGGTGGTGCCGAACCAGCTGAGCTCGAAACCCTGCTGACGCTGCGCCTCCTGCGGCCAGAGCATCGGTGTGGACGCGTCGACCAGCTTCATGACCTGGTCTCGGTCGAACATCGCGCCGTGCACGATCACGTTCTGTCGCTGCGGATCGCGCTGCGCGCCGTACAGGTAGCCGAACTGGAAGCGACGGATGTCCATCATGCCGCCCGGATCCTTCGAGAGGTCGCCGGGGCCATACTGGATCCAGCGCAGTTTCAGCGGCCGACCCGACACGTTCTCCACGCGCTGGTTCAGGCGCATGTCGAACACGGGCGCGCCCTGTGCAGGCTCCATCGCGAAGACGCGCTGGATGCGCACGATCGCGTTGCCGTCGGCGTCGGCGACCTCGGTCTCGAAGGCGCCCGGGCCGCGCTCGGTCCACACGCCGCCAAACAGGCTGATCAGCTGGCCGTCGATCTCGATCGCGCGCGCCGCCAGCAGCGGAACCTCGAAGCCCTGCAGCATGCCGAGCGTGTGCAGGTTGTAGCGGGCCTCGTCGGAGGGCAGCGCCGGCGGAGTCGAGGCACCCGCGGCCATCGCGGCGCGATGCGCGCGCGCGGCCTCGCGATCGGCGGCCGTGATCCAGATGTCGCTGAAGGTGATGCGCTGGATGCCCGCGGACCCCGGCGAGAAGTCGACCAGAAATCCGGCCTTGTCAGGCTGCAGCGAACCGATCGAGGTGCGTGAGGTTCCCGCGGCGGTTCCCTGCGGCAGGCGCGCGCGCAGGCCGGTCAGCGGTGTGGCCGGCGCAGCGTCAGGCTTCGTTTCGGTGGCCGCGGACGAATCCTTCGCGACCGCCTGTGTGCTCGCGGCGGGCGTCGCCTGCGACGCGATGGTCGATTCGGTCTTTGGCGCCTCCGGATCCAGACCACCCGACTTGCGGGCGCCGGGACCGAAGATCGCGGCCGCGACGACGCCACCCGCCGCGACCAAGGTCAGCAGCAGCAGCGGCCAGCGCCGACGCTTGTTCGGTTCCGCCATGGCTCAGCGACCCTCGGCCAGTCGGTTGCCGAGCCAGCTGTAGCGCTCGAGTTCCTGACGAAACTGCGAATCCTTCTCCAGGAGCATTCGCACGAGTTCCTTGGTGGTCATGCCGTCCCGCGCAGCGACTTCGGTGCGCAATCCGCGACACGCATCCACGCGATCCTGAATCGCGACAGCCATCGGGCTGCCCTTCTTCTCGCGCGTGACCGCAGCCTCCAGTTCGGCAATGTGTCGATCCAGCCATGGGAGGGCGGGCTCCGACGCCATGTTCACAAGCTTCTCAAGACAGCCCGTCTCGTCGCGTGAAATCGCGTTCCGGGCCGAGATTTCCTCGGCCACCACCGAGATCTTGGTGCGCGTCTTCGCGATGTCGTAGTCCAGCCGGAAGAACTGCACGGAGCGTGGCTTGATCTGGACCTGTCCGCGTTCGTCCCTCGTCTCCTCGACGTCGAGGATCGCGTAGCTCGCGCGGGGATCCAGATCGCGGGGCTGACCGACCGATCCCGGATTGATGATCAGCCGTTCCGGACGCGGACCCTCCGGCGCCTCGGCCGCATCAGACCCATTGGTCGCGCTGCCCGGGATGGCGGCCATCTTGAACTCCCACGTCTGGTTGGTCATCTCCTTCGAGAAGTAGAAGTCCCCGTCCTCGGTGAAGACGCCCGGCACGTGGGTGTGGCCCACCAGGCAGAAATACGCGCCGGAACTCTTGATCCGCTTGAAGATGTCCGCCATCTTGCCCGGGCTGCTCTCGGCGTCCTCGGGAAAGAGATATTCGTTGATCGGACGGCGCGGCGTGCCATGCACGCACAGGAACGGTCCCTCGCTCACGCGCACGCGCAACTTGCCGAGGAACTCCCAACGCTTCACCGCACCAGCCTGGTCGCGCGCGCTCTCGGCCTCGAACTGCTCGCGCGTCCAGTGGGCGGCGCGCTCCGCCACGGCGTTGAAGTTCGTCGGCTCGTACAGCACGCCATAGTCGTGGTTGCCCAGCAGCGACCAGCGGCACCGCTTCGCGACCAGATCCGCGCACTCCACCGGATTGGGTCCGTAGCCGATGATGTCGCCAAGGTTCCAGATCTGGTCGCCCTTGCTCGTGTCGATGCGCCGATCGATGTCGGCCAGCACGATCTGGAGCGCCTCGAGATTGGCGTGGATGTCACTGATCAGGGCGATGCGCACGGGAAATTCCGGGTTTGGAGGGGTCGATGCTAGAGGCCATCAGAGGGGGCGTCAAAGATCCGCCCGCGCTTCGCGGGACGCAAGGCGCTGCACCATCTCCAGCAGGGCGCGCCGATCGATCGGCTTGGCGAGGTACTCGTCGCATCCCGCCTCGATGCATCGTTCGCGATCGCCGCTCATCGCGTGCGCGGTGAGCGCGACGATCGGACCACGCCAACCCTCGCGCCGCAGTCGACGCGTCGCGTCGTATCCATCCAATTCGGGCATCTGCATGTCCATCAGGATGAGATGGAATGGATCGCCGGATCGTTGCGAGGCAAGCGCGAGATCGATCGCCTCCACGCCATTCGTCGCGATCGATGTCTGCATGCCGGCCTTCGTCAGGTGATGCGTGACGAGGCGACGGTTGTCCTCGCCATCTTCGGCGACCAGCACGCGGATCGCTCGGCCCTGTACGCCAGGGGTGGTGGAAGCCGAAACCCGTCCCGCCTCCTCATTCGGAAGTTTCAAGACCATCGGCACGCCGTCGATCGGCCCCGTGCCGATCTCGACCATGAACACGCTGCCGCGTCCCGCCTCGCTCGTGACCTGGATGTCACCACCCATCATGCGCGCAAGCCGTCGGCTGATCGCAAGGCCCAGACCCGTCCCGCCGAAGCGCCGCGTCATCGACGCATCGCCCTGGATGAACGGCTTGAAGAGCGCCTGAAGCTTGCCGGGTTCGATGCCGATGCCGGTGTCGGTCACGACGATCCGCAACCTGCGGTGCTGCAATTGTGGCGTGCTCCCGTCGTCCTCGATGCGCGGTCGCGCCTGCCCCTCCTCATAGGAGATGTCCACCTGGATGCCGCCGTGCGAGGTGAACTTGATGGCGTTGCCAAGCAGATTCACGAGGATCTGCCGGAGCCGGTGGGGATCGGTCTGCACGACCGCGGGCACTGCGCCATGCAGCACCGCGTGCATCTCCAGGCCACGTTCCTGCGCGGCGGGACGGAGCGCCGTCACGCAGTCGACCACCACGCGCAGGGCGTCGGTCGGCACGGATTCCATGCGCATGCCGCCAGCCTCGATCTTGGTGAGGTCCAGCACGTCGTTGATGAGGGCGAGCAGGTGCTCGCTGTTGCGGCGGATCGCGCGGCGAAGGTTGGAACGATCCTCGGCGGCGGTCGACTCGTCCAGCAGCACGTCGAGGAAACCAAGGATCGCAGTCATGGGTGTGCGGATCTCGTGGCTCATGTTCGCCAGGAACATGCTCTTGCTCTCGGTCGCGGCCTCGCTCTCGGCCCGAGCCTGGTGCAGCGCCTCGTTCTGCCGCAGCAGTTCGGCGCGGGCCCGTTCGAGTTCGCGCGCCGCCCGCGACTGGTCCTCCAGCGCCGCCGCCAGCCGGTCATTGGCGGTGAGCGTCAGCCGGTCGCGCGCCGCGGCGAGCGGCCACTCGGTCAGCGTGCCGACCATGCGCACCGCGACGCCTCCCTCGCGGATCGCCTGGCCTCGCGCACGCAGCCACTTCCACCCTCCGTCGCCTGTTCGAAGGCGAAACTCCATGTCGAATTCAGAGCGGCCGTCCAGATGGCTCGACACCGCGCCGAGCACGCGGCCCGCGTCCTCAGGATGCAGACGACCGGTGAAGGCCTCGAACCGATCCGGGAAAGCCGCCACATCCACGCCCAGCAACGCGCGCAGTTCGGACGAGTACCACGCCGTGCGGTCCCGCAGGTTCCAGTCCCACGCGCCATGGCCGGCACCAAGCAGCGCATCGATCAGCCGCTCGCGCTCGGTGGGATCGGTCGGATGGGGTCGCGGTTCCTGCATGAGTGCCGCACCGCCACGGCAAGGACCGGCGCGCACGACACCGCTACGATAGCCGCCCGCCTTCGGGCCTCCCGGCGCGTTCGCACGGGCCTCCGGCACGAGGGTCTGACCCCACGGAGACTGCATCATGGCTTCCAGCCCCGCGACCACCGCTTCCGGCAACCACTACGACCTCATCGTGATCGGCGGCGGTCCGGGTGGCTACGTGGGCGCGATCCGCGCGGCACAGATGGGCAAGCGCGTGGCGTGCGTGGAGCGCAACAAGCTCGGCGGCGTCTGCCTGAACTGGGGCTGCATTCCGACCAAGGCGCTGCTGCACACAGCGAAGGTGTACTCCGAGGCGATCGGTCACGGCGCCGACATGGGGATCGAGGTCGACGCGAAGGCCGTGAAGGTGAATTGGGAGAAGGTGATCGGCCGCAGCCGTGGCGTGACCACGCAGCTGAACAGCGGCATCGGCTTCCTGTTCAAGAAGAACAAGATCGAGCACGTACAGGGGCACGCGAAGATCCTGAACGGCAAGTCGGCGTCGGGCCCGTGCAAGGTGCAGGTGTCGGTGGCGGACGAGAACTACTACGCGGGTACCGGCAAGCCGGGCGCGGGTGACCGCACACTCACGGCGGACAATGTGCTCATCTGCACCGGTGCGGCGCCGCGGCAGCTTCCGTTCGCGCCCAACGACGGCAAGACCGTCATCAGCAGCTACGAGGCGATGGTGCTGCCGAAGAAGCCCGTGAGCATGGTCGTGGTGGGTAGCGGCGCCATCGGCATGGAGTTCGCCTATTTCTACAACGCGTTCGGCACCAAGGTGACCGTGGTCGAGATGGTGGACCGCATCCTTCCCCTTGAGGACGCGGACATCAGCAAGGCCGCACAGAAGATCTTCGAGAAGCAGGGCATCTCGTTCCGCACGGGCTGGGGCACGAAGGCCATCGAGAAGACCGCCAAGGGTGCGAAGGTCACGCTGGAGAGTGTGGCCGACAAGAAGACCGAGACCATGGAGTGCGAGGTGGTGCTGGTGGCGGTCGGCGTGCAGGGCCGCACCGACGGCCTGTTCGACGCGAGCCTGGGCCTGAAGATGGAGAAGGGCCTGATCGCGACGGACTATCGCGAGAAGAAGGACAAGGCCACGTATCAGACGAGCGTGCCCGGCGTGTACGCGATCGGCGACGTGATCGGCCCGCCGACGCTGGCGCATGTGGCCAGCGAGGAGGCCGTGACCGCGGTCGAGCGCATGTTCGGCCACCACACGATCGGCATCGATTATGACGCGATTCCCGGCGCGACCTACTGCAACCCGCAGGTGGCCAGCGTGGGCATGACCGAAGCGCAGGCGAAGGAGAATGGCCTGAAGTACCACGTGGGCATGTATCCGTTGAAGAGTCACGGCAAGGCGATCGCGGACGGCGCGAACGAGGGCCTGGTGAAGGTGATCACCAGCGAGCCATACGGCGAGATTCTTGGCGCGCACATCGTGGGAGAGAACGCGAGCGAGCTGATCCACGAGATCTGCGTGGCGAAGCGGCTCGAGGCGACCGCCGAGGACATCATCACCACGATGCACGCGCATCCGACGATGGCGGAGAGCATCCACGAAGCGGTGCTGGCGACCGAAGGCCGCATGATCCACGGGTGATGACGAGGGTCGGAGGTCGTCATTGACCACCTGCTCTCCTCGCGCCGCCACGAAGGTTGCGGCAGATCACGATTGCTCCACCATCTGTCCACCATGCGTGGTGCATCGCACGCCCTCCTTGCGGTGGATGCTCGGTGGACAACCCGCCTCTCGCGACGCCTTTTGATCAATCGCGCGGATTTTCAGCCTCTTCTTTGTGACTGGAGCACGCGCCGCGGCACAGTGCCAAGCGTGTGGGCGCGGTTTCGCTGCCAGCCGCTTTGGCAGTGGAAGATTTGGTGGTTCGATGCGGACGGCAGACGACCGGCGCGGCAGGCTTGCGCGCCTCATCGATCTTGCTCGGGCCTATCGCGGATGGTCTCGCCTGGAGATCGCCCGCAAGCTCGATCGTGATCCCGGCAAGCTTCTTCCGGACAGCGGCAACCCGAAGCTCGATCTTGTGGTCGGCCTGGCCGACGCGCTCGATTGGAGCATCGGTGACGTCGCCGAGGACCTTGGAGTTGATCCAGTCGACGTGCCGCCCGACCTCGACTTCCCCGCGCTGGATCGCCTGGCGCTGGATCGACATCGTGCCGGCGACTGGCGCTGCATGGCCGCGATCGCGCGTCAGATGCTGGTGGTCGCCCAGACGCCGATCGACCGTGCGCTGGCGTGCAACCGCATGGCCGGCGCCCAGGACGGACTCGGCCTGTACACGCGCTCGCTTCCCTTCCTGCAGAACGGACTGGCGGAGCCAGGCCTTCCCGATGGCTTGCGTCTCATGCTCTCGGTGAACCTTGCCAACGCGCACTACGCGTTGTGGCACCTGGTGGAGAGCCGCGCGGCCAGCCGGGATGTGCTGGACTTTCTCGCCGACCGAAGCGTGACCGAGCGGCGCGACCGCGTGTGTCGCGCCTTCGCACGCTACGTGCGCGGCTCGAGCGCGCGCAGGCTTGCGCAGCTCGATCCCGAGCGTGCCGCGATCCATGCCGCGACCGCCCGACCGGATCTGCATGAATCGATGGCCGAATACGAGGATCTTGCGGACACTTTCGGAGACGATCGCTACGCGGCGCTCGCGAACACCTGTCGTGGTGCGCTGATCGAGATCGACGCCCTGCTTGGGCACCTGCCTGGCGAGATCGCGATCGATCACCTGCAGGCCGCGCTGGATCGCGTGATCGACGTGGCGCAGCACCAGCCGGGTGACTGGCTTGAGAGCTGGGGCTGGTGGTGCATTCATGGGTGCAACGTCACGCTTCGTCACACCGACGACGCGCATCGCGACCGCACGATGGCTATCTTCACCAACAAGGCCATGGAGATCGCTGACCGGCTGGACAACTGGAGCCTGCGCGAGCGCGCCTTCTCGATGGAAGTACGGCGGCGCGAGACCTGCGACGGGACGCCGTGGGTGCTCGATCAGGAGGAGGTGCGCCAACTCGTCGGCACCATGGGTCGATTCCCGGCCTTCCGCGACCGCGGCTACCGAATCCTCGAGAACGCGCGTCTGCTGCTTGGGGAAGGAGGCACGCGATGGCAGGCCTTCTGAGGCGCGCAACAGCCGTCACCGCGATGCTGGTGCTCTCCTGCGCCGCCGCCGTCGCGGCGACACGTTCGGCCTCGCCCTCATCGCCCTCAAGTTCCACCGACACCGAGGCGCCGTCGTCGCTTCCATGGTGGAAGCGCTCGCTCGCCCACACGGTGCAGGAGGAGTGGGTGTTCGCGCAGCACATGGACATGCAGTACGGACCTCGGTGGCGCACCGCCCTGCCGGACAAGGTCGTGGCCAACCTGTTCGCGGCTTGGTCGCAAGAGCGTGGCGCACCACCCAAGTGACCTTCCAACAGCATTGCGCTGCATAGACTCGCCCTTCACGAACGCGCATGCCACCCACCGTCCACATTCTTGGTGCTGGTGGCATCGGCATCGCCGCGGCGGCAGGTCTTGTGCGTGCGGGATGGAATGTCACGATGGTGGAAGCGAATCCCGCGAAGGTGGCGGCGGGGCAGCGCGATGGCATGCGTGTCGACGGCGCTCCGGCTTTGACCGTGCCGTTCATCGCGTTCGACGCGTGGCGACCTTCGCCAGACGCGTTGGTCCTGCTGTGCACCAAGACCTTCGACAACCCCGCCGTGCTGGCGCGCCTTCCTGCCACGCCCCTGCTGGTTCCCATCCAGAACGGGTACGACCCGCAACTGGACGCACTGGATCATCCGTGCGAGGCGATCGCGTCATTCGTGTCGGCCTGTCCCGCGGATCGACCCGTCGCTCGCATCACACGCGCGGGGGCGCTGCACATTGGTGCACGCCGTCAGGCGAACGACATGCAGCGCGAACGCATGGCGGCCCTGGCCTCTGCGATCGGTACCTCAGGTCTTTTCCCTGTGCATCCGGTGGACGACGTGCGTCCGTACAAGGCCGCGAAGCTCATGTACAACGCGGCGATCTCGCCGCTGGCCGCCGGCGCCGGCGTGGACAACGCGGCGTTGCTCACGGATCCACTGGCCAACCGACTCTTCTTCGCGCTGCTGCTCGAGAATCACGCCATCCTGCGACATGCCCGCGTGCCGCTGGCTCGCATCGGGCCCTTCCATCCGGACGTGGTGGCACGCATCCTGCGCACGCCGTTCCTGCCTCAGCTCATGAGTCACTTCTTCCGGCCATCCCTGCGCGGCACCTATTGCAGCATGGCTCCCGACATGGGAAGCGGTCGCACCGAGATGGACGCGTACAACGGCCATCTCGTTCGCATCGCCGGCGACCTGCCCTGCCCGATCAACCGAGCCGTGATCGACATGGTGGACCGCATCAGCCGCGAGCGACTGGTGCCCGCTCGCGAACATCTGCAGGATCTTGCCGACGCGCTGCCACCCGGGGCGCTTGCATGAATCTTGTCACAGGCGGCGCCGGCTTCATTGGCTCGCATCTGGTTCGACAGCTCGTGGAACGCGGCGAGGCTGTCCGTGTGCTCGAGCGCCCCGACGCCCCCGTGGACCATCTGCCGCTCGACCGCATCGAGTTGGTGCGAGCCGACATCCGCGACCACGCCGCGGTCCGATCCCTCGTACGTGGGAGCATGCGCGTCTACCACTTGGCCGCCGATCCGAACCTGTGGCGACGCGATCGCGACGCCTTCGACGCCATCAATCATGTGGGCGCCAAGCACCTCATGCGAGCCGCGCTCGACGCCGGTGCCGAGCGCGTTCTGTTCGTGAGCACCGAGAGCATCCTGGCCTCGCGACACTTCGCCGGTGGCGCAGTCGAGACTGTTCGCTTCCAAGAGCAGGACATGCTGGGCCCCTACTGCCTCAGCAAGTTCCGCGGCGAGCGCGCGGCGTTCGAACTTGCGGAAGCCGGAGCGCCGGTGATCGTGTGCAGTCCGACGCTGCCGATCGGTCCCGGGGACCGTGGCCAGACCCCGCCCACCCGATTGGCGGTGGCGTTCTGCCAAGGCCGCATTCCCGCGTATGTGGACTGTCGCCTCAATCTCATTGACGTGCGCGACGCCGCCGACGGTCTGGTGCGCGCGATGGAACGAGGCCGCACCGGCATCCGCTACCTGCTGGGTGCGCACAACACCCGGCTGGTGGAGTGGCTCTCGCTGCTGGCGCACATGGTCGGTCGTCCGGCACCTCGATGGCAGGTGCCCTATCCGCTCGCGCTGGCGACCGGATGGTTCAGTGAACGATGGGCCGATCATGTGTCGCACCGCATGCCGATGGCGACCGTGACCGGTGTGCGTCTTACACGCCGCTCGATGCACTTCGATGCCGCCGTGAGTCTGCGAGAACTCGGCTTGCAGCCACGCAGCGTCGAGACCAGCACCGCCGACGCGGTGGCGTGGTACCGAACGAAGGGCTGGATTCCCGGCGCCAAGGCCTGAAATCGCCCGTCTTGCCCGCGCACGAACGCGCCGTACGATCGACCCATGCCTCGCGGGCTCCTGCTTGTCCTCTGCGGCCCATCCGGCGTCGGCAAGACGACGATCGCGCATGAACTGCTGCGCCGCTTCGGCGGCCACTTCAGCGTGAGTTGCACCACGCGTCAACCCTCCACGGGCGAACGCGAGGGTGTGGACTATCGCTTCGTGAGCGAGGACGCGTTCCAGCGCATGGTGCGCGAGGACGCGTTCCTCGAGCACGCGATGGTGTTCGGCCGCAGCTGGTACGGTACGCCGCGCGCACCCGTCGACGAGGCGCTGGCCCGCGGCGAACTGGTCGTGCTCGACATCGACGTGCAGGGCGCGGAGGTGGTGCACGCGCGAGTGCCCGACATGCTTGGCATCTTCATCCTGCCGCCGAGCGAGGCGGTGCTGCTTGAGCGGCTTCGTCGCCGTGGCCGCGAGGACGAGGCCGCGATCCAGCGGCGGTTCGCGGAATCGGTCCGCGAGATGGAGCGTGCTCGGACCAACGGCGTCTACGACGCGTTCGTGGTGAACGACGACCTGCCGGGTGCCATCGAGCAGGTGGTCGAACTCGTCGGCGCGCGCCTGGGCCGGCTTCAGGCCGCCCCCTGAACGCGCCGCACCACACGCCATAATCCACGGATGCCGCTTTCGGTCTCGATCTCGGACCTCGGCCTCGCCGCCATTCCGCTGGTGATGGCGCTTGCAGGTGTGATCGTGCTCGCGGGTCTCTACAACACGCTGGCTGTCGCGCGCGTACGCATGCGGAACGCGCTTTCGCAGATCGATGTGCAGCTGCGCCGGCGCCACGACCTGATCCCGTCGCTCGTCGAGACGGTGCGTGGATACATGCGGCACGAGCAGGAGACGCTGCAGGCCATCACACGCGCACGCGCCGACGCCATGCGCGCGATGGAGGGCGCTGCGGCGAGCGATCGTGGCGCGATCCGTGCGCTCGCCCTCGCAAGCGCCTCGCTGGACGGCGCGCTGCGGGGTTTGCTGGCGCGCGTCGAGGCCTATCCCGACCTGAAGGCGAGCGCGGTGATGCAGAACCTGCAGGAGGAGCTCGTGAGCACCGAGAACCGCGTCGCCTTCGCGCGTCAGGCGTTCAACGACGCGGTCATGCGCCTGAACGAGCGCATCGCGACCTTCCCCAGCAATCTGGTCGCGCGACTGTTCGGTTTCGTGGCCGCGGAGCTCTGGCAGACCGAGGCCGAGACGCGCGTCGTTCCCGACGTGTGCACCGGAAGCGCGCGATGAACTTCTTCGATCATCAGGACGCCGCCCGCCGCGCCACGCGCCGGCTTGTCGTGCTGTTCCTGCTGTCGATCGCGGGAACCATCGTGCTGCTGTACGCGCCAGTCGGATTCATGCTGGCATCGGACGAGGCAAAACGTTCGTCGCCACCGAGCATGGAGGGGCTTCCGCCATGGCTCGACCCGGGCGCGTTGCTCGTCGTTGCGGCGATCGCGAGCGGCCTGATCCTGCTCGGTGCGCTCGTGCGTCGCGTGCAGCTTTCGGGCGGCGGCAAGTCCGTCGCCGAATCGCTTGGAGGTCGATGGCTCGATCCCGCGTCGGCCACGCCATCCGAGCGCCGCCTGCTCGACGTGGTGGAGGAGATGTCGATCGCCAGCGGTATGCCGGTGCTGCCTGTCGCCGTGATCGAGGACGGATCGATCAACGCATTCGCTGCAGGCACCAGTCCCGCCAACGCGGTGCTTGGCTTCACGCGAGGCGCCATCAACCGTCTCTCGCGTGACGAGTTGCAGGGTGTCGTCGCGCATGAGTTCAGCCACGTCGCGCATGGGGACATGCACCTGAACATCCGCCTCGCCTGCGCGATCGCAGGCGTGATGGTGATCGCGCTCATCGGGCGGGTGCTCCTTCAGGTGGCGGCGCGCGCGCCCCGAAGCCGCTCGAAGAAGGGTGACGCGACGGTCGCCTTGCTGCTCGTCGGACTGGTACTTCTGGTCGCGGGCGCGATCGGTGCGTTCTTCGGCCGGATCCTGCAGGCTGCCGTGAGCCGCCAGCGCGAGTTCCTCGCCGACGCGAGCGCCGCGCAGTACACGCGCAATCCACGCGCGCTCGCCGACGCCCTGCGCACGATCGCCGGCGCGGGAAGCAACCATCTCGACGCCGAGGCGGCGAGCGGCCTCAACCACTTCTTCTTCACCAGCGCGGCGAACGCATGGCTCGCCTCGCATCCACCGATCGAGGAGCGCATCCGACGGCTCGAGGGTGCCGCAGCCACGCTGCCACCCGAGATGCCGAAGTCAAACGGCGCGCGTGTCGAGAACGCGTCCAGTTTCGCGCCTGCGGGCGCGCCCGCCTCGGCGGTCGGTGCACAGCCGGATCCGCAGGCCACGCGCAACGTGCTGCCGCTCTTGTCGCGAAGGATCCCGATCAAGCTGCTGGAGGCCTGCCGCGAGCCCTTCGACGCGCAGGCCGTGCTGCTGCTCTCGACCTGGGCCACCGATGACACGGTGCGTGAGCGCCAGCGTGACGCCGTGCGCACGGGCCTTGGACCCGCCGTCGCTTCGACCGTCTCACGTCTGCGTCCCCACATGGAGCGCGTGCCCGAGGCGCTTCGCCTCATGCTGCTTGACCTCTGCATGCCTGCGCTGCAGCAACTGTCGCAGCCGCAGTATGTGGCGTTCCGCGACACGCTCGCCTTGGTCATGCGCGCGGATGGCCGCGTGACGCTCTACGAATGGGCCATGCGCTCGGTGCTGGCCCGGCGCGTGGAGGCACGTTTCGGCGCACTGCATGAGCCGCACGGACGCGCATCACTTGATTCGCGGCGTAACGAAGTCTTCGTGATCCTGTCCACCATGGCGTGGGCATCGGATCGCGCGCGCGCAGCGCGGGCGCTCCATCGCGCGAGTACGCAGATCCGCTGGCTGCCGAGCGAGCCGCTGGAGGTGGCCCGGTGCTCGCTTGACGCGCTCGACGCGGCGCTGGAGCGGATCGCGGGTGTGGATGAAGGCGGTCGTCATCAATTGGTGGAGGCCGTGGCCGCGGTGGTGTCCGAGGATGGCAAGCTGCATCCGCGTGAGTTGCTGCTGCTGCGCGGGATCTCGGATCGCCTGGACGTGTTCGTGCCAAGTTCCATCGACATGCTGGAGTCCGACGCCCCGGGCATCGCGCTCGACGCCTAGCATGCGCGCCATGCGAACGTTCGTGGTGATCCTGATGGTCGCCGCCCTGACTGCGTGCGCGACCGTGCGAAAGCCCGCGCCTCAGGCCGTGCCGAAGGTTCCGACGGCCAGCGCCGCGTCCGAAGCGAAGGCCCTTCAAACGTCGGATCTCGTGGGTCGATGGGTCTTCTCGCCCGGCGATTCGAGCGTGCCCGAACCCTCCGCGGAGCTGGAAACGAAGAAGGATGGCGAGGAGAAGGCCGCAGCCACCGACGCACCGCCATCGGGTGTCGTGAGCCCGGCCGGCGCCGTGCTGACGCTTGGTGAGGGTGGCGTGATGCTGGCACGCGAGGGTGACTTCGTGCGTCGTGGCATCTGGAAGTTCGATGGTCGATCGCTCCGGATCATCGTGGAGCCGCCACCGCGTCGCATCGAGATGGGAGTGATCCCCGAACTTGCGGGCGATCGCCTGACCCTCACGGGCGTGGAGGATCTCGTCCTCGTCTATCACCGGGACCACTTCATCGCGCCGAGGTCCTCGCCGTGACGCAGGACGCGGCGTTCTCCGTCACGCATGGCGGCGAGGCGCGACAGGTCTGGATCATCCGGCACGCGCAGACCGAATGGAGCGTGAACGGTCGTCACACGGGACGCAGCGACATTCCACTCACGCCCACCGGCATCGCCGCGGCCGAGGCGCTGCGTCCATGGATCCGGACCATGCGCTTCGAACGCGTGCTCAGCAGTCCTCTCTCGCGCGCGATCGACACGGCCCGACTGTGCGGTCTGGAGTCGCAGGTGCAACCCGAACCTGAACTCATGGAATGGGACTACGGCGACTACGAGGGCCTCACCACGCCACAGATCCGCGAGCGCGTGCCAGGATGGGATCTTTGGCGCAATGGCTGCCCCGGTGGTGAGACGTTGGAACAGGTCGGCCTTCGCGCGCGCCGCATGCTCGCGCGCATCACGGACATGCCCGGATCCGTCGCACTGTTCTCGCACGGGCACTTCTCGCGACTGCTCATCGCGTCATGGCTTGGTCTTCCGGACTCGCGTGGACGCAGCTTCGCGATCCGCGCCGGAAGCGTGACGGTGCTCGGCTTCGAGCATGGCACGCCCGTCATCTGGGCGGCCGGCAACGTGCCCGGCACGCCGGGGGTCGGTCGTTGAAGGCCGAACGGCACGCGCTTGGTCCCGTCACGCTGGACGTGCACGACGGCGCACTCGCGGGCCTTGCCACGATCACGCTGGCCGATCCGGATCGCCGCAACACGATGGGTCCACCGATGTTCGACGGTCTCGAGGCCGCGATCCTGCATCTGGAGGCGCGCACCGGCGCCTCACGATTCAATCCGTTGCAGGAGACGCCGCCAACCGATGTCGTCCGCGTGATCCGCGTGAAAGGTCTTGGACCCGCCTTCTGCGCGGGCTTCGATCTCGGCCTGCTCGCCGACGATCCCGACCCTGCGCAGCCATTGCTCGCCTCGTTCCTGAAGCGACTCGCCGGATGCATGCGTCGACTACGCGCGCTTCCGGCGGTCAGTGTGGCTGTGGTGCACGGACCAGCACTCGCCGGCGGATGCGGACTCGTCGTGGCGTGCGACGTGGCGATCGGATGCCCAGCGTCACGGCTCGGCTATCCCGTGCACGCGATCGGTCTCTCGCCTGCGGTGAGTGGCGTGATGCTGGCCGCACGCGTTGGGACAGGCGCCACCCGACGCATGTTCGAGTCTGGCGAGATCCTGGATGGAGAGACCGCACACCAGATCGGTCTGCTCCAACGATTCGCGCCGACGGCCGACGCGCTTCAGTCACACGCTGACGCGCTGGTGACCGAGCTGCTCGCCAAGGGTCCGCGCGCGCTCGCGGCCACCAAGCGCTGGCTACAGCAGATCGATCACTCGATCGATCCGAAGCCCGGGGCCGACGCCCTCGCCGCGAGTCTGGGTGGCATCGGTTCCGCGGAATCACGCGCGATGCTGCGGCAGGTCTGGGAATCCCGCCGGAAGTCCTGACCCACCGATACGCTTCGCGCATGTCCGATCTGGTCACCATTCGGAACGACGACGGCATCGTGACGCTCTCGCTGCAGCGGGCCGAAGCACGCAACGCGCTCTCCCTGGACCTGATCGACGCGCTGGAGCGTGCCGTGACCTCCATTGCCGCGGATGCATCGGCCCGTGCGCTGATCCTGCGCGGTGAGGGCAAGGCCTTCTGCGCGGGCATGGACCTGCGCGGCGTGCTGCACGACGCCACGCGCATGGGCCAGATGCTGCACGGGCTGGCGCGAACCTCGCTCGCGATCCGCCGCCTCGCAATTCCCGCGATCGCGTGCGTGCGTGGTGCCGCGATCGGTGGCGGCTGCGGACTGATGGTCACCTGCGATCTGGCGATCACGCACGCCGAGAGCAAGTGCGGCTATCCCGAGGTCGACCTCGGCATCTGCCCGGCGGTCGTGGCCCCGCTTCTCATCCGACGGGTCGGTGCGGGACACGCCCGCGCCATGCTTCTGACGGGTGGCGTGGTGAGCGGCACCGAGGCGCACCGACTCGGTCTCGCCACACATCTTGTAAGCGAGGGTGATCTGGAGCCTGCGGCCATGGAACTCGCGCGCAAGTTGTGCGGTGGAGGCGCGAACGCCCTCGCCACCACGAAGCGCTGGCTTGGAGAACTTGAATCGGAACTCGATGACGAGATCATGCGCCGCGCCGCAGATCTCTCAGCCCGCATCATTCAGGGTGAAGAGGCGCAGTCGCGCCTGAAGGCCCGATTCGACGCCACCAAGCCCGCGCACTGAATCGGGCGCGTACCCTGTGCGCATGAGCACGGGTGGCACACTTCCCATCCAGCGTCGCGACGATGGCATCGTCGTGCTCCAGCTCACGCCCAATCCAAGCAAACTGCGTGGTGGCGTGGTGGTGCTCGACGCATGGCTGATCGCCGCGATCGACGCCTCGCTGCAGGCGATCGAGGGGATGAAGCCGCGGGGATTCCTGATGGTGTCGGACAGCGAGCGTGTGTTCGTCGCAGGTGCGGACCTGGCCGAAATCGACGCGCTCGACGACTCCGCGCTGCATGCCTATCTGCGCGCCGGATCCACCGCTTTCCGCCGCATCAGTTCTTTGCCCTGCCCCAGCGCCTGCGTGATCCACAAGGCTGCGCTTGGTGGTGGCCTTGAACTGGCCATGCACTGTGACGCGCTGTTCGGCGTGACTCCAGTCGCCGGCGACAAGGGCTGGAAGATCGGACTGCCTGAGTGTGGCCTGAACATCTGCCCGGGTTGGGGTGGCACCGTGCTGCTGCCTGCGCGCATCGAACCTGCGGCCGCCATCGCCGCCACCATGCATGGTGCGCCCTTCGACGCGGCGCAGCCACCGCGAGGACTGTTCGAGTCGGTGTCGGTCGACACGACGGTGGCACATGCCGCGGCGATCGCCTGGCTTCTGGCGAATCCACGCACCACTCGCCGCACCGAGCCGAGAAACGCCTGCGAGCCCCAGCACATCCACGCGACACGACAGGCGATTCCATTCGTGCGACCGCAGGCCGCCCATGCCGCGGCGATCGCCGTGATCGACGCCGTGCAGGCTGGCTGCAAGGGCGGATTCGACGACGCCGTCGAACGCGAACAACTGCATCTCGTCGACCTTCGGCACACGCCGGAGGCTCGCCGAAAGCTTGACGCGTTCCTGAAGCGCTGACGCGCCGCCGCATGCCGGTGCTTCATGCACTGGGAATGCACCGCATCGACCCCAAAGCGGCCCGTTCTTCCTCGGATTCCCGCTGATCCTGAATGAGTGGATGCATATGCAATATGCATATTCATCACTTCTTTGCTGGGTGTCATTGTTATGACCCACCCCTTCGCTTTGAATGCAGCACGGCGTTTCGCCGGCCCAGGAGCACACCCATGAGCACCACCAATCTCGCCAGCGAACTCAAGAACATCTCCGAGAAGGACCGCAAGCAGATCGAGCAGGCTCAGGAAATGCTCGGCCCTGACCCGAGCACCATGGGCGTGGTGAAGAACTATTTCTGGGGCAACTTCCGCGAGGAGTTGCTCTTCCCCTTCCCCACGGGAGCCGGTGTCGACGAGACTGACCGCTGCGACAAACTGCTCGACAAGCTCGATCATTACCTGCGCACCGAGCACCCGACCTTCGAGATCGACCACAAGCAGGAGATTCCGCAGTGGGCCATCCAGAAACTGTTCACCATGGGTGTGCTTGGCATGACGATCCCGCAGGAGTTCGGTGGCGGCGGCTTCGGCATCACCAGCTACAACCGCGCACTTGAGCGCATCGGTCGCGTCTGCGGCAGCACCGCGGTGCTCGTGAGCGCCCACCAGTCGATCGGCTGCAAGGCCGTCATGCTCTTCGGCACGGAGGAGCAGAAGAAGCGCTTCCTGCCCCGCATGGCGAAGGACACGCTGAGCGCGTTCTGCCTGAGCGAGCCCAACGTGGGTTGTGACGCCGGCGGCCAGGAGACTCGCTGCGAAGTGAGCCCCTGCGGCAACTTCTACATCCTCAATGGTGAGAAGAAGTGGGCCACCAGTGGCGCCCTGAGCGGCCTGTTCACCGTGATGTGCAAGCAGAAGATCTCCGACCCCAAGACCGGCAAGCAGAAGGACATGGTGACCGCACTCATCTGCACCCCCGACATGGAAGGTGTGGAGATCTTCAGTCGCAACCGCTCGAAGTGCGGCATTCGCGGCACCTGGCAGGCGCGCATCCGCCTCACGAACGTGAAGGTGCCGAAGGCGAACCTGCTGCACAAGGAGGGCCGCGGCCTGAATGTGGCGCTCACCTGCCTGAACTACGGCCGCTGCACGCTCAGTGCGGGCATGCTGGGCGGCGCCACCTACGCCTACGAGCAGGCGTGCAAGTGGGCGAAGTACCGCCACCAGTTCGATCGCCCGATCTCGGAATTCGACCTGATGCAGGAGAAGATCGCCCGCATGGGCGCGTATGTCTACGCCATGGACGCGATGCTCTATGCGACCACCGGCTTCCTGGACCGTCACGATGAGGACATCATGCTCGAGACGGCGCTCTGCAAGGTCTTCTGCAGCGAGATGGGCTACCGCACGGTGAATGACGCGGTGCAGATCATGGGTGGCGAGAGCTACATGAGCGAGAACAATGTCGAGCGCATCTGGCGCGACAGCCGCATCAACACCATCGTTGAGGGTGCCAACGAGGTGATGCACAGCTTCATCTTCGCCTATGGCAGCAAGCAACTCGGCGAATGGATGCTCGGCATCAAGAAGAATCCGTTCAAGTCGATCGGCAGCGCGATGAAGATCGGCAGCCAGCTCTTCCTGGGCGTGCGTGGCGCGATGCCGGTCGCCAACAAGGTGCACCCGCGCCTTGAGGGCCTGGCCGCGAACTGCATGATGCGCATCCGCGAGCACAGCCACCAGGTGAAGATGGCCTTCAAGGAGCACGAGGAGCGCCTCATCACCAACCAGACCGTACAGGCACGACTGTCGATGTGCGCACTCTGGATCCACGCCATGCTGTGTTCGCTGGCGAAGCTCGACCGCAACATGCGCGTGGGTTGCCCGGGCGACCAGTTCGACTACGAGATGGCTACTGTGCAGCACCTCTGCGCCATGGCGAGCTTGGAGATCGAGGCGGAGATCCGTGCCCTGCACGACAACGCCGATGTCACCATGAAGATGGCCGCGACGGCTGCGCTCAAGCGCATCGATACGCTGCCCAACGATCACTACGTCATTCCCGAGCGCACACCCGACGCCGCCCGCGGTACCGGCGTGCGTCAGGACCAGACGCACATCCCGCAGTTCGGCACGGGCAGCATCTTCGCCGGCGAGAAGCTTCCGCTCTGATTGGAGCGCAGGCCAACACAAGAAGGGACACGACTCCGATGAAACCTTTTGAACTCCTTGCCAACCACGGCCACGAGCGCCTTGCCTTCCATCACGACGAGGCCACGGGCCTACGCGCGATCATCGCCATTCACAGCACCGTGCTGGGCAACGCACTTGGTGGCACGCGCCGCTGGGCCTACAGCGAGGAGGCCGAGGCGATCCATGACGTGCTGCGCCTGAGCGAGGGCATGACCTACAAGTCCGCGGCTGCCGACCTGCCGATGGGCGGCGCAAAGAGCGTCATCCTGGCCAAGCCTGGCCAAGCCGCCACCGAAGCCGAGGCGCGCGCAATGGGCCGTTTCGTCGACACCTTCGGTGGCACATACATCGCCGCGGAAGATGTCGGCGTGACCCCGCAGTTCGTCGACTGGATGGCCGGCGAGACGCAGCACGTGATGGGTGGCGATTTGGTCAGCCACGGCGGCGACCCAAGCCCGTTCACCGCACTGGGTTGCTTCAACGCCATGAAGGCCTGTCTGAAGCACCTTGGCAAGAAGGTCGACTTCGCGGGCCTGACCGTGGCGGTGCAGGGTGTGGGTGCCACCGGTTTCCGCGTGGCCAAGCTCTGCCGTGAGGCGGGCGCCACGGTGCTTGCCACCGACACGAACGCCGCCAACCTGCAGCGTGCCGTGAAGGAACTCGGCGTGCAGGCCACCGACGCAAACCTGCTCGCCACGAAGTGCGACATCCTGTCGCCATGCGCGCTGGGTGGAACGCTCGACGCGCGCACCATCGCCAACCTGAAGTGCTCGATCGTCTGCGGCACCGCGAACAACCAGCTCGCGCACCCGATCGACGACGGCGCGCGCATCAAGAAGACGGGCGTCCTCTATGGCCCCGACTTCATCGTGAATTCGGGAGGCCTCATCCGCCTGGCCGGCCTGTACATCGGTCTCACCGAGCAGCAGGTCGACCAGAAGATCACGCACATTGAGCAGACCACGACCGCCGTGTTGAAGGAGGCCAGCGGGCTTCCCAGCACCTATGAGGCGGCGGTGAGCTACGCCAAGCGTCGCATCGAGCAGGGCCGTACCAACCGCAGGACCACGGCCGCCGCGTACTGAACCGTCCATCGCCGCAAGTAGACTTCGACTTCGGCCACGCGGCCGCCTTTCACGGAGCCACGCATGCCCATCAAGACGGTGCTGACGGCCGAAATCGAGAACGTGTCGATCCTGGACGCAGAGGGCCGCTTCGACGAGAAGCTCGGCAAGGGACTCATTCCCGATGCTGACCTTGTCAAGCTCTACGGTCACATGTGCACCTGTCGCCACCTCGACGAGGTGGCCTTCAAGCTGCAGCGCTCGGGCCGCATGGGCACCTATCCGCAGAACATGGGCCAGGAAGCGGCGAGCCTCGGCGCGGCCTATGCGCTGAACAACGACGACTGGCTCGTCACCTGCTATCGCGAGAACTGCGGCCTGTTCTGGCGCGGCGTTCCGATGGAGTCGATCCTGCTGCACTGGATGGGCGACGAGCGCGGCAACGCCATGCCCCGCCAACACCACGCCACACCGATCGCGGTACCCATCGGCACGCAGATGCTGCACGCGACAGGCCTGGCTTGGGCGGCCAAGTATCGCGGCGAGAAGCGCATCGCCTGCACCTTCTTCGGCGACGGCGCCACCAGCGAGGGCGACTTCCACGAGGCGATGAACTTCGCCGCGAACCTTGACATTCCCGTCGTGTTCTGCTGCCAGAACAACGGCTGGGCGATCAGCGTGCCGGGCCACATCCAGTGCAGCGCGCCCACCGTGGCGCAGCGTGCGCTCGCCTACGGCATGGACACGATCCAGTGCGACGGCAACGACCTGTTCGCCGTGGTGCACTGCTTCCGCAAGGCGATCAAGCAGGCCCGCAGCACGGGCCGGCCGTTCTTCATCGAGGCGGTCACCTACCGCCTGGGCGACCACACCACCGCCGACGACGCCCGCCGTTACCGCGACCAGGCCGAGGTCGACGCGTGGAGGGCGCGAGACCCGATCCTCCGCCTCCGCAAGTACATGGCCAAGAGAGGTCTCTGGAGCGACGCGAAGGAGCAGGAACTGCAGGCGAAGGTGGAAGTGGAAGTCGCAGCCACCGTCGAGCGCGCCGAGGGCATCACCTCGCCAAACCGCGTCGACTTCTTCGACCACATGTACGCGGAGATTCCGGCCGACCTCGCCCTGCAGCGCGACACCATGCAGACGCACGGCATCGGGCAGGACCCAAGCCAGATCGAGGGCGCCGTCATCGAGTTGCCCGCGAAGGAAGGACACTGAGCCATGGCGAACCTCACGCTCGTTCAGGCGATCAACCTTGCGCTCATTCAGGAGATGGAGCGCGACGACCGTGTGCTGCTGCTCGGACAGGACGTCGGAGCCAACGGCGGCGTCTTCCGCGTGACCGAAGGGCTTCACAAGCGCTTCGGTGGCAAGCGCGTGGTCGACTCGCCCCTCGCTGAAAGCGGCATCATCGGCACCGCGATCGGTCTGGCCATGGCCGGCCTGCGCCCGATTCCCGAGATCCAGTTCGATGGCTTCCTCGGCCCCGCCTATGACCAGATCTGCAGCCACGCCGCACGCATGCGCACGCGCACCCGCGGCGCGTTCACCGTGCCGCTCACCATCCGCGTGCCGGTGGGTGGTGGCATCCACGCGCCCGAGCTGCACAGCGAGAGCCCGGAGTCGATCTACATCCACACGCCGGGCCTGAAGGTGGTCATGCCCAGCAGCCCGTACGACGCGAAGGGTTTGCTCATAAGCGCCATCCGCGACCCGGACCCCGTGATTTTCTTCGAGCCCAAGCGCATCTACCGCGCGTTCCGCGAGGAGGTGCCCGAGGACGAGTACACGCTGCCGCTCGGCAAGGCACGCACCGTCTGCGAGGGTGAGGAGATGACCGTGGTGAGCTGGGGTGCCAGTGTGGTGCAGTGCATGCAGGCCATCGAGCGCAGCGGTCGCGGCATCGAGCTGATCGACCTCCGCACGCTCTATCCGTTCGACATGGACGCGGTCGAGACCAGCGTGAAGAAGACCGGTCGCTGCGTGATCGTGCACGAGGCCCCCAAGACCTGCGGCTTCGGTGCCGAGATCGCCGCGCGCATCATGGAGCGGTGCTTCCTGCACCTCGAGGCTCCGGTACAGCGCGTGGCGGGCTTCGACACCATCATGCCGTACTACAAGCTCGAGCTCGACTACATGCCCGACGCCGATCGCATCGCGCGGGCCATCGAGGAAACCGCCGCCTATTGAGGCGAGGGAGGCACCCATGGCAGGCGTCAAGCAGCCGGACGACCGTAGTCACTTCATCCTTCCCGACCTCGGAGAGGGTGTGCACGAGGCCGAGCTCATCAAGTGGCGCGTGAACGAGGGTGACCCGGTCAAGGAGCACCAGATCATCGCCGAGATGGAGACGGACAAGGCCGTTGTGGAAGTGCCCAGCCCGTGGACCGGCGTGATCAGCCAACTCTGTGGCAAGGCCGGTGACATCATCAACGTCGGCAGCGTGCTGGTGCGCTACAAGGTTGGTGGTGCAGCGCCCGCCGCGGCAAAGGTCGCTGCGCCCGCGCCTGTGGCGAAGGCCGCCGCCCCTGCGCGCGCCGAGGCCCATGCACCGAAGGCCGAATCGAACGAGGACGCCGGTACCGTGGTCGGCAGCGTGAGCGGGACGCTCGGCGTGCCGAGCCGTTTCGCCCGCAAGCCCGAGCATGAGGCCGCCTCGAACGGCGCCTCGAAGAGCCTGGCCACGCCGGCCGTTCGCCGCATCGCGCGTGACCTTGGTGTGGACATCCAGCGCGTGCACGGCACTGGCCGTGGTGGCCGCGTGACCGCTGGCGACGTCGAGAGCGCCAGCCGCGGTGGTCGTGAGGTCGCGGCCGAGACCGCCGCCAGCCGGGTGCAGCTCGCCCAGCCCGTCGCGCACGCGCCGGTCGTGGAAACGCCCGCAACCATCACCGAACCCGTGACGTCGCCGCTTGCAACGCTGCCCGCCGTGTCGCAGGAAGGCATCAAGGAGCGCATCCCCTTCCGCGGTGTGCGCCGCAAGATCGCGCAGGCGCTCGACCTGTCGGTGAAGACCGCCGTGCACTTCACGGTGGTCGATCAGGCCGACATCACCGCCCTCGACCGCAAGCGCAAGGAGTACGCCGCCATCCTGGGCACCAAGCTCAGCATGCTGCCCTTCATCATGCTGGCGGTCACCAAGGCGTTGAAGAAGCACCCGGCGCTCAACGCCAATGTGGATGACTCGAAGGACGAGATCCTGCTGAAGGAACCGATTCACTTGGGTTGCGCGGTCGACACCGACCATGGCCTCATGGTGCCGGTCATCCGCAACGCCGAACGCGCCAGCGTGGGCGAACTCGCCACCGCCGTCCGCCATCTCGCCAAGGCCTGCAAGGAACGCTCGATCGCCCGCGAGGACCTGGTCGGTGGCACCTTCACCATCAGCAATATCGGCAGCTACGGCGGCATGTTCGCCACGCCGATCATCAACTATCCCGAGGTGGCGATCCTTGCCGCAGGCAAGGCGAAGGAGCAGGTGCTGACGAAGAACGGCGCCTTCTACGCGGGCCTCGTGCTGCCCATGTCGCTCAGTTGCGATCACCGCGTGGTTGACGGTGCCGGGGGTGCGCGCTTCCTGAACACGGTCGTCGAACTTCTCGAGTCACCCGAAAAGCTCCTCGGCTGAATCGGGTCTGTGCAGGGCTGTAGACTGCGCGCATGCGGTTTCGTTGC
This sequence comes from Planctomycetota bacterium, assembly GCA_016872835.1. Classification (GTDB taxonomy): domain Bacteria; phylum Planctomycetota; class Phycisphaerae; order Phycisphaerales; family SM1A02; genus SYAC01. Next base: position 206,840 of record VGYX01000001.1, on the reverse strand, counting down.
GCTTCCATCCTCTCGGCCATCCTGCCCGCGGCCTCCACGTTCGCGATGCAGCAGGGCAATCCCCCATCACCGAAGATTTCAGCCCCATCGGGATGGCCCGTGATCGGTTACTTGATCGCGGCGGTGCTGTTCGCGGTGGCCATCACGCTCAGCCTGAAGACCGCCACACGATCCGAAGTCGAAGAATCTGGAGCCTGACCCATGAAGAACAAGTCGTTCATCTCGCTCGTCGCCCTCAATCTGGTGCTGCTCGGCATTCTGGCCTATGGAAGCTTGGCGCCCACCGCGAACGCACAGCAACAGCAGGCGGCTGCGGGCCGTGCCGGTGGCCGATACGGCATGGTCAGTGGCGTCGTGCAGAACGTGTATCCGGGCGTGGTCTACATCGTGGACGAAGCCAATCAGGAGGTCGTCGCCGTCATGTGGAACGAGACGATCCGTCAGTTTTCGGGTGTGGGCTACCGCGACCTGAAGAGTGACGCCGCAACTTTCCAGCAGAATCGCTGAGGATCCATCCATGAAGCGCACCAACGCCATCCAGCGACTTCTCATCGCGCCGCTCTGGGCCAGCGCCTTCGTGCTGGCAAGCCTGATCGTCGTGCAGTTCGCCAAGCGTCCCGCCGCGTTCGCAGACGAGGCCATCCAGGGTCGCGACGGCTTCTCGTTCGCGACCGTGCGCAACGGGCTCATCGCAGCCGTGCCCGCGATGCCCGACTGCCTCTGGGTGCTCGACAACCGCACCGAGATGCTCTACATCTACAACATCGAGGACGCCGGCAGCATGCGCCTGCAGATCCGGTATCGCGAGAACATCGCGACGCTGTTCCGGCAGGCACGCGGCCGCTGAGCATGTCCGCCGCAGGCCTTCAACAGGCAGGTGCGGCCTCTCCACCTGTCGACGCCGTGATGGTGAAGCGCCGTGTGGCGCAGTTCACCAGTCGCAGCATCAAGACCTCGATGAAGGCCGATGGGCTCCGCCTGGCCATGTCGATGGTCGATCTGACCACGCTGGAAGGCAAGGACAGTCCCGAGAAGGTGCGCGCGCTCTGCGCGAAGGCGATGCGTCCAGCGGGTGGTAGTGGTTCGCTGAAGCGACCGATTCCGCCCGTCGCCGCGGTGTGCGTCTATCCCACGCTTGTGCGCACCGCCCGCGAGGCGCTGGGTGATTCTGATGTGAAGATCGCGGCTGTCGCGACCGGCTTCCCAAGTGGTCAGTATCCGCTCAATGTCCGTCTGCGCGACGTCGCCGACGCGGTCGACGCGGGTGCTGACGAGATCGACATGGTCATCAGCCGGGGCCTGTTTCTCGCCGGCCGTTTCGACGAGATCACCCGCGAGATCCAGGAGACCAAGGCGGCATGCCGGCATGCACACCTGAAGATCATCCTGGAGACCGGCGAACTCGAGACGCTTGACAACGCCCGTCGTGCGAGCGACCTTGCCATCGAGGCCGCGATGCGCGTGCCCGGCGCCAAGCCTCTCGAGGATGGCGAGGTCTTCATCAAGACCAGCACCGGCAAGGTGCAGCCGGCGGCGACCATGCCGGTCACGCTGGTCATGTTGCAGGCCATCGCCGACACGCACCTGCGTGGTGGTCCCCGCATCGGCATGAAACCCGCCGGCGGCATCCGCACCGCCAAGAGTGCGTTGCACTATCTGGTCATGGTCAAGGAGACGCTGGGCGACGCGTGGCTCACGCCGCATCTGTTCCGTTTCGGCGCCAGTGCACTTGCCAACGACCTGATTCGGCAGATCCTGAAGCTCGAGCGCGGCACCTACGCCGCGGCGTGGGATCTCGCCGAGTGACGGCCTAGGGCCGAATGTGCATCACGAAACCAGATCGGCGGCACTCCAGTGGCCGCATGCGTCGCATGGCGCCGCGAAGTGCGGCCATGCCACGACGTGTCGCCGGATGCTTCTGCATCTCGAGCATCAGGCTCGTCTCGAACAGCGTGCTTTCGGTCCAGTCCACCTCGGTCAGGAAACCCGAGACGCTGACCGCCTTGGTGACACGAAGGAAACGATCGATCCGCGCCTTGGGAAGCAGCAGTGTCCGGCAGCCGCCGAAGTGAATGATGCGCCCGGTGCATCGACCGGCCAGCGCCTGCTCCAGCTGATCAAAATCCATCTTCTCGTCATGGCGCCGCACGTCGCCAGGCAGCAGCAGTCCCTTGCGGGTGTGCATCGCAAGCCAGAGCACCTCGAAGCCCGCGTGCTTCTCCATGAGCCACTTCCGGAGATAGTGCTCCAGTTCCGCGCGGGTCGCCACGTCACGATGGATGAACTGGACCCGGTAGTCGCTGTCATGCAGCAGCCTGAGCGCAGGAAGCACGCTCACGCTGGAACGGAGCCCGAACCACTCGTTCTCAAGGCAAAAGACGCCCTTCTCGTACACGATGGTCGGTGGTTTGGGCTTGTGTGCGCTCATCGCGACTCGATCCCCGCGGCCCACGCGATGCCGCCACGAAGGTGATCCTGCATCAGGGGCTCCTTGAAGCCCTCGATCGTGTGTCCCATGCCCGTGTACCACGATCGACCCTTCCCGACTTCGCGCTTCCAGGCGATCGGGTGATCGCCACCCATCGAACTGGCGCCCATCTGTGCATCATCCATGCGCGCCAGCACCTGCACGTCGCGCCTTGGGTTCGATCGGAAGGCGTACCACTCATCGGTCCGTCGCCATGGGCGTGGCAGGGAACGGATACTTGGATCTTCCAGAGATTCTGGATGCACGTCCGCCTCGATCACTGGTGTGTGATCTCGGAACCATGCACCCACAAGCGTTCCGTACCACGGCCATTCGTATTCCGTGTCGGACGCCGCATGCACGCCCACGAATCCACCACCCGACTCGACGTATTGCTGGAACGCTTCCTGTTGCGCCGGCTCCAACACGTTACCGGTCGTGCTCAGAAAGATCACGGCGGCGTATGTGCCAAGTCGCTCCTGCGTGAACCATGACGGATCCTCGGTGTGTTCGGTGATCCATCGACCTTGTCCAAGTTCAACCACGGCCTGCACACCTGCCGGAATGCTCTTGTGCCGGTACTTCATGGTCCGTGTGAACACAAGGATCCTTGGCAGGTCACTGGTCTGGGCGACCGTCGGAAGTGCGGGAACCACCACCCATGGCCTGCGCAGCCGTTCCCAGGTCCATCCGGCCCCCGCCGCGATCACCACGATCCACAGTGCAGGCCACCAACGGGATGGATGTCGGGTGCCTGACATTCGCGCAGTATGCGGCTTGGATCATGCTTTCGACAGGGCTACCCTTCGGATTCCGTGACGGCTCCTGATCCAGCCATCGCCCGCACCCTTAAGCGCCATCCAAGGCCGCTGGGTGGTGACACGGCCCGCAACCTGCCTGCTCCCGCCGTGAGCCTGACCGGCATGGTTCTGAACAACGCCGACGAGGCCAGACAATCCATGCGAATCGGCCGCAAGCCGGAATGGCTGCGCGCGCGTGTTCCCGGTGGCGAGGGGTACCTGCGTCTGAAGGGGATCATCGACGAGCATCGGCTGCACACCGTATGTCAGGAGGCGAGCTGCCCGAACATGGGTGAGTGCTGGAGCCGCGGCAGCGCCACCATCATGATCCTTGGGGACACCTGCACGCGAAGTTGCGGCTTCTGCAATGTGAAGACGGGCCGCCCCGCTTCGCTCGACACCGACGAACCGCGTCGCGTTGCCGCCAGCCTTGCGTTGATGGGCCTGAAGCATGTCGTGATCACCAGCGTGAACCGCGACGAACTGCCGGATGGTGGTGCCGAGATCTGGGCGGAGACGGTGCGGCGGGTCCACGAGGCGTGCCCTGACATGAGCGTGGAGATCCTGGTCGGCGACTTCTGTGGCGACGAGAAGGCGATCCAGACCGTGTGTGATTCCCGACCCGAGATCATCAGCCACAACATGGAGACCGTGGAGCGCATGCATCCCGCGGTCCGTCCACAGGCCCGCTACGACCGATCCCTCGCGGTGCTTTCCCAGTTCAAGGCATCGGGCTTGGTGACCAAGACCGGCATCATGGTGGGCATCGGCGAGCGCGACGACGAGGTGCTGCAGCTGATGGACGATGTGCAGGCTGCCAGCAAGGCCGACGTGTTGACGGTCGGCCAGTACCTGCAGCCGACTCGCAACCATCTCCCGATCGAGCGCTGGGTGCACCCGGACCAGTTCGCCATGTTCAAGCGCGAGGCGCTGACCCGTGGATTCAAGGTGTGCGAGAGCGGACCGCTGGTCCGCAGCAGCTATCACGCCGACGAGCAGGCGGACATGCTTTCGCTGACCCGGCCCAAGGCCTGATCAGGCCTTCAGAAGGCCGGTGACCACGGGCTGCAGCGGGAAGTCACGCAGATTCTGGCGCAGATCATCCAGCGTGACCGCCTCGATGCGCTGCATCTCCTCGGCCAGCGTGGCATACGGGATTCCATACGCCCACAGCGATCCCAGTCGTGTCATGCGACCCGCCGGCCGCTCGCCTGCCAGCGCCACCGCCGTCGCGATCCGCGCCTTCGCCCGATCCAGCTCGGCCTGATCCAGCGAATCCACCAGCGTGCGCATCTCGGTCAGCAACGTGCCGCGAACTTCCTCCACGGCTTCACTGGTGCAGGCGGCCAGCACCAGATGCTCGCCGAGTCCATCCCGGCCCTCGTAGTTGCACGTCGCCTCCTCCGCCAAGCCGGTCTCGACAAGGCTCCAGTAGAAGCGACTGCCCTCCGTGTCACCCACGATCTGCGCAACCAGACTGCTGGCGTACCGTCGAGGATCCGCGAGCGGCGGGGCCGGCATCATCATGCCCAGATAGGCCCGCGTGAGATTCGGAAGCCGCATCTCGAACCGATCCTCGTTCGGCCGGAAGTGCGCATGGGTGCGGCCTGGCGTTCCACGAGGCCATGCGCCACAGAGTCGTGACACCTGCGAAACCAAGGCGTCGAAGTCCACCTTGCCAGCCACGGCGAGTGCCATGGTGTCGCTCGCGTAGCGCTCATGGAAGTAGCCGGCCAACGCGTCGCGCTGCAGCGCAGAGATGGTTTCCTTGGTGCCCAGGACACGATGCCCCATCGGATGACCGTCGTAGTACCGCTCCATCATGCGCTCGTAGAGCGCCATGAAGGGGTTGTCCTCGTACATCGCGATCTCCTCAAGGATCACCCCCTTCTCCTCGTCGAAGTCCGCCTGACGCAGCGCTGGTCGCAGGATGTCCGCCAACATCTCCAGCGCGGCTGGAACATGTTCTGGGAGCACGTGCGCGTGAAAACAGGTCATCTCGCCGCTGGTGAAGGCGTTGTGGCTTGCACCGATCCGGTCAAAGTCCTCGTTCACCTGGAACGCGGTGCGGCGCTCGGAACCCTTGAACATCATGTGTTCCAGGAAGTGGCTCACCCCCATGAGCGGGGTCGGCTCGTCCCGAGCCCCTGTTCGCACGAAGAAACCTGCGGCCGCGGTGTGCGCCGCCGAATCGACTTCCCCAAGGATCACGAGGCCGTTTGAAAGGGTTGCGGAGCGCAGAGCCATGCAGGGTGCAGTCTACGAACCTTCCTTATCGGAGCATCCGATTTCGCGGGTCCGACCCCATTTTGCGTCTCTTTCGGACCTCACACCTCGGCCTCCAGATTCGTATTCAACTTTGAAGTCGTCATGGATTTCATCACCCGACACCATGTATCCGCATCAGCGGCAACCTCTCGATCTCTGGAATCGAGATCGAGTCTTGACCGCCGCGACACCGCTCGCATGGTGGCCGCTGGATCGGTGTCCATCGCGTGGCATCACGACCATGAATGTCCGCAGATCTATCCCGCCCTTGATGTGAGCGAAAAAGGTGCACGCATCGAGGTCAGTTGCCTGATGCCGGAAGGCCTCACGGGCCGAGCGATCGGTCATGAACCTTCCGGGGTCTGCATCGACCGCCCTGCGATGGTGGTCTGGTGTCGTGCGGTGCGCGATGATCGCGGATTCTTGAGGCACTATGAAGCGGGCATCCGCTTCTTCTGACTCCTCAGCGCCGACCACTGCTCCGCGGCCTTGGTGACGCGCCGCCAACCGGCAGGCGCCCGAAGACCCATGTCATGCTGGAAGGCTCCTCGCCGAGCACGTTGCGAATGTGGGCTGCAAGCAGCTTGTTCGCGCGCTGCACCGACACCGCGTCCTGCCGCTCCAGCGCACCCGCGGCGGCCGCCTGCAGCGTCACAAGCGTCCCACGCCGCACACGCCAACTGCCGGGCTCGCCGGTGTCGGTGGTCCACACACCCTCCTGTGGATCGAACGCCAACGTTCGCGCCTCGGGTTCTGGATCCTGAAGATCCGGTTGCCAACCCGTCTCCTCCAGCAGGATCCACTGGAATCGAAGCATCACCGACTCGGTGGCCTCCACATGACCCAGCGTACGCAGAAGTTCCATCGTCACATCGAAGAGCCTGGGATGTGGATCCAGCGGTGGAAGCATGCGACCAAGCACGTCCGCCACGTACCACGCCGCGCGATTCGCCTGCAGGTCGTCGCGCAGGCGCGTGAACGTCTCCTGCACGTCCCACTCGGTCAGCGTGGCCAGATCCGAATCTCGCTTCATGATGATCCCGATCTCACCGGCCGTCAGCAGATCGATGCCCCCAGAGAAACTCCCCCGCTCGCGGCGCGATCCTTTCGCAAGTGCACGCAATCCACCAAACCGTCGTGCGAACAGGCTGACGGTCTGGCTGGTCTCCGAGAAGTCCCATTGCCGAATGCAGATCGCCTGGTCGTGCTCAACCGCCACGCGGGAATCCTAGTTTGGATGAGGTGGGTCGCTTGATCGGGTTACAGTCGCGCCTAGGCGATCTCGATCCGGTTGCGACCCTGCTGCTTGGCCCGGTAAAGGGCTGCATCGGCGGATTGGATGAGCTGTTCCATCGTGGCGTTGGCCGGCATGCGCTGCAGATCCGCGATTCCGAAGCTCGCCGTGACGACCAGGTCTGGGTGGCCGGTCCATGACTGTGACTCGATCATCACCCGCTTGCGTTCAGCGACCTCCTGTGCGTGGGTCGCCGTGGTGCTTGGCAGGATCATGCTGAATTCCTCGCCACCGTACCGGCACGCGATGTCGCTGCCACGGCCGCCCAAGAGCACCTGTGCGACTCGTTCGATGACGTGATCGCCGAACGGATGTCCGAACTGGTCGTTCAGTCGCTTGAATCGATCGACATCGCACATGATCAGGGAGAGTGGTCGTCCATGTCGTCGCGCCTCGCTGAATTCCTGGGACAGACGTTGATCGAAGTATCGACGGTTCCAAAGACCGCTCAGTCCGTCGATCTGCGCGCGATGCTCCAGCATCTTGACCAGATGACGCATGCGAAGCGCCAGCCGCACCCGCGCCTTCAGTTCCACCACCTCGAACGGTTTGGCGATGAAGTCGACGGCACCAAGATCAAGGCCTCGCACCCGATCCATGGTGTCGCTTGCGGCGCTGATGAAGATCACCGCGATGTCGTGTGTGCGCGGATCCTGCTTGAGCCTGGACAGAACCTCGAATCCGTCGATCTCGTCCAGTTCGATGTCCAGCAGGATCACTTCCGGCAACAGTTCCTGCGCCAGACGGATCCCCTCGCTCGCACTCAGGGCGCTGTGCAGTTCCAGTCGCTCGCCCTGAAGGCGCACTTGCAGCAGTCGATGGATCAGTTCTGAATCATCGATGGCCAGAAGGCGTGGAACCGGAGTCGCTTCAGACATCAGATTCGATTCAGTGTCCCAGATCGGAGACGCTTCGTCATGCGATAATTCCGCGCCGATCATCTACCGACGCTCCCGCAGTCCCGCATGCGCCTGTCGCAACAGTGTCTGAAACGTGACCAGATGGGCCAGACAATCGCGCGACCACTGTTCGCCGCTCAAGTTCATGCAGCACTCCAACTGCGCCGCTGCATTCGAAATTTCCTGAAACCCGTACCCGCCGCCGGCGCCTTTCATCTGGTGCACGACTCGACGGAACTCGATCTGATTGCCTTCAGCAAGAAGCGATTCCATCCGTGCCAAGCGCTTGGGAATCTCCTCCAGAAATGATTGGACGATCTCCCGCATGTCTGGATCGTCGTGAAAGGCGCTCCGTAGCGGCGTTTCGCTTGAGGAGGAGGATTGGACAGGGTCTTGAACCATGGGTGACGGCAATCGGCCAGCCTCGAATTCGGAATCGGGCTGCGGAAAATGAAATTGTGTAAATCACAAAAAGATCACCACATCCTCCAAGTCCTCGATCTTTTTGGGCTAGGATTACGGGTTTCCAGTACGCCTCGCCGCGCGAAAGCGCCGCCGAAGGAGATTTCAAATGGTTCCAAAGCCGCCGCCCCGCGAGGGGCAGATGGGCTTCCTCTTCGTCCCGCCGTACCGCATCCAAGGTGTCAGTGTCGCTGGTGAAGAAGCGACTGTGCATGTTCCTGAGCTGGATGTCGCGTTCGACGTGGGTCTGTGCCCCCGTCCAGTCCTGACCGCTGGGACCATCTGCCTGAGCCATGCCCACATGGACCATGTGGCTGCGCTCCCGTATTGGTTCAGCCAGCGCAACTTCCAGAAGCTTGGGACTGGCCGCGTCTTGTGTCATCCTCGGCTGGTTCGACCGCTCGAGGTCATGATGTCGACCTGGATCGACCTGGAACGGCAGAAGACACCCCACGAAATCGTTGGATTGGAGCCTGGAGTCGACTTCCAGCTTCGGCCCAATGTCTTCGTGCGAGCCATCGAGGTCAGCCACTCCGCCCCAAGCCTGGCCTTCGCAGTCCTGGAGCGACGGAGCAAGTTGCGTGAGGAGTTCCATGGCCTTCCCCAGGACAAGTTGCGTGAACTGAAGTCGCAGGGCACCGAAATCACGCGAACCATGGAGATCCCGCTGGTCGCCTACACCGGTGACACGGAAATGGGTCCCTTCCTACTTCGCGACGAGTTCGTGAACGCGCAGGTGGTCATCACGGAGTGCACGTTCTTCGATCCCGAGCACCGGGATCGGGCGAAGGTCGGCAAGCATCTCCACATCGACGACCTGCGCGTACTGATCCAGACCTGGACCCGACCCGAGATCGTTGTGGTCCACGTGAGCCGCCGCACCCATATGCAGTATGCGAGGGAGCGACTGATGGAGGCGGCTGGTGACCAGGCCCACAGGGTCCACCTTCTCATGGATCACCGGATGAATCGACAGCGTTACGAGCGACAGGTCGCGGCCGATCCGGCGCAGGCCGTCGTCCGCGATCAGGCCGAGGCGGGTTCGGAACCGACTTCTTGAGGCGATGAAAAACCCCTGCATCTTTCTTGCCTTTTTGCATTTTGTGATCCGGGTGTTCAGGTGGTTGACGCTCACCTCAGGTCTCTCTATTTTCCCGACCCCGCCCCCACGCAAGTGATCGTGTGGGCGACGCAATGAACGTCACTTCCGTGACGTGCTTCCGAACTTCCGTCGATCGTGGGTGCCTGCACTCCGATCGAGCCTATACCGCTCTCGAAAGGTCCTTGCTCCATGTCGAATGAAGAACTGCAGCGGGGTATCCACGCGTACCTGCGTCGGAATCATCCGGAAGTCTGCAGGCATTGGTTCGAGGAGATCTCGGTCATGGGCATCGATGGTGGCGTACTGCGCCTCCTGATCAATGAACCTGTCCGCCTGAAGTACCTGCAGCGTTCCTGTGTCGCGCCATTCACGGAGGCGGCGCAATCGATCACCGGACAACTTCTGGCCGTGCGGTTCATGGGATCCGAAACGGCCGTGATGGAACCGATGAACAGCGCGCCTTCCCAGGAAGGCACGCCACTACTGGACGAGCAAGTGATCTTGAGCCCGGACTACTGCTTCGATTCCTTCGTGGTGGGTCCTGGCAACCGGCTGGCGCACGCCGCGGCAGTGGCGGTCGCGGGCAAGCTTGGTCGCGCCTACAACCCGTTCTTCGTGCACGGCGGCGTCGGTCTGGGCAAGACCCATCTGCTTCAGTCGATCTGTCAGATGGTGCTTCGTCAGCAACCCACCGCGCGGATCTCGTACATCAGCTGCAACACCTTCATGGACGGCTTTCATGAGTGTGTGAAGGCGGGTCGCATGAACGAGTTCCGCCATCGCTTCCGGAACATGGATCTGCTGGTGATCGACGATATCCACTTCCTGTCGAAGCACGAGCAGACGCAGGAGGAGTTCTTCCACACCTTCAACGCGCTGCACCAGGCTGGCAAGCAGATCGCGCTGAGCTCCGACGCGGCACCCTCTGAGATTCCGGATCTTGAGGAACGACTCGTGAGCCGCTTCAACAGTGGTCTTGTCGCGCGCATCGATCGCCCGTGCTACGAGACGCGCGTGAACATCGTGAAGACGAAGGCTCGTCTGCATGACATGCAGATGCCAGACGATGTGCCTGCCTACATTGCTGCGCGTATCGATTCGAACATCCGCGAGCTCGAAGGGGCGCTCGCGAAGATCCGCGGCGTCGCGCTGGCGATGGGACGATCGATCGATCTGGAACTCGCGAAGGAAGCGATCGGCGCGGATCCGCTGCAGAGTGGTCGTGGCAGTCAGCAGCCGAACATTCAGGCGATCCTGGATGCGGTGGCGCGCTTCTATGACATCAAGCTCACGGACCTGCTTGGCAAGCGCCGGCACAAGAGTGTCGCGCTGCCGCGACAGGTCTGCATGTGGCTTGCGCGCCGACACACTCGGCACAGCCTTGAGGAGATCGGTGGCTATCTCGGTGGCCGCGATCACACGACCGTGATGCACGCGATCCGGACCGTCGACTCGAAGCAGTGCGCGGATGATCGTCTCCGTGCGGATGTCGAGCGGTTGCAGAGTCTGCTTCAGTCCGAAGTGGACTGAGTCTGGTTATCCACATTTTCTTCACATCATGAGAAACACCCCATGTGTGGGTGTCTTGTCTGTTGTGTTGGCTTCTGATGGCTCATGAGTGGGGTTGGACGGGAGAACAGACGACCGTTTCTTCCAACCCGCGCCCGCGCTGATCCGTCCGGGAGTCTCGAGAATGTGAATCGACAGGCGCTCCACATGAGTTTGGTGTTGTAAGTGACTGTTTCGTTGATGTTTGGGGAGATTTGATCTGCTTGTCCACATCCCAACAGGGCCCTTTTCTATGGAGATTAAAGAATCTCTTGGGTTTTCTTTCTGCAGCTAGACGCACGGGGTTGGACTCGATGATCGAGCATCTGAAGGCAAACCGCTGCACAACGGACCTCACAGGGCGGCAAGGAACTCGCTGGCCGGTTTCCACATGCGGACGGTTCGGCGACAGCCCAGGTTGGAAGATCGCTCACAGGTCACGGACGGCCCTTCTGGGGCCTGCGTCGCTGGCAGTTCCTGCAGAACACGGTGGTTCGTTGACAGACCTGCGTCGTGGTCAGCTTCGCTCGACAGGACCTGCACGGCATGCCGGCGCGGCCATAGACCTGGTGCTCATCCTGAAACGCACCCCAGCCACCATCAGCGGTCCGGTGATCACGGATGGTGCTGCCCCCAAGCTCGACCGCGTGGGCAAGAACGCCATGAATCGACCGAAGGAGTCCCTCCAACCTGTCACCCGGCACGCGATCGGACCGACACTCCGGATGAAGTCTTGCCCGAAACAGGATCTCGTCCACATAGATGTTCCCAAGGCCCGCGATTCGACCCTGATCAAGAAGCAATGACTTCAGGGGTCTGCGACTCTCACGAAGCGAACGCGCGAGATGTTCGACGGAGACCTCCAGGGCGTCCGGCCCAAGAGCGGACCACGCATGTCGCTCGACCGACGCCATCGAGGCATGGCTCTCCAACCAGCCAAATCGACGCGGATCACGATGCCGGAACGAGAATGTTTCGCCGTCCCGCTTCATTCGCCACACGGCATGCACATGCGACTCGGGCTTCGCCTCTCCCGTCATGACTCGGATGGATCCACTCATGCCGAGATGAATCAGGAGGCACACTCCAGAATGCATCTCAAGGACCAGCTGCTTGCCCTTGCGATGCAGGGCGAGAACCACTTCGCCGCGCGAGAGTGGATGGGCCGGCGCGCCCGGGGCGCGATGCAGCATGTCGCGTCGAAGCACACCCCCATCGAGCACTTCTGCGCCGAGAATCGCGGTGCAAAGCGAGCGTCGAAGACTCTCGATTTCCGGCAGTTCCGGCACGCATGAACTCTATACTCGATCCATGGACACATCCCGCGAGACCGGCATGTTTGCCACGACCGATGACGCGACGTGGGCCAACGAGGCGATCCGCCGCGTGCGCTCCGAGGTGCATCGTGTGATCGTCGGACAGGATCGTGTCCTCGACGAGATCCTTCTGGCGATGCTCTGTGGTGCACATGCCGTCGTGGAGGGCGTTCCTGGCCTCGCCAAGACGCTCCTGATCGCGACCCTTGCACGCACGCTCGGAATGCAGTTCAGCCGGATCCAGTTCACGCCGGATCTGATGCCCTCCGACATCACCGGCACCGAGGTGATTCAGGAGGATCGGACAACCGGAAACCGCTCGCTGCGATTCGTGCGCGGTCCGATCTTCGCCAACCTGGTGCTCGCGGACGAGATCAATCGCACGCCACCCAAGACACAGGCTGCGCTGCTCGAGGCCATGCAGGAACGGCAGGTCACCGTGGGCGGCGTCGCGCACCACCTTCCCTCGCCGTTCTTTGTGCTGGCGACCCAGAATCCGATCGAGCAGGAAGGCACCTATCCCCTGCCCGAGGCGCAGTTGGACCGATTCATGCTGAACATCCGGATCGGTTACCCGACCGAGGCCGAGGAGATGGAGATCGTCGCCCGCACCACGGGTGAGCAGGTGCTCCAGACCGAGAGCGTGCTCAGCGCGGAGGATCTGGCGCGCGCCCAGTCCGTGGTGCGCCGCATGCCGATCGCGGAACATGTGATGCGTCATGCGCTCCGGATCGTGCGGGCCACGCGCGTGAAGCAGGAACCTGCGGCGACTCCACAGACGCCCGCGATCGTGCGCGACTATGTGGCCTGGGGTGCGGGTCCACGTGCCAGCCAATTCCTGGTGCTCGCCGCGAAGGCCAAGGCGCTTCTGTCAGGTGACAGTCATGTCGAGACACGCCACCTGCACGCAGTGTCGATGCCAGTGCTTCGGCACCGTATCGTGACGAACTTCAACGCCGAGGCCGACGGCGTCACCAGCGAGACCATCATTCAGCGTTTGATCGACGAGGTACCGGTCGACGCGGCCGCGGATGGACAGCCGCTGGACCGGCTCATCCGTTGACCGCACCGCTCCGTGCCGAGGCCTATCTGGCGCCGGAGACGCTGGCACAGCTGGCGCCATTCGAACTTCGCGCGCGCATGCTGGTAGAAGGTCTCGGCATGGGTCTCCACGCAAGCCCTCGTCAGGGTCAGGCCGTCGAATTCTCCGAGCACCGTCCCTACACACCAGGCGAGTCACTTCGTCATCTCGACTGGAAGGTGTTCGGTCGCAGTGACAAGCTCCATCTGAAGCGCTACGAGCAAGAGACGGATCTGGACGTGCTCGTCCTGGTCGACGCGAGCAACAGCATGCGATTCGGTTCGATCACAGTGAAGCCCGGATGGGGTGGAACCGATGCGGGCCGCGACTCGCTGCAGTGGACGAAGTTCGACTGCGCCGCCGCGATCACCGTGGCGATCGCACATCTGTGTCTGGAACAGCGCGATCGCGTCGGATTGGAGGTCTTTGCGGAAACATCACGCATCGGCGTGCGCCGATCCGGTTCCCACGGACAGTGGCGAAGCATGGTGCAGGCACTCGCGTCGGTCCGGGTGGGTGGTGTGGCGGACATGCCACGCGCCATCGATCACGGCATCTCGACACTCAACACGCGCGGCCTGCTCTTCATCTTGAGTGACTTTCAGCAGCCCCTCGCACCGATTCAGGAGGCGCTGGGCAAGGCGCGTTTTCGTGGTCACGATGTGGTGCTGGTACGGATCATGGACCGGCAGGAGATCCAGTTTCCCATCGAGGGTTTCCGGCGATTCGAGGACATGGAGGGTGCCGAGGTGGTCGAGGCGGATGCGGAGACGCTCCGACCCGCATATCTGGAGGCGCTGCAGGCCTTTGACGCGGAACTTGAGCGGATGGCGCGAAGCCTTTCATACGACCTTGTCCGCGTGGACAGCCATGCCTCGGTCGGACCCACCCTTGCCGCGCTCCTGAGCCGCCGTGAGGCAGCCTGGCGTGCACGGAGACGGTCGTGAGCTTCCTTGTTCCCGGGCTCGCGATCGCGGCGCTGGGTGCGGCGGCGCTCCCGATCATCCTTCATGTGCTTTTGCGTCGGCCACGCACCACGGCCTGGCCAAGCACGATGCTGCTGCAGCGAGCACTGGAGCGTCTTCGTCGGCGACGCCGTCTGGATGGATGGATCCTGCTTGTCCTGCGTGCGCTGGGCATCGGGCTTGTGGGTGCCGCCATGGCCGGACCATTCATCGGCCTCATGGGTGCCGCGTCGGGGCCCCGTGAACTCTGGATCGTGATCGATGACGGTGCCACGTCCGCCGAGACGCTTTCGGACGGCACGCCGGTTATCCAGGTGATGCAGGAGCATCTCCTGCGGGAGATTTCCACGCTGCGGCCAGGAGATCAGGCCGCGATCGTTCGTGCTTCAAGCCCACCACGCGTCGAGTTGCAGCCAACCCTCGATCATGAGCGGATCCGATCGAGCATCCGCGACTGGATCGCGAAACCGGTTCCATCGGATCTTCAGGGCGCTCTCGAGCTTGCGCTTCCACCAGAGCCAGAATCCTCACCTCGGGAGGTTCTGTTGGCAAGTTCGCTTCGGCGTGGAAGCGTCTCGGCGGATCGTGCCTTGCCCGCGTCATGGAGGGATCGCGCCCGAGCCGTGCGATGGCGGTGTGTGCCGACCGTTCCCGATCCGGCACCGAACCGCTGGATCGATCAGGCGTCCATTCTTCGCGCAACCAGCATGATGGGACAGGGTTCGATGCGGGTCGACATCCGTCGTTCCGGCGACACAGGATCGAGTGACGATGTGCAGATTCGGTCCGTCGTCGGTGACGTGCTGGCACAGTCGGACCTTGCATGGATGGCGGGTGCACCACAGGCACGCAAGGACATCCCACTTCCAAGGACGCCGATCGAGTCGTGCACGGTCGGGCTCCGACCGGATGCACAACCCCTCGACGACACCATGTCGGTGGTCAACACGGCCACGACCACACCGAAGGTGACGATCGTGGGTCGACGACGAGAAGGTCAAAGGCTCGATCAACTTTCCGCATCAGGATGGATCCAGCAGGCGATGGAGTCGGCGGATGTCCAGGTGCGAGAGCTGGATCCTTCGATGCTTGGCATTCGTCCGCCGGCCGATGCCGACGTGGTCATCCTCACTCGACCGGACCTGCTCGACGCGGCGGGCTGGAAGTGGACTTCAAAGCATCTGCGCGAGGGAGGTTTGATCGTCATCATGCCGGTGCAGGGTGGCGACCAGACCTGGCTTCTCGACCTGAGCCGGGAGTCTGGTGTGCGAGTCGAGTTGTCGCCGCGGGGGGATGGTGAGACGCGGAGATTCGCACCACGACAACCACGCGGCACCTTGCTTGCCGCGCTGGGTGCCGAGATCGACGTGTTGACGGAGCCGGTGTCGGTCCAGCGTTCCTGGAACATCGCATCAGATCGATCGGAGTCGGTCCTGATCTTCGAGACGGGTGAGCCTGCGGCGCTTACGATCCGATCACCCGATGGGCAGGGCCTGCTCGTGCTCCTGGCGTTTCCACCGGAGTTGGAGTGCACGGACATGCCGTTGCGCCCTCTCATGGTGCCCTTCTTCCAGGAGGTGATTCGGGCCGGACGCGCGCTTGCCCGCGGATCCAGTGTGGTCATGACCGGTGCGATCGCACGACTCGGCCCCCCCGCGGCAGGTGGTCTCCTGCGCTCGACGGATCCACGACGGTCGATGGTGATCGAGATTGATGCGGAGGGGCGCACAACGCGACCAGTGCCCTTTCCCGGCCTGTGGTCGCTGGAGCAGCGCGATGGCCGCGCTCGTCCAATCGCGGCACGGCTTGATCCACAAGCCGCGAGCATCGAGCGGGTGGATGCATCCGAGATCGATAAATGGTGGTCGCCGGCTGGGACATGGACCCGCCTGAACGCCGAGCAGGTGTTGACACAGGATTCCATGCGTCAGGAATCGGCGTGGACACGGCCCCTTCTGCTGCTTGCACTGCTGTTGCTGGTGGGTGAAAGCCTGTGGTCGCGCCGATCCAGTCCACGTCCAGCGGTGGGGACGGCAGCATGAGGGAGTGGATCGAACGGGTTCTCATGATCCCCCCGGATCTGGCGGGAGAGTCCTGGACGCTTGTCCTGCGCACCACGCCCCCCCTCTGGATGCTCGTGCTGCTCAGCTTGCTGCTGATGGGGATCGGATGGGCCTCGTACGCCGGCCTGCGGGGCGGCCGGCCTGCGCGACTGGCACTTGGCGCGTGTCGAGCGCTCTCGCTTGGTGTGGTGCTGCTGCTGACGCTCGGTCCCATGATCGAGTGGCCACGCCAACGGATCGAGCGCGATGTGGTGCATGTGTTGCTGGATCGAAGCACCAGCCTTCGTGTGCGTGACGAACTCGACATGAATGGCGGCGCGATCACGCGAGATGACGCGTTGCGCATGTTCATCCAGCAACCCGTCTGGAAGGAGATCGCGAAGGATCATGACATCGCGTGGCACACCTTTGGTGGAAGTGTTCGGGACATGGCATCGGCGGAGGCGCTTGAGCCCATCGACGCGGATCGCACGCTTGTCGCGTCGGTTCTTGCGCAATGGCTGGATCGCTCTGGCACACGACCCATCGGGGGGGTGGTTCTGGTCACCGACGGGCGAAGTCAGGATGTGATCGACGAGACGACACGGCAGCGTCTTGGTTCCATGTCGGCCCCTCTCATCGCGATCCCGCTTGGCGACGAGCGCGGCATGCAGGATCGGGCGATCACCGAGATCGAGCATCCACAACGCGCCTTCCCACGCGATCAGGTCCCGGTTTCGGTCGTGATCAGGAATCCGTCCGCGGACCCGGTGAAGGTCGTGCTGCGGGAACGCGTGTCCGGTGTCGTGCTGGATGAGCGCACAGTGGAACCCGACGCATCCGGTCGCTCTCAGACCACACTCACCGGTTCACGCCAGACGGCTGGAAAGGTTGATTGGGAAGTCGTCATCGTCTCGGATCGTGCCGATGCGGACGCCTCGAACGATCGGCGTGAGATCCAGGTGGATTTCATGGATCGACCCCTTCGGGTGCTGTTCGTCGATGGTTGGCCGCGATGGGAGTACCGCTACCTCAAGAATCTCCTGCTTCGCGAGTCGGGTCTGGAAAGCTCGGTCATGCTGCTTTCCGCGGATCGTGACTTCGCGCAGGAGGGAACGGCGCCACTCGCACGTCTGCCCGCGAACACCGAGGAGTTCGCGGCGTTCGACGTCGTCATCTTGGGCGACGTGCCAGGGAGTTACCTGGATGACGCTCGACAGAAGGCGCTGCGCGACATGGTCGCGACACGGGGCACCGGCCTTCTCTGGATCGGTGGCCCGCGTTCGACACCCGGCTCATGGAAGGGCTTCTTGTTGGAGGACACGCTTCCATTCACCGAGGTTGGTGACATGCCACGATGGGACGAGCCGGTCACCATGCTTCCGACCGAGATGGCCACGCGGGTCGGATTGCTCCGGTTGGGCGATCGCGATGAAACTTGGCCGACCGCCTTGTCGAAGGATGGAGAACCATGGGCCCGCCTTGAGTGGGTCCAGCGCGTCGAAAGGCGGAATCTGAAGCCGACCGTCGAGACCTGGGCGACCGCGTCGGGACAGGACTCCAGGGAGACCCTTCCTGTCGTCATGGCCATGCGCTTTGGTGCAGGCACGGTCACGTACGTGGCCACTGACGAGACCTGGCGATGGCGACATGGCCGTGGCGAGACGTTGCCGGAGCGATTCTGGATCCAGATCATCCGACATCTCGCACGACAGAGCCTGCGGGCCGACCGGAATGCGCCAGCCATCGAGGTGGATCCGGTCCGTGTGGCCGTGGACCAGCCGACCCGCATTGTGGTGGATGGTGTGGGTGACGCGACTCTTGAGACGGTCGTGGTCGAGGCAGAGCGATCGGACGGCTCGGAAGTCATCGAGATCCGTCTTCGACCACAGGAGATGGGTCGCTACGCGGGATCGTGGGCACCACCAGCGGAGGGTGCGTGGCGCATTCGAGCCGGGCGTGGTGCAGGATGGACCGCGACCGAGGCGATGGTGCAGGTCCGATCCGAACAACCCGAACAGGTCGACACGACTCCGGATCACGCGCTGCTTCGGGGACTCGTGGGCGCCACGAACGGCAGGATGCTTCGTGCGCTCGACGCCTCGCAGCTTCCGTCCCTCATTCCATCACGCTCGATCACCGTCCGGCAGCCGATCCAGCGACCCCTGTGGGATCGGTGGCCCCTGTATGTGCTTGTGGTCACGCTTCTGGCGACCGAGTGGATGGGGCGTCGGGCGCTTCGTCTTGCCTGATTGAAAGTGGGCTGAAATACAAGGACTTTTCGAGCTCTTTCATCCCGGATTGCTAGGCTTTGGGACCGTGAGCGGCACGATTCGAGCACGCCTGCAATCCCTGCACCGCAAGGTGCTCCTGCTGGATCGTCTGCACCACATCTCACGCGTTCTGACCTTCTCGATCCTGTGCGTCACAGGATCGATCCTGATCGACTGGCTTGTGCGATGGCCGATGGTGGTCCGTCTTGTCCTGCTTGTGATCGGGCTCCTGTTCGCGATTCGCGTGGTGCGTTCGATCATCGAGCGATGCTGGATCCAGAAACCATCGCTGACCAGCACGACACTTCGACTCGAGTCGGTGGAGCCATGTCTTCGCGGATCTCTCGCGAGCGCCCTTGACTTCGAGCACCGTGCCATGCCCGGATCACTCGAGGCCGACGTCGTCGAGCGGACCCGGTCATCGCTTCAACGGATTCGGATCGAGCGACACCTTCGATCCGCCGGTGCCATCACATGGATGATGGGCACCCTCCTGCTGGTGCTCGCGACTGTGTGGTGGATTCGTCATGAGCCTCAAGGCTCATGGATCGGACTGCGTCGAACCCTGACACCATGGTCGATGGATCGGTGGCTTCCACGTGTCGTGCTGGAGCATGCGTGGGATGAACCCGCGGTCGCACGCGGCTCCCAGATTCCGTTCCGCGTGAAGGTGCTTCGGGGCGATGCGCCCGATCTGCGCGTGCGAGCGCGTTGCACCACCTGGTCCGACATCGGATTACGCGACGAGCGCGAGATCGAGCTGGTCCGTCAGGCTGATGGATCGTTCGAGCGACCGATTCAGGCGGAGGGGAATCGCATGACCCTCTGTGCACTGGCTGCCGATGGCGAGACGGAACCTGTCGATGTCCGGATCGTCACCGCTCCCTCCATCGCCTCCGGTTCGCTTGAGATCACGCCACCCTCATATGCCTCCGGGATTCGACCGATCATCCGATCCGAGTGGAGGGGCGTCGCGGTCCCGGACAACGGGCCGATCCTGGACGACAGCACGCTGCGAATCACGCTGCAGCTGGATGCTCCAGCACTCGATCCCGCCAAGGCATCGATGGTGCAGGTGGTCGATGCATCGAACACGCCGATTCAGGATGCGCTTGTTGAGGCACAAGGCCCGATGACGTGGTTGGTGCGTGCACCACTTCGGCCCGGAGTCTCGATCGTGGTCGAACCGATGGACGCGATGGGTGTTCGCGCGACCGAGCCCCTCCGGCTGCATCCACAGGTGATCGAGGATTCCGCCCCAGCGGTCTCGGTGGTCGATCCCGAGGCGGACGAGATCATCTTAGTCGGTGCACGTGTCCCATTCCGGATCATGGCCAAGGACGACATCCGGCTCGCGTCGATCGGTTGGACCCTGGATCGTCAGCAGCGATCCGGTGAGCCGTCGCCACTGCAACTCAAGGCGGAGCAGACTGATGTCGCTGATGTCCAGGCATCCATCGAGCGCGTCGTGGATGTCCGGTCGATGCAGGTCAAGTCGGGCGACACCCTTCTGCTGCGCGGCACGACGCAGGACATCCATCAGGATGCGCAGGGATCACGTGCAGTCATCGCGAGTGAACCCCGTCGACTGCGTGTGGTCGACAAGGAGGTTTTGGAGCGACAGGTACGCCAACAGGTCGGAAGTCTTCGTGAGACGCTGGCTCGACTGGAATCCACGCAGCGTGATCTGATGCAGGACAAGGACGCCTCCAACCGCACTCGCGCACAAGGCAGTGTCGCCGAGCGGATCCGGCAGGCGAGCGACACCAACAGCGATCTTCTGGAGCGGCTGAAGCGCAACGGAATCGTCGACATTCCGCTTACCGAGACGCTTCAGGAGGCTGGTCGATCCGTCTCCGAGGCGCGGGATCAGGCGGAACTGGCACAGGCACTTTCCCGCGACGCGCGGAGCCAGGATTCCGACATGGAGCGCGAACTGCGCGCGCGTCAGGAAGAGGCTGCACAGCGATTGGCCGATGCCGTTGATCTGCTCGATCGCGATGACGACGCGGCCGCGATGCAGCGCCGAGCGGAGCGGCTTGCCGAGACCATCCAGGGCCTTCGCGCATCACTTCAACAGGCTGCACAAGGAACGGCCGGCAAACCACAGGAAGACCTTGCGCCAGAGCAGCGGCAAGCGCTGCAGGAGCAGGCCAACCGCCAACGCGCCGCCGCCGACGAGGCAGCTGCGATGATCGAGGACCTGCGCGACCGGGCGGAGAAGGCGCGTGGGCAGGATCCTGCGCAGGCTCGATCGCTGCGACAGGCCGCGGAGGAGGGTGAGCAGGGACAGGCGTCGCGTCGACTCGACGAGGCCGCGGAACGGACCGATCGGAACCAGTCCGTCGCGGCGGACGAATCGCTGCAGCGGGCGGCCGAGGCTGTCGAAAAGGTGCGTGAGTCCCTTCGACAGGATCGCCGTGCGCGCACAGAGGAGCTTCGAAGGCGCCTTGCCAGTCTCGCGGAGACCTTGCGAGCGCTCATCGAGGCGGCCAGTGCCACGCTTCCGCGGATCGATGTGGCAGCCGCGGACGCTGGTCCAGAGACACAGGCCGTATCGCAGGAGTTGCTTCGCATCGCCACGAACACTGCCGCGGCTGGAGAGGATGCGCGTCAAGGCGATCGATCTCTCGCCACGATCGCGGGATCGGTCGTTCGTGCATCGGAACGCTTTGACGCCTCGGCGGCTGCACTTGCGCAGGCGACACCCGAGTTCATGCAGGCGAGGGATGGCGTTTCCCGCGGAATCGAACTGCTGCGAGAGGCGCAGCAAAAGGTGGCCGAGGCTCGGGCTAAGCAGGATCAGGCTTCGGCGGATCGTGAACGACAGCAGCTCGCGGCACAGTTTCAGCGACTCACTGGGCGGATCCGTGCATCGCGCGAGACCGTCGCCAACGCGCTGCCAGCCCCAGGAGCCCGCATCGATCGGAAGGGAGCCGCGATCCAGCGCGAGCAGTCCACCGTCGTCGGAGATGTTCAACGCACCCTGCAGTCGGGTCCCGGCGCGTCGGAGATCCTGAAGGATGCCGAGGTGTTCAAGGCGACCATCGACCGGATCGATCGCGACCTGGTCGTCGTCCGGGACTCGCTTGCGCAGACCACGGCGGGTGCGATGGAGATCCGCCGGATGGACCTGATCGCCGAAGGTCTCGAGGGATTGTCCCTCGCCCTCGCGGATCCTGAGCCTGGTGACGATCCCTTCGCGGACGGCAAGAATGAAGGACAGGAAGGTGGTGCGGGTGGAGGTGGCCCCAGAGGCGAGGGGCAGGGCAAGCTTCCCCCGATCACGGAACTTCGGTTGATTCGTCAGATGCAGGCGCAGGTCAATCGGCAGACGCGGATCCTTGACGAGGCCCGCGCCACGGGCCAACCACTCGATGCCGAACTGGCGGATCTGGCCGTGATGCAGGACGACATTCGGCGTCTTGGCGAGTCGTGGTTTGAGCGCATGCGCCAGCAGCGCGCGGCCCCAACGGACGACAAGAGCGATGCGACGTCTGACAGACCAGTGACCCCAGGATTCCTCTGGCAGACGCGTGAGTCGACGGGACAAGCACCATCCAACGAGCCTCCATCAACACCGCCAGCGAACACACCAGGCAAGACACTGGACGAACTGCTCGGCATCGCGCCGGCCGGATCGCAATCCGACACGGCGGCGCGTCGTCGCGAGCGAAAGCTCGACTCGGCGCTCCAGAAGAAGGATTTGGACGATCTCGCCACCGCAGCACAGGAGAGCATCGAGTTGGTGGATGAACTTGTCGGCCAAAGAAAGGACATCGGGATCGAGACGCAGCGCGCACAGGCGGAAGCGCTCGCGAATCTTGATGCATTGCTGGACGCCGCGACCAAGTTCCAGCGACAACAACAGTCTTCCAGCGCATCCAGCGGCTCGTCCCGGAAGCAACAGCAGTCTCGGCAATCAGGAGCCGAGCAGCGTGATGGTGCACAGGCCCGGCAGGACGGGGGCGCCCAACAGGCCGCTCGCGCCGGTCAAGCCCAGCGCCGGCAGGGTGGAGATCCGACGGGTGACGCGTCCGAGCCACCCGCGCCCGAGGATCCGGTGGCCATCGATGGCGTGCTCGAGGAAGGTCGGATCGAATGGGGCGCCCTTCCCCAGCGCATTCGAGAGATCATGTCACAGGCCAGACGTGACCGCGTGAGCGCTCTCTACCAGGAAGCCACCGAGGCGTACTACCGACGCCTTGCGGAAAGGCGCGAGCCATGATGGTGCATGCGTGCCTGCTTGCGGCCTTGCTTGCGCGACAGGCGGTCGACCCATCACCCGTCACGCCAGAGAACATTCTCGCCGGCGAGGTCGAGGTGCAGCGTCCCATGGATCGGGGCGCGAGCGCGCAGAACGCCCCTGCCGCCACCGAGATGAATGCCGAGTCGATCGAGGCCGTGCAGCGCGGCCTTCGCTTCCTTGCGAGCCTTCAGAATGATGATGGATCATTTGGTCGCGGCCGTTTCGCCAAGCATGTCGGAATCACGGCGCTGTGCGGGCTCGCCTTCATGGCGGACGGCAATCTGCCCGGCCGCGGACCCTACGGTGAGGTGGTCCGCAAGTCCCTTGAGTTCGTGCTGAATCACGCCACCGAAACCGGTCTGTTGGCGACCGAGAACAGCCATGGTCCGATGTATGGCCATGGTTTCGCGACACTCTTCCTTGGTGAGATCTTCGGCATGAGCCCGGAGGACGGTCGGGTTCGCGACGCGCTTGTCCGGGCGGTCGACCTGATCGTGAACAGCCAGAACGAGGAGGGTGGCTGGCGCTACAACCCGGTTCCCTATGACGCCGATGTGAGCGTGACGATCTGCGAAGTGATGGGTCTTCGTAGCGCGCGCAACGCCGGCATCAAGGTGCCACGCGAGACGATCGACCGTGCCATCGCCTATGTACGAGGATGCCAGAACGGGGATGGTGGGTTCCGCTACATGAGCAGCATGGGTACAAGCGCCTGGCCCCGCACGGCGGCTGGCGTGGCCAGTCTTTTCTACGCGGGCGTCTACAGCGATGATTCGATCGATCGCGGACTGCAGTACCTGCTGGCGATGGCGGCTCCCGACGGGGGTGGGCCGATGTCCGAGGCACATTACTTCTATGGTCACTACTACGCGGTGCAGTGCATGTATCTCGCGGGTGGTGATCGCTGGAGCAACTGGTGGCCGCGCATCCGTGACGAGCTGGTGCAGCGTCAGAGCGACGAAGGTGGATGGATCGACTACCAGTGGGGCTCCGCCTACAGCACTGCCATGGGACTGATCGTGCTTCAGATGCCGAACCGCTACCTCCCGATCTTCCAGAAGTGATGCGCGCACGAACGATCCCGGTCGCATGCGCGCTGCTTGGCATCGGCGCACCGGCTCTTGCGCAGGGCGCGACCGCCATTCAACGTGATGGCTCGGTCGTCGAGGTCAAGGAGTCCGGTCTTTCGGAACTTTCGGAGAGCGTCTGGCCCGATTGGCGAGGGATCTGGATCGGATCCTCCATCCTTCAGGCGCCGGGGGGCGTCAGCGCGATGATCCTTCAGGACGGCCAGGTGCTGGTCGGTGGATTCGAATCCAACGGACAGGAATTGTGGTGGCGGAATCCGAAGCTTGGTGCGGTGCGGGTGGATCTGGAACGCGTGGCACGGATCGGACCCCTTTCGGCCGACACCACGCGCCCGATCTCGCGGGATGAGGTGCATTTCGTCAACGGTGATCGTGCGGAGGGGTTCATTCAGTCCATCGATGTCACGCATGGGGTCCGTCTTGCAACGATCACCACCGAGGGAGCGCCATCCACCGAGGTCATCGATCACGATCTGGACCGCGTGGTGGCGGTGTGGCTTGCATCGCGGGCGGAGCCGGCGAAGGGCTGGCGATTCTGGCTTCGTGATGGCAGCGTGATCGACGCGGATCATTGGAAGCGCCTTGGTGAGCAGGTGGTTCTTGAAGGGTGTCATCTCGCTGGAGCACCGTCACGACTGCCTCTGGATTGGGGACAGGTCATCGCGATACGAAGCGCACCCACCGCCGTGATTGCGCTCGCGTCACAACCATGGAAGAGCGCTGATCTGGCCGACACGCCACGACTCGCCCCAGCACGAGGCCGCGTTGCATCGGGATCGCATGCGCTTGATCTGGCATCGATCGACCTGCATGGTCCTGGTGTCTTCGAGGCATCTCTCCCACCGGGCGAATGGATCGTGGACGCGGACCTGGGTGTTCCACTTGGACTCTCCGGCAAGGCGGCGTGTGTTGTCGTGATCCAGGATGGTGAGCGCGAGATCCTTCGATTCCCGATCTCCAGGACATCCGAGAGCATGCCCTTGCACGCCACGATCCACACTGGACGAATGGTCGTCCGGATCGAGGATTCCCTTCAGGGCGCCTTCGGGGCCGCCTTGCGCATGAATCGACCGTTCCTCACACCGGTCAATGACGGCGGATCTGCACCCACCCTGAGCACGTCCAACGGAACAGACCAGCCGAACTCTCAGGGTCGTTGAGGCGGAACTGCAGCGCCCCATCCATCTTCAGCAGACCCCACGGACGCCAACCTGCATGTCGTCGGAACAGTGATTGGGCCGGTGTCTCGTCTCCCACGACCTGGATGACGTGACCAGGATCGATGGCCGGCAACGCTTCTTGACCAACCCGATCCAGCATCGTCGTGGGCGGCCATTCAAGTGCGGCGACATCCTGGATCGCCCGCCGTTGAAGCGCATTCCGGATCGTGGACTCGTCACAACCCCACATGAAGACCAGTGTTGGCGAGTGACACCCACGATCCGCACGAAGCGACAGCACGGGTGGACCGACATCAACACGAGATGACAAGCGACGCCGTTCGCACGACCATGTCCATGCTTCATCGGTCCAGCCATCGATCAGACCAAGATCATGGATGGGGATCTCCGACAAGGCCAGTCGCTTCAGCATCATGGACTGAGGTGTGTCCGAACCCCATGGTCGGAACCAGTCACTCGACAGCAAGACCGACCGAACGGGAAATTGCTCGATCACCTCTGGGAGGGCGGAGAATCGATCGATGGATGCGCGTCGAACCACGATTCGGTCGATCACGCGAATGCCCAACGATCGGAGGGCGGGCACCAGGATTGTGGATCCGGTCGATCGAGAGGTTCTGGAACCCGCATCGATCAAGGTGGCCATGTGGCCACGCTGAATCACATGCGCGTTGCCACCTCCCAGAGACAGGGAGGTCCATCGAAGCGAATCCGCTGCTGGTTCAGCCACAGCTTCTGAATTCCGAAACAGCAGGAGTGCCACCATGAGCCACCCCAGCATGGCGGAAATCACCCACCCCCTTGGCACCGATCGAGCGGGTCGATTCCACCACCATGCCAGCGACAAGAAGCCCACAAGACACCACCATCCCGACACACAACCGGTGTCCCACCTCGACCCCTGAATTCCAGCACTCGTCGCGACTCCCCAGTGCATGCACTCGACAAGGAGTTCAAGAGGAGGCTGAAACACGAAATCGCTGCCTGGAATCCAGCCCAACACGGCGCCCATCGATGCCAGCACGGTGATCAAGGCGGCACACGGACCAAGCAGGGTGCTTGTGAACGCACACCATGGATGCGTGACACCAACGGCATGGAGCGTGATCGGAATCGACATCAGCCAGGCGCCCAGTCCTGCAGCGATCGCGGTCCACACGGATGTCACAAGTCGGCGAACCCATCGTGGCACAGTGAGACCTCCAACGTCCGGAACCAGCTCCTGGATGGGTCCTGTTCCACGGACAAGACCCAACACGGCCCCGAAGCTCAACAGGAACCCAAGATCCACGGCCAGACATGGATCCCACAGCAGCATGAGGACCATGCAGGTTCCAAGGACCGACTCTGGTTTCCAGCCACGGCGAAGTCCAAGCGCAATTCCAGCACATACACCAGACAATCCTGCACGCGCCACCGAGACCCCGGGCGCGACCGCCATGACGAAGATGATCGCAAGAAGCGCCAGGCACCAGCCCCGCATCCACCACGGCAGCCCAACCACCTCCATCAGCACACGTGCCGTGATCAGCAGGATCGCCACGTTGAATCCACTGATCGCCAGAAAGTGACTCAAACCAGCCTGGTGAAAGAGATCACGGAAGGCATGAAGGCCCGGCAGTGTCCGTCCAGTGGTCATGGCGATCAGGAGCGCCCGATGCCTTTCCCGGCATCCTGCCCCGAGACATTCGAGGAGATTGGAGTCAAGCCATCGGTGCAGGGAGTTCCGGGATGCCGTCCACCAACCCGGTTGACGCACCACCAGCGGATCAAGATCGCTTTGAAGGACGCCGTTCACGCCATCACATCGAGTCAGTCGCGTGTCACGGCAAGGCTTCCCAGGAACGCCGCGACCGATCGGCTGCATCCAACCCAGAACCTCAAGCTCGGTGCCAACGGCGACATCCTGTGGCGTGGTCGCCAACAACAGCACGACGATGCCGTGACCATCGTGCCAGCCCACACCGTCATGCACCTGCAGGATCTGCAGTTCGGACCTCCACGGCACGTCGGATGGGGGACGGATCCACGGATCCATCACATCGCGATCTCCGGTTTCAACCGGCACCAGTCGTTCCCGAAGCAGACCTCGAACACGAACCAGCGTCTCAGGTGCATCGTGACCATGGCGCAGCGTCAGGGGATCCACACGCGACATGTGCACACCGGCACGCGCGAATCCGAGGAGCCCCAGTGAAAGCAACAGGATGAGACGTTGTGCGCCCGTGCGGCGGCGTGGAACCCAGGTCACGATCGGCGTCACCAGTACCGCGATCAAGACCCAGTCGACGATCGCATCAAGGATCGGTGTCCCCGAAAGCTGCAATCCAGCCAGCACCCCCAGCCATACGCAGCATCCGCATCCCAAACCAATCGCTCTGGTCCACATGCCCACAGGGTGGGCCCCCGACCAACCATCACTGACAATTGATGCCGTTTTTCAGCTCTTTGTCCCGTTCGTCATCCGCTTGACCAGATCCAGCACCCGCCGGCTGTCCAGCAGGTCGCGCGCATGGGCCGCGGCATCGCGCCACGAGAGCCGATGACCAGAAACGACCAACGCGATCGCCGCATTCAGCACCAGCATGTCGCGTCGGGCGCCAACATCACGGCCATCCAGCAGCGCCGTCGCGATGGACACGGCATCTGCCAGCGTCTTCGCAGGTTCCGGAGCCAAGGTGTGCTTCGGGATTCCGAACATGGACGGCTCGAACTCCGACTCCTCCACCAACGATCCCCGATCCACCCGGATGTATCGAGTCGGCGCACAGACACTCGCCTCGTCCAGGCCATCGCGACTGTGCAGCACCATCGCGTGCGATGCCCCCATGGCGGCAAGTGTCTGGGCGACGGGCTGCATGAGACGCTCGTCCCACACACCCAACACCTGGCGCAGCGCTCCTGCCGGATTCGTCAGTGGGCCGATCGCGTTGAAGATGGTCGGCCCTCCGAGAGCCTTCCGGATCGGGGCGGCATGTGCCGCTCCTGGGTGATGTCGGGGCGCCATGCAGAAGCAGAATCCAATCTTCTCCAGGTCATGGGCCTGTCGCTCCGGCGTCGACTCGATCGAAATACCCATAGCCGCGATGGTCTCGGCGCTTCCAAATCCGGTGCGGGAGCGATTGCCATGCTTGGCGCAGGGCGCGCCACCTGCCGCTGCAACAAGTCCGGCGAGCGTGCTTGCGTTGAACACTTTCGGTGCGCCGCCGGTGCCGCAGGTGTCCAGGATCCGCTCGGGCGGAATCGTGGTTGGGATCCGGATCATGCGGCCCTGGAAGGCCTTCACGAATCCAATCAATTCACGCGACTCTGGCACGCGCAGGGCAAGGGCCCCAAGCCACCGCGCGAGTGCCTCGTCGGGAACCGTGCCCTCCATGACACACCCCATGGAGGCTTCCGCCTGTTCCATGGAGAGCGTTCCAGCCCCCTCCAGCACGTCCAGCGAGGCCCTGAATGGCCCCGGCATGATCCCGTCGGGGGAACTCACGGACCCACCTTGTAGGTCTGCAGCAGCTTCTGCACCTTCACCTGTTCAGGGTTGATCTGCAGCGACTTGCGGAATGCGGCCGTGGCCTGCTCGGCCTGCGCGGAGTCCTTGCGGCCCCCCTGCAGCCAACTGTTCAGCATGTTCACACCCACACCGTTCCAGCCGGGCCAATGTTGCGGGTCCACTCGTACCGACTCGCGATAGCTCTCAAGACTCCGCGGGAAGTCGCCTTGGCGAAAGCAGGCCCAACCAAGACGCTCCCAGCTGTTGGCGGTGGGCGCGATGCGCACAAGCAGACCGGCTGCGTTCACGGCCTCGCGATATCGCTTGGATTGCGCGTAGGCGTTCAACAGATTGATCAGCAATTGAGGCGTCGGCTCCATCAATTCCGCGGCGGTCTCGTACTGCGCCACCGCATCCGCCGCTCGACCTGCACGCTCATACGCCACGCCAAGATTGATGCGCGCCGTACCGGAGTCGGGCTTCAGTTTCACGGCCTTCTCGGCATAGGTGATGGAACTCTGCGGCTGATCCAGCTGCAGATAGGCCGTCGCCATGTTCAGGTTGGCGTCGAAATCCTCGGGGCGGATCAGCAACGCTCGGTGATAGCTGCGGATCGCGTCAATCAGACGGTTCAGCACCTGCTGCGCCTTGCCTCGGCCAAAGTGCGCTTCGAAATTGCCGTTGTCCAGCGTCGTCGCGTTCGCGTAGGCGGTCTCGGCCTCGGTCCACTCCTTCAGCGATGCATGCGCGTCACCCACACCGACCCACGCGTCTGGAAGCTTGGGATTCTCGCGAAGCACATCCTGGAACATGGACAGCGCGGCCTCGTAGTCGCCACGATCGATCTTGGCGCGAGCCTTCTCGATCGTCACCGCTTCCTCCACCGAGGGCTTGCCGGCCTGCAGCGTCTCGGTGATCGTCGGCGATGGTGTCTCGCCGCGAATCTCCTGAAGGGTTCGCGTCTTGCACGCAGGCAGCACCAGCAGCATGCCGAGCACAAGCACGATCCCCGCAAGCGATCGGGCGGCTCGTTTCGCCGGGCGGGCGATTGCACGAAGCTTCGCGGCGTTCACCACATCCCACGGCTGACCCTTGCATGAGCCTTCCTTCGGAGTCTCCAGAATCATGGGTGTGCGAGCCCATGCGCGGCGGCGCAGGATCGCGGCAAAGGCGCTGGATCCACAGGTTCCCGCCCCGATGTGCGCGTGCCGATCCTTGCGGCTTCCACAGTCCCCGGTCGAATCGTTCAGGTGGAAGACCTTGATGGAATGCTCGCCAAGTGCGGCGATCATGTCATGCACCGTGGCCTTGGCGGACGCAGGCGTGTCCATGTGATGGCCTGCCGCGACGGCGTGACAGGTGTCGATGCAGAAGGCGATGCGCTCGGGCTCGCGGACCATGTCGCGGATCCGCGCAAGGTCCTTGAATCGATAGCCAAGATTCGTGCCCGAGCCGACGGTGTTCTCGAGACAGGTGATCACCTTGATACCACGCAACTCCGCGTGCAGGGTGTCCATGCTTCGCGCGATCCTTCGCAGGCCCTCCTGCTCGTCGGAGGTCGGTTGAGCACCCAGAGCGTTCGGATCACCTGGCTTTCGGGCTGCGCCAAGATGGGCCCCCGGATGCATCACGCACAGACGGATGCCAAGCTGCTCGCACCGCTCCAGTTCACGCCGTTGCAACGCAAGGCTTCGATTCCGAGCCGTGGCGTCCGGATTCGCCAGATTCACGAGATAGCTGTTGTGGCTGACGATGCGGTGATCTTCCGGATTCGACCAACCCGCAATCTTCAGCGCCTCGAACCACGCGTGGATCTCCGCCGCACCAAGGCTCTTCGGATTCCACTGTCGCTGGTTGGCTGTGAACACCTGCACACAATCCAGTCCAAGCGCGATCGCCTCGTGCACGGCATGGGCAGGTCCGCCTGCGGCACTGCAATGGCTTCCAATTCGCGGCATATCACGCGCCAGCGTTCAGGGCCTTCGCGGCGGCCACGATGCGCTCCGCAGTCCGGACGGCGGCGAAACCAGCCTCCGCGTCCACGAACGGCTTGCGACCGGTGCGGATCGCGTCGACGAAGTCCTCCATCTGCAGACGAAGCGGCTCGCCGGCGCCCACATCCAGCGGCTCCAGCGAAACGAGCTCCATCCAGTTCATGCTGCTCAGATCCTTGCCGGCCTTCAGGTCGGCTCGGATCTGCGCCATGCGCGCGTCGTTCACGGTGCGCCGGACCACGTTGCCCTTGCGCTCCTGGAAGTCGGCGCTCACGTAGGCCTCGGGAGAGATCAGGCGCATCTTGCGTTCGGTCTTCATGGCCAACCGGCTTGCCGTCACGTTCGCGACGCATCGGTGTCCGTCTGGTCCCGGCGGGAAAGTCAGCCGTGCGTTGCAAACGTCCTCGCTGTCACCAAGCACGTTCACCGCACTGGCATCCACGCGCTCCGGCTCCCGTTCCATGAGCATCAGCAGCACGTCAATGTCGTGGATCATCATGTCCAGCACCACACCCACATCCACGCTCCGGAAGGTCATGGGACTGATGCGATCGACCTCCACGAAGCGCGGCATGCCAAGCCCGAGCTTTCGAATGGCCACCATGACGGGGTCGTACCGAACCACATGGCCTACCTGCAGCAACGCGCCGCTTCGTGCGGCGGCGTCGGCGATGGCGCGAGCCTCCTCCACGCTGGGCGCAAGCGGCTTCTCGATCAGGCAGTGCACACCACGCGCCAGCAGCTTCTCGGCGGCCGCACGATGGTGGATCGTCGGCGTGGCGATCGTCACCACGTCCACGCCGGCCTCGATCAGCGCCTCCACCTCGGCATGTCCAGCGCCGCCGTACTTCTCGACCATCTCCGCGCGGCGGTCGGCGTCACGGTCCACCACCCCCACGAGTTCCACACCCTGAATCTGGGTGCCAAGGCGGACATGGTGGCGACCCATCCGGCCCGTGCCGATCACGCCATAACGAAGGGTTCCAGAGGCGGTTTTCACGCCGCAAGGATAGTCGTTCGGATGGTCAGGGCGTTGGATACCGCTCCTGCTCCCGACGCGCCCGACGATCCTCGCGCTCCAGCTCCTCATAGGCGAGCGTGAGTGCGTGGGTGGTGCTCCACCACACCAGCGAGGCCATCACGAATCCCCACGCCAACCCAAGATTGGACATCGCGATCACGATCTGCATGGCCTGGCTCCATGCATCCGGCGCCTGCGAGCGTGAGGCCTTGGTCGCCACCACAGGCAGTGCAACGACGACAAAGACACCCCACAACCAGCACCAGGTTGTCGCGATCCGGCGCAGGAAGGCGTCGCGCAGATAGTCCGCGATGTTGCCCATGTGGAACAGCGACAGCACCCACGCGATCTGCGCCGGAACCACCAGCACGCCGGCAGCCACGATCCACTCATCCTGTGGCGAGGGCGCAGTTGGATTGGGCGGTGCTGGAGAGGCGAAGATCGCCATCAGCATCAACAGCGAATACGGCAACCACAGCACGTTCAGCACCGAAATCCATGGTCGCAGCCGTGATGAGGCCGTCAGCCCAAATCCATCTGCGCCCTGCGCACCGATCGGTCGGGTCAGCAGTATCGAGGCGACGAACGCCGCCGGACCCAGCGCAACATCCACCCAGAATGCGCTCGGTCGGAAGGACAAGCCGCATGCGTCCATGAACGATTCGCTCAGGACCGCTCGAAGGAGCCACGGAAACACCAGCAGGATCGCTGCGGCCAGACAGCGCATCATCACTGGCAGCACGACACGAGGCCCCTCACGATGCAGTTCGTTCTCGATCCATCGCTGACGCAGGGCGCGACGATGCCCGCATTCCGGGCAGCGCATGGGCAGCGGACTCCCGGCCAGGATGTAGCCGCACCGGGCACATCTTGGCATGGGTCGCTTGCCGCTCATGCACTCGTGACGTGCGATCGCCGATGTGCCGGTTCCGCCGCGATGCGAACCGCCTGACGGAACATGCGAAGTCCGAGCGGCTCACCTGTTCGCTGGGAGGGATCCAGCCGTGTCCACCACGGGTGCTGGGTCCAGCGCGTGAATCGCTCCGGGTGCGGCATCAGACCGAACACCAGACCCGATGGATCACAGATCCCGGCGATGGCGTCCATGCTGCCGTTGAAGTTCTCACCTTCGGCGTAGCGCACTGCGACCTGTCCGTTCGTCTGCAAGGCCGTCAGCGTGGATGGATCGGTGATGAATCGACCCTCGCCGTGCGCACTTGGCAGCAGGCCGGTCTCGTGATCGAGCTGCAGTCCTCGTGTCCATACGCACCGCGTGTCAGACGGGATCGTGACGCGAGTCCAGGCGTCATGGAACCGTGCGGCACGGTTCTGGCAAAGCGCCACGGATGGCGTCGCGGGCTCGTGCGGCCATACGCCACGCTCGGGCCCCGGCAGCAGGCCAGCCTGCACGGCGATCTGGAAGCCGTTGCACGGGCAGATCATGGGCACACCGCGCTCGATGGCCGACGCAAGCGCGGGATAGATCCGCTCGCGCATCAGGACTGCCATGATCCGGCCCGCGGCCACGTCGTCGCCAAAGCTGAAGCCGCCAGGCAGGCCGATCAGCTGGAAATCGTCGATGCGAGACGGCTCGCGTTCGAGCGCGCCCATCAGGATTGATTCCGGCTGCGCACCAGCCGCATCGAAGGCTGCCGCCAATTCCGCGTCACAGTTGATGCCCGGTGCGGTGATCACGAGTGCTTGCGGCTTCACGCTCATCTCACCAGCCCTCCCCACCGCTCGCCCACGCGTCGCGAAGTTCCCGGATCGACATGCTCTCGGCCGCCACGGAAACCTGGCCCGAATCGTCAAATCGTCCAAGAACGGCATTGGGCAGGCTTCCAAGCATCGAACGAACCCGGGTCAGGTTCGAGTCGGCGACCTCAAGCAGATAGCGAGATGGATCCTCGGTGAACGCGCGTGCGTGCGGCGAAACTAGACCCGCGCATGGCATGGCCTGCAGATCGATCTTCACGCCAAGGTCGCCACCGAACGCCATCTCGGCCGCGGCCACCAGCACACCACCCTCGCTGCAGTCATGTGCACTGCATACCAGCCCCTCGCGGATGCAGGCCGCCACGGCACGCGCCACGATGGGACCCTCCTTCAAATCGACTTGCGGCAGCGTGGTGTCGCATCCATCCAGCGCACCGATCATGAGGCGGTGTGAGCCCCCCATGCGGCCATGCGTCCGGCCCACCAGCAGCAGCACATTGCCTGCTCGCTTCGCGTCCATCGTCACGCAGCGATCCACGTTGGGCACGATGCCGACGCCGGAAATCAGCAGGGTCGGTGGAATCTGGATCGTGCGCCCATCCTCGGTGGTGAACTGGTTGTTCAGTGAATCCTTGCCGCTGATGAAGGGCGTTCCATAGGCCAGCGCGCCATCCAGGCACGCCTCGGCTGCACGCACCAGGCTTCCCATGTTCCTTGGATCGCGGCAACTGGGCCAGCAGAAGTTGTCCAGAATCGCGATGCGTGTTGGATCCGCGCCCACACAGACCAGATTGCGAACGCACTCATCGATCGCCGCAAGGCCCATCCAGTACGGATCCGAAGCCAAGCCGGTCGCAAGCCCGTTGCCGATCGCGATGCCTCGATTCGAACCAACCACCGGCTGGATCACCGCCGCGTCGCCCGGAGCACCATGTCGACCCACCAGCGGCTTCACCACGCTGGTCCCCTGCACCTCGTGGTCGTACTGGCGGATGATCCACGCCTTGCTGGCGATGTTCGGATGTGCAAGCAGTGCGCGCAGGGTCGAAAGCAGGCCGTCTGGCGCGGGTGTTTCGGGAGTGGCCGGTGCCTGCGTGGCGGCCCACGCGGGATCCCACACGGCCTCACGTTCGGGCATGGGGATCGCGTCTTCCAGGAAATGAGTCGACAGCCGGCCCATTTCCTGGCCCTTCCACAGCAGGATCAGGTCACGCTCGGGTGTGCCGAAGGTTCCGAGTTCGCACATCTCCACGCCATGCGCGTCGGTGATCGCCCGCAGTGCGGAGAGATTCTTCTGCGGGACCGCGAGCACCATGCGTTCCTGCGCCTCGCTGATCCACACCTCGACGGGTGTCAGTCCGGCGTACTTCAGAGGCGCTCGATCCAGATGCACGGTCGCACCGACCGAGCGACCCATCTCACCCACCGCGCTGGAGAAGCCGCCCGCACCACAGTCGGTCACCGCGTGGAAGAGCGGGCCGCCTTGCACATCGCGTGCCACCAGCAGCGCGTCAAGCGTCCGCTTCTGCGTGATCGCGTTGCCGATCTGCACGGCATGACTGAACTCGTCGGCGTGCGAATCGGTGAGTTCCGCGCTGCTGAAGGTGGCGCCATGAATGCCGTCACGACCCGTACGCCCACCCAGCACAACGATCGTGTCGCCCTCATGCACCTGACCGCGGATCAGATCGCGTGGCATCAGGCCGACGACGCCGCAATAGACCAACGGATTGCCCACGTAGCGCGGATCGAACCACACCGCGCCGTTCAGCGTGGGAATTCCCATCCGGTTGCCGTAGTCGCGCACGCCCTGCACGACCTGTCGAAGGATGCGTCCTGGTGGCAGGCACCCCTTCGGCTCCTTCATGTCGCGCGGCGCCACGCAGAACACGTCGGTCGCCGCGATCGGTTTGGCGGCCAGACCAGTGCCCATCACGTCGCGGATGCATCCACCCGCGCCCGTCGCCGCACCACCGTAGGGCTCGATCGCGCTTGGATGGTTGTGCGTTTCCACCTTTACGCACACCGCGTGCGTGTCGTCGAACGCGATCACCCCTGCATTGTCCACGAACACGCTCAGGCACCAGTCGATCGAGTTCGGGCGTCCAGGCTCCATCAGATGATGGGTCGCCGCAGCCACTGTCCGCTTCAGCAAGTTGTCGATCACCAGCGCCGACCCGTCGATCGAGTGGCCCGCGTATGCACTCGCATGTCTGATCAGCGACGGGGAGCCGGCCGCAAGCCCCGCTTCGGTGTATCGAACACGGCTCTTCAGCGTCTTGTGGACGCAGTGCTCGCTCCAGGTCTGGGCGATGGTCTCCAGCTCGATCTCGCGCGGCTCGCGGCCGCGCCTGCGCCACTCCGACTGGATCGCGCGCATCTCGTCGAGATTCAGGAACAGGTGCGCCTCGCGGCTCAAGCGTTCGAGTTGGGCGTCCGTCAGTTCGCGGATCGGCACGTCGCGAGTCTGGGCGTCATGTGCCCGAGCCTCCGGGAAGCGATCCGGCATCCACGGCTCGGAGCGCATCGACTGCACGACCGGATTCGCAAGCAGCCGCCGCCCAATCTCGTCTGCCTCGGCTCGGTTCACGCCCCCCAGGTCCCATCGATCACCCGTCAGCACGCGCACACGACCGTTCACGAGCCTCTCAATGGCCAGTTCCACGCTCTCGGCGGCGGGGTCCGCGACGCCCGGAAGCGGAAGCACCTCGACCACGAAACCCTGCGACGCGCGCAAGCCGATGGTCGCGACCTGCGTGACGGGATCCGCCAGAAGCCGGTCCGCGATGCCCTGAAGATCCGAGTCCGACAGCGCGCCCTCGATCAGATACACCTGCGCGCTGCGAACCGAACTTGGCTGCGGCAATCCCGGCTCCACTGTTGCGCGACGCAACAGCGCCTCGCCACGCGCGTCGGGCAGGCCATCTTTCGTTCGCACCTCGATCCGGTGAACCACCGACATGGCCGCAGGATAACGGGCCAAAATCGGCAAGTTTCCACGGATTGGACTCTTCACGAATTCAGAACGCCAGCTGCAGCTGCGTCCGCATCACGAACTGATCGGTGGCGCTGATGCGCCAGCCCGCCGGCAGGTTCTGCCAGGAATAGCCGACATCGCTGATGCCGAAGCCGATGTCCCAGGTCCACTTCAGGTCCTGGCCGTCGATGTACCAGTTCACGCCGGTGGTGATCACGTTGTAGGGAACCTGCTCCGCCACATTCGCCAACGCGCCACCAATCGCGGAGATGCTCGACGAATCGTTGAAGTCGATGTAGCCATACTCCCAACGGGTGTACCACTCCCACTTCGGGAGGAAGTAGACCGATGGCTGGACCACGACGCCATAGGCGTTCACGTAACCCGGGCCATTGACGGTGTTGATGTTCGTGGTTGCGTTGAACGTGTACCCGAACGCGTTCTGCGAGTTGATGTAGTTCCAGAACCCGCTCGCGAACAGGCTGGCGCCGCCAAAGTTCCACTGCATGTCGAGTGTCCAGGCGTCCCAGTAATTCTCGGGCAGTCCTGTGGTCGACGTGTTGACCTGCTGATTCGGCCGGGTGGCCTGTGTGTGATACGCGAACCCAAGCAACATGCCCTGTTGCTCGCCCGGTGCGCTGGTCATGGTCGTGAAATCACTCCACGCGCCAAACGGCTTCCACTCCATGCGTGTCGTGACGCTGTAGCTCACCTGCTGCGTGTACCACGGTGCGTCGAGTGGATTTCCGCCAACCAGCAGCAGCGTGGTTCCGGCGACGTACGAGGAGCCGCCATCGTCCAAGGACAGATTCCAGCGGAAGTCGTCGCCCTGATACTGGAACTCGATGCCTTGCGTGTACCAGAGTCCGAAGTTTCGAACCACCGTCGAGCGGTTGACGGCCATCTGGTTCGCCTCGGTGACCAGTTGTTCACGGGCATAGGGCGATCGATACTGTCCAAACCG
Organism: Planctomycetota bacterium; assembly: GCA_016872835.1. GTDB lineage: Bacteria > Planctomycetota > Phycisphaerae > Phycisphaerales > SM1A02 > SYAC01. The sequence goes on along the minus strand of VGYX01000001.1, from coordinate 169,643 downwards.
CAGGCTCCAGTTGTCGCTGAAGTGGATGCGCGACCACGCGTCGAGCAGGTAGAGCTGTCCCGTCGTCGGGCCGGTCGTGGTCAAGCCCGAACTGTCGGGTGCATTTCCGAGCGCGAGCGAAGATCCAAGCGCCACATTCGTCCGGACCATGTATTCGACGGCCGGGCTGAAGATGTGGCCCTTGAAGACGAGCTCGTTGTAATTGCTGTCGAAGCCATACCGGTCCTGAATCAGGTCCGGAATGTCGTACGGCGTGACGTAACCATCAGGCTGCAGCTGATTGTCTCGCACATGGCTCCACATGAACCTGGGCTGGATCAGTCCGCCAACCGTGAGCTTGAAGCGCCCATCCGGGCTTGCGAGGAAGAACCCATCGTTCCATCCTGCGGTCATCGCATCCTGACGCAGGCTTGCGCGCTGCTCGGAGTCAGCGAGCACATCGGCCACGATGCCGCGAATCTGGTCCGCGCGTTCCTGGCTGAGCCACTTCTCGCCCTCGATGGCCTTCAGTTCCGTGACCTGCGTCTCCAGCGCCTGATTCTTGCGCTCCAGTGAGTCAATGCGCTGCAGCAAGTCCTCAAGCGTGGGGCCACCCGAGGTCGAGCCTGGGGAATCCTGTGTAAAACTTGGGGACACAACTCCCAAAACACCTGCCAACACAGCGCAAACGCTGATCGGGCATGGGGTTGTGGAAGCCTTGCAATGCATGGGCACAGGAATCCTACCACCACGCGGGTGGCTGAAAGACTCCGTTGTGAATCGGCACTTCGTCGAGCGTGGCTTCAGCAGGATCCAAGGATCTTGGATCCGCGCATCCATCTGTCAGAACACAAGTTGCAACTGGGATCGGAACACGATCTGGTCCCCGCCACCCACCGGCTCCACCCGGAAGTCCGTGCCCGCGATGCCGGCCCCGTAGATGCCGTTGGTGAACCACAGCGGATCGCTGCACCAACTCATGTCAGTGGTCAGCTTCACGTACTTGCCACCCAGGAACCAGTTGAATCCCACCGTGTAGACGTTGGTCCGACCGGCGTTGAACACATTGGCGGACCCGTTCGTGGCGCTGTTCGGGATCGCGTTCACGCCAACATTCTCGGTGTTCAGCCACTCCCACCGTCCATACAGCTCCACGGCATCGGTCAGGAACCAACCACCCTGCACCACGGCGCCGTAGCTGTTGATGGTCGGACCGTCGTTGGTGTTCGACGCCGGGATCGAATATGCGGTGTTCATGACCCAGTAGGCGAAGATGTTCGCGCCACTGGTGTTCCACGCCACGTCCAGTGACCATGTCAGGAATTCACCATCGGAGTTGCCGTTGAGCGGAATGTTGTTCGCGCCCGTGAAGCTGGACGCCTGCTCACCACCGCGCTGCCAGTTCACCTAGGCTTCGAGCAGCAGGCCATCCTTGTTGCCCACGTAGCTGTTCAGGTCATTGAACTCCTTCCAGTCACCGAAGGGCATCCAACCCGCGTGCGCGGTGACCGCCCACTGCGCGGCACCAACACCGTTGTTCTGGTTTCCGATCGGCACGACTGGCGCGTTGGTTCCGTTGTTGAAGCCTGACACGGCACCCGTGTTGGCGTTGCTGCCACCGTCGTTCACCATCGCCTCGAGCACCACCTGCTCATCACGCCAGCCGAACTGCACACCCTGCGTGAACTTGGTGGAGAACATCTGGTCAACCAGTGACCGCTCCACGGCAAGTTGACGACGACTGCTGGTGATCTCCTCGCGCAGGAACGGGCTCTTGAACTGGCCGATCGAGAGTGTCATTCCCTCGCCGAGATCCTTGATCACCATGGCCTCTTCCATGCCCATGGTGCTGCTGCCGGCGCTGCCCGAGTTGTTGTTGCCGCCAGGCGTGGAGATCGCGTTCTGGTTCTGCACATAGATCAGCACGACGCGGTACTGCCAACTTGGATCCACCACATGCCCGAAGAAGTCCAGCTTCATGCGGCGCACCTCGAAGCCGTACGCGTTCTTCTTGTAGCCGCCCGCGCCAGGCGTTGAACTGGCGGCGGTGCCGCGAACCGCGCCTGCGCCCGGATTCGCGTTCAGGATGTTGACATCGTTGCTGCTGTAGAAGTTCGCCGCGTAGCGAAATTGCAGCTGTCCGCCGAGGTTCAACTTGAAGTTCCCATCCGGCGTGGCGATGAAGAAGCCGCGATCCGGGTGGTAGCCGGTCAGCGTGGTCGCCTCCTTCAGGCTGGTGCGAGTCTCGGCGTCCTTCAACACGCCCTCGACCGTCTTCTGGATCTCGGCCGCACGCTCCTGACTGAGCCACTTGTCGTTTTGCTGCACCTGCAACTGGTCCACGCTGGACTGCAGCGACTTGTTGATGCGGCGCATCTCGTCCAAGCCCGCGGACAGCGACTCGTTCTGCTGGCGCAGGATGTCGAGCTCGCGCTCCATCTGCGCGATCCGGTCATCGATCGGCGCAGCCAGAATCGCGGTCAGGATTGGCAGGGCTGGATGCATGCGGGCCTCCTTGGTTGGCTGTCTGGTTCACACAACGTGAACCGAACCTGAACACGCAAGGGATGGTGTGAAGACCATGTTCACGGCGTGCAGCCGTTGTGTTTGGAACACATTAAGACGCCCCGACCGCCTTGGAGGGCTTGTGGGGCGGGATCCCAGCCACTTCGCGTGAAGCCCGAAGGCGGCCGATACGTCAGAACAGCAGCTGCAACTGGGTTCGAGCCACCAACTGTCCGCCACCACCAATGCCTTCCTGTCGATACTCGGCGCCGGCGATGTTGTCGCCAAAGAGACCCGTCTGAAAGATCAACGGATTCCAACTCACCCCGACGTCGCTGGTGAACTTCAGTTTGCGGCCCCCCAGGTACCAGTTGAACCCGACCGTTCCAATGTTGTTCACGAAGGAGTTGTAAGCGCTAAGGTAGTTGATGTTCTCGCCATCGGGCGTATTGACGCTTTCGGGCCTGTTGTCCGGAGTCGAAGCAGTGCTCATCCATTCCCACCGCGCGAAGAGTTCGATGTCCTTGGAGATGAAGTGACCCGCCTGAACAATCGCGCCGTAGGTATTGATCGGGTCGTTGCCAGAAGGAATCGTGTAGGCGGTGTTCATGGCCCACGATGCAAACAGGTTACTTCCACCGAGTTCCCAGGTTGCATCGACGGTCCAAGTCAAGAATATGGCGTCAGCATTGCCGGAGCCCGGCGTTACATCGGTCGAGGACAAAGAGACGTCTTGCTGACCACCGCGTTGCCAGTTGATGGCCGCACCAAGCAGCAGGCCTGACTCTTCGCCTCGCATGCTGGAGAAGTCATTGAACTGCTGCCAGGATCCGAAGGGCTTCCATTCACCGCGACCGGTGAAGGCCCATTGTGTGAATCCGACGCCTAGATTGCTACCAGTAACGCCCAATACACTAGTGCCCGCGATAGAGCCAATGTTCGCGTCGTTGGCGCCGTCGTTGTAGCTGACCATCGCTCGCAGGAAATCATTGTTCCAGTCGAGTTCAATGCCCTGGGTCCACCCGGTGGTGAACAGGGTGTTCATGATCGAACGCTCGATGGCAAGCTGACTGCGGCTTGATACCAGCCATTCGCGCAGGAACGGGCTCTTGAACTGGCCAAACTTCAGACTGAATCCCGCGCCAAGGTCGCGTGCGATGTAGCCATTCTCGAGGCTGAATCCGCTGCCAAAGTTGTCGCCACCCGTCACACCGCCACCGTCGGCCAGGGTTCCGCTGGTGCTGTTTGAACCATTTGACGCACCCACCGGATCAAGGTTCGAGCCGAAATACTGCTGGTACGCCAGAGTGACGCTGTACCGCCAACCCGGATCGATCACATGCCCCGAGAAGCCAAGCTTCATGCGCCGCAGTTCGAATCCATAGGCGGCCTTGGCGACACCGTCATTATTGAAACTTCCATCCGTGGGGCTCGGCAGACTGGATGGGGGGACGATCGTATTTTCACTGTTGTTCATCGACCGCGAACTCAACCAGTTGTAGGACCAGCGCAGTTGGTTCTCGCCATTGATGACCAGCTTGAAGTTGCCATCAGGACTGGCAATGAAGAAACCGTCCTTGTAGCCGCTGGTCGCGTTGGTGGTCTGCAGGCTCGCGCGCGTGTCGGCGTCGTTCAGCACATCCTGCACGACGGCGCGAATCTCGTTGGAGCGCTCCTGGGTCAGCCAGCTCTCACCCTTCTCCTTCATCAGGTCGGAGACCGCCTGCTCCAGGGCAGCGATACGGGCGTTCGCGTCGGCAGACGCCGTCGGTGGCGTCGCGTCGGCGGCGAAGGCAAGGGGTGCGGCGGCAATGGCGGCGATGGCGGAAGCGATGTGAACGCGCATGGTGGCTCCGGGATTTCTTGGTTGCTCCACAAGGCCACCGGCGTGACCGTGCAGCAGAAGGATCCGGGGCAAGCGCCACCAGGTTTCGATTCAGACAGATTGTCAACATGCCTGCAGCGAGGTGCCGCCTTCGCCGCGCGCGATGTCGATTCGCGACTGTCTCACGTTGAATGCTCGACGATCCGAAAAGGAAAACCCCCCGGCCCACATGGGACCGGGGGGTTGAGTCTGAGTGAGGCCGACTGGTGTCAGCCAGTCAGCGGATGACGAGTCCTGATCCGAGGATCAGAACAGGAGCTGCAGCTGGGTGCGGAACACGATCTGTCCGCCACCGTTCGCACCTTCAGTGCGGTAATCCGCACCGGCGATGTTCTGGCCGAAGAGGCCAGTCTGGAACGTGACGGGGTTCCAGCTGACGCCGAAGTCAGTGGTCCACTTCACGTTCTTGCTGATGTACCAGTTGGCGCCGACGGTGCCGATGTTGTTCACAAAGGCGCTGTTCGGCGTGTTGTCACTGATGTTGTCGACCGCAACGTTGTTCAGCGTGGCATTGTTGGCGTTGGTGTGCTGGGTGCTCATCCACTCCCAGCGAACGAAGAGCTCGATGGCGTCGGTGATGAAGTAGCCACCCTGAACCAGGATACCGTAGCTGTTGATGTCGCTGGCGCCACCGGGCAGCGAGTAGGAGGTGTTCATCACCCACGCGCCGTACAGGTTGGCGCCACCAAGATCCCAGGTGGCATCGATCGTCCAGCTGAAGAACTCGCCGTCTGCGTTGCCATTCGCAGGCGTGGTATTGGTGTTCAGGTTGCTCTGCTGACCACCACGCTGCCAGTTGATGCCGCCACCAACCAGGATGCCCGAGCCTTCACCACGGAAACTGGTGAGGTTGTCGAACTGCGCCCAGTTGCCGCTCAGCATCGCCTCGACACGGCCGGTGAAGGCCCACTGTGTGAAGCCGACACCGCTGTTGTCACCGAACAACGCGGGGTCGCTGCCAACGTTGGTACCAGACGCGGAACCGAGGTTCGCGTTGTTGGCACCGTCGTTGTAGCTGGCCATCACGCGCAGCATGTCATTGTTCCAGTTCAACTGGATGCCCTGCGTCCAGCCGGTGCTGAACAGGGTGTTGACGAGCGAACGCTCGGCAGCGAGCTGATACTTGCTGCTCACGAGCCACTCGCGGAGGAACGGGCTCTTGAACTGGCCGACCATCACGTTGAACCCGTTGCCGAGGTCCTTCTTGATGTAGGCGTTCTCAAGGCCGATTCCACCAGCGAAACTGTCACCCTGGGTGACACCACCACCAGCAGCGTGGCGTAGAGCGGCTGGACTCGTGTTCGTGCCGAAGAACTGCTGGTAAGCCATTGTCACGGCGTACTGCCAGCTCGGATCAGAGATGTGACCGCTGAACTCGAGCTTGGCGCGACGGACTTCGAAGCCGTAAGCAGCCTTCGAGACGCCGGCGGTATTAAATCCTGTCGCGGCCCCCGTGGCAGTGGTGCTGACGGTGCTGTTGTTCATGTCACGGGAACTGAGCCAGTTGTAGGCCCAACGGGTCTGCAGCTGACCGTTGATCTGCAACTTGAAGTTGCCATCCGGGCTGCTGATGAAGAAGCCGTTGTTGTAGCCGCTGGTCGCCTGGGCGGCCTGCAGGCTGCTGCGGGTGTCCGCGTCAGCGAGGACGTCCTGCACCACGGCGCGGATCTCGGTCTCGCGCTGCTCGGTGAGCCACTTGTCACCGTTCGCAGCCTTGAGCTCGGCGATTTCCTTCTTGAGGTTCGCGATCTCGTTCATTGCATCGGTGCCGCCATCGACAGACGCCGCGAGGGCCGAACCGGCCAGCGCAGTGCCCGCGAGCAGACCAACAAACTTCGTCAGACTCATGTGAATGCTCCTATCTAGAAACTTGCGGCCGTGACCTTGACCCTTGGTCCGTGCCGTGCGTCATCCACCCAACCGTCAGCGTCGCTGCCCCGACAGGCAGAGACCGGTGGGCGTTCCCTCTATCGGTCCCTCGAGACCGGGAGGTTGAGGGGCAGATGATAGCGAGATGGGCCGGTTGGCAACTGCCACCGGACAAAAAACCGCATTTCTGATTCAAAAACCGGGTTCTTGGGTTGGTTTTTTGAATCACAAACCCATGCCATAAATGGCCTTGTGATCAATTTGGAGATTGTTTCAGCGTTTTTTGCTTCGCTGGCGGCCTTGCGGGCCCCGCTGGGGACAGAAATTCCATGGCCTGACCGATTCGATCCACCGGGATGAGTTCAATCCGGTTTGCTGTCCGGGCATCCGCTTGCGCCTGGGGCACCAACAGGGACCGGACCCCGCGGCGGGCAGCTGCGGCGATCCGCTGCTCCATATGACTGCAGGGCCGAATCTGTCCGCTCAGGCTGATTTCACCAATTGCTGCAAACGCGGGTGGCGCGAAGCGACCCATTCGCGCCCCGGCGACTGCCAGGGCAACAGCAAGGTCCGTTCCGGGTTCCAGCAGTCGGACGCCACCGGCAGCTGCCGCGTAGACATCCTGATCCGCCAGACGAAGCCCTGCGTGCTGTTCCAGCACCGCCAGCAGCATGGCAAGGCGGTTGGAGTCCAGCCCGCTGGCCTTGCGCTTGGCGCCGCCCAGGATTCCGGTGGCGGTCAGGGCCTGCACTTCCGCCAACAGGCAGCGAGATCCAGCCAATGCCGGCACGGCGACACAGCCTGGTCTGGGGTCGAGCGCCGGATCCGAGGCCAGCGTGGATTCATCCACCGCCATGAGGCCGGCCCCCGTCATTTCAAACAGCCCGACCTCGAAGGTGCTTCCGAAGCGGTTCTTGATGGCGCGCACACCGCGGTGGGCGTGGTGGCGGTCGCCCTCGAAGCTGAGCACCACGTCGACCAGATGCTCGAGGAGACGCGGGCCCGCGAGCAGCCCGTCCTTGGTGACATGACCCACGATCACCACCACACAGTCGCTGCCCTTGGCGAAAGCGACCAGATCAAGTGCGCAGCGGCGCAACTGGCTGGCGCTGCCCGGCACGGCATCGACATCGCTGCGATGCACCAACTGGATCGAGTCGACCACCAGCACGGCGGGCTGAACCTTGCGAGCCTGCTCCAGCAACCTTGCAAGATTCGTCTCCGCCAGAATCCAGAGCCGCTCCTCGCGGCCAGCGGAGGCCTTGGCCGCAAGCCGTTCGGCACGCAGTCGCACCTGATGCGCGCTTTCCTCGCTGCTGGCGTAGAGCACGGTGGTGCCGCGATCCGCCAATTCCGCAAGCGCCTGCAGCAGCAGCGTGCTCTTGCCGATGCCGGGATCGCCGCCAAGCAGCACGGCGCTGCCGGGAACGAATCCGCCCCCGAGAACCCGGTCAAACTCGGGTACGCCCGTGGGTAGGCGTGGCACCTGGGCGGCCTGCACCCGGCCCAGCGGTTCAGCGGAAACCACGGCCGGGGCAGCTTCGGTGCCCAGATTCACGCTTCCTGGCGCGGCCTTGGCCTCAAGGAACTGCTCCAGCGCGTCCCATGCGCCGCAATCCGGGCACTTGCCCATCCACTTCGGGTGCACCGCGCCGCACTGAACACAAAGGAATTGCGTGCGCTGCTTCGCCATGCGATGCAGTCTAGTTGTGCGCGTGGACGCACTCCGGACACAGGCTGAATTTCATCGATTCAGACGGCGACATCGATCGAGTCGGAGTGTCGATCGATGCCGCACTGGATGTCGGAGGCTTGGGCGCGGGGCCCTCGCGATACCGCAACTCTAACGCATGGACCGTGGAAGGCAAATCGGAGTCGCCACGTACGATGCGCTCGTGCGCACCATTGTTCACACCGTGGATGCTCTCTGGCAGCTTCTGCGGCTCGCGATCGTCACGCGCGGCCGCCTGCGCGGGCGCTATTGGCACTGGCGACGGGAGACGGCGTTCGGCACCGATCCATCACGCATGCCGCCCCGGATGGAGCGTGTGCGCGCGGTGCTTCGTTACGGCCACTGGGTGGGCCGCATGCGCAGGCTGGCGCGCTGAGCGCGGGATCAGTGGATGCTCTGGAGGCCCTGACGACGATCCGGGATCGCCGCGTCGCTCATCGCAACCGGGTGGGAGCTGACCGAGCCGGTGCCCTCGACCAGCGGGCTGAAGCGACTGCCGATCATGCCGATGCGATGATTCGGGTTCTTCTGGTGGGGCAGCATGGGGCCGACCAGATACATGACCGCGACGCACAGGAGCGAGCCCGCCCAGATGGAACTGGCCCAACCCAGGTAGGTGAACACGGCGGTGATCAGCAGCATGACCAGCGCGGTGGGAATCATGCCCTCCCACGCGAGCTTCATGAGCTGGTCGAAGCGGAAGCGCGGCAGCGTCCAGCGGATCGCCATGGCGAAGGCGACCATGAAGGTGACCTTGCCAAGCATCACACCGACCTGCGCAAGCACGATGGGCAGGCCGCCTTGCATGGGCAGGTCCAGCGAACCACCGAAGGGATTCAGGCTCCAGCCGCCCAGGAAGAGCACGCTGAAGAACGCGGCCCCCGTGATCATGTGGAAGTACTCCGCGAGGAAGAACATGGCGAAGCGCATGCTGCTGTATTCGGTGTGATAGCCACCCACCAGTTCGCTCTCGGCCTCGGCAAGATCGAAGGGTGCGCGGTTCGATTCAGCCAGCATGCAGGTGTAGAAGAGCACCGCCGCGACTGGATGCTGCAGCAGGTTCCACATGCCGTTGCCGTGGCTCTGCGCCTCGATGATGGCATAGGGGTCGAGCGTGCCCGCGGTGAGCACCACGCACAGCAGTGCCAGGCCCATCGGGATCTCGTAGCTGATCATCTGCGCGCTGGCGCGAAGGCCGCCAAGGAAGCTGAACTTGCTGTTGCTGGCCCAGCCGCCAAGCGCCACGCCGTACACGCCCAGGCTGGCCACCGCAAGCAGATAGATCATGCCGACGTTCACCACGGCGCCAGCCAGACGCACTGTGATGCCTTCGACACCGAGCATCTTGGCCAGACCGAATGGAAGCTGCGACAGTTCCAGCGTGCCACCCCACGGCACGATCGCGAAGCTGATCATGGCCGGGATCATGATGAGGGTGGGCGCGATCATGAAGAGCACCTTGTCCGCGCCGCGCGGGGTGTACTCCTCCTTCATGATGAACTTCAGGCCATCGGCGATCGGCTGCAGCAGGCCGGCGGGGCCCACGCGGTTCGGGCCTACGCGGTCCTGCATCCACGCGCTCAGCTTGCGCTCCAGCATGATGCCGTAGGCGCATCCGCCCAGGATCACGTGCAGCATCACCAGAATCACCAGCATGCCGGTGACGATCTGGCAGAAGGCGGGCGTGGGGGCGACCCACGAAGGCAGGTACTGGGTGAGGTTCTCGAGACCCATGAGGGCGGGCATTCTAGGGGCGAGTGCGGGCGTGAGGCGAAACTGGCCCGTTGGATGGGCTCATGGCATGTGGGCGGTCAGCGGAACCGACCTTCGGCGCCTCAGACCGCGACCGCTTCACGCGCGGCGGCGCGGGCCGCAGGTCGCGCAAGGTGCGGGAAGTAATCCTGGATCGCGAACACCTGCCAGGGGCCCGCCTTCAGGGCCGCCATCGCCTGCACGGCCGCGCGCGCACCCGCCACCGTGGTCACGATGGGAATGCCGCTTCGCACCGCCTGGGCACGGATGCTGCCTTCGTCGGTGTTGCCGCCCTTGCGCGTGGCGGTGTTCAGGATCAGGTGGATCTGGCGGTTGCGCACCAGATCAAGCACATTGGGCCGCACGCCTTCACTGATCTTCGCGACCAGCGAGGTCTGGATGCCCTGCTTCGCCAGTTCCGCGTGCGTGCCGCTGGTGGTGAAGACCTGGAAGCCGATGCGCTGGAGCGAGCGCGTCAGGTCGGCGGCGTGACGCTTGTCGCCCTCGCGTAGCGACAGGAACACGCTGCCCTCAGTGGGCAGCGAGACGCCCGCCGCCATCTGCGCCTTCGCGAAAGCGATCGGAAGGTTGCGGTCCGCGCCCATGACCTCGCCGGTCGAGCGCATCTCGGGGCCCAGGATCACGTCGACGCCAGGGAACTTGCTGAACGGGAAGACGCTCTCCTTCACGGCGAAGAAGCTCTGGTCCTGCGTTTCCTGCACGCCAAGATCGTCAAGCGTGGCGCCCATCATCACGCGGGCGGCCAGGCGCGCATAGGGCACGCCTTTGGCCTTGCTGACGAATGGCATGGTTCGGCTGGCGCGCGGGTTCACCTCGATCACGAAGACCTGATCGTCCTTCACGGCCATCTGCACGTTCATCAGGCCGCGCACGCGCAGGCGTCTGGCCATCGCGAGCGCCTGGTCCTTGATGCGGCGCACGATCACCGAGGGCAGCGAGTAGTGCGGAATGGTGCAGGTGCTGTCGCCGGAGTGGATGCCCGCCTCCTCGATGTGCTCCATCACGCCGCAGATCACGGCGCGGGCGTTCGCGCTGCGCTGCGGCAGCAGGCTGGTGCGACTGCGCTCGTCGGGCTCGAAGTCGGCGATCACGTCCACGTCGACCTCGATCGCGTCGTTCAGGAACTTGTCGATCAGCACGGGCGCGTCGGCAAGCTCGCTCGCGATCACCGCGCTGCTCATGTAGCGGCGCAGGCTCTCGGCGTCGAAGCAGGTCTCCATGCCACGGCCGCCAAGCACGTAGCTGGGGCGGACCAGCACGGGGTAGCCGATGCGGTCGGCGATCTCGACCGCCTGCTCCAGACCGCGCGCGATGCCGCTGTCGGGCTGGCGCAGGCCGAGTTCCTCGATCATGGCCTTGAAGCGGTCGCGGTCCTCCGCCTCGTCGATGCTGCCCACGCCGGTGCCGATCAGCGGCACGCCCGCCCTCACAAGGCCGTGCGCCAGGTTCAGCGGGGTCTGTCCGCCGAACTGCGCGATCACGCCGGCCACCTTGCCGCTGCGACCGGGCACGTCGATGCCGCCTCCATTCAGGCGCTCGACCACGTTCAGCACGTCCTCGAGCGTGAGCGGCTCGAAGAAGAGCAGGTCGCTGGTGTCGAAGTCGGTGCTGACCGTCTCGGGGTTCGAGTTGATCATCACGCTCTCGAGGCCCATGTCCTCGCAGGCGAAGGCCGCCTGGCAGCAGCAGTAGTCGAACTCGATGCCCTGACCGATGCGATTGGGTCCGCCACCCAGGATCACGATCTTCTTCGTGTCGGTGACGCGGATCTCGTCGTCGAGCACAGGGGTGCCGTCGACAAGGCGCGGCGACTCGTAGGTGCTGTAGAAGTAGGGTGTGACGGCCTCGAACTCGGCCGCGCAGGTGTCGACCAGCTTGTAGACCGGCTCGATGCCGAGCTTCTTGCGGTGCGCGCGTACGGCCAAAATGTTCTCGCTGGTGATGGCGCCGAGATAGAGGTTCGCGAGCTGCGCGTCACTGAAGCCCTTCTGCTTCGCGCGGAAGAGCGTGTCGCGTGGCACCTGCTCAAGCTTCGAGAAGCCGCAGAGCGCGTCCTCGAACTCCACGAGCTCGCGGATCTGGTCGATGAACCACGGGTCGTAGCCGCTGAGCTGGTGGATGCGATCGTTGGTCCATCCCGCGCGGATCGCGTAGCGCACGTAGTACAGGCGGCCCTGACAGGGCACGCTGAGCTTGCGCGCGATGGTCTCCTCGGGAATCGGCCACTGCAGCGAGCCGTCCTCGCGGGTGGCGGCAGGATCGCGGCGCGCGGCGAGCCAGCGGTCGTTGCGATCAAGGCCAAGGCCGAAGCGCTTCACCTCCATGCTTCGGATCGCCTTCTGCAGCGCCTCCTGGAAGGTACGGCCGATGCTCATCGCCTCGCCGACCGACTTCATCTGCGTGGTCAGTCGCTCATCGGCTTCGGGGAACTTCTCGAAGGTCCAGCGCGGAAGCTTCACCACCACGTAGTCGATGCTGGGCTCGAAGCAGGCGCTGGTGGAGCCGACCACGTCGTTGTGAAGCTCGTCGAGCGAGTAGCCCACGGCGAGCTTGGCGGCGATGCGCGCGATCGGGAAGCCGGTGGCCTTGCTCGCCAGCGCGCTGCTGCGGCTGACGCGCGGGTTCATCTCCACCACCACCATCTCGCCGTCCTTCGGATTGATGGCGAACTGCACGTTGCTGCCGCCGGTCTCCACGCCCACCGCGCGCATGATCGCGAAGGCCGCGTCGCGCATGCGCTGGTACTCCTTGTCGGAGAGCGTCATGATCGGCGCCACCGTGATGCTGTCGCCGGTGTGCACGCCCATGGCGTCCACGTTCTCGATGCCGCACACGATGATGCAGTTGTCGTTGCGGTCGCGGACGACCTCGAGCTCGTACTCCTTCCAGCCCAGCACGCTCTGGTCGATCAGCACCTGGCCGATCATGCTGGCGGCGATGCCGCGTCGCGCGATCTCCTCGACTTCCTCCATGTTGTAGGCGATGCCGCCGCCCGTGCCGCCGAGGGTGAACGCCGGGCGGATGATCGCGGGCAGACCGATCTCCTGCACGAACTCGCGTGCCTGCTCGACGGTGGTGACGGTGCGCGACTTCGGCTGGCGAAGACCCAGCCCCTCCACGATGGTGCGGAACACCTCGCGGTCCTCGCCGCGGCGGATCGCCTCGCGGTTGGCGCCGATCATCTTCACGCCGAGTTCCTTCAGCGTGCCCGTGTCGTGCAGCGTGCACGCGCAGTTCAACGCGGTCTGTCCGCCGAGCGTGGGCAGCAGCGCGTCGATGGGGGTGCCGAGGTCGCGTTCCTTCTCGATGATCTTGCGGACCGCTTCGGGCGTGATCGGCTCGATGTAGGTCCGGTCGCTCATCGCCGGATCAGTCATGATCGTGGCGGGGTTCGAGTTCACCAGCACCACCCGGTAGCCCTCCTCGCGCAATGCCTTGCAGGCCTGCACGCCGGAGTAGTCGAACTCGCAGCCCTGGCCGATCACGATGGGACCGCTGCCGATGATGAGGATCGTGTGGATGTCGTCGCGTCGGGGCATGGAAGTTCGAGGCCTCGGCGTGGGTTGGTCGGGCGGCACCGAGCGGCTCGGCGCAAACGCTCCGAGTGTAGCGGCGAAGGGTGTAGATTCGGACCGTGATCGCAAGCATCGAAGGCGAATTGATCTCGGCTGAGGACGGCGCCGCACAGGTGGAGGTTGGGGCGATCACCTATGACGTACTGGTGCCCGCAGCCGACGTGCCTGCGCTCGCGGGCCAGCGCGGCGCGATCGTGCGGTTCGTGACGCTGCACTACCTCGAGGGCCAGGGTCAGGGCAGCAGCTTCTGGCCGCGGCTCATCGGGTTCCGCAGCGCCGAGGACCGGGACTTCTTCGAACTGTTCATCACCGTGAAGGGCATCGGCGTGCGCAAGGCGTTGCGTGCGCTTCAGCGTCCCTTCGCCGAGGTGGCGGCGGCCATCGCCCGCCGCGACGAGAAGGCACTCACCGCGCTGCCCGAGATCGGCAAGAAGATGGCCGAGACGATCGTGGTGGAACTGAAGGACAAGGTGGCGCGGTTCACAGCGATGGCGGGTGGGGGCATGGACCCGGTGGCTGGTGTGGGCGTCGCTGGTCCGGTGAACCTGCCGGGCGCCGCGGGCGATGCCGTGATCGTGCTGGTGCAGCTTGGCGAGGCGCGACCGATGGCCGAGCGCCTGATCGAGCGGGCGCTGGTGGTGGAGGGTGCGAAGGCCGCGGCCGAGGTGCTGGTGGCGGCGGCGCTGCGGTTACGCGGATCCGTCTGACGCGGCACAGCGTTTCATCTGCACTACATTGCACGCATCATGCGCTACGCCATGATCATGGCCGGTGGCAGCGGCGCGCGGCTTTGGCCGATGAGCCGCAAGGCTGCGCCAAAGCAGCTACTGTCCTTCATCGACGGCAAGAGCCTGCTGCAGATCGCGGGCGAGCGGCTCGAGGGCGTGGTGCCTGCGTCATCGCTGCTGGTGTGCGCGGCCGAGTCGTCACGCGCGCAGGTGATGGCAGCGGTGCCGGCGCTGCAGGACATGAACTGGATGGGTGAACCGATCGGCCGCGACACGCTGAACGCGGTCGGCTTTGCGGCGGCGGTGCTGGCCAAGCGCGACCCGGATGCCGTGTTCGCGGTGATCACGAGCGACCACCTCATCACGCCACAGGAGGAATTCGCGGCGCGTCTGGCGGAGGGGTTTCGTCTCGTGGAGGCCGATCCGACTCGCTTCGTGACATTCGGCATCACCCCCACCTTTGCCGCCACGGGCTACGGCTACGTGGAGCGGGGCGAGGCGATCGCCGGCTTCGATGGATGCTTCCGCGCCAAGCGCTTTGTGGAGAAGCCCGATCGAGCGCGCGCGGAGCAGTATCTGGCCAGCGGCGCATTCAGTTGGAACAGCGGCATGTTCGTGTTCCACGCAGGCAAGTGCCTGGAGGCGGTTCGATGGTTCAGACCGGAGAACGCCGCCGGTCTCGAGCGCATCGCGCAGGCTTGGGGTTCGCCGCAACAGGCGAAGGTCGTGGCGGAGGTGTATCCGGCGCTTCCGAAAATCAGCGTGGATTACGGTCTGATGGAGCCGGCGAGCGCCGATGCGCGTCGCACCATCGTGGAGGTATCGATGAGCGTGAACTGGAAGGATGTCGGCAGCTGGCCCACATGGGCGGAGACGCTGCCGGCGGATGCGCAGGGCAATCGTGCGAACGCGCGCACGGAGCATCTGGACGCGCGGGGTGTCGTGGTCGCGAGCGACGATCCGAATCACATGGTCAGTGTGGTGGGTCTTGAGAACGTCATCGTGGTGCGGACGGCCACGGCCACGCTGGTGTGCCGAGCGGACATGGCGGAGAAGGTCAAGGAGATCGCGGGGCGCGTGCCCCCCGACGTGCAGTGACGGTGGGTGCGCGGCGATTCCTCGCGGTGGATGTTGGCGGCAAGCGCACTGGACTGGCGTTGGGAGACTCACTCACGCGCATGGCCATGCCGGTCGAGGTGCTGCATGTGCCGAAGGGGCCGATGCTTCTGGACGCGATCGTGAAAGCCGTGCGTGCACATGCGCCTGACGCGATCGTGATGGGTTTGCCCCTCAATATGGATGGAAGCGAGGGACCGGCGGTGGCACACGCGCGTGAATTCGCGGCCGAGGTGCGGGCGCGAACGGGGCTGCCGGTTCACTTGCAGGACGAGCGGCTCACCAGTTTCGAGGCCGACCAGCGCATGGCACGCACGGGTCGAACGCATGGCGAGAAGAAGGAACTGCGCGACGCGCTGGCGGCTGCAGCACTGCTCGAGGACTTCCTCCGCACATCCGCGTAACAGGGTTGGAGGTTGTCATTGGTCACCACTCGTTTCGCGGTGCAACGGTCGAGCATCCACTCCACCCACGGCATGACCCGCACGCGGCCGCCTCGGCTTAGCGCTCTTCGCGATACCGCTTTGCGGGTCACGCCGCGGGAGGAGTGGTTCGCCGTCCCTCTTTATCGGGCGGCGTTGCAAGCGGCACGATCGAGGTACCAGCGCAGGTCGCCGCCGATCGGCTCGATGCCGAGGATCGGAAGCTCCAGATAGTCGTCCTTCGCTGCGGCGACGCGCTTGAGCATCGGTCCCTTCGCGGCACCCATCACCAGCACCGCGACGAAGCGCGCCGCGTTGATCGCCGGATAGGTCAGCGTGATGCGTGGCGGTGGCGTCACGGTCGGACCTTCGCACAGGCCGACCAGCCGGTCGCGCACCTTCAGCACCTCCGTGTGCGGGAACAGGCTCGCGGTGTGGCCATTGTCCCCCATCCCAAGCAGCACGAAGTCGAGTCGCTCCAGTCCCTTCCCGCGAGCACCGAGCACCTCGCGCAGCAGTCGCTCGTAGCTCACATCAGGCGTTGAATCCTCCACCGACATCGGATGAACGTGTTCGGGCTTGATGCCCGAGTGCTCCACAAGGATCTCGTGGATGTGCTTGTAGTTGTTCAGGTCGTCGTCGAAGCCGATGCGGCGCTCATCGACCATCCAGAGATGCGTCTGGCCCCAAGGCATGCCGCGATAGCGCGGATCGACCATGAGCTTCTCGTAGAACGGAAACGGCGTCTTGCCGCCGGAGAGCGCCAGATGGAACTCGCCGGTCTTGCCGACACAGTTCACCGCCTGCGCCATGAGATCCGCCGCCAGCGCGTCGAACACCTCCTCGGCGTCATGGCGCGCCTCGACGCGGCCGCGCAGGCGCGGTGTGACGATCGGTGCAAGCACAGGATCCTCGGGAAGCAGGTCGCTCATGCGCGCGAAGGTACCGCGATCACGCGCCAGGGTTGAACCACGCGCGGCCATCGCGGGCCAGCAGCGCGTCCGCGCTTGCGGGGCCCCAGGAACCGGCCGCGTAGTTCGCATGGATGTCCGCACGCAACGAGGCACTGCGCCCGTCAAGGAATGGCATCACCGCGTGCCACGCGCCCTCCACCTCCACGCGCGGCTTGAACAGGCTCTGATCGCCGCGCATCGCGTCGATCATGAGTGGGCCATAGGCCTCGACCGCATCCACCTTGAAGGCCTTCGCGTAGTCCATGGTCATCTCCACGTCGCAGATGCACATCTCGCCTGGCTTCTTCGCGCCAAAGCGAAGACTGAAGCGTTCGCCTGGCGCGATCTCGATCACCATGCGATTGCCGCTGAGCGGACCTGGCACCGACTTGCGGAAGAGGTTCGCCGCGGGCGGCTTGAACTGCACCACGATCTGCGTGCACTTGCGCGCCATGCGCTTACCTGTGCGCAAGTAGAACGGCACACGCGCCCAGCGCCAGTTCTCGAATTCCATGCGAAGCGCCGCGAAGGTTTCCGTGGTGGTGTCAGGCTTCACGCCGGTCAATTCGTGATAGGCCCCCTCGTCGGCGCTCTTGCCGTATTGCCCGAGCGCCGCGAATTGATCCATGTGCGCAGGATCCGGCAGTTGCAGCGCATCGATCACCTTGACTTTCTCGGCGCGGATATGGTCGGCGCTGAAGTCGGTCGGCGGCTCCATCGCCACGAAGGCAAGCACCTGCATGAGGTGGCTCTGGATCATGTCCCGGATCGCGCCGGTCTGGTCGTAGAAGCTGATGCGCTGCCCCACGCCCACCGTCTCGGCCGCCGTGATCTGCACATGGTCGATGTAGCGATGGTTCCACACCGGCTCGAAGATCGCGTTGGCGAACCGGAACGCGAGCAGACTCTGCACCACTTCCTTGCCGAGGTAGTGATCGATGCGGTAGATCGCTTCCTCGTCGAACACGCGACCGAGCGCGCGATTCAGGCTCGCGGCGCTGGCGTCGTCGTTGCCGAAGGGCTTCTCCACGATGATGCGCTGCCACGAGCGTTCGCTCTGGTTCAGGCTGCACCAGCGGCGGCCCTCGGTCACCAGCCCCGCCGCGCCGATCTGCTCCACGATGGGTTCGTACAGTTCCGGCGCCACGCTCATGAAGAAGAGCACGTTGCCCTTGGTGCGGTGGCATGCGCCGAGGCTCTCGATGCGGGCACCGATACGACTGTACGGTTCCGCGGTCGCCGCGTCACCCGGTTCGTAGTAGATGCGCTGGGCGAAGGTCTTCCATGCCTCGGCGTCGAAACCTTTCGCCTGCTTCTGGGCCCATGGCACAAGCTCGTCACGCCACTGCACATCGGTCTTCTTCGAGCGGCTCACACCCAGGATGCAGGTCGCCGGATGCAGCATGCCCGCACGATGCATCTCGTACATCGCCGGCACGAGCTTGCGGTGCGCAAGGTCGCCGCTGGCGCCAAGGATCACGAGCACGCAGGGTTCGCCGGTTCGCATGCCACGAAGCCTAGCGAGACGCGTGCACCGTGCGCCTCGGCCCATTTCCGCGCCTCAGCGTTCGGACCGTCTCGCCCGCTTGCCGACCTTCACGTGCGCCACGCGCACGGTGCCCCCCTCGCGAGGATGGTGCTTCTGCAGCACCTCACGCAGGCGCGAGCGGTCGACATGCGTGTAGACCTGCGTGGTGTTGATGTCGGAATGGCCGAGCAGCTCCTGCACCACGCGCAGGTCCGCTCCCCCGGAGAGCAAGTGCGTCGCGAAGCTGTGCCGAAGCTTGTGCGGGTGCACACCATGCACACCCGCCACGGCCGAGTACTTGCGAACGATTTGCCACACCGCGACGCGCTCGATCGGGCGACCGCTGAACGAGAGGAAGAGCCGGAACTTGTCGCGCGCGTCACCGAATCGAGCGAGGCCGGGTCTGGATTCCTTCAGGTATTTCCGCACCGCCTTCACCGCCGGATCGCCAAGTGGCACCACGCGCTGCTTGTTGCCCTTGCCGAGCACCACCACGCTCGCAAGCGTGTCGTTGTAGTCGTTCATCTTCAGCGTGCCAACTTCGCTCGCGCGCAGGCCGGCGGCGTACATGACCTCGAGCATCGCGCGATCGCGGATCCAGAGGTCGCCATGCTCCGCGGTTGGCGCCTCGACCAGCTTTCGCATCTCGCCCGGCGTCAGCGTGCCCGGCAGTTTCTTCCAGCGATGCGGACGTTCGAGCAGGCGCGCGGGATCGCGCTCCACGCGACGCTCGGCATGCAGCCATCGGAAGAAGACCCGGATGGTCGCGAGATGCCGGGTGATCGTGCTTGGCTCAAGACCGCGCTCGCGTCGGAGCCGCTGCAGGTGATCCGCGAGGTGCTGCATGGAGACCTTCGCAGGATTGCGTGCCCCATGCGAGACCAGATCCGCCGACATCTGACGCAGGTCACGCGCATAGGCCTCGAGCGTGGCCGGACTCAGTCCGGTCTCGACCCGCGCCCACGCGAGGAAGTCACGCGCCCAGGTTTCGTACAGCCTTGCTTCGGGCATCGGCGCTCACGGTCAACGGAGTCGCCGCAGGCATTCCGACGCGGCGAACCGCCGGCTTCGGCGCGTCAAGCGTGCCGTAGGCCAGTTCCATGTTCAGCCGATGGAAGGTCGCGCACCCATGCTGGCCGCCACAGCACACCGAATACACCTGCTCCGCGCTTGAAAGCGTGAAGCGGTGGCTGCACCGGTGATCGCCCCGGTCGATGTGGGGACAGTGGTTGGAGTCGGACATGGGGTCAGTGCCTGGATCCATGGACCAACGGGTGCATCGGCAGCCGGGGTCCCAAGGGTGCAAAGATAGAGAGGATCAGGATTTCGATCCAGCGGATGCGCCGCAGATCCGCGCTCCGAGGGAGAAATCAGGGTCTCCGTTCAGCGGTAGCTCACCGACCGCTGGAAGAACTGCAGATTCGCCGCTTTGCGGGCCGCCTCCAGCGTGGCCTCCGCCGTGTCGTTCGCCCGTGCGCAGCCCTTGCGCAGGATGTCAAGCACCAGGTCATCGCGCCCCTCGAACTGCGCGCGACGCTGGCGCATCGGCTCGAGCAACTCGTTGATCGCAGCGGCCACTTCCTTCTTCACGTGACCATCGCCGAGGTTGTCGCCGCGTGCGTAGCGGTCCTTCAACTCGGCCACGCGCACGGCGTCGGGAATGAACGCTTCCACATATTGAAAGAGCGCGTTGTTCACGTCGCCTGGTTCGGTCGGGCTCTGACGGCCGGTGAAGATCTTCATCACCTTCTTCTCGACCTCCTTCGCCGGGTCGCTGATGAAGATCGCGTTGCCGAGGCTCTTGCTCATCTTGTTCTTGCCGTCGATGCCGACGAGACGACCGACCTTGCCGACGTCCGCACGCGGCACCGGGAAGACGCCACCGAGTTTCGCGTGATCGTGGTCTTCGGCGTGCTCGTCGACGCCACAGAAGATCTGGTTGAAGCGCCGCGCGACCTCGCGTGTCATCTCGAGATGCGGCACCTGATCCTCGCCCACCGGCACGCCGACCGGGCGGAACGTGAGGATGTCCGCGCACTGCCCGACCGCGTAGAGCGGGAACCCGAACGAGTAGGTTTCGCCGAGATCCTTCACCTTGATCTCGTCCTTCAGCGTGGGATTTCGCATCACGCGGTTGAAGGGAAGCAGCATGGCGAAGAGGAAGCAGAGCTCGTGGATCGCAGGGATCTCGCTCTGCAGGAAGACGGTCGCGCGATCCGGATCGATGCCCATCGCGAGGTAGTCGCGCACGATCTCGAGGCAGTCGGCGCGGATCTCGGCGCTCCTTTCGGAACGCGTGGTGAACGCGTGATAGTTCGCGATGATGAAGTAGCAGTCATGCGAGGACTGCAGTTCCACACGCCGCTTCACGCTTCCGACCCAGTGGCCAAGGTGCAGCCGGCCTGTGGGCGTGTCGCCTGTGAGAATGCGCGGCTTCAAGCTCATCCCGGAAGTGTAGAGAAGAGGATCAGATTGGCCGCGTTGAAGGCCGCGTGCGCGGTGAACGGCGCGATCAAGGTTCCGCATCGCTCGAATAGCCAGCCGAAGAGGAGCCCGAGCAGGAAGAGCGCGGGCAACGCGCCTGCTCGAGCGTCGGCCGGCACGACGTTCCAGTGCACCAAAGCGAAGAGCGCCGAGGCGGCGATCATCGCGAAGAGACGAGGCAGGCCAGCTGACTTGAAGGCTTGTTGCACCGCGCCACGCCAAAGCACCTCCTCGGTCAACGGGGTCAGCAGCGTCACGGCGAGCGCGAGCAACCACGCGAGCGGCTCATGCGCGTGTTCGCGAAGCTGCTCCAGTGTCTGATGCGCGATCTCGGGCACGGCTGGGCCACCGGACCTGACCTGAATCCATTCACCGAGCCGCGTGGTCAGCGCGACGACCGGCCATGCAAGGAGAAGCCCGATCAAGCCCGCGCTGATGGCACGCGCCATCGAACAGTTGGCCGGTGCATCGACCGATCTGTTCTCGACGCCGAGCGCGTTGTTCCGAAGCAGCCACCATGCGCCAAGCGTCACGCCGCTTGAGGCGAGAACCGCGGCAAGCGAGATGCCCGGCGTCGCGGTCGAGCCAGCTGTCGCTCCAAGAATCGACGCGACCACCGAGGCGACAAGTCCCGAAAGCAGCACGCCGCATGCGATGAGAATCTGGTCCTCGTAGAGTCCAAGCCGCCAACGGACGCTTCCGGCGCCTCGCAGCCAGCCCCTTTGGACCGCGATGACGGCAGCCAGGAGCGACCATGCCGCAAGAAGGGTCAGGGCCAGATGCTCCGGCATCAGTGGCGTTCGTATTGTTGCAGCATCGGAAGTTTCGGCGGCTATAACTGCATTCCCCGCCATGGCACCCGACGCGCTGCAGAAGATCGTGACGAGAAAGAGGCGTGAGGTCGCCGAGGGCAAGGCGCAGACGTCGCTCGAATCGTTGCAATCGCGCGTGGCACGCATGCCGGCGCCACGCAACTTCTTCCAGGCCGTCGTGGCGCAGGGCTCACCACGCCAAAGTCGGGTGATCGCCGAAGTGAAGCGAAAGAGCCCATCGGCGGGACTCATTCGCACGGATTTCGACCCGGTCGACATCGCCCGACGCTATCACGCGGCCGGCGCCGCGGCGATCAGTTGCCTCACGGACGAGGTGGACTTTGGTGGCGAGCTTGGCTTCATCAAGCGAATCCGCGATGCGATTCCCCTGCCGGTGCTACGCAAGGACTTCATCGTGGATGCTTGGCAGATCTGGGAGAGCCGCGCGGCGGGTGCGGACGCGATCCTGCTGATTGCGGAGTGCCTGACCGAGCGCGAGATCGTGGACTTCCAGATTCTCGCGGTGGAGTTGGGGCTGACGACGCTTCTGGAAGTGCACGATGTGGAGAGCCTGTATCGCGTCCAGCCGCACATCGGCTTCCCACATCCCGGATATGCGCTGCTTGGCATCAACAACCGGGATCTGCGCACCATGAACACCAGCCTGGCGCACACCTTCCGAATGGTCGACATGATCGAGGATCGATCGATCGTGGTGAGCGAGAGCGGCATCCGCACCGCGGAGGACCTGCGAAGGTTGCGCGATCACGGCGTGCACATCGCGCTGGTGGGCGAGCATCTGATGAAGCAGCCTGATCCAGGCGCCGCGCTTCGCGAACTCCTCAACGACCGATAGCGAGGGTCAAAGAAGTCGCTCGGCGACCTGGATCGCGTTCAGCGCCGCGCCCTTCAACAACTGATCCCCAACAGCCCACGCGGCCAGCGCATGGCCTTCGCGTCCGCCGTGATCCACGCGCACGCGTGACACCAGCACATCATCACCCTCGGCGGCCATCAGCGGATCGGCTGGCGAACCTGCACGTTCGTCGATCACGCGCACGCCCGGCATCGCCGCCAACGCCGCACGCGCCTTGACCACATCGACCAGCCGTTCGAACTCCATGTGCAACGCGACCGCGTGCGAGCGACGCACCGGCACGCGCGCACACGTCACGCTCACGCGCAGGTCGGGCAGTCCAAGAATGCGCCGACTCTCCTTCATCAACTTCGTCTCTTCCTCGTTGCTGCCATCCTCCAGCAGCGCACTGTCGTGCGGGAAGACGTTGAACAGCGTGGGTCGCTTGAACACCTTCGCCTCGATCGCCCGCCCACCGGCCCACTGTCGCGCCTGCGCCTCAAGTTCCTGCATCGCCGGCAAGCCCGCGCCACTCACGGCTTGGTAGCTGCACGCGGTGAGTCGCACGAGCCCGAAGAGCTGGTGCAGGGGCGCCGCGGCCATGAGCGAGACGATCGTGGTGCAGTTCGGATTCGCCACGAGCTTCGGCTTCGCATCCAGCAGGTGTCCGTTGATCTCGGGCACCACGAGCGGCACCGTCGGATCCATGCGGAAGGCGCTCGAGTTGTCCACCACGAAGGCGCCCGCGGCCACGAGCTTTGGAGCCCACGCGCGACTTGTCGCGGCATCCGCGGCGAGGATCGCCACCTCGATGCCCTCGATCGACTCATCATCGAGCGTACGCACGGTCACCTCGCCATCCGCGAATGGAAGCACTCCACCCGCGCTACGTTGGCTTGCGATGGCACGCAGTTCACGAACCGGAAACCCGCGTCGATGCAGTCGCTCAAGTGCTTCGCGCCCAACCGCTCCCGTCGCGCCAATGACCGCGACGATTCGCCCGCGACTGGAGCCTTCGGTCACTGGTGAGGACCCACCAGATAGAAGCGCTGCACGGAGATCTCGAAGGTGGTGCCATCCTCGCGTTGCATCACGTAGGCACCTTCCATCGTTCCCCATTGCGTCTGGAGCGGGGCGAAGCTGCTGTACTCGAACTTCTCGCCAGGCCCGAGCACCGGGTTGTGGCCGACGACACCCATGCCCTGCACTTCATGTCGCTCGCCATCCGCGTCGACGATCGTCCAACGGCGGCTCCGCAGGCGCACGCGCTCGGTGCCGTTGTTCATGATCTCGATTCGATAGTTGAACAGGTAGCGACCCGTCGCTGGATCGCTGTGCGAAGGCAGATACCGTGGCTCGACGGTCACCAGAATGCCGTGCGTCTCGCA
The DNA here is from genome assembly GCA_016872835.1 of Planctomycetota bacterium. GTDB lineage: Bacteria > Planctomycetota > Phycisphaerae > Phycisphaerales > SM1A02 > SYAC01. The sequence continues at coordinate 146,038 of VGYX01000001.1, read as the reverse complement.
CGCGCTTCCGCGACAGCTGTGGGCGACCTGCGTCATGGGAATCAAAATACGGACCGGGACCTTGCAAGCCAAGGGGGCGGAGGAATATCCACCCTGTGGCGCGCCAAAGGATTCATTCACGCTTCATTCAAACCAGCCCTTGCGGCGGATCCAGATGGTCCGGATATCCCCTTCGCCGACGGACTTCCAGTCGAGCGCCTCGCGCCGGTCGCGATGACCGGGACACCGCACCTCCACCACCAGAGGCACCACATCGGGCAGTTCGATGGGCGGCGTGAGGCCGTCCGGTCCGGTGCATGCGGCGAACGCGTTCGGGTCAGGCGGCAGGCCGTTGCGGGGCTCCTCAAGCGAGATCCAAGCACCGGACACGGGGGTGCCCTGCTTCTCGTCAAGGATCTCGAACCGTAGGGGCTTCCATTTGAGTCGTCGCGATCGCAGCGTGACCGACCCCTCCGCCTTCGTGGAGAGGTCCGCGTTGGCGTCGGCTCGCCCTGCCATGCGTGCCGTGATGCGGTTGCGGAATCCGGAGACCTGCTCGATCTTGGACAGGCCATTGTCCGCCGTCGGCACGCACTGCATGTCGGGGAAGCCCCAGCCCTCCTCAAGTCCTGGCGCAGGCAGGTACAGGAAGGTTCGCGCCAGGACTTCGGCTCCCTCCACCGGCTGGTCGGTCTGCGAGTCGACCACACGCACCTCCATCGGCGTTCGCGTGCACGGCTTCATGCGCATCTCGAATATGGCGCCATCCTTCAGGTTCTCAAAGAGCAGTCGAGGCCGGTCGGAGTCACCCCGCATCGAGGCCGGGAACTCCTTCTTGAACACGGCCACGCTCGCCGGCTCATAGCCCGGTCGCAGCAGCGTGATGTTCGTGTTGAGCGGTGGAACCCACACGCGCGCCGAACCATCGGCCTGCGACTGGACGGGATCCTGCCGTGATGGGAGCAGCGACAGCAGCGAGATCGCGTGTTTGTGAAGTGCCACGCCCTCGATTGGCGCACCGGTCTGCGCATCCTGCACGTGCATGTCGAGCGGTCGAGGAAAGCACGCCGTCAGCGATGCGGTGACGAGCAGCGCAAGACATTGATCGAAGCGCAACTCAGCGAACCCACGCCGAAACGACTTTGATGGACGGCGGTGCGTGGACATGCGTCAGAGCGTACGCGTCAGCCTCGTCGTGCGCGGAAGCCTTCAATGCGATCAGTGCGACCAGACCGCAAATGGTGGCGCACCCCAGGATTCGCGCAAGCCCGGACGCGGCGCGCGACGTCCGAAACGGAGGCAGTTCACCAAGCCAGCACCCGAGCGGTGCAATCGCCGCGAGCGTGCACGCTGAGGTCGGAACCGTGCCTGTGTCAAAGGCGAATACCGTCGCCGATGCGAGACCTGCGATGCCGGCGATCGCCACGCTTCCGGAGATGCCGGCGTGCACGGAACGATGAGGCTTGGTGAACAGCGCGAGCACACCGATCCAGCCACAGAGCGCACTTGTCGCGCCGACAGGAATCGCGAGCTTCGCGAACCCGCTTGTCAGGGCAAGCAGACTGACGCCACCCAAGGCGAGGCTTTGCGAGCACCAGAATGAGAAGCCACCGCGATGCATGCCTGGTGGCAGAAGCAAGGCGGCGGACACACCCAGCGCCGCCGCAAGTGCAAGACGCCGATCGGCATCCCCCCACTCCGGCAATGTGAGCGCCAACGATCCTGTGCAACCGGCAACGGCAACAATGATCCATCGACCAGTTCGTGTCGCACCGATCTGATGCAGGGCAACTGCGACACCGATCATGAGTCCAAGACAAAGAACGACGGTCGTCCATCGGCCCTGCTGAGGTTGCATGACGATTGGATCGGCCTCCGCGACGGACATCGCGAATGCCAGCAGCAATGCCACGCCCATCCAACGGTCATGCCTGCGTGTGACAGCAAAGACCAAAGCAAGCCCGGCGCCTGTCGGTAGCAGCACGCCGTACAGGAGGAGGTGAGAGATCACGCGCGTGACTCAATTTCACTCGGACCCGGCGCCAGCCTCAATGCCGACGATCACGCGAACTTCCTTGCCGATCGAGCCCTTCTCGGTGCCGTAATTCATGCCGAACTGCGTTCGATCGATTGTGAAGCTCGCTTCAAAGCCTGCAGCATCACCCTTCGGTCCCTTGGCCATACCCGTCAGTTCCACCTTCGCGTTGATCGTCTTGGTCACGCCATGCATCGTCAGTTCACCCGACACGTCCCACATGCCGTCGGCGCCACGCTTGGACGACTTGCTCTTGAAGGTCATCGAGGGGAACTCCTTCACGCTGAAGAAGTCGGGGCTCTTCAGGTGCGAGTTGAGCTGATCGTTGCCGCTCGACACGCTTCCGGGATCGATGGAGATGTCGAACGCGATCGCATCCGGACCGCTGCCGCTGGTGGTCACCGTGCCAGAGACGTCATCGAACCGACCCCAGAACATGCCCGCCCCCATGTGATGTATGCGGAACATGGCCATCGAGTGCACATCGTCCACTTTCCATGTCCGTGCATTGGAGGCGGTGGGTGCCGCGGTAGCCGCAGGAGCGCTCTGTGGAGTTGGGGTGGAGGTCGCGGCGAGAAGTGCGATCGGGGCAGCGACAATGAACGAGGCGATGCAGATCTTGCAGGGCATAGGAGGTCTCCGGTTTGAGGTGCCGTGGATTAGAGCACCGACGGGTTCTGGATTCACATAATTAAAGTCCGAGAATATATACAAGGCGCTGGGTTCCACGTGGAACATGCCCCTTGTGGCTGTTGGTACATTCCCCAAACAGCAAGGAGGCTGCCCCATGAGTGAAGCACAAGAGAAAGAGAAGTCGGCCGCACCCATCAGCAAGTTGGGTCGCGGGCTTGGTCGTTTGATCCCGGTGAAAGCCACTGTTGCAGCGCCAACTACCCCGCCTTCAGAGGTTGATCCGGTTGCGGTTCAACCAGCGCCCCAGGCAGCTCGAGCAGCCGTTGCCATCTCGGCACAAGTCTCGCCGCGCGAAGCGCAGGCGTCTTTGGTGGCAACGGTTGCCGCCGAGGCGCTTGGGAAGCGGATCCAAGAGATCCCAATCTCTCAGATTCGACCCAATGCCCGGCAGCCCCGTCGGGACTTTGATTCCAAAGCGATCGAGGAATTGGCAGACTCGATTCGCGCAGCTGGCCTGCTTCAGCCGGTGGTTGTGCGACCGATTTCTGGCGCAAAGGATCAGTTTGAGCTGATCGCTGGCGAGCGGCGTCTCCGGGCTTGCAAGACATTGAGCTGGGGAAAGATCCCGGCAATCGTGACCAACGCGACCGACCAGGACGCAGGTATCTGGGCCCTCATCGAGAACATTCATCGAAGCGACTTGAACCCGATGGATCGGGCGCTTTCTTTGAAGCAGTTGGCAAGTGAATTCCGGCTTACGCACGAGGCTTTGGCTGAACAGGTTGGCCTGGATCGTTCGAGCGTGACCAATCTGCTCCGACTTGCGGAGCTCGACGAGACAACCTCGGGAATGGTCCGAAAGGGCCTTTTGTCCCAGGGTCACGCGAAGGCTCTCCTGTCGGTTCCAAACTTGAAGACACGCGCAACCCTTGCCGAATCAACCGTTCGCGGTGAGTGGTCGGTTCGAGCGCTTGAGCGCGAGGTGCAGCGAATCGCCGACGATGTGGCTACGAGTGTTCCACGTGGAACAGCCGCATCTCGGAAGCGCGCAAACGTGGAAGCTTTGGAGCGCAAGTTGACCCAATTGCTCGGCACGGACGTTGCGATCCAGACTGGGCGCAAGCCCAATACTGGCAAGCTCCAGATCGCCTTCTACTCGCTTGAGCAGTTTGAGGGCCTTGTGTCGAAGCTTGGTGTGAAGGCAAGCCAACTCAATCTTGAATAGTTATCAGACGCTAGAGTCGCACGGCACAAGCGTGCAGAGTCCTAACTTAGGGACTCGAACGATGTGGACCGGTGTCTTGAGATCCGTCAGACCTTCGTCGGCAGCAGGGGAGTCGGCGACTCCACGGTCAGGCCCAGATCGCTCTGGATGCGGGCGCCCAACACTTCGCGCGAAGACTGCTCACCGTGATTCAGCAGCACGCGCGGCGATCCACCCTCGCGCGTGCACAACCAATCCAGCAGGTCGCCACGATCCGCGTGACCACTGAATCCCTCCAGGTGCACGCGCTCGGCACACACCTCGAAGATGCCTTCCTTCAGTTCGATCGCGCGCGCGCCATGCAGCATGCCGTGACCGAGTGATCCCGGAAGTTGATGGCCTGCGAACAGGATCGCATTGCGATCCTCGCTGACGAGTGATGCAAGGTGATGCAGCACCGGACCCGCGTCGAGAAATCCGCTTCCAGCAAGAATCACCGCCGGCGAGGTTCCCGCCGCGAGCTTCAGACTGTTGCGTCGATTGAAGACCTTGTGCAGTGCGGAGAACTCCATCGGATCATCGCCCCTGCGAGCGAGCGCGGAGGGAATTTCCGACAGCAACTCCGGATGTCGCCCATGCAGTTCGGCGGCGCGGATGGCAAGCGGCGTGTCCACGTACACATGCATGCCGTGCAGGGCATCCATGCGCGCGAGTTCCGCGAGTCGATAGTGCACGATCTGCGCACGGCCAAGCGAGAAGGTCGGCACGAGCAACCTTCCGCCGCGCGCGGACACACGCGCCAGCAGGTCGCTGAGCACCTGTGTTCCCGCGGTCACGCGTGGAATGTCGCGGGCTCCATTCGTGCTCTCCATCACCACGACATCCACCGGCGGCAACGGAGGGCGGGAGCGCAGCAGAGGATTCGCGGCGGGACCGAGGTCACCCGAGAACATCACACTGCGTACACCTGTCTCGTCATCCCACGCCACCTCGACCGAGGCGGATCCGATGATGTGCGAGGCGTCATGCAGCCGAATTCGAAGACCAGGTCTCACCTCATGCCAGGTTTCGTACGCGACCGCGCGGATCTGATGCACGACCTGCTCGACTTCGCGCGCGGTGTAGAGCACCGGAGGCTCCACATGGCCACGTGCAGGCTCGGTCGATGGTGGCGGCGGCGGATCCACGACCCGCGCGATCGGAGCCGTTCCCTCGCGGAACTCCTCCATGCGGATCGACTGCAGATTCGCGCTGCTTTTCAGCACCTTTGGAAGCAGGTCGGCGGTGATCGGCGTGCACAGGATCGGCGCGTCGCAATGCAGACGCGGCAGCATGCCCAGTCGGCCGCAGTGGTCGACATGCGCGTGCGTCACGATCACGGCGTCGATGGTGGACCAACCGATCTCCGGCACGACCAAGTTGCGCCGTTCCTGTGCGGGCGTTCCCTGAAAGAGTCCGAAGTCGATCACGATCCGGCCGCGGGGGGTTTGAAGGAGGGTGCAGGACCCAGTCACCTCCCCAGCGGCACCCAGGAGCGTGATCGTGGCCTTGGAACGCACGGGCCGAGCATAGCCACCGCGCGCGACGAAGTTGGCGCGTCAACTCACCCCAGACACTCGGCGACGGCCGCCTTCAGTGCAGACTCGGCATCACCTTGCGTCACGAACTCGTGACCGATGTATCCGCGGTAGCCCGCGTCGTGCAACGCGCGAATGATCGCTCCGTAGTTGAGTTCCTGCGCCACGCCCAGTGGACCGCGCCCCGGGACGCCCGCCGTGTGGATGTGGCGGATCCACGGTCGGTTCTCGGTCAGGCTTCGCGTCACGTCGCCATCCATGATCTGCATGTGATAGATGTCGTACAGCAGTCCGAACCGGGTGCTGCTGACGGTCTGCGAAAGCTCAAGCCCCCATGCAAAGCGGTCACCCATGTGATCCTTGTGGTCGACCTTCGAGTTGAGCAGTTCCATCGCCATGACGAGATTGCTCGCCTCGGCGATCGGAAGCAGGCGCCGCACACCCACGACACAATTCCAGAGTCCCGTCCTGTCATCGAGGCCTGCACGATCACCCGCGAACAAGATGACGCGCTCGCACCCGGCCTTGGCGATCTGCGGGAAGAGAATTTCCGCCCGCTTCACGATCGCTTCGTGATGCTCCAGACGGTTCAGTCCCTTGCTGATCGAGGACGGTCCGTTGGCGATCGCGCAGGCGAGACCACGATCACGGACGCGAACGATGTCCTCGGGATCCAGCAGTTCCACGCTCTCGATGCTGCAGCGCTTGGCCAGCGAGCAGACCGCATCCAGCTCAAGACCGGCCAGGCACCATCTGCACACGCTCTGCCGAAGCTTCGGTCGGGCGGCCGGATCGGTCGTGGGCGCCTGCTGCGCAAGCACCCGCGCGCCTGCGGCCAGGCTAACGCCGGTCGCGATGAATCCGCGCCGGTCGAGCATGCTCAGCGGTACGCGCTCAGGGGTTCGCAGCTGCAGACGAGATTCCGGTCGCCGTAGGGGTTGTCCACGCGCCCCACGGATGGCCAGAACTTGCGGTTGCGGACCCACGGCAGCGGATACGCACCTTGCTGGCGCGGATAGGGGTGCTTCCACTCGTCCGCGGTCACGGACTCGGCGGTGTGCGGCGCATTCTTGAGCGGGTTGTCCTTGCGATCCATGGCGCCCGACTCGATCGCGCGGATCTCCTCGCGGATCTGGATCATCGCCTCGCAGAAGCGGTCCAGCTCCTCCTTCGATTCGCTCTCGGTCGGCTCGATCATGAGCGTGCCGGGCACGGGCCAGCTCATGGTGGGGGCGTGGAAGCCGAAGTCCATCAGCCGCTTGGCGATGTCGTCGATCTTCACCTCGGCGGACTTGTCGAAGGGACGGCAATCGATGATGAACTCGTGCGCGCAACGCCCGTTCGCGTTGGTGAAGAGCACGTCATAGTGCGACTCGAGCCGCTTCGCCATGTAGTTCGCGGACAGGATCGCGACCTGCGTGGCCTTGCGAAGACCATCGCCACCCATGAGCGAGATGTAGACCCAACTGATGGGAAGGATGCTCGCGCTTCCGTACGGCGCCGCGCTGATCGGTCCGATCGACTGGCCGGTCGCACCGGCGGGCTTCACCACCGGGTGGCTGGGCAGGAAGGGCACGAGATGCTTCGCCACGCCGATCGGGCCGACGCCTGGTCCGCCACCGCCGTGGGGAATGCAGAAGGTCTTGTGCAGGTTCAGGTGGCACACGTCGGCGCCGATCTCGCCAGGTCGGGTCAGGCCGACCTGCGCGTTCATGTTCGCGCCGTCCATGTAGACCTGTCCACCGAAGCGGTGGACCGCCGCGCAGATCTCCTTCACGTGATCCTCGAACACGCCGTGGGTGCTCGGATACGTGATCATGCAGCAGGCGAGTTCCTTCGCGTTCGCCTCGGCCTTGCGGGTCATGTCCGCGAGGTCCACGTTGCCCTGATCATCGCAGTCGACGGCGACCACGCGCATGCCGGCCACGATCGCGCTGGCGGGATTGGTGCCGTGCGCGCTCTCCGGGATCAGGCAGACCGTCCGATGGCCCTCGCCACGGCTCTCGTGCCACGCTCGGATCACCATCAGGCCCGCGTATTCGCCCTGACTTCCCGAGTTGGGCTGCAGGCTCACGCCGGCAAAGCCCGTCACGTCGCAGAGCCACGCCTCGAGCGTGCGGAAGAGTTCGGCGTAGCCCTTCCATTGATCGGCCGGCGCGAACGGATGCATGCGGCCGAACTCGGGCCACGTGACCGGGATCATCTCGGCGGTGGCGTTCAGCTTCATGGTGCAGCTGCCCAGCGGAATCATGCTGTGCGCAAGACTCAGATCCTTGCCCTGGAGGGCGAAGATGTAGCGAAGCAGCTCCGTCTCGCTGTGGTAGCGATTGAAGACATCCTGCGCCATGAAGGTGCCGGTGCGTCGAAGGGAAGCTGGAATCACCGCGTCAGCCTTGAGCGAGGCGATCGCCGGTGCCTTGCCCGATCCAGCGAAGCAGTCAAGCAGATCCTGCAGATCGGTCGGAAGCACCGTCTCGTCCAGCGCGACGCCGATCGAGCCGTCCGTGAAGCTGCGGAGATTCATGCGGCGCGTGCGCGCGGCCTCCAGCACCTTGTCGGCCGTCGTTCCCTTCACGCGAACACGGATGGTGTCGAAGAACGCGCCATGCACGATCTCGTGACCCATCGTGCGAAGTCCAGCCGCCAATGTCCCCGCGGCTCGGTGCACGCGCTCGGCGATACGGCGCAGGCCGTCGGGCCCGTGATAGACGCCGTAGAGCGCCGCGATGTTGGCCAGCAGCGCCTGCGCGGTGCAGATGTTGCTGGTCGCCTTGTCGCGACGGATGTGCTGTTCGCGCGTCTGGATCGAGAGGCGCAGCGCGGGGCGACCGTGCGAGTCGCGACTCACGCCGATCAGGCGACCGGGCATGCGGCGCACGTGCGCGTTCCTGGTGGCGAAGTACGCGGCATGCGGACCACCGAAGCCCATCGGCACGCCGAATCGCTGCATGGATCCGACGGCCACGTCGGCACCGAGTTCGCCAGGAGGCGTGAGCATGGTCAGCGAGAGCGGATCGGCCACAAGCACCGCGAGCGCGCCCGTCGCCTTCACCTCCTCGATCGTCGAGCGCCAGTCCATGACGCGGCCATCGGTGCCCGGATATGCCAGCAGCGCACCAAAGAAGTTGCCACTCGCGAAGTCGGTCTTCGCTGGATCGCCCACGACCAGCTGCACACCGAGACCCTTCGCGCGGGTCTCGACCACGGCGATGGTCTGCGGATGGCAATCCGACGCCACGAAGAAGTGCTTGCGACCGTCGCAGGCGCCGAGGCACAGGCTCATCGCCTCGGCGGCCGCGGTGCCCTCATCCAGCAGGCTCGCGCCGGCGACTTCCATGCCGGTGAGCTCGGTGCACATGGTCTGGAAGTTCAGCAGGCTCTCGAGACGACCCTGAGCGACCTCGGCTTGATAGGGGGTGTACTGCGTGTACCAACCCGGATTCTCGAGCACGTTGCGCAGGATGACCGCAGGCGTGAGGCAGTCGTGATAGCCCATGCCGATGTAGCTGCGGAAGACCTGGTTGCGCGAGGCGAGTTCATGGATGGCCGCAAGGCACTCGGCTTCGCCACGCACCTTGAAGCCGGCCCGGTTCGTGGGGTCCTCGATCGTGAGGGCTTGCGTGCTCAGGATCGACGCCGGGACGGTGGCGCGGCTGAGGGAGTCGAGGCTGTCGTACCCAAGGAAGGCGAGCATTTCCACCACATCCGCATCGCTCGGGCCGATGTGCCTGCGCGCGAATGAATCCAGGGGATCGAGCGGATGGGCGGTGGTGATCACGGGTGACTTCTCGAGCGTGGACATGGGGCACAAGTATAGATGGGTCGATGCTCAATTCTCCGCAACCGACCGTGATTTCGCCGGATACAGTGGACTCTTCGCCCCCTGAAACCGGAGCACTGCATGCGTCCCAACCTTGCTCTCCACGCCGCCCTTGTCATGACCGTCGCCTGCCTGGCGGAGCCCGCCTTCCAGGACGGCTCGGACAAGGCCCCAGCGCAGACCGCTTCGACCCCGCCTGCAGCGCCCGCGACACCTCCCACAGGCTCCCTGGTCGAGGGCGGCAAGGTCAATCCCTTCACCTACACGCCCAAGCAGATCGCAGGTGACGCGTCGGACCCGGCGCAGACCGATCTGAGCAAGGCGCTTGTCGCCATGGGCCCCGTGGCGATCGAGTGGTACCAGCATGTGCAAACGCTCTCGAACCCGTTCTTCGAGGGTCGCGTGCCCGGTTCGCGCGGCAACGAGATCGCCGGCGAGTACGTGCAGTTCTGGATGAAGCAGGCGGGTCTGGATCCGGCGTTCAAGAAGAAAGACGCGTCGGGTTCCGAGTCGACCAGCTGGTTTCAGGATTTCGAGCTTGATGGTGGCGCGCCGGTCGTCGAGAAGGCCGCGATGGGCATCGGCGACCGCGTGCTGGAGCGTGGCAAGGGCTTCGAGGTGATCGGTTCCAGCGGCAGCGGCGCCGTGAACGCGCCCTTGATCTTCGCGGGCTACGCGATCGAGGAGGGCAAGGATGGTTACACGAGCTTCGGCGAGAAGGAGGACTTTACCGGCAAGGTGGTGATGTTCCTTCGCTACGAGCCGCTCGACAAGGATGGCCGGAGCCTCTGGAGCGATCGCCGATTTTCGGGGTTCAGCGCGATGCGCGGCAAGCTCGACGCGCTGTCGGACCGCAAGCCCGCCGCGTTGATCCTGGTGAATCCACCGGAGAGCAAGGATGGTGCGAAGGATCTCGAGCGCACCGAGAGCAGCGTGTTCGGGCCCGGCTACGACTTCCCGATCGTGCAGGTCTCGGGCGAGGAAGCGGACGCGCTGCTTCGCAGGGCCGATCCGCAGGGACGCGGACTGATGGACTGGCGCCGCCTTGCCGACGAGGGCAAGGTGGCGTGCGAGGCGCTGAAGGCCGACATGCCCGTGCGCGTCGAGGTCGCCGTGTCCGAGGACGGCATTCCCGCGCGCAACATCGGTGGCGTGCTGAAGGGTCGAGGCAAGTTGGCGGACGAGTGGCTGATCATCGGAGGCCACTACGACCATGTGGGCATGGGCTTCTTCGGAGCCGATCCGCAGAACCGCGGCAAGCTGCATCCTGGCGCCGACGACAACGCCAGCGGCACCGCGGCCGTGCTCTGCACCGCGCGCACGATGTGTGATTGGTACGCCTCGAAGGAGGCGCCCGAGGATCTTCGCAGCGTGATCTTCCTGGCGTTCACCGCTGAGGAGATGGGCCTGGATGGAAGCCGCGAATTCGTGAAGAACCCGATCATGCCGGCGGACAAGATCGCGGCCATGATCAATCTGGACATGGTGGGCCGACTACGTGGCGACGAGCTCGCCTTGAGCGGGACGGGCACCGCCGAGCGATTCAACGAGATCATCCGTCCGGCGATCGAGCGCAGTGGTCTCACGGTGAAGGCCGACCCGGGTGGCCGGGCCCCGAGCGATCATGCGAGCTTCTACGCCGCGGGCATTCCCGTGCTCTTCCTGTTCACGGGCAATCACGACGACTATCACAAGCCGACCGACAAGGGCTACACCGTGAATCCGCTGGGCGCCTCGAAGATCGTTCGACTCACCGAGGAACTCGCCCACACACTGGTGACCCTGCCAGAGCGACCGAAGTTCACGAGCACCGACGGCAAGGGTGGCACCGAGCGTGGGTATGCGAAGGTGCGTCTGGGCGTGCAGCCCAACATGACCAAGCGCGAGGGGCCCGGCCTGGAGATCGACGACGTGAGTGCCGGCACGAGCGCCTCGGACGCGGGACTGAAGCGCGGCGACGTGATCCTGCTGTGGAATGACAAGCCCCTGGATGACACGCCCACCCTGATGGAGCGGCTGCGCGACCATGAACCCGGGGACGTCGTGAAGCTGAAGATCCTGCGCGACGGCAAGGAAATGATGGTCGACGTCACGCTGAAGGCCTCGAAGGCCGGTTGACACGGGAAGGCTCCCCGCATGCATGGCCACACGCTCACGGATTTCGTCACCTTGGGTCGCAGCGGCCTGCGCGTGAGTCCGCTCTGCCTTGGCGCGATGACCTTCGGCACCGAGTGGGGCATTGGCGTTGGACCGGAGGAAAGTTTCGGCGTGCTCGACGCCTACCTCGCCGCCGGCGGCAACTTCATCGACACCGCGAACATCTACACCAAGGGTCACAGCGAGAAGATTCTCGGCGACTACTTCACGAAGGGTGCCGGCAAGGGCAAGCGCCACCGCGCGGTGATCGCGACGAAGTTCATGGGCAACCTGTGGCCGAATGATCCCAACGGCGGTGGCGCCAGCCGCAAGGCGATCCTGCACGCGGTCGAGGATTCGCTGCGACGGCTGCAGACCGATCACATCGATCTGCTGTGGGCGCACTTCTGGGATCGTCACACGCCGGTCGAGGAGATGATGTCGGCGACGGACTTCCTGGTGAAGCAGGGCAAGGTTCGCTACCTGGGCCTGAGCGATCACCCGGCGTGGGTAGTCACCAAGTGCCAGTACACCGCGCTGATGCGGGGGTGGGAGCCGCTGTGCGCGCTGCAGATCGAGTACAGCCTTCTGCAGCGCACGGTCGAGAGCGACCTGATGACGATGGCACGCGATCTCGGCCTTGGCGTGACGCCATGGAGTCCGCTGCGTGGCGGCGTGCTGAGCGGCAAATTCGACCGGAACACGCCGCCGCCCGCTGACGGCAGCACGCGCGTGAAGAAGGAGAGCAACTACCTGAATGAGCGCAGTTACGCGCTCATCGACCTGTTGCGCGAGATCGCGGCGGCGCACGGCTGTACGGTGGCGCAGGTAGCGCTGCGCTGGCTGCTTGACCAGCAAGGCGTGTCCAGCGTGATCATCGGCGCACGGCACCTGAACCAGCTGCACGACAACCTCGGATGCTGCGCGGTGAAGCTGACGGCCGACGACCATCGTCGTCTTGACGAGGCGAGCAAGGTCGAGCGCCCCTTCCCGTGGGACTTCCTGGACTTCGTGCGGTCGGGCATCCAGAACGGCGCCACGATCAACGGCGTGAAGAGCGACCTTTGGCACCTCACGCCGAAGTCCGACGCCGAGCGCTTCTGATCGATCGTCAGGCGAGGAATCCGCAGGCACGCAGTTGCGCGCGCGCGACCCTGTCCCATCCGCGGTTCGCCGCCGGGCTCGCTGGACTTGGGTGAAGCACGGTGTGTACCGCAATGCGATCGCCAAGCGCGCGTGTGGCGCAGGTGCTCGCGAACGCACCCACGCCGATCACCATGTGCGGCCTGATCGTCGCCACGACCTGCTGGAGCGCGCGATCGCAAGCGGCCTCGATCGTGGCACGCGCACGCGCCGGCAACTTGTCGGGTGTGACGTTTGCACCGCTCGGTGCCATGAAGGCGAGCGGGCACCAGTTCCACACGAAGCCGGCACGAAAGAATCGCGCGGCGGTGCCGAACTCCTGCCGCATCAGCCCCCAGAACCGGCGACCGCTCACCTCGCTGCGGGTGCACGCAAAACCGAGTACGGGCCGCTTCGGGTGCTGCGAGCGTGGCGCGCACACGCCGCCGTCGATGCCGAGGAACTCGCGTGCCGCCTGCACCTCGCCGAACGGCACGCCGGTCTGCACCATGCCGAACGGGCCGGGATTCATGCCGAGCAGCATCGCCTTGGGTTTGGATTTGGCCAGCGCCAGATACGAGGCGTGCGCTTCCCACGCGTAGTCAAGCGGGTCGTAGACGCACGACACACCAGATCCTGGCTGAACGGCCCGCAGATCGCGCGAAAGTTGTCGTGCGACGCCCCGAAGTTCGCGATGCAGCGTGTCCGGGCGGGCGGTCATGCGACTGCCACGGCTGAACGCGTCAATCCCAGCGGAAGACGCCCTTGCGCCAGGCGTAGATGTACGCGACGACGCTTGTTCCGATGAAGAACAGGATGCGACCCAGAAACAGCAGGGCCTCGGGGCTGCGTGGCTCGAGCTGCGTGAAGGTCACCGCCCACGGGTAGAGGAAGATGATCTCGACGTCGAAGACCAGGAAGGTCATCGCCAGCACATAGAAGCGGATGTTGAACTTCTTGCGTGCGCTGCCGATCGGGTCCATGCCGCTCTCGTAGGGCGTGCCCTTCACGGCGCCGTCGGCACGGGGACCAAGCAACTGGCTGGCCACGATGTTCACGATCGCGAAGATGACCGCCATCACGAAGACGATGCCGATCGGCAGGTAGGCATCGATGGCGCTGGCGGCAAGCAGTTGCATGGGCAGGAAGAATAACGCCCAAACGGAACATGCGGCACGGAAGGCAAGACCTTCCGGTGCCGCATGTGGAGTCGGGGCGGCCGGATTCGAACCGACGACTTCCTGCACCCAAAGCAGGCGCTCTAGCCAAGCTGAGCTACGCCCCGTGGAACGACCAGTCTAGCCCCGGTCACAGAGGGGTGCGAAATCCCATGGCGCGAACCGCGCACCAGCCGACCGCACCCTCGAACATGGCGAAATTCCCCCCGAGCACGCAGCCGATCGCGGGCCAGAGCACCCACTCGGGTCCACCGAGATACCACAGCATGAACAGTCCGAGCCCGATCAGCTCGACAATCGCGCCCACCACGATGCGCGCTGTCCGACCACGACGATCGATGTTGCACTGCATCAGTCCACCTTCACTTGTGTGGGATCAAAGGTTGGCTTTGGCCATTGCATGTCGAAACCTTCCAGCGTGTTCCGCAGGACACGCGCGATCATCCAGTCGCGGAACCACTTGCGATTCGCCGGCACGATCCACCACGGCGCGTGGTCGGTGCTGCATCGCTCAAGCGCCACGTTGAACGCCTCGATGTATTCCTTCCAGCGGCCGCGCTCCTGCAGGTCCGCCTCGCTGAACTTCCAGTTCTTCTCGGGATCCGCCAGGCGCTCCTGAAGACGTCGCTTCTGCTCGTCGCGGCTGATCCACAGGAAGAACTTCACGACGTGCGTGCCTTCATCCACGAGGTGGCGCTCGAAATGATTGATCGTCTCGTACCGATGCTCGATGCGCTTACGCGGCACCAGATCGTGCACGCGCACGACAAGCACGTCCTCGTAGTGGCTGCGGTTGAACACGCCGATCTCGCCGCGCCGCGGACAAGCCGCATGCACGCGCCAGAGGAAGTCGTGCTGCAACTCCTCGCCGGCGGGCTTCTTGAACGGCGTGACCACGCAGCCCTGCGGGTTGAAGCCGGTCATCACCTTGCGGATCACGCCATCCTTGCCGGCGGTGTCGATGCCCTGCAGCACCACGAGCATCGCGCGCCGGTCCTCGGCGTAGAGCAACTGCTGCAGATGCCCAAGCGCCTCGATGTCCACGATCGTCTCTGCGCGCGCAGCATCCTTCTCAAGATCGGCGCAGAAGTCCGGATCGATCGACTCCAGATCGACCTTCTCGCCGGGCCGCACGCGCAGATGACTGATTCTTTTCATCACACGGCTCAGAATTCACAGTTGCGCGGCGTGCGCGGGAACGGGATGCAGTCGCGCACGTTCGCGAGACCCGTGGCGTAGCTGATCGTGCGCTCGAATCCCAGACCAAAGCCCGCGTGAGGCACCGTGCCGTAGCGGCGCAGGTCGCGATACCAGCCATAAGTCTTGGGATCGAGACCCACCGACTGCAGGCGCGAATCCAGCACGTCGAGCCTCTCCTCGCGCTGGCTGCCGCCGATGATCTCGCCGATGCCGGGCGCAAGCACGTCCATCGCGGCGACGGTCTTGCCGTCGTCGTTCATGCGCATGTAGAAGGCCTTGATGTCCTTGGGGTAGTTCATCACCACCACCGGGCGCCCCACGATCTCCTCGGTCAGGCAGCGTTCGTGCTCGCTCTGCATGTCCATGCCCCATGAAACGGGAAAGTCGAACTTGCGACCCTTTACGGACGCGGCCTCGAGTTGGCGGATCGCCTCGGTGTAGTCCATGCGCTCGAAGCTCGCCTTCACGAACTTCTCCAGCCGCTCGATGCATTCCTTGTCCACGCGTTCGGCCAGGAACGCCATGTCGTCGGCACGTTCGGCCAGCAGCGTGGTGAACATCGACTTGAGCAGGCCTTCGGCCAGGTCCGCGTCAGCCGCAAGATCGGCGAACGCGATCTCGGGTTCGATCATCCAGAACTCCGCGAGATGCCGGCTCGTGTTGCTGTTCTCGGCGCGGAAGGTGGGACCGAAGGTGTAGACCTTCGAGAGCGCCATGCACCAGCACTCCACGTTCAGCTGACCGCTCACCGTCAGGTGCGACTCCTTTCCGAAGAAGTCCTTGTCGAAGTCCACCGTGCCCTGCGGCGTGCGCGGTGGATTCAGCGCGTCGAGCGTGCTCACGCGGAACATCTGTCCAGCGCCCTCGCAATCGCTCGCGGTGATGATCGGCGTGTGCACCCAGAGGAACTCGCGCTCGTGAAAGAAGCGATGCACCGCCATCGCGAGACAGTGCCGGATGCGTCCCACGGCTCCGAAGGTGTTCGTGCGAGGGCGCAGGTGCGCGACCTCACGCAGGTACTCGTAGCTATGCGCTTTCGGCTGGATGGGATAGGTGTCAGGGTCGTCGACGAAACCGTGGACGTGCAGGGACGTGGTCTGCAGTTCCAGTGTTGGCACCTTGCCCTGACCCATCACCAGCGTTCCCTCGGCCTCGATCGAACACCCGGCCGTCAGCCGCGTGACTTCAGTCGCATAGTTCGCGAGCGTGTTCGGAACCACCAATTGCAGCGTTCCCTGGCAGGACCCATCGGAGAGATTCACGAAGCTCAGGCCAGCCTTGGAGTCGCGGCGGGTGCGGACCCAACCTTGCACTCGGACCGTCTGTCCCTCCAAGTTGGGTGTGCGTTGGATCGAGGCGACGGAAACGGTGGTTGGCATGGTGGCTCCGTGAAGAGGTCGGTGAGCCCCTGATGTTGGATGCCGGCGCCGGTCTCGGCAACTCGGTCGAAATGGCAGAGGCCACCGGTCCCGAACGATGCGCGCGACCGTGGATTCAAACCATGATTCGCGTGTATCAGCCCCATTCATATCGGTCCAGACGAGTGATCCAGCTGATTGAACGAACAGAAGCAGGATAAATCGAAGCAGAAGAGAGCACGATCGACGAATATCAAAGCAAATAGCCCATCGAGACCATTCAAAAATAGTTATAAGACCTATATGTCCCGATTGGTACGCGGGTTGCTTCCTGAAGTGCCTTCATGCTGTTCATGCGCCGACTCCACCCATTTCCCGGCGAGGCCGCCTTTGCGGCTGGGGGATTCGGCACGTCGGTTCCCCGCCTGAACCTGTTGCTCAGCTACGGCGGCTGGCGCGATGACGCGCTGGAACGTCAGTTGCCACCTCTTCTTCGGCCAATGGGCGTGCACTGCATCGAGGCCCGCAGTGGCTCCGAGGCGCAGAACCTGATCCGGCGCGAGCGCATCCACGTGGCGGTGGTGGATGTCAGCGTGCCGATGGGCGACGACACGCTTGGAGCGGACGAGGCCGGTAGCCGCATCCTGCAACTGCTTCGCCGCATGGACAACCCGCCGCCCACGATCGTGGTGCGCCCGCCGCAGGCCAGTCGCCGTGATTCCACGCGCGGACTGCACACCATGCTGGCCGAGGGGGCCTTCGCGGTCCTCGATCGACCGTTTCCCGTCGAGTCCCTGCTGGACACGCTGCGGCGCATCCTGCAGAGGCATTACGCAGGTACCTGGCCGAACGGCCCGGTGACCTGACTTCCACTTCCGTTTCTTCTCATTTCTCAGATCAAGGAGACAGCCATGAAGGTTCGACCGCTCGGAGACAAGATCCTGGTGAAGCGTGACGAGGCCGCGACCAAGACGGACAGCGGCATCTACCTGCCCGAGAGCGCCAAGGACAAGCCCAAGCAGGGCAAGGTGATCGCGCTCGGCAACGGTCCGCTGAACAAGGAGACCGGCGCGCGCCTGTCCTTCAGCGTGAAGAAGGGCGATACCGTCCTCTTCAGCAGCTACGCAGGCACCGAAGTGAAGATCAGCGACGAGACCTACCTGATCATGACCGAGGAAGACATCCTTGGCGTGATCGAGTGATCGCCGCGCACACCGCATTCCAACCCCAACACAAGGAACACACACATGGCTGCAAAGCAGATTTCGTTCGAGAACGACGCGCGTGAGCGCATCCTGCGCGGCGTGCAGAAGCTCGCCCGCGCCGTCAAGGTGACCCTTGGCCCTGCGGGCCGCGTGGTCGTGCTTGAGAAGAGCTTCGGCGCCCCGACCGTCACGAAGGACGGCGTCACGGTGGCGAAGGAGATCGAACTCGAGGACGCCTACGAGAACATGGGCGCTCAGATGGTGAAGGAAGTCGCCACCAAGGCGAGCAAGGACGCCGGTGACGGCACCACCACCGCCACGGTCTACGCCGAGGCGATCTTCCAGGAAGGCCTGAAGAACATCACCGCCGGTGCCAACGCCAACGCGGTGAAGCGCGGCGTCGACGCGGCGGTGAAGACCGTCGTGGACGAGCTCAAGAAGATGAGCAAGCCGGTCAAGGACAGCAAGGAGATCGCGCAGGTCGGCAGCTGCTCGGCCAACCAGGACACGCACATCGGCAAGATCATCGCCGACGCGATGGACAAGGTGGGCAAGGACGGCGTCATCACGGTCGAGGAGGGCAAGAGCCTGGAGACCGAGGTGGAGCTGCTCGAGGGCATGCAGTTCGACAAGGGCTGGTTGAGCCCCCACTTCGTGACCAACCAGGCCGCGATGGAGACCGTGCTCGAGGACGCCTACGTGTTGGTGCACGAGAAGAAGATCAGCTCGGCGAAGGACCTGCTGCCGATCTTGGGCAAGATCGCCGAGAGCGGCAAGGCGCTGCTGATCATCGCCGAGGACATCGACGGCGAGGCGCTGGCCACGCTGGTGGTGAACAAGCTGCGTGGCGTGCTGAAGGTCTGCGCCGTGAAGGCACCGGGCTTCGGTGATCGCCGCAAGGAGATGCTTGGCGACATCGCCACGCTGGTGGGCGGCGAGGCCGTGTTCGAGGAGCTCGGCGTGACGCTCGAGAACCTGACCCTGACCCAGCTGGGTCGCGCCAAGAAGATCACCGTGGCGAAGGAAGCCACCACGATCGTCGAGGGTGCCGGCAAGACCAAGGACATCCAGGGCCGCATCGAGCAGATCAAGGGCCAGATGGACAACACCAGCAGCGACTACGACCGTGAGAAGCTGCAGGAGCGTCTCGCGAAGCTCGCCGGTGGCGTGGCCCAGATCAACGTGGGCGCCGCGACCGAGGTCGAGATGAAGGAGAAGAAGGCGCGCGTCGAGGACGCGCTGCACGCATGCCGCGCGGCCGTCGAGGAAGGCATCCTTCCCGGTGGCGGCGTCAGCGTGATCCGCGCCCGCAAGGCACTTGACCGCCTGGGCAAGAGCCTCTCCAACGACGACGAGAAGGTCGGCGTGGACATCATCAAGCGCGCGCTGTCGGCCCCGATCAAGCAGATCGCGGCCAACGGCGGCCTCGATGGCTCCATCGTGGCGCAGAAGGTCGAGGAGTCGGGTGACACCAACTTCGGCTTCAACGCCCTGACCGGCGAGTACGAGGATCTGGTGAAGGCCGGCGTGATCGTGCCGACCAAGGTGGAGCGCGTGGCCCTGCAGAACGCGGCGAGCATCGCCGGTCTGCTGCTCACCACCGACTGCGCCATCATCGAGATCAAGGAGAAGAAGGCCAAGCCCGCCATGCCCGCCGGAGCCGGCGGTGGCATGGAGGACATGGACTTCTGATCCATCGATCCGATCCGTGACATGACAGGGGCTCGGCCTGGACGCTCAGGCCGGGCCCCTTCTCTTTGCTGACACGCCCTGTCATGGATCGTCGCGCGGTGCGTTGCCGCTGCATGCGTGGAGGCAAAACGAACGCGGCCCGCGCGAGGTGCGCGGGCCGCGGAGTGTCAGGCGTGACGCGTGATCACTTGGCCGTGATGAAGTCGCGGCCCAGGATGCCGTCGACCGTGAACACGTGGTAGCTGGTGTTCACTTCCTCGTCGTAGTTGAACTGTTCGGCACCCGACGATCCGGTTGGTCCCGTGAAATAGCCACCCCAGCCTGCCCATGGGCCGGTCAGCTTGTTGAGCGTGTTCTGGGCGAACAGACCCGGTTCCTGCAGACCAGCACTGATGTTGCCGGTGGCCACGGTCGCGTGCTCGGTCATGCTGCTCGAGGGACTGGTGGTCGCCGTGTGACCGTCGTAGAAGACGGTGCAGGGTGCCGAGTTGATGCACTGGTTGAACATGTACGGCGTGCCGCCAGCCAGACGGCTTCTGGCCGGAGCCCTCTGCGAGAATCCGGGGTTGAACTCCGGTCCTTCACGGTTCTGAAGCCACCAACGCTCCATGAGCATCGTCTTCAGCTCGGGGTAGGCCGCCTGCGAGAAACTTGGTGTGCGGAAGAGGCCGGCGGTTGGGGGCCCACCAAAATTGAAGCACCCTTTCTTGGATGAGAAGACATCAGGGGAGGAGAGACCCGCCGGGCTGAAAGTGTAGGTGCTCCACACGACCCCGTCGAAGGTGCCTGCAACGGTCGGCACACTGCACAGATAGGTGAAGTCGTCGCCGATTTCAAAGGCGCGCAGCGAGCGGTCCAGAGAGACCTTGTCGCGTGGCGAGTAGAAGACCTTGTCGTAGAACTTGCCGCTGACGTACTGGTTGAAGTTTCGGCAGTTGGTCTGGATCCACATGCCGCCACCGAACTGCGGACCCGGATCGTCGACCCAGTCGTCGAAGGTGAACGGCGCGTTCCAGCCCCACTGCGCAGGGCCACCGACGCTTCGTGCGTCACAGATCCAGTTCGCCCAGATGCCCTTGGTGCGCGTGTTCAGACAGGGCGCAACGTCCTGCTGGTCATATCCACCCCAGCCCCACACAAGCGACGGCGGGCACGTGCCGGTCGCCCTCTGATAGTCGGCACAGGATCCCTGCCCGATTCGAGTGGTGTACTTAGCGAAGTCGTCCTGGAGACCGGCCAGCTGACGCTCGTTCCACGCGGCGGCGTACATGCCGGCGCCGGCCGCGAGGTTGCGCATGTTGGCCAGGCTCTGCGAGGTCAGTGCCGAGTCGCGCGCGCGGCCGATAGCCGGCAGCAGCAGCGCCACGAGCAGGCCGATGATCGCGACGACCACCAGGAGCTCGATGATGGTGAAGCCGCGACCGGTGCGGAGGGTGGAGGTCTGAGCGGAGAGGGTTCGATCAGGCATTGTCAGGTCTCGCAAGAGTCTTGTCGTGGGGAAGTGGAGGGTTTGCGGTCACTGGGCGCCAAGCGTGTCGCGGCCAGCGATGCCGTCGACCGTCAGGATGTGCATGGAGCATCCGCCGGCGGCCTGGTTGTCGTAGCAGCCGTACTGGTAGGGCGAGGGGCCAAGGTCGCCGACACCCGCCTCGGCGAAGATGCCGTTGAAACCCTGCGGCCCCGTGGTGTTCTTGGCCTTCACGCGCTTGTTGGCCTCGACCGCTTCGAGCACGCCGATCGGTCCGACGTGACCGTCGAAGAACAGCGAGTTCGGAAGCGACATGGACGCCTCGTTGAACCACCAAGGCTGCTTCATGCCGTTGGTGGAATCGCCGCCGTTGGTGGTCTGGAACGCCTCTCGGCCATTGAACCTGAAGATCTGATCCGGGTTGACGACACCGCGCAGATTCCACTTACCGCTGGTCATCTCGATCATGGCACTGGGCTTGTTCTGCAGCCAGCTGTGCTCGATCACACGCGTCTTCAGCTCCGAGAATCGGGCTTGGTTGGCGGTCGGGGTTCTCCACAGACCGGCGACGCTTCCCGTCCTCGGGGCCGCCATCGGGTTATTGAATCCGGTCTTGGAAGAAAGCACATCCGGCGACCACATGGCGGCGGGGCTCCAGCAGTAGCTGCTGAGGATCACCGACTTGGCGGTTCCGAAGAAGTCACCGTCGTTCGGATACTGCGCCTTGAGCGCCGCGATCTGGTCCAGCACCAGCAGGTCCTTTGGCGCATAGAAGATGTCGTCGTAGAAGCGGCCGCCGACGTACTTGCTGAAGCTGCTCGCGTTGAGCAATCGGAACGAGCCGAAGTTGCCGTCTTTGTTCCTGAAGCTGCACGGGAAGTAGGCATTCAGATTCTTGATATCGGCGCCAGCCTGCGCGGGCGGGCAGAGCGGCGGTGCGGCGAGAGGAACGAAGAACCCCTGATCGCCTGAAGCGGTCTTGCCAAGTCGAAGCTGGCCGGAGCAGCGCGACGTCGCCCAACGGTTCCATTGAGCCGGGTCACTGATTGGATTCAGTTTGCCGAACTCCTCTGGGATCGGGCTCCACTGGCGATCCTGGAAATCGACCGCGTAGACCCCTGCGGCCGACCCGATGTTTCGCAGGTTCGACTGGCTCTGGGTGGACTGTGCGGACTCGCGCGCACGTCCAATCGCCGGCAGCAGGATTGCCACCAGAAGGCCGATCACGGCCACGACGACGAGCAACTCGATGATGGTGAAGCCCTTGCGAGGCATGGGGGGTGTCTCCTGCGTATCTGGAAGTCGGGGTGAGGCGCCGTGGCGCCGAGTGGGCGTCTTGGAATCTGGTCGGGGAAGGCTAGGAAGTGTTCGCGGGGCCATCCTGCGATGTTTCGTGGACCCCCTACGTGATTCTGAAAAAGACTATCGGGACTGCCGGGGCGCAGCAATCGCAGAAGATCGATCCGAGGCCAACCTTTTCGCATCCGGTTGGGAGCCACAGCCCGAAGACGGTCCCGTGACGAAGCTCTACACGCGGTCCGGAGACGATGGCACCACCGGCCTGTTTTCCGGCGCGCGTGTCAGCAAAAACCATCCTCGAATCGAGGCTTATGGCACGGTTGACGAATTCAACGCCGTGCTTGGTCTGTGCATCGCAGCAACGTGTGAAGGCGACAAGACTGAAGTTATCGGATCAATCCTGAAGCAGATTCAGAGCCGTATGTTCGATATCGGCGCGGACTTGGCCACGCCCGAGGGCGCAACGAACGAGGCGCGAATTGTTCGGATTGGCGATTCGCACGTCGCCGAGATCGAAGGTTGGATCGATCAGATCGACGGTCAGAACCAGCCGCTTCAGAACTTCGTGATGCCGGGTGGATCGGAACTGGCGGCCAGGCTTCATCTCGCCAGAACGATTTGCCGGCGAGCAGAGCGCGTGATCGTGGGTCTGGCCCACACAGAACCGGTTGGCGAGCCCTTGCTTCAGTATATAAACAGGGTCAGCGACCTGCTCTTCGCGATGGCAAGACTCTCAAACAGGCTCTCGGGGATTCAAGATATGCCCTGGTTGCCACATGGAAGAGCCTAAGATCGCGTAAGAAGTCGTAAGTCCAATAAGTATCAGCACTGCTTGCGCCCGCGACTCTTACCCGCTGCGCGCCCCATTTCCACCATTCCGGTCTTGTTGATCCTGTCCCAGGCGTGCCGTGCCGTGGCTGACGAGATTTCAATCGAAATCGATGGCCTTCCGTACGCACGCGCCACGGTCGAGGTGGTTCCGCTTCCGCAGAATGGGTCCAGCACCAAGCTGCCTGGATCGCTGGAAGCCAGGATGACTCGCTCCAAATAGGCCTCGGGCAGTTGATTGTGATGGCTCGCGCGGCGTTCGCGGCTCTTGCCGTGGATGCGGCCCCAGAAAGGTCCGTACCAGACGTCAAGTGGAACGCGCAGGGTGCTTCGGCCGGGTTTCGACCGACTTCGTTTGTCCTCGTACACCGTGGAGCGGTCCGACGGCTCCAGGATGGGATCGGGATTCCATATGCGGCGGATCGGATCGCGGACAAGGCAAAGCGCATGCGTCTTGCTCTCGATGAAGCCCGTGCGGCGATGCGCCCCGAATCGGAAATGCCAGATGCACCAGTTCATCAGGTGCAGGCCGCGTCGCTTGCCGTGCAGCACCACCTCGGCGGCGATCTCGTCGGGCACATTGATCCACATGCTGCCCCGGCGAGAGAGCGTGTCGATGCATGCATCCATCCAGTCGAAGGTGAAGCGCTCGTAGGCCTCACGCGACAGATCGTCGCTCCAGCGGTCGTATCGAACGCCGCGGTTGAAGGGCGGATCCGCGAACACCAGATCGATGGAACCGCGCTCGGGAAGACGTGGCAGGATGTCGCGGCAGTCACCTACGATCAGGCTGGTTGGCGGATCCACCGTGGCGAACGCCAGAGATTCCCGCGGGGATTGCGGTTCGTGGCGCTTCGCGCGGTCGCCCAAGAGTCGAATGTCCGAGGCCATGAGCGTGCGCGCTTCGGCGCGCATAGCGCGCGCGCCGGCGATGGGCACGCGATCACGCAAGTTGGTGGCCCCCGAGACCTTCGCGCGGCGCTTCATCAGGCGCCGACCGTGCCGAAGATGCGGTCGCCCGCGTCACCGAGACCTGGGCGGATGTAGGCATTTTCATCGAGCTGGCGGTCGAGCGCTGCCGCGAAGACGGGCACCTCCGGATGTCGCTGCAGCAGTCGTTGCACCCCCTCAGGCGCCGCGACCAGGCACACCATCTGCAGATCACGGCAGCCGAGGCGCTTCAGGTGATCGATCGCGTGAGCGGCGCTGCCGCCGGTCGCCAGCATCGGATCCACCACCAGCACAGGACCATTGGCGACGTCCGTCGGAAAGCGTGTGTAGTAGTTGATTGGTGCACGGCTCTGCTCGTCACGCTGGATTCCGATGTGACCCACGCGCGCCTCGGGAAAGAGGCGCAGAATGCCGTCGGTCATGCCCAAGCCCGCGCGGAGAATCGGCGCAAGCGTGACGGGTCTTGAAAGGGTGCGGCCCTCGCAGGATTCAAGCGGAGTCTGCACCATGAGCGCGCGGGTCGGAAAGTTGCGCGAGACCTCGAACACCATCAGGCCCGCGATCTCGTTCAGGAGCGCGCGGAAGTCCTCGCTGTTGGTCCGCGCGTCACGAAGCAGCGTGAGCTTGTGCTGGATCAGCGCGTGCTCGAACACGCGGAGATTGGGGAATCGCGGGTCAGTGATCGGCACGGACGCAGTGTACGGATGCGCCCGTGGCGTTCAGGGAGTCGTGAGCTGGTCCATCGAGGACTGCGCGTCCTTCACCTTCTTTTTCCAGTCCTCGATCTGTCCTTGCAGTTGCCTCTGGTTGGCGACCATCTGGTTGAGCTGGTCCTGAAGACCGGACTGGTCGACACCCCCGGCGGGTGCCATCGGCGGTTGCGAGGGTAGTCCTGGGATCACGTCGGACTCGCGCTCGCCTTGCTGCGCGCGGGTGCAGCTGATGCGGAACGTGCCGACCTTCTGCCCGGCCTCCGCGTAGGTGGTGGTCCACACCATTGCGTCAGGCTTCGAGAGATCGACCACAGTGGTGACCTTTCGCTTGCCGCCTTGTGCGGTCGGGATGGCACCCACCGACTGCATGGTGAAGGTGCGCGAGCCTTGATCCCACGAGCCCTGTTGCCAGATCATCGCGCTGTCATGATCGGTCATCACAGTGCGCTGGAAGGTGCCGCCCGCGTCGTTGAAGCCCAGGCAGTCGATCTCTTGCAGCACGGCCGAGCCGTTGGAGAGCAGCGTGTCGCCGATCGCGAAGGCGCCATTCATGGCCCACTGCCACACGCAGCGGCCGCGCAGCGTGAACTCCGGTTGGCCGTCCGCACCGATCGACTGTCCCTGCATGTCCCACACGCCGATCACGGCCCCAAGCAGTTCGCGAGCCTGTTCCGCCTTCAGCAGCTGCGGCGAGGCACCCTGTGGGGCGTCCTGCTCGCGTGAGCCATCGGCGGCTGGCGCGATCAGGAACGCGGCGGTGATCGAGGCGGAGGCGAACAAGGCAGGGGCTATGGTTCGTGCGACGCGCATGCTGCGAGCGTAACCGACGAGCACATCACTTCAGGTATCGCAGCACCGAGCGCGTGCGCGCTCGTCCAAGCAGGATCGCCGCGAGCGCGGTCCAGCCGGTCTGGTGGCTTGCGCCGAGACCATGGCCGTCGTCGCCGTGGAAGTACTCGTAGAAGAGCGGATTGCCCGCGAAAAGCGGGTCCTTGTCCAGACGCGGCGCATGACGGTTCGCCGGACGCACGCCGTCGGGGCCTGGCAACAGCACGCTGGCGAGACGGTCGCTGAGGAATTCCGCCACCTGCAGAAGATTCATGAACTGCCCGCTACCGGTGGGGCACTCCACGGTGAAGTCGTCACCGTAGTAGCTGTGGAAGCGGCAGAGTGCCTCGATGAGCAGGAAGTTCATCGGGAACCACACAGGTCCGCGCCAGTTCGAGTTGCCGCCGAAGCTGCCGGTGTCGCTCTCGCCGGGCGTGTACTTCAGTTCCCAGTGCTGGTCACCGAGCGTGAGGCGATAGGGATTGTCGCGGTGCTCCAGGCTGACGCTGCGGATGCCGTGTGGCGCGAGGAACTGCTGCGGATCGAGCGCGCGCTGCAGCAGCGCCTTCATGCGATGACCTCGCAGCAGACTGAGCAGGCGACGCTGGCCCACGCCCTCCACGCTCCAGCGCGAGATGAGCTTGCCCAGGTCAGGGCGCCGATCGAGGAACCACTGCAGTCGGCGATCGAGCTTCGGCTGGCACTTCAGGTCGTGCTCGTCGATGACCGTGCAGGCAAACAGCGGCACGAGACCGACGAAGCTCTTCACCTTCAGCGGCACGGTGCGACCGTTGGGCAGCACGAGCTGGTCGTAGAAGAACTGATCCTCTTCGTCCCACAAGTCGATGCCACGGCCTCCGAGATTCGTGGTGGCCTTGGCGATCTGCAGGAAGTGCTCGAAGCACTTCTCGACCAGGCTGGCGTAGGGGCGGCCCGCGTCGGCCAGCTCCAGGCACATGCGCATGAGATCAAGGCAGTACTTCGCGACCCACGCGGTTCCGTCTGACTGCTTGATCACGCCGCCGGTGGGCAGCGGGCGGCTGCGGTCAAAGATGCCGATGTTGTCGAGACCGAGGAAGCCGCCTTCGAAGATGTTTCGGCCGTCGGCGTCCTTGCGGTTCACCCACCAGGTGAAGTCCAGCAGCAGCTTGTGCACGATCTCCGCGAGGAAGTCGTGATCCTCGCGGCCGAAGCGCAGGCGCTCGATCTGAAAGATGCGGTACGCGGCCCACGCGAGCGTGGGCGGATTCACGTCGTTCAGCGCCCACTCGTACGCGGGCATCTGACCCTCGGGGTGCTGCATCCACGGCTGCACGATCTGCCAGATCTGCCGCTTCGCGCGATCGATGTCGACCGCCGCGGTGGCCACCGCCTGGAACGCCAGATCCCAGTGTGCGAACCATGGGTACTCCCACTTGTCCGGCATGCTGAGCACGGCCTCGGCATCCATGTGATGCCAGCGGCTGTTGCGGCCTTCGAGTCGCTCGGGCGGCGGCGCGGGCTGCGTGGGGTCACCGACGAGCCAGCGATGCACGTCGAACTGGTACCACTGGTAGTTCCACAGCAGGCCCGCGAGGGCGCGGCGCTGCACGAGCGCCTGCTCGTCGGTGGCGTTGGGGCGGCGTACGAGGGCGTAGAAGGCATCGGCCTCGCGGCCACGCTGCGCGATGAGTTCGTCGAAGCCGGTGAATGCTTCACCCTTCGCGCTGAAGGGCCGCATGCGCACGCGCATGGTCACGGTACCGCCGGCTGGAATCGTGAAGACCTTCATGAACGCGGCCTTGGTGCCCTCCTCGAGCGGTGGCAGCGAGGAAAAGCGGTCGTGCACGACGGCCTCATGGAAGGAGTCCTTCGGATGCATGCCACCCGGATTCGGCCTGCCAAAGCAGCGCTGCTGATTGGTGTCATTGTCACAGAAAAGCGCCTTGTCGAAGCCATCGCAGGCGATCTCGAGCTCGCCGAGCTTCTCATGGCTGGCGCGCATGGTGTTGCGCGAGACCATGCGAAGCGTGGGACGCGGGGCGTCGACCTCCCACGACCAGGTGTTGCGGAACCATGACTGCATGAGCAGCGTGATCGGTGCCGCGTCGGGGCCGTTGTTGCGCACAGTGACGCGCCAGAGGATGTCCGTGGGATCGGCCTTCGCCCATTCGACCGTGACATCGAAGTGGCGGTCGTCGGACATCGCCTCGGTGTCGAGCAGTTCGTACTCGGGCTCCTGGCGGCTGCGCTGCGCGTTCACGCGCACCAGTTCGTCGTAGGGGAAAGGGCGCTGGGGATACTTGTAGAGGAAGCGCAGATAGGCGCCGCTGGGCAACGCGTCCTGATGCCAGTAGAGCTCCTTCACATCCTCGCCATGGTTTCCTTCCGCGTTGTCGAGGCCGAACAGACGCTCTTTCAGGATCGGATCCTTGCCGTTCCAGAGCGCAAGTCCAAGGCAGAGGCGCTGCTTGTCGTCGCAGAAACCGGCAAGTCCGTCCTCGCCCCAGCGGTACGCGCGGCTGCGCGCCATGTCGTGTGTGAGGTACTTCCACGCGTTGCCGTCGGCGGAGTAGTCCTCGCGCACGGTGCCCCACTGGCGATCGCTGAGCCACGGGCCCCATCGGCGCCAGCGGCGGTCGATCTGGTCCTCCTCAAGCCGCTTGTGCTCAGGATCGTCTTGGAAATTGTCGCGAAGGTCGCCCACGCGTCAGCCCTCCTCGTCACGAAGGTGTTGAATTTCCTCGCGCAGCTGATGCATGATACGCATCTTCGCGTGGCGGATGCTGGCCTCGCTCATGCCGAGCGACTTGGAGACGCTTTCCGCGGGTTCGCCGCGCACCCCGTAGCGCTCGAAGGCCTCAAGGGTCTTCGCCTGCACGGTCGCCTTGACCTTCTCCATCGCGCGGCGCAACAGGTGCTGCGTCCACTCGTGATCCCATGTTGCGTGCAGGGCTTCGTCGTTCTCGGAGGGTTCGAAGTGCTCGGGCAAGCCAACCTTCGGTCGCTTGCGGCGATGCCGATCGCGGATCGAGTTCAGTGTGACCGTCTTCAGATAACCACGGAAGCGGCCACGTGTCGGGTCATACTCGAAATGCTGCGACTGGCGGAAGAAGCCGAGCATGACGTCCTGCAGCACGTCATCCACTTCCTCGGTCGACACGCCCGCGTTGCGCGCAAATCCGGCGATGACCGGACCGTAGATGCGCGCGAAGTCGTTCCAGCCGACCTGGCGATCAAGCGTGCCGTTGGCGCGCAGCCGCAGCAGCACGCTGGCGCGCGTCTTGTAGGGATCCCTCGCGGTCGCAGGTTCGGCGGGCGGCGCGGGCGGCACCACATGTGTCTCGGGCTCGCCTTCGAGCACGCGCGCGACGAACGTCCACGGACCGATCGTGACGAGATCGCGGTCGTGCAGCGGCATGGGCTCGTTCGGCTCCAGGCGTGCACCATTCAGCAGCGTGCCGTGGGTGCTTCCGAGATCGATGATGCTGGCGTGGGAGCCGTCGAAGTCGACCTGTGCGTGGTGGCGCGAGACGCCGGCGTCATCAAGCGTCTGGTCGGAGTCGGAGCCGCGGCCAATGGTGCGTGTACCGGCGGACTTCAGGACGAGATCCTGGCAAGCGGGTCCGGAGGCGCGTTGCAGACGCAGGGGATCGGATCTCGCGGAAGCCATGGTTGAGGTTGTATCAGGTGACGACGCCCGGTCCGACGCTGGGCCGTCTCCGTCACTTCTGGATGCAGGGTGCGAGCGCGTTCAGGCGTTCGACCAGATCGCGCCGTTCGATGGGAGCCTGCCGCAACACTTCACGCACCTCGGTGGCGAGTGCCGTCGCTTCGGCTTGATCTTGCCGCGCGCAGGCGATCTCGGCACGGAGCAGCAGGACGGCCGCTAGATCGTCGTGGTCCTCGGGAACCTGGGCCAGCGCACCTTGATGCGCCAGACTCAACTTCTGCAGGGCCTCGGCGGTCTGCCCCATGGCCCGGAGCGATTCGGCGTGGTCAAGGTGGAGCGATTCAAATTCGTGCGCGTTCGACTGCGCGACGGTCAGCTGTGAGACCCGCATGAATTCCCGGCTTGCCTGTTCATCCTGCTTGAGCTGCTTGAACAGACGGCCGATCGCCAGACGCACACGCGCCTCCTGCACCTGATCGCTGGCGAGTCGAAGTCCCGCGAGACGGCTCGCCTCCTGAAGCAGATCGGACGCCGCGCGCGGCTTCATGCCGGGGGCCGACGTGATCTCCATCAGCAGATCGAGCACATAGGCGTTCGTCTGCTGGAGCCGCCGAGCGCTCAACTCCGCTTCGTCACGCGCGATCAGCGCGAGCGTTCGCTCATGCAGAGCCCAGCCGATGCCGATCGACGCGACCATCGCGATCAGCGCACCGACGGCGATCGATCGTCGGTTCTGTCGCGCGGCGACGATGCTGCGATACGCGAACGACTCGCCCCGCGCGTTCACGGCCTGACCGGCCAGGTGGT
The DNA here is from genome assembly GCA_016872835.1 of Planctomycetota bacterium. GTDB lineage: Bacteria > Planctomycetota > Phycisphaerae > Phycisphaerales > SM1A02 > SYAC01. The sequence goes on along the minus strand of VGYX01000001.1, from coordinate 116,353 downwards.
GATCGATGTCCTGGGCCAGTTCCAGCGCGGTGGCGTAGCGCAGGCGTGGATCGTCGGCGACGCATCGCGTCACGATCGCGTCGATGTCTCCTTCAAGTCGATAGCGCAGGGAGCTTACGGATTCCCCGCGATCCTGGGCGATGCGGCGCTGGTGCGCGGCGTCGAGCAGCAGCAGTGAAGCGCTGGCACTCGCGCGTCGATCGGATGGATCGTTGCCCGAGAGCAGGCGTCGCAGCACGACGCCCATCGCGAAGACGTCGGTCCGGACATCTGGGGCGACCGTGTGCAGCTGAGCGAGTTCCGGTGCGAGATAGTCGGGTGTGCCAATCAGGGTGCCCGCGCGCTGATCCGGATCGGTGGGCTCGAACACGGCGTGCGCCACGCCGAAGTCGATCACCTTCACCTGCAGCTGATCGCCGTCAATCGAGAGCAGGATGTTGGAGGGCTTCAGATCGCGGTGCACCAGGCCGTGCGTGTGTGCATGGTGAACGGCGCGCGCGATCTGCGCGGCCAGGCGAAGCCGTTCGTCGATGCCAAGACGCGCTGCATCGGCGGCGTCGGTGATCGGCGCGCCCTGTGCGAGCTCCATCGTGAACCATGGCCGACCGTCGTCGGTCTCGCCTGCATCAAAGACCTTCACCAGTGACGGATGATCGAGGAGTGCGAGCAGCCTGCGCTCCATGTCGAATCGTGCGCGGCTGGATGGATCGATGCGGTCCGGACGCAGCACCTTGAGGGCCACGGAGCGTTCCAGTGGTTTCGACTGGGTGGCGAGCCACACGATGCCGAAGCCTCCCTCGCCAAGCACGCTTCGAAGCTCGAACGCGCCGATTCGCACCGGCACCGCCTTGGGCTCGACCGCCTCAAGCGCGCCGACCGGTGCCATGCCTGCGGTCGGCAGCATGTCGAGCGCACGGCGAAGCGTGGCGGGATCGTCGCGCAGCATGCGGCGCAGCGCTTCGGAACGCCGAGATGGTGGAAGCGGCAGCACGCGACGGACGGCTTCTTGAGGTCGGATGGGGCTGCCAGCCATGGAGACATGGTAGGGCCGAATGGGGCTACCTTTTGCGCATGAGCGTCTCGCATGCACTCCACGGTCGCACGGCACTTGTCGGTGGAGCCTCGCAGGGCATCGGTCGCGCCATCGCGATGGCGCTGGCCGCTCGCGGCGCGCGCGTGATCCTGTCAGGTCGGAATGACGAGGGCCTGGCGAAGGTTCTTGGCGAACTTCCAGCCGTGGAGCATGGTTCCCATGAGGTGCTGCTGCAGGATCACGCCGATGCAGCGGCGATGGAGCGCGCGGCGGACGCGCTGGTGGCGCGCCTGGGCCCCATCCACATGCTGGTGGTGAATTCGGGTGGGCCAGCCCCCGGATTCCTGGTGGATGCTCCCGCAGGCGACATCGAGCGCGCGCTGCGGCAGCATGTCTCCAGTGCACATGGCGTTCTGCAGGCGCTCGCGCCCGGCATGCGCGCGGTGGGATTCGGTCGCGTGGTCGCCGTGACCAGCACCAGCGTGATCGCGCCGATCCGGGGTCTTGGCGTGAGCAACGTGATCCGGGCCGCCATGTCGAACTGGGTGCGCACGATCGCGGGCGAGTTGGGTCGCTTCGGCATCACGGCCAACATGGTCATGCCGGGATCCACCAAGACGGGTCGGCTGGACGCGATCTTCCAGGGACGCGCGGCGCGCGCAGGCACCACGGTCGCGGACGTGGAGCGCGAAGCGATCGCCCGCATTCCAGCAGGAAGGCTCGGACAGCCCGAGGAGATCGCCGAGGTGGTCGCGTTCCTGTGCACGCCCGCCGCGGCCTTCGTGAATGGCGCGATGATCCCCGTCGACGGTGGCCAGATGGCGGTGCAGGCTTGAGGCGTCTTCATCGGGCCGTCGCGCTGGCGTGGCTTCTTTCACTGCATGCCTGCAGCGGTCTCGCCTCCTCGCGAGTGGCCCCCGCAGGTCTCCCAGCCTGCGTTGGCAGCTGGTCCGTGGATTGGTACGACGGTGGCGTGGATCGTGGCATCGGCACGGTGCGAGTCCAGCCAGACGGTTCTCTGGACGGCGTGTTGCGCGACGACGCATTCCGTTCCGCCGAGTGGAATCAGGCCGTGGGTGCCGTGCTGAAGGGGCGTGTCTCGCAGACCGGCGTGTTCGAAGGATCGATCACGTGGAGTTCAGGTCGTGCAGGCTGGAACCTGACCGGGCAGATGGGTCGTGATTCGAGCAGCACCCTGCGACTGGAGGCGAGTCCTCCGGGCGGCGCCGGCGACGTGGAGCGCACGCTGGTCGTGATCTTTCACCGCTGAGCGTCAGCGCAGCGTGGACAGATACGCCACCACATCGCGGATCTCGCGCGGCGTGAGCAGGGCGTTCATGGTGGGCATGGCACTGGTCGGACCGAAACCCGCGGCGAGCTTTGCGCTCGGATTCACGAGACTCTCAAGCAATCCGCGGCGATCATGTCGATTCGCGACACCCTCCAGGCTTGGGCCCGCGTGACCACCGCCACCACCCAACGCGTGACAGCGAAGGCACTGTGCGCCGACGTGTCCTGTCACGATGCGGCGACCACGCTCGACATCACCGCCCTCGAGCGAGATCAGCGACGCGGCGAGCGGATCCGTGGAGGCGACCTTCGCGCGCCAAGCCTCAAGGATCGGCCGGCATGCGGCCACCGCCTCAGCCGCCTCGGCGACATCAAGTTGTAGTACGGGCTCCAGCGTTCCGTCACGAAGCGCTGAAGCGAGGCGGACCATCTCCGCATCGCCCTGTGGCGATCGCACCGTGGCCAGTGCACGAACAGCGGACTGTCGTTCGACGCGATCGCTCGATGTCACGCCCGCAAGCAGGATGGGAAGTGCGGCCTCTGGGTTCGTGCGGGCCAGCACCGTCGCGGTGGCCGCCCGCACCTCGGCTTCCTTGGCGGTCTGCAAGCCGGCGATCGCTTCCTTCAACGGTGCACCGCCATCGGCTTCCAGTTGCGCAAGGCACGCGATGCGCTCGCTTGCAGGTGCGGTGGGATCGAGCGCCGTGCGCAAGGCCGCGGCAGGATCGAGCGCCACGCCCGCCTTCACCGCAAGCTCGCGCGCGAGCGCGCGCACGGGTTCATCGGGTGCGCGTTGCGCAAGTGCGGACAGTCGCGTGGCAAGCGTGCGCTTCCACGCGTCGATGTCGCGCGTGGTCGCGTCCGTGGTTCGGATTCGACCGAGCACCGGATCGCGCGGCCCGGGTGCCGACCATGCCTGAAGCGCCTGCATGGCGAGCAGACGGGCTGCCGGTGGGATGCACGGACTCTGCGCAAGACCCGCCAGGCGTGCCGGTGCACCCGGATCCAGCGAACTCAAGTTCGCCGAAATCACGCGTCGCAGCAGCGGAAGCGTGCGTGCATCGTCGGCCGTGAAGGCACCGGCCTCGGCGGCGGATGCGGTGTCGATGAAGCGATCGCCAAGCAGCGCGAGCGCGGGCATGGCTTCGGGAATGGGATGGTCATGGATCGCGCGCGCGGCCTCGAGCGCCACGGCCGGATCCGGATCGAAGAGCAGCCGCTCGATGGCGGGATCTCGAAGCTGCCGCATGGCGATCGCCGCACCCAGACGAACCTGCTGGAAGTTGTCGGCGGCAAGCGCCTGCAGCTTGGCACGATCGCCGATCCGGGCCAGCGCGGTTGCGGCCGCATGGCGAAGCCAAGGATCCGTGTTCTCGTTCTCCCAGAGCACCGCGGTGAGTTCTGCGAGCGAGCCAGTGTCGTGCAACTGCCCAAGCGCGCCGCACGCGAAAGCGCGCACGCGCGACGATGAATCGGTCATCAGGCCCCGCACGGCCTCCAGACCCGTCTTGCATCCGGCGTCCCCGATCGCGCGCGCAGCCTGCGCACGGATCTCCTCGTCCACACATGCACACAGCGCGATCAGCGCGTCACACGCCGTCTTCGCCGCGGGCGAGCCGATCTGTCTTCGCGCGATGATCTGAAGCGCCCACAGCGCGTGCATCTGAGGCCGCTGGCGTGCCGATGGATCGCGCATGAGCGCCGCGAGCGATTCCACGCTTCGGTTCCCGCGTGCCGCCAGCTCCAGATGCGCGCCCTGACGAAGTCTGCGATCGTCATGGTCCAGCATCGAGAGCAGCGCGTCGGTCGTGCGCTGGCGGAAGCCCTCGCGCAGCACGCGGATCGCCTCCTGTGCCGCCGGCTTGAACAGCGACTCCGGATGCCACACGCGATAGATGCGCCCCTTGCCGTCGCTCTGCCAGCCGTTCCACCAGTCGCTCGCGTACAGGTGGCCATCGGGCGCGAACTCCACGTCCGTCGGCAGGATCGACTTGATGAAGATCTCCGGATCCACCAGCTCGTAGCCAGCGCCCGACGGGCGCACGCCGAATCGCCAGACCTGGCTGTATGCGTCGCCGCCCAGGAAGTCGCAGATCAGGAAGGTGCCGTCGAACGACTTCGGGAACCCCGTGCCCGGATAGGCCGCGAGCCCCGAGGGTCCGTCGGTCAGGTGCGCCACCGGTGGCGTGATCCATGCGGCCTGCACCGCGTCATTCGCGTCGTGGACATGCCAGAGGTGCTCCTGCTCCCACGGGCCGCGCTTGTTCGGATCCTCGAGCGTCTGGAACGGCATCTCCCAGCCGGACTCGCCACCTTCGGCCACGAACACCACGCGCGCCTTGTCGCCGCCGTCGGAGTTGTTGTCCACGGTGAACAGGTCACCGAGGTCGTTGAACGCGAGCTCCTGCGGATTGCGAAGCCCGCGATGGAACACCTCAAGATCGGATCCGTCGGGCTCGCAACGAAACACCGCGCCCGAGCCCGGATCCGCGAGCGTGGCGCCTTCACGCGTGCGCACCGCGTAGCCGCGGTCGCCGATCGACCAGTAGATGCGTCCGTCGGGTCCCTGCACCAGACCGTGCATGTCGTGGCCACGCAGGCTGGTGCGGACACCGAAGCCGCTGAAGAGCTTCTCGCGGACCTCGGCCACACCGTCACCATCGCGATCCACGAAGCGCCACACGTGCGGAATGCAGGTCACCCAGATCGCATCGTCCACCGCAAGCACGCCGGCCACGGTGCCATCGAGCGGCTCCCGCAAGTCGCCGGAGAGATTCGTCGACTCGTCCGCCTTGCCGTCGGCGTCGGTGTCGCGCAGGCGCCGCACGCGATCGGCCCAGCGTGAGTACCACGCCATGCCGCCTTCCTTCTTGCCTTCCCAGCGGCGATAGATCGCGAGACGATCTTCGGTGGTGCGCGCGGCAAGATCCTCGAGCAGCCACCAAGCGTTGTAGCGGTTGTCCTCGACGCCGCGCTCCTGACGCTCGCTTTCGCACACCAGCAGCGATCCATCGGGAAGCACCGTGAACGCCACCGGATCCGGCACCAGCGGTTCGCGCGCCCATTCATCCCAGCGGAAACCGTCCGGCAGCACGATGCCCTCCGGGTCATGCGGCGGCTCCTTCGCCTCGGTGGAGGACTGCAGGGGCGCGACAACGAGGCTTGCGGCCAGCGCGAACGGCAGCATGCGCCGGTTTTACCCGAAATGCAGGATCAGCAGCGCGATGTCGACGGAGTCGACCACGCCGTCACCTGAGAGATCGGCAGGGCAGGGCGAAGGGCAGACACCGGTCTCGATCAGCATGATGCTCACGTCGCCGAAGTCGACCGTGCCATTTCCATCGAGGTCGTAGACAAGCCCACCGCACGAGTCCGGAATGCCGTCCGAGTTCACGTCGCTTTCGGTTCCCGAGTCGATGTCGCAACGATCCGGCACGCCGTTGGCGTTGCAGTCCGCGTTCCACGTGATCAGGCGCGCTGCACCGGAATCCACGGCACCCTCGTCGGCGTAGGGAGCGCCGACGATCGCCAGGTCTCGACGGATCGCCGGCACGTTGCCCGAGTAGATCGTTCCCTGTCGGCTCCAGATCCCACCGGATTCGGTCCAGAGTTCGGTCGATCCGGTGCTTGAGGAGTCGGGTCGGGTGCTCACCAGCATGCGCGAGCCCTCGAGCGCAAGGCCGAATCCAAGACGCGTGTTCTGCGCGCCGGCCTCGGGTCGGACCGTGTCTTGCAGAAGCCAGGTCCCGTCCAGGCGGCGGAAGACGTGGAATGCGCCCGCTTCGTAGCCGGCGATCGAATCGGAGGGAGCGCCGACGGCGATCCACTCTCCGGACACCGCAACACTGCCACCGAAGCGAGCGCCGGTCACCGTTCCCTGCAGCCGTGTCTCAAGCGCCCAGACACCATCCTGCTTGGTGAACACGTACACGGCACCCACCGAAGCACCGTTCACCGTTTCGAACGAACTGCCCACGACGATCCGCTGATCGTCCATCGCCAGGATCACACCGAACAGCGCCTGTGCCTGAGGCGTGGAGGCCGTGAGCTTCTGCACGAACTCGTAGCCACTTGCCGCACGCCGGTACACGAAGACGGCGCCGGCGCCGGCGACGCCGCTTGGCCGATGACCGCGCGCGCCGACGACCAGCACCCCATCGCGAGCGGCCACGCGGTCACCGAACAGATCTCCAACCGTGGGCTCGGGGCATTCAAGCGTCTGCAGCAGCGACCACCCGGCGCCACTGCGCTGGAACACGTGCGCACGACCGATCACCTGCGTGCCGACCTTCGCGCCAGGCTCTCCGATGATCACGTGATCCCGGTCCTCCGCGATCGCGTCACCAAACTGACCACTTGCGACGGGTGTTGGCGAGTAAAGGGTCGCGGCCGGTGTCCACGTGTCCGCGGTGCGATCCAGCACCGTCACGCGGCCCGCGAAGCTCGCGCGGTCGTCATCGCCGGGCGCACCGACGACGGCAAGATTCGGTCCGATGTCCACTGCAAGGCCCGTGAAGTCAAGGGTGGCAGGCTGCGTGTTGCGCTGCGACACCATGAGACCCGACACCGAGAAGGCGTTCGCCGCAGGCGTGGAGCATGACAACGTCGCGGAAAGCGTGCACTGATCGAGTCGACCGTCGACGTCGCAGTCGCTGCCGACTCCGAGTGCGATGTCCAGAATGTCCAGCGTGCCGCTCGCGTCACAGTCCGCCTGCACCAGCGGTCCGCGCGAGCAACGGAAGTTCGTGATGGTCGGCGCCGTCGCGTTGATCGTGGAAGCGTTGTCGGCCTGGTTTCCCTGTCCAATGGTCACACCGGTGGGTCGACCGTCATAGCGCACGGCGGGATTGCTGAAGTTGTCGATGCGATTGCCCGGCGCATAGGCCATCACGGTTCGGAACTGTGCACCGCTGTTGCCGTTGAAGCGCCAGCCCACGCTCCACGGCCAGATGCCACCGCCGGTGCAGCCGCCGCCATCGCCCAAGGCATGGCAGCAGCCCATGTTGTGCCCCAGCTCATGGGCGAGCGTCTGGTTCGCAAGACACGAGTAGGCCGTGACGCTGAAGGGGATGTCATCCGACTCCGGGCCGTTGCTGTACATCAGGTATGCGATCCCACAGTACTCGCCGTCGGTGCGGATCAGGGCCACCATGTCGGCCCCGGCAGTGTCGCGCAACTGGTGCACCCAGTCGATGAACCCATCGGTCGGGTTCGCAAGCCGCCACAGATCGGTGCCGAAGTCGCTGCTGGTGTAGTCGGTCTCCATCTGCAGCACCAGATTCAGTCGGGTGGTGATCTGGCTGTTCGCGTAGGCGGTGTTCGCGGCGGCGATGGCCGCGGTGATCTGTCCCTCGATCGCCGTCTTGCTGCCGGCTTGGGCGCGGGCTCCGGCGGTGTAGAGCACCAGCACATCGATAGGCTTTCCGTCGTCGCAGGCCGCCAGTTGCGCAGGCGCGTTCGCCCGAAGTGCGGGCGGTGCAGGCAGGTCGGCGCAGGGCGGCAGGCGATCGGCTTCGACCATCTCAAGTCGTGAGCCACCATCTTCCATCGAGACGATCCGCCAGCGACGACCATCGTCGCCAAGCAACATGCCTCCGACGTCCTCGCCTTGGCCGCGCCACACCAGCACACCCGAACCGGCCTCGGCGGTGTCACCCGTGAAGCGCGCCGTGGTCCAGCCACCTGCGTCCTCCTGCAGGTTCGCCAACAGCAAGCGCTCGCATCCCGGCGGGGTCAGCGGCGCCGGCAGCGGCGCCCCTTCCATGGCGACCAGACTCGCGTCGATGAAGATGCGGTCCACGATCCGCTCGATCGGGCTGGAGGCCATCTGGACCGCAGAAGCGGCCGAGAGCAGCGAAAGGGTGGCAAGGACCGTCATGGGCTCCGAACCGTACCCCGGATGCGGGCCGCCTCCAACCTGAAAGTTGGAATCCTGACGGAATAGGGGGGCGTGAGCCCGGAATGACCCGCAGGGATTCAGCCCCGGGCCTGCCGGGCGGCGACCGAGTTCTGCCACCGCCACGCGTCGCGGCACATGTCCTCAAGGGTGCGCTGGATGCGCCAGCCAAGGCGCTCAAAAGCCCTCCCTACACTCGCGCAGGAGATCGCGACATCACCGTCGCGCCGACCCCGAAGCACGAGTGGGACACGGACGCCGTTCACGCGCTCGAATGTCTGTACCAGCTCGAGCACGCTGATTCCGCGGCCCGTTCCAAGGTTGATGGCCTCGCAACGCATTCCATCCAAGTGGCGCAGGGCGGCAACATGCCCTGCCGCCAGATCACACACATGGATGAAGTCGCGCACGCCCGAACCATCAGGCGTCGGGTAGTCGGTGCCCCACACCTGCAGTTCGGTCATACCTGCCGCAGCTGACATCACGAGGGGCATCAGATTGTCCGGAGCGTTGCTCGGATCCTCGCCGATCAGGCCACTGTCGTGCGCACCGACCGGGTTGAAATAGCGAAGCATCACGATGTGCCACGAGGCGTCCGATGCCGCACGCGTCTTGAGCAGGCTCTCCACGGCAAGCTTGGTATGACCATAGGGATGCGTTGGTGCGCAGGGGTGGTCCTCGGACACAGGCACGCGTTCGGGGACTCCGTAGACGGCCGCGGAGGAGCTGAACACAAGGTGCCGAACACCGGTCGATTGCATCGCGTCGATGAGCGACTGACTTCCACCGACGTTCCACTCGTGATACCGCTCGGGTTCCTGGATCGACTCACCGACGGACTTCAGGGCCGCAAGATGGATCACGGCGGTGACGTGCTGCTCGCGCAGCGTGCGACGCATCAGGTCGCCGTCGCGGATGTCCCCCTGCACGAAGTCGACCGGCTTGCCGATGATCGTGGCGAGGTGATCGACCACCGACGCCTTGCTGTTGCACAGATTGTCGTACAGCACTGGCCGCAGACCGGCGTGCGCCAACTCGACGGCGATGTGACTACCGATGAAGCCGGTGCCGCCGGTCACGAGGATGCTTGCGGTGCTGGAATTCGAGCCCGCACCACTCACGACCCTTGCGCCTCGAACCAGCTGATCGTCCGCCGCAATCCCTCTTCGAAGCCGACCCGCGCGCGCCAGCCCAGCAGGCGTTCCGCCCGCGCGGTGTCCAGGCACCGACGTGGCTGTCCATCGGGCTTGGAGCTGTCCCAGACGATCTCGCCACGGAATTCGCAGAGGCGCGCGATCAGCGTCACCAGGTTGCGGATCGTGATCTCCATGCCGGTGCCCAGATTGATCGGTTCTGGGTCGTCCATCACCTCGGCCGCGCGCACGAGTCCGTCGGCGGCGTCATCGACGAAGAGGAACTCACGGCTCGCCGCGCCCGTGCCCCAGCAGGTGATGCGGTCCGCCCCGGCGCGCCGCGCCTCGACGCACTTCCGGATCAGCGCCGGAATCACGTGCGAGGTGCGAAGGTCGAAGTTGTCGCGCGGGCCATACAGGTTCACTGGCAGCAGGTACGCGCTCTTCAGACCGTACTGGTGCCGGTAGGCGTCCAGCATCACCAGCGCAGCCTTCTTGGCGACGCCGTAGGGCGCGTTGGTCTCCTCGGGGTAGCCGTTCCACAGGTTGTCCTCGCGGAAGGGCACGGGCGTGAACTTGGGATAGGCGCAGATGGTCCCGGTCTGCACGAAGCGCTCGACGCCGTGCCGGCGCGCCCCCTCGATCAGATGCAGCGCCATCGCCATGTTGGCGAAGAAGTACCGGCCCGGATTCTCCATGTTGGCGCCGATCCCGCCCACCTCGGCCGCCAGATGCAGGATCACCTGCGGCTTCATCTCGCGATAGAGCCGCTCGACCGCGGACTCGGTGGTCAGGTCGAACTGCGCACGGCGCGGCACGAGCACCTCGCCGGCGCCGAGGGCGCGCAGACGCTCGCACACGGCCTGTCCGAGGAAGCCGGCGCCGCCGGTGACCACGATCCGCTTGCCAGAGAGGGGAGAACCCATGGCTGTCATGGAAGGTAGCGCGGTTGGCCGCGGCTGTTCGGCTACGCTTGAGGAACCCGAGGATTTCACCCCCGATGAAGAAGGCATTGATCACAGGTGTCACCGGCCAGGACGGCAGCTATCTGGCGGAATTCCTGCTCTCGAAGGGCTACGAGGTCCACGGCATCGTGCGCCGCAGCAGCACCTTCAACACGGACCGTATCGACCACGTCTACAAGGATCCGCACGAGTCAGGCGCGCGCCTGAAGCTGCACTACGGCGACCTCTCCGACGGCAACGGCCTGCTTGAGGTGCTTCGCAAGGTCGAGCCCGACGAGGTCTACAACCTCGGCGCGCAGAGCCACGTGCGCGTGAGCTTCGACCAGCCCACCTACACCGCGGACATCGTGGCCACCGGCACGCTGCGCGTGCTGGAGGCGTGCCACACCTTCCAGGAGATCAGCGGTCGCGCGATCCGCTTCTACCAGGCCAGTTCCAGCGAGATGTTCGGCCTGGTGCAGGAGGTGCCGCAGCGCGAGACCACGCCGTTCTATCCGCGCTCACCCTACGGCTGCGCGAAGATGTTCGGTCACTGGATCACGGTGAACTACCGCGAGAGCTACGGCATGCACGCCAGCTGCGGGATCCTCTTCAACCACGAGAGTCCGCGCCGCGGCGAGACCTTCGTCACGCGCAAGATCACCCGCGCGGTCGGCCGCATCAAGCTCGGCCTGCAGAAGAAGCTCTACATGGGCAACCTTGACGCGCAGCGCGACTGGGGCTTCGCCGGCGACTACGTGGAGGCCATGTGGATGATGCTGCAGCAGCCCAAGGCCGACGACTACGTGATCGCCACCGGCCACATGATCAGCGTGCGCCGCTTCTGCGAACTCGCGTTCGGACAGGTCGGGCTGGACTATCGCGACTTCGTGGAGATCGACCCGAAGTACTTCCGCCCCGCGGAGGTCGAGCAGCTGCAGGGCGACGCCACCAAGGCGCGCACCAAGCTTGGCTGGAAGCCGAAGGTCGGCGTGGAGGAACTCGCCCGCATGATGGTGGAGGGCGACCTCGAACTCGCGCGACGCGAGAAGACCCTGCGGGACGCGGGACACAAGTTGCCCGCGGGCGTGGGGCATGATCAGTGAGCCGCCATCGGCTGCACGTCGCCGCGATTGCGCTGGCTCTTCCGTTCCTCCTCGCGACCGCGTGGCAGGGCGAGCCGGCCATGCCGCAGACGACGAAGTTGGCGGAGCCGACACCCGTCCTGCTGTACGACACCCTGGTCGACCCTTCGGTGCTGGTCGAGGCACGTGGAACGGGCGCGTTGCCATTGCTCCTGATCTATCAGTACTGCAGCCCGGACTCGAAATCGACGGGCAACATCGATGTCGGCGCCGTGCTGATGTGCATCGATCGTCTGACGCAGGGCGATCCGCCGGCGTGGGGCATGCTGGATTTCGAGTACAGGTTCACGGACCGCATGCAGGCAGGTGTGGGTGGGGCCGGGGCGATCCATGCGCGCGACGAGATGATCCGGCTGATTCGAGCCGTCCGTGCCGCGTTTCCCAAGACCAGATGGACGTTCTATGGCGTCCCTTTCCTGCCGTACTGGCTCGATCATCGCTCATGGCTGGATGCGACGGACGATCGGAAACGTACCGAGATGATGCAATGCGCCGAGATGTACGGGCCGATCGTGGCCGAATGCGACTGGGTCAGCCCGAGCATCTATCCGGTCTATGACCCGTCCATGTTCGACGCTCCCCAGCGAGCCGGTGTTCGCAGGGCGGGGATCGCGTGGCGAAGCGCGCAGATCGGTTTCGCTCGATTGCTTGCCCGGGGAAAGCCGGTGATCCCGACGATCAGCCCGGTATGGCAGCCCGGGGGCCTCGCGCCATCCGGTCGCGTCGTGCCGCCGGATCAGTTCGTGGACGATCAGGTGCGCCCGGCGCTGGCTGCCGGAGCCTCTGGCGTCGCCATCTGGACCTCGTACGACCGGTTGATCGCCGCGGCATGCGAGGAGCGTCCGGAATCACCCAGCGTCGAGTTTCCCCGAGCGAATCTGGCGAGTTCGCTTCTGGGTGGTGCCGTCCCCGAGGACTGGAAGGCACCCGGCCTCGCGCAAAGAATGCGGGAGTGTGCGGCCCAAGTGGTGCTGCGGTCGTTGCGCGACGTCCGGCGCCCGGACGATGCGGGCGCGCCCCCGTCGAGCTCGGGTCCTTCCTGAATGTGACGCCTCACGGATGCGCGGACTGCACCGAGCCCGCGTCCGACACGGACACGTCGGCATGCGGATCGTCCTCGTCCGCGAGTTCCCGGATCGGTAGCCCGCCCTCCCGAGACAGCAGTCGCTCAGTGCGGACCATGACCAGGAACAGTGTGAACATCTGGGTGCACACCCAGACGTTTCCCTGCTTGTTCGAGATGAGGAACTGAAACGTGTTGTAGGCCACCAGCGTGGCCGAGACCGCGCGCGCGTCCGGATCTTCCCAGCACATCCGCAGCAGCCTGACGCCCGAGGTCGCCGTACCGATCAACACCGCGCTGAGCAGCAGGAATCCCACCACCCCGAATTCCCCGAGCGACTCGACGATCATGTTGTGAACGTAGGGCTCATGCGAGGTCTTCTCGAAGGCCGCGAAGCCACCCGTTCCGAGTCCGAGGGGCCAGGCCTGCGGCCTTCGGATCCATTCAGCCAGGAGCACCCGCATATTCTCGACCCGGACCGCGCTCGCGCTGGCGATCTCCGCGACATCCCAGCGCTTCTCGGTTCCCAGCGCCTGCCGCGAGAAGATCGTGGCGCCCACGGCGATGACGGCGACAAGCATGATGAGTCCCGCCGCGCGCAGGAGGAACTGGCCGACGTTCCTCACCTGCACGGAGATGGGATAGAAGATGAGCGCGATCAGGCCGGCGAACACGACCTGTCCGCGTGAACTGGAGGCGAGCAGCAGACCGGTCCCCAGCAGGCCTGCCCCGATGCGGACCGCCAGCATCAGTCCACCGCGTCCGACCAGATTCAGGGTGACGGCCGTCAGCACCAGGAACGCGGCCAGGTCGCTCATCGCGAGGGGGTTCGACTCCTTCAGTCCGATGCCACCCAGACGAAGCGCGAATCGACCGCGCACGAAGTCGCCGTTCGGGTTGGTGAGCACCAGCAACGCCGTGATGCCGCCGAGCACCAGCGTCACGACCAGGAACTCGCGCACCATCTCCAGTCGTTCGACGAGCAGCGGCGAAATGACCACGAACATGATGAAGTACGAGATTCCTGGTCGCAGGATGCCGAGGGCGGCACTCTGTGTCGGACTCCAGAGCACGCTCGAGGCAGCAAGGATGTAGTAGAGGAAGCTGAGGACGCTGACGGAATTCAGTGCGGCGCTCAGCGCACCGGGCCGGGAGAATGTCTTGACCGCGAGAGACGCGATGCCGAGCATTCCGATGATCAGGTTGAACAGCTCGTTTCGCTGGACGAAATACATCACATAGGACTGGATGAGCTGTTCCATGGGATACTGGATTACGAGCAGCGCCAGCGCCCATGTTGGCCTGGTGATGGCGCCCATGATCATGACGCCGATCGCCACCAGCAGGACATAGCCGATCAGGGTGCTCACGTGGTGATGAATGTATCGTCGAGGTTGTCGGGCTCCCCGTGGAATTCCGTCCCGGGAACGTTCGGGATCCATGGGGCCGATCGTGCCGGTCTCGTGGCCGTATAATTCTGGCCCGCTGCATGTGCGGAATCTTCGGAATCCTCGATCGCAACGGGCTGGCGCCCAACGACGCCGGGCTCCTTCGGGCCCTCGCCGCGTCCATGGTGCACCGGGGACCGGATGGCGAGGGGCTCCACTCGGAATCCCGTGCCGCGATCGGCATGCGCCGTCTCTCGATCATCGATCTGGAAGGGGGCTGGCAGCCCCTCTGGAACGAAGATCGATCCATCGCGCTGGTGGCGAATGGCGAGGTCTACAACTTCGTCGAGTTGCGCCGGGAGCTTGAGGCCCGTGGACACCGTTTCGGCACCAACAGCGATTGCGAGACGATCATCCATCTATACGAGGAGCATGGTCGCGACTGCGTGAACCACCTCCGGGGCATGTTCGCCTTTGCGCTGCTCGACATCCGACGGGGGCGCGTGCTCTTGGTGCGCGACCGCCTTGGCGAGAAGCCGCTCTTCCTGCACGAGTCGAACGGGCGCATCGTGTTCGCGAGCGAGCTCGCCTCGCTGGTGGGGTCGGGAGCGGCATGCTTCGAGATCGATCCCCTCGCCGTCCACGAGTACTTCCACTGGGGGTTCGTGCCGGAGCCACGGTCACCCGTTCTGGGAACGCGGAAGCTGCCGCCCGCTGGCATGCTCGAGATCTCCCTCGATCCGTGGACCGTGCGGGAATCGATCTGGTGGAGACCCGAAGCCGTCAAGCCGGTCATCGGCAATCCGTCGGACCTGATCCGGGCCAAGCTCGAGGAGGTGATGAGCATCATCGTCCGATCCGACGTGCCGGTGGGCGTCGCGCTCTCCGGTGGCATCGACTCGTCGTTGATCGCCGCACTCGCCAAGCGGCACGTGCGTCAGCCCCTTCATGCATTCTCGATCGGATACACGACGGGCGGACGATTCGACGAATCCGAGAAGGCTGCCGCTTTTGCGCGCACGCTCGGGATTCCGCACCATGTCGCGAAGATTAGCGAGGAGGACGCGTTGCGGTCCTTCGCGAAGGTGTGCGTGCGAAGAGATGAGCCGATCTCGGACCTGAGCGGCCCGGCCTACCTCGCGGTGATGGAGCTCGCGAGAAGCCGCGACGTGCCGGTGATGTTGACGGGACAGGGAAGCGACGAACTCTTCTGGGGCTACGACTTCACCGTGCGGGGCGTAGCGCAGACGCACCGGAAGCACGCCCTTCTCGATGGTCGCGTTGGCTGGAGCGACTACGCGCGGCCTCGAAGGCCCGTTCTCTCCTACGAGGGGCTCATCGACTGGCTGCTGTCGGGTTTCGGCGTCGTGACCGGACATCAGGAATGGATCCGGGATCGAAGCACCCCGCGGGAGCGCATGGTCTTCTGGGATTCGCGAGCCGAGTGGTGGAATGCCGCGAGAGCCGAGCGGCAGGTCGGCACATCCGCGTACCTGCGGAGCGTGGAGCGGCATGATCCGTCATATCCGTTCACGGACGGTTTGACCCTGACGCGTCCCGATCTGGTGGCGACGACCGCGCTCCTTCGAACCTATCTCCTCAGCAACGGCATCAACCAGTGCGACCGTCTCAGCATGGCGGCGAGCGTGGAGTGTCGGCTTCCATTCGTGGACTTCGAGCTCGTGGAACTCGTGCTGGGCCTGCGCATGGGGGTCGAGGACTGGCGCGGCACGCCGAAGCAATTGTTGATCGAGGCGACACGCGAATTGCTCCCCGCCGAGATCTTTCAGCGGCGCAAGCGCGGTTTCACGGCACCCTGGAAGCGCTGGCTCCGCGCGATCGCCGGCCGTCATGGCGAGCACCTGCTCGACGGCGAACTGGTCCGCGCAGGCCTGCTGTCAACCGCTGGCGCACAGGTGCTCCGGAATCCGATCGACGGGCTCGGGAGGCCGCGAGCGCTGTCGCTTCCCGCGATGGTCCTTGAGGAGTGGGCGCGGGGCATGGCCGAGAAGGCCCGGGCCTCGTCGGCCTTGCGACGTCAGCTGCAGTAGCTCGGGCGCACCGGGGGGCCGTCGAGCATCGCCATGTGCGCACGCCGCTGCTCCGGATCCGGAAACCGCTCGCCGACGCGACGGGCCGGCGTGCCGACCCAGATCTCGAATGGTGGTACATCGCGGTTGACGAAGGAGTTCGCCCCGATGACTGCACCGCGACCGATGCTGATCCCCTGCATGATGACCGTGCCGATGCCGATCCAGACGTCGTCGCCAATCACGGTCGGTCGCGACTCGGGGCGACCTGAAAAGATCATGGGCTTCCCGGCCACATCCATCCGATGATCCACCCCGACGATCGCCACCCGCGGCGCGAGCATCGTGTAGCGACCGATCGAGACGCCGTCATTGATCATGCAGCCTGCGCCGATGTACACATGCTCCGCCATCCGCACGTCACGCGAGATCTCGACACCCGCGACCGTGTTGATGGAGGCGGTCGGGTGCACGCCGGAGAGTCCGTACCGAAGCCGCACCCAGCGCGTCTGCACGCGGCGCAGGAGAATTCGCAGGGGACTGTCGCGGACGATTCGCCGCAGGGTGTCAAGCATGCTTGGGCCTTTCGGTGTCAGGAGAACGCAGCCAGAAGAGATCATCGGCTGGCGCACCATCGACGGCGCGCAGGATGACGCTCGCCTGGAACGCGGGGCTCCAGAAGCGATCGATCATCGCGCGGCATTGCGCTCGCGTTGACTCCGGGATCGTGGAGGAGCGGATCCATGGCTCGATGGCATCCGCGAGGCTCTTCACGTCGCCTTCCTCGAACAGGGAACCGGTCTTACCCGGGACGATCGACTCGAACTCCGGCATCTGCCTCCACGGATCCCCGTGCGAGATCACCGGAACACCGAACGCCAACGCGTGCATCGCCGTCAGCCCCACCTGTCCGGGTGCCACGCAGGCGTTGGAGGCGAGCAGGATCTCGCCGATCCGGTCCTCGTCGTAGCACGCTCCCAGGAAGCGAACCTGAAGCTGCAGCTGCGCGGCCTGGCGCGTCAGCGCGGCACGCTCGGATCCGTCACCGACCAGCACGATGTTCACCGGATGTCCTCTGTCCCGAAGCAGGGCCGCAGCGTCGAGCAGCATGTCGAGTCGACGCTGTGTCGTGAGCCGGGTCGTGCAGCTGATCACTGGCGTCCGATCATCGCCGAAGAGCTCCCGTCGCACCGCCGAGGGTCTGTCGGCGGGGATTCGTGCGAGTGACGCGTGCTGAGCGGGGACGTCGAGGCTGTTGCCGACGACATGGATGCGCTCCGGAGCGAACCCCTCGGCGATGGCGATGGTCTTCGCGAAGCGACCGTAGATCAGCAGATCGTGCGCGAGACGGTAGAAGACTCGGCGTATCCATCGCCGCGCGCCGCGTGGCGGACTGGTCCATCCGTGCGTCCAGAAGAGGACCCGTTTGCCCGTCAATCGCGCGAGAATGGCGGCCGGCCAAGTGGCCAAGTAGTGCGGATTGCCAAGAAAGATCAAGGTCGTCCAACGCGGGGAGAGCGCCGTGCGCAGAATGCCGTGTTGCCACATCGTCGGTCCGATGAGTCGCGTGCAGCGAGTCCGGATTCGGCTGATGGACGGGTCAAGGTCCGCCGGCTTGATGTCCGATCCGAAGTCGCGGTCGTCGCCCACGAAGTGCCAGGCGTGGCGAGTGTCCTTGGCGAGCTGCTCCACGACGGCCCGTCGGTAGTGGGCGAAGAAGTGATAGATCACCGCGATCTGCGGGATGGAGCGACCCATGATCTTGATGGTAACGCGGTGTCTGGCTGACGGTTCGGATTTGCGCACGCTACGATCAACCGGCCTCGACTTCGCGATTCCCATGCCTCGCCCACGAGCCGCAGTGATCTTCCATTTCTTCGCGCATTACCGCAGGCCCGTGGTCGAGGCCCTGTCGCGGAGCCGTCGTGCGGACTTCACGTTCATCGGCGACGATCACGAGTACCTCCACTCGATCGAGCCGATGCAGTTCGACGAATCGATCCGGTTCATCTGTGCGCCCGCCCACCATCTCTTCGGTCCGTTCATGTGGCAATGGGGCGCGATCCGCTGGGCTGCGTCGCGACGATTTGACACCATCATCATGCATGCGGTCCCGCACTGGCCCTGCACGTGGGTGGGGGCGATCGTCGCCCGGCTGCTGGGAAAGAGGGTGCTGTTCTGGGGCCACGGGTACCTCGCTCGGCCTCGAGGACTCAAGGGTCTCGTGCGGCGCGCGTTCTACGCGATTCCTCACGAGCACCTGTTCTACGGCAATCTCTCGAAGGCGTATGCCCTGGAGCTTGGCTGGCCACCGGAGCGTCTGCACGTCATCTACAACAGCATGGACGCGAGCAAGCAACGCATCATTCGGGCGTCGTGGACCCACGAGGATCGCGATCGGCTGCGTTCCTCCCTGTTCGGCATCGCGGACGGACCGGTGATCGGTTGCACGACCCGACTCATTCCGATGCGTCGACTTCATGAACTGATCGAGGCTGCGGCCGTGCTTCGGAGTCGGGGGACATCGGCACGGCTCCTGATCGTCGGAGACGGGCCCGAGCGACAGCGCCTCGAGCGACTTTCGGAGCGTCTGGCGGTGCCTGTGCGCTTCGAGGGAGCCTGCTATGACGAGACCCGACTCGGCCAGCTCATCATGAGCTGTGACGTGACTGTATCCCCCGGCAAGACCGGATTGACGGCCATCCACAGTCTGGGCTACGGGGTTCCCGTGGTCTCCCATGAGGACCCGGACGATCAGGGACCGGAGTGGGAGGCGATCGTTCCTGGACGCACGGGCGCCCTGTTCGAGCCAGGAAACATCGAGTCGCTGGCCGCGGCGATCGAACCCTGGATCCGTCCTTCCGAGTCGGCGGACGCCGTGCGCGAGGCCTGCATCGGAATCGTCGAGCGGCTCTGGAATCCAGCGCATCAGTCCCGCGCGATCGAGGAGGCCGTGTGCGGCCGGCCGGCCAACGATCTGCTTCACTCGGAGCCGTCCCATGTCGACTGACACGGGACGGCCGGAGGCGACCGGGACCCGCGTCTCCTTCGCGGGCGTAGCGGCCAAGGGATCGCTCATCAATTCGACGCAATGGCTCATCAACAAGGGCGCCACCGCGATCGCGATGCTGATCGTGGCCCGCTTCCTCGAGCCCGAGGACTACGGTGTCGCGAACCAGGCCATCGCGATCATGAGCTTCATGGTGTTCTTCTTTCCGTTGACCATGGGGGATGTGCTGATCTCGCACCATCGCCAGTTCGACGAGCTTGCCCCCACCGCTGGAAGGCTGGCTGTCGGATTCGGGATCTTCACGAGCCTTTCCGTCTTCGCGCTCATCCCGGTGTTTCTTTCGGTCTACCCGGACTGGCCGCCGTTCTGGTTCGGTCTTCTGCTCGCGATCGCGGCATGCCGCCCCGCGCTCGATGCGCTGCTCATGATGCCGCTCACCCGACTTCGCATCGAGCTGAAGTACGGACGCATCGCGATCGTGGACGGACTCGTGCAGATCGGCGCCACCGTCGCGTCCCTCGGCATGGCCGTCGTGGGATGGCGCGGTGTCTCTCTCGTCGCTCCGCAGATTCTCGGGAGCCTCGGTCGGGTGCTCTGCTATCGGAGAACCGTTCCGGTCGCGATGGGTGGCTCCTTCGATCGTGGTGCCGCGAGACGGTTGCTCGGCGCCTACCTGCCTGCGGCGAGCGCCCAGTACCTGCACAACATCCTCGTCATGCTGGAGCTGCTCGTGCTCGGATTGGCGGCGGGCGATTACCAGACAGGCCTGTTCGCGTTCGCCTTTCAAGTGGCGGCACAGGCGAACACGGTGGTCGCCTACCAGCTTGGTGTCGTGCTCCAGCCGATCCTCGGGCATCTGCAGGATGATCGAGCTCGTCAGGTCGCAGGCTTCTTTCGGGTCCAGCGGGTGCTCGGGATGATCTGTGTGCCGATCTCGCTGCTACAGGCCGTCATCGCGGAACCGCTCTTCCGGATCGCCTTTCCCGAACGTTTCAGCCCGGCCGTGCCGGTCTTTCAGGTGATCAGTCTCGCGCAGGCCGTCTACTTCGCGACCGGTCCGAGCATGTCATGCCTTCGTGCGCAACGGCGCTTCGGCACGTTCCTCGCGTGGCAGTCGATC
Organism: Planctomycetota bacterium; assembly: GCA_016872835.1. Taxonomy (GTDB): domain Bacteria; phylum Planctomycetota; class Phycisphaerae; order Phycisphaerales; family SM1A02; genus SYAC01. The sequence goes on along the minus strand of VGYX01000001.1, from coordinate 96,301 downwards.
CAGTTTCTGGTGTCGGTGCCCATCTACCTGCTGGCCGCCGACCGGGGCGGTGCGCTGGGCGTCTCGATCGCGAGCGCCCTCGTCTGGAGTGCAAGCGCGCCCATTGCCGTCTGGCTCTGCGCGCGCGTGACGCCCGGTCCACATCTTCGAGAGACGGCTCTGGTCTTCCTCAAGCCATGGCTCGCGGGCGCCCCGGTGTTCTATGGTGCGTGGCTCCTGATCGGAGATCTTGGAACACGCGGACCACTCGGGGACTGGGGGGCGGTGTGCCTCGTCGGTCCCGGCGCAGCACTGATCACCATGGGGGCACTCGCGCTGTTCGATCGGGACATGCGTCGGATCGCCGTGAAGGTTGGCACCTTCATCCGCGATCGTGCTATGAGGAGCCGTCGAGCCCCGATGTCCTGACCATGCGTGAGTCCGAGAGTCGGTCCGTTCGGCACGCACCGTGGTATCCTCGACGCTCGGGTAGTTTGATCTCATGTTCAAGGGCTGAACGCCCGAAAAGCTGGCGAATTCGGAAAGCACCCAGCAAGGTACCCCGCGCATGTTCAAGGACAAGACACTTCTCGTCACCGGCGGCACCGGCTCCTTCGGCAATGCCGTCATGCGGCGATTCCTCGCGAGCGACATTGGTGAGATCCGCATTTTCAGCCGCGACGAGAAGAAGCAGGACGACTGCCGGAAGCGATACGCCAGCCCAAAACTGAAGTTCTACATCGGCGACGTGCGCGACTACGGCAGCGTGATGAACGCCATGCGCGGCGTAGACTTCGTGTTCACCGCCGCGGCTCTGAAGCAGGTGCCCTCGTGCGAGTTCTTCCCGCTCGAGGCGGTGAAGACCAACGTGCTGGGAACCGAGAACGTGCTGGAAGCCGCCGTGAACTGCGGCGTGAAGCGTGTGGTCTGCCTGAGTACCGACAAGGCCGTCTACCCGATCAACGCCATGGGCATCTCCAAGGCCATGATGGAGAAGGTCATGATCGCGAAGTCGCGGACCATGGAGGGCACGGGCATGGTCGCCTGCGGCACCCGGTACGGCAACGTGATGGCCTCGCGCGGCTCGGTGATCCCGCTGTTCGTGAGTCAGGTCCTGGCCGGCAATCCCATCACCGTCACTGATCCGGACATGACCCGGTTCATGATGACGCTGGAGGACGCCGTCGAGCTGGTCCTCTACGCGTTCGAACACGGCAACAACGGCGAGATCTTCGTCCAGAAAGCGCCCGCCGCCACGATCGCCACGCTGGCGAGGGCGATTCTTGAGCTGCTCGGCAAGCCGAACCACCCGATCAAGATGATCGGCACCCGTCACGGCGAGAAGGTCTACGAGACGCTGCTCAGCCGCGAGGAGATGCTCGCGAGCGAGGATCTGGGTGGCTACTTCCGCGTGCGTCCGGACATGCGCGACCTGAACTACGGCAAGTTCTTCGAGGAAGGCGAGGCAAAGCTCTCGAAGGTCGAGGACTACAACTCGCACAACACCACGCGCTTGGACGTCGAGGGCACGAAGAAGCTGCTCATGAAGCTCGAGTTCATGCGCGATCTCGTGGCGGGCAAGACACCCCAGCCGGTGGACTGACCTTCGATGCGCGCGCTCGTCACCGGCAGCGAGGGCTTCATCGGCCAGAATCTTTGCGTGCGCCTGCGTGAGCGCGCGGGTACCGAGATCATCCCGTTCGATCGGGGCACGAGCGACGAGGCGCTTCGTGAAGGCGTGGCACGCTGCGACGTGGTGTTCCACCTTGCGGGCGTGAACCGGCCGCAGGATCCCGCCGAGTTCATGGTGGGCAATCGCGACTTCACCGCGTGTCTGGCCGCGATGGTCGCGGCGCGCGGCGGGGGTGTGCCGGTCATCGTCTCCTCCTCCACGCAAGCCGAGCGCGACAATCCGTACGGACACAGCAAGCGTGCGGGCGAGGACGCGCTGCTGTCGACGGTGCCCGATGCCCAGGACTCCGTGCACGTGTTCCGGCTCCCCAACGTGTTCGGCAAGTGGAGCCGCCCGAACTACAACTCCGCCGTCGCGACGTTCTGTCACAACATCGCCCGCGGACTTCCCATCAACATCCATGATCCTGCGGCGCCGGTCAGCCTGGTGTACGTGGATGACGTGGTCGACGCCTTCCTGGCGATCCTGGACGCGCATGGGCGTGGCGAGCGGCTGCCAGGCGGGCCCTATCGCACGGTGCAGCCCGTGTACGCCACGACCGTCGGGGAGATGGCGGGGCACATCCGCCGCTTCCACGACATCCGGCGCCAGCTCGGCATCGATCCGGTCGGGACGGGATTCCTTCGCGCCCTGTACGCGACGTACCTGAGCTTCCTGCCGAAGGAGGACTTCGCGTACCCCATCACGAAGCACGTGGATCCGCGGGGGGCCTTCGCCGAAATGCTTCGTACCGGGGATTCAGGGCAGTTCTCGTTCTTCACCGCACACCCGGGCATCACGCGCGGCGGCCACTATCACCACACGAAGAACGAGAAGTTCTTGGTGGTCGGCGGCAAGGCGCGCTTCGGTTTCCGCCATGTGGTCACCGGCGAGAGCTTCTCGCTGGAGACCTCCGGCGAGGCTCCGCAGGTGGTGGACACGGTGCCAGGCTGGGCCCACGACATCACGAACATCGGCGAGACCGAGCTCGTTGTACTGTTGTGGGCCAACGAGCTCTTCGATCGCGAGCGTCCCGACACGATTACCCACAAGGTCTGACATGACGAAACTCAAGGTCACCACCGTTGTCGGAACCCGCCCCGAGATCATCCGCCTCTCGCGCGTGATGGCGAAGCTCGATCTGTACTGCGAGCACGTGATCATCCACACGGGCCAGAACTACGACTACGAGCTCAACCAGATCTTCTTCGAGGATCTGGGCATCCGGAAGCCCGACCACTTCCTGGAGGCCGCTGGTGCCACGGGCGCCGAGACCATCGGGAAGGTGATCATCGCGGTGGACCAGGTACTGGCGAAGGTGAAGCCCGACGCGCTGCTGGTGCTCGGAGACACCAACAGCTGCCTTGCGGTCATCCCGGCGAAGCGAAGCAAGATCCCCGTGTTCCACATGGAGGCGGGCAACCGCTGCTTCGACCAGCGCGTGCCCGAGGAGATCAACCGTCGCATCGTGGATCATGCGGCCGACATCAACCTGACCTACAGCTCGATCGCGCGCGAGTACCTGCTGGCGGAGGGGCTGCCTGCGGACATGGTGATCAAGACCGGCAGCCCCCTGTACGAGGTGCTGCACCACTATCGCCCGAAGATCGATGCGTCCGACGTGCTGCGGCGGCTTGGCCTGAAGCGCGAGGGCTACTTCATGGTGAGTGCGCACCGCGAGGAGAACGTGGATGGCGACAAAAGCTTCGCCCGACTCGTCCACACCCTGAACACCGTGGCCGAGACATTCGGCCTGCCCGTGATCGTCTCCACCCATCCGCGTACGCAGAAGCGCGTCGACGCCACGGGAAGCACGTTTCATGCAGGGGTGCGTCTCCTGAAGCCGCTTGGCTTCACCGACTACGTGCACCTGCAGATGCACGCGCGCGCGGTGCTGTCCGACAGCGGCACCATCAACGAGGAGTCCTCGATCCTGAACTTCCCCGCGCTGAACATCCGCGAGGCGCATGAGCGCCCGGAAGGCATGGAGGAGGCGGCGGTGATGATGGTGGGCCTCGACGCGGAGCGCGTGCTACAGGGCCTGCACATCCTCGCGGATCAGGCGCGCGGTGAGCGCCGTCAGCTCCGACTCGTCGAGGACTATTCCATGCCCAACGTCTCCGACAAGGTCGTCCGGATCATCCACAGTTACACCGACTACGTGAATCGGGTGGTCTGGCGGAAGGCCGCCCGCTGATCCGACGGGCCCCGCCGCATGCGCCTCGCCATCGTCGCCGACACGTATCCGCCGCTCCGCATCTCGGGTGCGGTGCAGATGCGCGACCTGGTGCGTGAGTTCGTGGAGCAGGGTCATGAGCCGACGGTGATCGTGCCGAATGCCGCGCTCGAGGAGCCCTGGAGGATCGAGCGCGACGGCAACATCACCGTGCTGCGCGTGCGCACGCCGCGCACCAAGGACATCGACTACATCCGGCGCACGATCAACGAGATGCGGCTGCCCCATGTGCTGCTGCGCGCGCTGCGACAGAGCGGACTTGGACGCGAGGGCTGGGACGGCGTGGTGTGGTATTCGCCGACCATCTTCCTCGGCCCGATCGTGAAGGTGCTCCGGCGCGAGAGCCGCTGTCGCAGCTACCTGATCCTGCGTGACATCTTCCCAGAGTGGGCCGTGGACATGGGCCTCATGCGCCGCGGTCTGGCGTACCGGTTCTTCAAGTGGATCGAGCGGGGTCAGTACGCGGTGGCCGACACGATCGGTGTGCAGACGCCGGCGAACATGCCCTACCTCGAGGGCTGGGCACGGCGCACCGGCCGAAGGCTCGAAGTGCTGCAGAACTGGCTGCGACCGGCGACCAACGAGGGATGCCGAATCGACCTGTCGCAGACAGCGCTCGTAGGTCGCAAGGTCTTCGTCTACGCGGGCAACATGGGTGTGGCCCAGGGTATGGACGACTTCGTGGAACTCGCCGAGCGCCTGCGCGCGCGCGAGGATGTGGGATTCCTGTTCGTCGGCCGAGGCAGCGACGCGGCACGATTCGCGGCGATGGTCGAGTCGAAGCGTCTCGACAACGTCCTGTTCCACGACGAGATCGAGCCGAAGGAGATCCCGGGTCTCCTGGCGCAGTGCCACGTGGGCATCGTCGCGCTGGACGTCCGCCACAAGTCGCACAACATTCCGGGCAAGTTCCTGACCTACATGCAGGCGGGCATTCCGGTGCTTGCACGCATCAATCCGGGCAACGACCTGGAACGGCTGATCAACGACGAGCGGGTCGGTCGGGTCTGCACGGGCGGCGACGCGGACATGCTGTGCAGGCTCGCTGAGGATCTGCTCTCGAATCCCGCCGAGATGGAGGCGGTGCGCGCGCGTGGGCGGGACCTCTCCGATCGGCTCTTTTCCTCCACGGCGGCCGTGCGCCAGATCGTGAAGGCCCTGCAACCCGACGAAAGCGTCGCACCGCGGTCGCTGCGGGTGCTGATGGTGAATCAGGTCTTCTGGCCCGACGTGGCCGCCACGGCACAGCATGGCCATGATCTCGCGCGCTATCTGGTGCAGCGGGGTGATTCCGTCATGGCACTTGCCTCGCGAAGCATCTACGGCGAGTCCGGCGTCACGCTTCCGTCCGAGGATCTTGTGGACGGGATCCGCATCGTGCGCGTTGCGCACAGCGCGTTCGGCAAGCGCCGGATCGCCGGGCGCGTCTTCGATTTCGTGGCGTTCTACGCCGCCGCCGCGCTGAAGGCGTTCCGGCTGCCACGGCCCGACGCGGTGGTCTGCTTCACGACGCCGCCTTTCATCGCGGTGGTCGGTCTTCTGCTCAAGTGGATACGAGGATCGCGTTTCGCGTTCTGGGCGATGGATCTCTACCCGGAAGTGCCGGTCGCGGCGGGTCTGCTGCGTCGAGGATCGCTGCTGCACCGATTCTTCGCGGCGATCGAATCCTTCTGCATGCGCCATGCGGACGTGGTGATCGTGCTGGGTCGGTGCATGCGCGAGCGGGTCCTGGAGCGCGGCATCGATCCGAGGAAGGTGGAGATGATCCATGTCTGGAGCGACCCGAACGAGGTTCGGGACCTCGAGCGAACCAGCAATCCGCTTCGGACCGAATGGGCGATCGGTGACCGCTTCGTGGTGGAGTACTCCGGCAACTTCGGCATCGGACACGACAACGCCACCCTGTTCGAGGCCATGCGCATGCTGTCGTCCGAGGACGCCCTTCGCTGGGTGGTGGTCGGTGGCGGCACCAAGAAGGCGGAGCTCGAGAGCTTCGTCCAGACCCAGCACATCCAGAACGCGGTCCTGCAGCCGTATCAGCCGCGTGGGCGTTTGGGCGAACTGCTCGCGCTCGGTGACGTGCATCTGGTCACGATGGCCAACGAGTTCGCCGGTCTGATGGTGCCGAGCAAGTTCTACGGCGTGCTGGCGGCGGGCCGACCGCTGATCTTCATCGGTCCCCGAACGAGCGAGGTCGCTCGAGTGGTTGTGGACGAGGGATGCGGCGTGGTCGTCGAGCCGGGGGATGGACGTGGGCTCTCCGACGCCGTGCAGTCGCTCCGCCAGGATCCGGAGCGAGCCAGGCAGATGGGCAATCGCGGGCGCCGCGTGCTGGTCGAGCGCTATGACACGCAGCGCGCCTGCGCGGCGTGGCACGCCCTGCTGCATCGCATCGTCGAGGTGCACGCGTGACCCGACGCCCGGGATCGAGTCGATCCGGGCCGTGCGCGGACGCCATGGAGGCGATCCGTGGCTGCTGACCTGCCGATCACGGTCGTCATTCCTGTGCGCAACGAGGAACGCGGGCTGGCCACATGTCTCGCGCGACTGTCACGGTTCACGCGCGTGGTGGTGGTGGACTCCGGCTCCACGGACCGCACCTGCGACATCGCACGCGCCCACGGTGCGGACGTGATCCAGTTCAGCTGGAACGGGCGCTTCCCGAAGAAGCGCAACTGGTTCCTGCGCGAGCATCGCCCCGCGACGCCGTGGGTGCTGTTCCTGGACGCCGATGAAATCGTGGATGACGCGTTCTGTGACGAACTCGCGGCCATGCTTCCCGGCACCCCGCATGCGGGGTTCTGGCTCACCTACGACAACTGGTTCATGGGCCAAAGGCTTCGGCATGGAACACCCAACCGAAAGTTGGCGCTGTTCCGCGTGGGCTCGGGCGAATATGAGCGCATCGATGAGGACCACTGGAGCGAACTCGACATGGAGATCCACGAGCATCCGGTGCTCGCGGGATCGATTGGCGAGATCCGCACGCGCATCGATCACCGGGACGACCGCGGCTTGGACCACTGGCAGCGTCGCCACGAGGCTTACGCGCAGTGGGAGGCGCGCCGCGTGATCCTGTTGCGAGGGACCGGCATGCAGGACCTGACCGAACGGCAGCGCACCAAGTACCGACTGCTGGGTGCGTGGTGGCTGCCGGCCGCCTACTTTCTGGACGGCTACGTCCGGCGGCTCGGTCTCCTCGATGGGCGCGCGGGTTTTTGGCATGCCTGGATGAAGGCCACGTATTTCAGGCGCATCGGACAGCTGATCCGGGCGTCCTGAAGCCGTTGGCGCTTCGTGCGGACTTGCGGCATTCTTTGGAGCGCCATGCCCTCCCAGATCGACTCCCTCCAGCACCTGAAGAATCGCGCCATCGACCTGCTGGTGGAGTTCGGGCCCAACGCACTGAGCGCGATCGTGGTGTTCGTGATCGGCCTTTTCGTGTCGCGCGCCATCGCGCGCGCCGTTGAGCGCGGGATCGCGCGCGTGGAGATGGAGCCGCCGCTACGCCTGCTGCTGCTGCGTATTGTGCGCCTCGCCGTGATGGCGATCTTCGTGATCATGGCGCTGCAGAACCTCGGCGTGGAGCTGCTGCCGCTCATCGCTGGCCTCGGTGTGGCGGGCGCGGGTGTGGCGCTCGCGTTGCAGGGTGTGCTGGGCAACGCGGTGGCTGGGCTCACCATCATTCTCACGCGACCGTTCCGGGTGGGCGAGTACATCGACATCCACAACGAGGAGGGGCGCGTCGAGGCGATCACCCTGTTCAGCACGATGCTGAGTCACCCCGACCGGTCCATCGTGATCATTCCCAACCGCAAGATCGTCGGCGAGATTCTGCACAATTACGGCACGCTGCGTCAGCTGAATCTGAGCGTGGGCGTGGCCCACGACACCGACATTGGGCACGCTCTCCGCGTGATCGACGAGGTGCTGGGCTCCAATCCGCGAATCATGAGGGATCCAGCGCCGGTCGTGCGCGTGACGAATCTGGGCGACGCATCAGTGACCATCGCGGTATGTCCATGGACGCAAGTCGCCGAGGCGGGCGTTGCCAGCTCGGAGGTGTTGCGCGCGATCCTCGAGCAGTTTCGCACGGCGAGCGTCAAGATTCTCCTCCCGCAGCGAGAGGTCCGGATGCTCAAGCCCATGCAGCGCTGAGCGATCGACTGGCGATGCCGCCTCGTATGCTCCCGGCGCATGCCGATGGTCCGTATCCATGACACCCTCTCGGGCCACGACGTTGGGTTGCACCCCTTGGCTGGCCCGAACGGTCCCGTCACCTTCTATAGCTGCGGTCCGACGGTCTACGACGACGCGCACATCGGCAACTTCCGCAGCTTCCTGAACGCGGACATCCTTCGGCGCGCGATCGAGCTGACAGGCGTTGCGGTGCGTCATGTGATGAACATCACCGACGTGGGTCACATGACCGACGATGCACAGGCTGATGGCGGCGGCGAGGACAAGATGGCTGTGGCGGGCCGCCGCCTGGCCGAGGCGAAGAAGTCCGGCACGCTCCCGGCCGGCGCCACGATCGATCCAAATGATCCGCTCGCGATCGCCGACTTCTACGCCACACGGTTTCTCGAGGACGCGCGCCTGCTTGGTCTGAAGGTGGCCATCGAGGCCGAGCGCGATCCGGCGCTGATGCCGCGTCCCACGCGATGGGTGCCGCAGATGATCGCGATGGTGCAGGGACTGGTGGACCGCGGTCACGCCTACGTGGCGCGGGATGGCGTCGTGTACTTCGATGTCCGCAGCTTTCCCGACTACGGCAAGCTCAGTGGCAACACGCTCGACGCGCTCCGCGAGGGCGAGGGCGGCCGCGTCAGCGCGGAAAACCAGGCCTCCAAGCGTCACCCCGCCGACTTCATGCTGTGGAAGCCTGACGCGAAGCACCTGATGAAGTGGGATTCGCCATGGGGCGCGGGCTACCCGGGCTGGCATCTCGAGTGCAGCGCGATGGCCGCGGGCCTGCTTGGCGAGCAGATCGACCTGCACTCAGGCGGCGAGGACAACATCTTCCCGCACCATGAGTGCGAGATCGCCCAGAGCCGCTGCTGCTTCGGCAAGCCCACCTTCGCGCGCCTGTGGTTCCACACGCGCCATCTGGTCGTCGAGGGTCAGAAGATGTCCAAGAGCAAGGGCAATTTCTTCACCGCGCGCGACCTGTTCGCCAAGGGCGTCACGCCGGCGGCGCTGCGACTGGAACTCGTGCGCACGCACTATCGCACCAACTCGAACTTCACGCTGCAGGGCTTGACCGATTGCCAGCGCATGATCGATCGCTGGAGCCGTCACGCCGAGGCGCTGGAAGCTTCGATCGCGGCGCTGCGGACCTCAGGAAACGTCGCGCTGGCCGTACGCCACGCAGCCGCCACGCCGGGCCCGCTCGAGTCGGCCCTTGCTTCGTTCACCGAAGCGCTGTGCGACGACCTGAACGTGGCGCGCGCGATCGCAGCACTGAACGAGGCGCTCGGCCAGGATCATTTGAACGCCTGCCCGGCTCGCGAGTTGAAGGCGCTGCGCCGCATGGACTCGGTGCTCGACGTGCTTGACCGCAACCGTCCGGTGGCCTCGAAGGCCGCAGACGATCTGGAAGCGCAGGTGAACGCGCTGTTGGCGCGCCGCACCGCCGCCCGCGCGGCGAAGGACTGGGCCGCCAGCGATCAGGTCCGCGATGAACTGGCTGCGCTTGGTGTGCAGGTGAAGGACGGCCCGACTGGCACCATCTGGTCGCGCGTGGTCCGTTGAGCCCAGCGCCTCGCTGAGCCCGAATCGACGGATGCATGCCCGAGCGACTGGATGAACACTTCCAAATGAAAGGGGCCCGGATGTCCGTCGACATCCGGGGCCCTCATGTTTGGACACCCGGGGTTCCCGCCCAAGGCGCTTCCTTGGAGGTTCGTGAAATCAGGCCTTGCGGCGGCGGCTCATCACGCCTGCGAGGACGAGCAGCGCGGCGGCGCCCGGAGCGGGCACGGCGTAGCGACCCGCCAGCGTACCGGTGGGGACAATGCCGGTGCCAAGCTGCAGAATGCCGGCGGCGGTGCCAGCCGACGCCTCGATGGCAGCCCTCAAGCTCTCGTTGGCGCTGAAGGCGTAGACGAAGGTGAACGCTTCGGCAGCCGGGACCATGTTGTTGGTCACGGTGTTGCTGGAGTTCAGTTCGAAGGTGACCACCCCCATGCCAAAGTTCGGTGCAACTGAGAACGTCTTGGCCGAGCCCTTCGCCTCGAACTTGATGACGCTGGAGCTGTCCATGGCCTTGAAAGACCAGCTGTTGAGCACGAACGAGCTCGAGGAGCCCGCATCATCGATCGTGCTGCAGTCGATGGTCATAACCATCGTGTAGCCGAGCAGGCTCGCCCAGCCGTCGGAGCCGGTGGTGCTGGAGGCGGTCATGGTGAGGACGCCAGCGCTGGCAGCTCCGGAGAGCGAGGCGGCGAGAACCGTAGTGGTGCTGAACTTCATGTCTTTTCCCTCTCTGAACAGGATGGTTGGGTGCAAGGAAAGTGAAAACTCAGAACTCGGGTGTCGGAAGGCGACAGGGCCACGCGGGCTCTGGCGTCTTGAAACGATTTGTCTAGATCCCTCAGGAAGCGAGAATGTCAGGCAGGCAGGAAAGTGTCGTGTGAGCGGCTGTTGCGAGGCACCAAGTGTTGTGACCTCTTACGAACCGTTCGAGTGACTGTTGAGGTAGGAAAGTGACAGTGCCCTGAGCGCGAATGACAGCGCTCAGCCTGGCCAGTGCAGGGCGTTGGGAACGCACAACACGGAGCCAAGAACTCAGACCCTCGGAACGTTGGGATGTATGGATTCCCTCGGTTCCCTCCCAGACCTCGGATCTTCCTCAGATCCGACCTTCGAGATTCGCGCTGTCGTAAGTGACAGCAGCCTTTTCTGAATCTCGAATTGCGCTCAACCTAGCCCCGATCCGAGATGAGGCAAATTCTTTTCCGCAAAAGGTTTGCTTCGATGGATCCAAATGCCGGTTCGGTGCGGCGAGCGGGAGAAAAAATGGGATCGTGCGACCAGGCTCGCACGGTCATTCCATGGCCAAAAGGCACCTTTTCTGAGGCCAACCCGTACAGTACCCGCTCATGGGGAACGCCTCCAAAATTCCGATGATCGGGCTGGTCGGAGGGGTCGGAAGTGGCAAGAGCAGTGTGGCGTCGGCTCTGCTGTCACTCGGCTGTACCGTGGCGGATTCCGACGCGCAGGTTCGGAAGCTTTGCGAACTGCCCGAGATTCGAGCGCAACTCCAGACCTGGTGGGGCCCGGGCGTGGTCAACGACGCCGGCCAGATCGACCGTGCCGCCGTGGCGGCGGTCGTGTTTCGGGATCCGGCCGAGCGGAAGCGGTTGGAGGCGTTGATCCACCCGAAGGTCGAGGCCGCTCGCCGGGCACTCTTCGCGGCGGCACCGCCCGGAACCCGAGCGTTCGTGATCGATGCGCCGCTCCTGCTTGAGGCGGGTCTGGCTGGCGAATGCTCTCAAATCTGGTTCGTCGACGCCCCCGAAACGGCGCGCCGGGCGCGCGTCATGGCGGACCGCGGCTGGTCCGCCGAGGAGTTGGACCGCCGTGAGGCCGCCCAGTGGTCACTTGACCGCAAGCGCGCCGCGGCACATCATGTCATTCGCAACGACGGCGATCCGGCGTCGTTGCGCGACCAAGTCCTGCAGGCTCTCGGAAATCTTCCGAAGACCCGGTAGGACGCTCGCAGGGCAGGGCTCATCAGGCTCGCCTTCCGGCTCCAGCCATATGTCCAGTCTGCCGGACCCCGCGCGGGGCCCGGGCACAAGGACTTTCCCAAAGGTGGTCGGCATTCCGCCGCCCCACACGCACAGAGATCCAGAATCATGAGCAAGCGTCGTCGTCGTCGGAAGGGTGGTGGAGGTGGTGGTCCGGGTGGTCCGGGTGGCGGGCATCACCATCACGTGCAGGTTGTGAACCTCATGCCAGGCAGCGTTCCGACCGACGAGCAGCTGGAGATGGACCTGAAGGCGCTCGAGGAGGCCGCCGGCGGCAAGCTCAAGCCCGCCAAGAAGGAGGACCTTGACCTCGCCGGTCTTCAGAAGGTGAACGGCGACGAGCTCATGAAGGTCGCGCGCAAGGAAGGCATCGAGGGTGAGGCCGGGCTGTCGAAGCAGCGCCTGGTCTTCGAGATCCTCAAGCACCGTGCGCAGAAGCACGGCCTGATGCAGGTGACGGGCACCCTCGACACCATGCCCGATGGCTGCGGCTTCCTGCGCAGCAGCGAGTACAGCTACCTGGCGAGCCCCGATGACATCTACGTGAGCCCAGCGTTCATCAAGCGCCTCGGTCTGCGCAAGGGTCAGGTGGTGACCGGTCTGGCGCGTCCGCCGAAGGACACCGAGATCTTCTTCTCGCTGCTTCGTGTGGACGAGGTGAACGGCGAGAACCCGAAGAAGCTGCAGGACCTGCCGACCTTCGAGGCCCTGACGCCGCTGCACCCGAACAAGCGCATCCACCTCGAGATGCTCGACACGCCCGCCAAGCTCGAGACGCGCATCATCGACATGGTCACGCCGCTCGGCTTCGGCCAGCGCGCGCTCATCGTGGCGCCGCCGCGCACCGGCAAGACGGTCATCCTGCAGCAGATCACGAACGCGATCTGCAAGAACCACCCCGACGTGCATGTGATCGTGCTGCTCATCGACGAGCGCCCCGAGGAAGTGACCGACTTCCGCCGCAACACGCCCGAGCGCGTGGAGGTGGTGGCGAGCACCTTCGACGAGGAGGCCACGCGGCACATCCAGGTGTCCGAGATGGTCATGGAGAAGGCGCGCCGCATGGTCGAGTTCGGCCAGCACGTGGTGATCCTGCTCGACTCGATCACGCGCCTGGCGCGTGGATACAACAATGGCATGGCGGGCAGCGGCAAGATCGGCTCGGGTGGTGTGGACAACGCCGCGCTGATCAAGCCGAAGAAGTTCTTCGGCAGCGCCCGCAACATCGAGCACGGCGGAAGCCTGACGATCCTGGGCACAGCGCTGGTCGACACCGGAAGCCGCGCCGACGAGGTGATCTTCGAGGAGTTCAAGGGCACCGGCAACGCCGAGCTGCACCTCGACCGCAAGCTCGTGGAGAAGCGCATCTATCCCGCGATCGACGTGGCCGCCAGCGGCACGCGCCGCGAGGAGCTGCTGCTCGACCCGAAGGAGCACGAGCTGATCGTGCGCCTGCGCAAGGTGGTCAGTGACATGAACGTGGTCGAGGCCATGGAGCTCATGAAGAGCCGTGTGAGCAAGACCAAGAGCAACGCCGAGTTCCTGATGACCATGAACATGGGCTGATCCGGGATCCCGCCCCGTGCGGGCCTCGAACCCATCGATGGGCGCGCACCGCCCAGGAGACGCTGATGCGCAATCGCCGAGGTTTCACGATCGTCGAACTGCTCGTGGTCATCGGGATCATCGGGATCCTGATGGCGCTGCTGCTGCCAGCCCTGACCACCGTGCGTGGCGCGGCCGACATGTCGAAGAGCCAGAACAACATGCGGCAGACCTTCATGCTGATGCGCGACTACGCGTCGGCCAACCGCGACACGATCGTGCCAAGCCTGTTCGATCGCACCGATGCCACGGCCAACCCCGCACCCGGCAAGGTGCGGACGGACATGAACGGAACCGCCTTCGCGGGCCTGGGCCGCAAGAGCATGGGCACGTGGGCCGACATCCTCTGGACACAGGCGGGTTTCGGTCCGCTCACCTTCGCCAACGCGGGAACCAACGTGGTCGCTTTCCGGACCGAATCGCCGGACACGCGCTTCTACAGCCAGCAGCCAGGATTCGATCGCAACCCGTTCCGTGCGGCGGTGCCGGCGAATGCGACGTGGAAGACGGGCGTGCAGGTCAGCGCCGATCCCAAGATCAACGCGAACGACTTCGGTTCGCTGTTCACCAGCGACATCGAGCCGGGTCTCTTCGCGGCGAACAACTTCTTCGACAGCCGTGTCACGGCGGACCGCGCGAAGACGAACCACCCGTACGACGCGCGTCCCGAGCTCAGCAACGCCTCGGGCACCTACTTCAACTTCGGTCAGATCGTCGCGCCGGATCTGAGCCTGTATCTGATCGACAGTCGCGCGGCGGAGACGATCGATCCGGTGGACACGGGAACACCCGCTCCCTTCACGGTGCCGGAGGCGGGTGACAACACCGGGCAGGTCGCGTTCCGCTACAACGGGGACTCGTGCTGCATGCTGCTGCTCGACGGCCAGGTGCGCAACGAGGCGAAGTTCATGAACCTGACCGAACTGGAGGGGTTCGCCAACATCCGAGACGCCGTCACGGGGGCGCGCACCTACGAGTCCGACCCCGAGAAGATGTCCTTCACGGGTCGCGGGGTGCGCCTGCGGCACCTGGATCTGCGCTGAAACCCCGATTTTGACCCGTGGGGCGGGGGCGCAGGTCCGGTGAAAACCGCCATCAGGCGGTCCCTCCCCCTTGACCGAATCGGGGCTCCCGGTACCATTTGTGACTCACCGCCCGATTCAACGGGCGGTTTTTCTTCGGTCTGTCGCCACCGTAGCTCAGTGGTAGAGCACACCCTTGGTAAGGGTGAGGTCGAGGGTTCAATCCCCTTCGGTGGCTTCGGCGCGCGCCGGCGGTCGGCACGCGCCAGCCGAGCCTCCCGTCGGGCACGTCGACGGGGATCGCCACAGGCGATCCGCGGACGTCCCGGCGTCACTCTCAGGAGCAACAGCACCATGGCAAAGGAAACCTTCGTTCGTACCAAGCCGCACGTCAACGTGGGCACCATCGGCCACGTCGACCACGGCAAGACCACTCTCACCGCCGCGATCACCGCGGTGCAGGCCGCTCGTGGCTTCGGCAAGGCCGTCGCCTACGACCAAGTCGCAAAGGCCAGCGAGAGCGAGGGTCGTCGTGACCCCACCAAGATCGTGACCATCGCGACCAGCCACGTGGAATACGAGACCGCGAAGCGCCACTACGCGCACGTGGACTGCCCGGGCCACGCGGACTACGTGAAGAACATGATCACCGGCGCCGCCCAGATGGACGGCGCGATCCTGGTGGTCAGCGCGGCCGACGGCCCCATGCCGCAGACCCGCGAGCACATTCTCCTGGCCCGTCAGGTCGGCGTGCCGAGCATCGTGGTCTTCCTGAACAAGTGCGACCTCGTCGACGACAAGGAACTTCTCGACCTGATCGAGATGGAGGTGCGCGAGCTCCTCACCAAGTACGGTTTCCCCGGCGACACCACCCCGATCGTGCGCGGCGCGGCCTTCCCCGCCCTGCAGGAGCCGAGCAACGCCGAGAAGAACAAGTGCATCGCGGATCTCATGGACGCGATCGACAGCCACGTTCCGGAGCCCGTCCGCGAGACGGACAAGCCCTTCCTGATGAGCGTCGAGGACGTGTTCAGCATCAAGGGCCGCGGCACCGTGGCCACCGGCCGCATCGAGCGAGGCATGGTCAAGGTCGGCGATGAAGTGGAGATCGTTGGTCTGCGTCCGCAGAGCAGCAAGTCCACCATCACCGGCGTCGAGATGTTCCAGAAGACCCTCGACCAGGGCCAGGCGGGCGACAACGTCGGCTGTCTCCTCCGTGGCGTCGAGAAGGCCGACATCGAGCGTGGCCAGGTGCTCTGCAAGCCCGGCACCATCAAGCCTCACACGCAGTTCGAGGCGCAGGTGTACGTGCTCACGAAGGACGAAGGTGGTCGCCACTCGTCGTTCTTCAGCGGCTACAAGCCCCAGTTCTACTTCCGCACGTCGGACATCACCGGCAAGATCGAGCTGATCGGCGCCGAGATGTGCATGCCGGGCGACAACGTGAACATCAAGGTCGACCTTGAGGGCAAGGGCGTGGCCATGGAGCAGGGCACCCGGTTCGCCGTCCGTGAGGGCGGCCGCACCGTGGGCTCGGGCGTCGTGACCAAGATCGTTGCGTGAATTCCGCGGCGGGTGTCCATCCCGCCGCTTGATCGAGAGGTTCCACCCGTTCCCGCTCCCGGCATCGCCGGGGGCGGGCGGGCAGGAACCAGGGCCCCGGTGGCCCGGAGAATGTCATGGCGAAGAAGTCCCTGGATCGTGAATACGTCTGGCTGCAGTGCTCGGAGACGGGCGACCTGAACTACCGAACCGAGATCCGCGTCAAGGGCGGCATCGCGGAGAAGGTGAAGGAAGGTTTCCGGAAGTTCTCCCCGCGCCTGCGCAAGCACACGCTCCACAAGATCAAGCGCAAGTGACCCCGCGGTCACTGCGCACGCTACGCCGGTAGCTCAGCTGGTAGAGCAGCGGATTCCAAATCCGCAGGTCGTGGGTTCGATCCCCCCCCGGCGTGTTCAGGCCTTGTGGCCCGCAGCCGCTTCCGTCCGCACCCCTTGGAGTCTCGCCTCGTGTCCACCGCCATCAAGAAGCTCGGCCAGGGCTACTGGACCCGCCTGATGACCGTGATCGGCTTCGGCCTTCTCGGTGTGCTGGGCGCGATCTGGCTGTGGCGGCTCTTCGAGACCGCGGATTTCGGTGTGGCTCCGGTGTATGTGGCCAGCGGCGCGGCGGTGCTGTTCATGCTGCTGGTCGGCGGTGCGCTCTGGTGGTTCGCGGGCTCCAACGCGACCTCGGTCGACTTCCTGGTCGCCACCGAAGGCGAGATGAAGAAGGTGAACTGGTCCACGAAGCGCGAGATCGTGGGCAGCACGCTGGTCGTGATCGGAATCGCGCTGACCATCTCGGTGTTCTGCTGGATCTGGGATTTCGCGTTCTCCACGCTGTTCGTGTGGATGCGCGTGCTCGACATGAGGAACTGACACATGCTTTCGAACGAAACGAACGAGAACTCCAATTCGGCTGAAACTGGCGAGGGCGCCAAGCCCAAGAACCTCGCCGTCGGCATCGCCGCTTTCCGTGGCGCCAGCACCGCCATCACCGGCGGCGTGGCCACGAGCCGCGCTCTCGAGACGCAGAGCAGCAGCAAGAACAAGGAGCAGGCCGCGCGCGCTGCGCAGGTCAGCAATCCCGCGGCCACGGTGATCGACCCGGCCGATCCCAACGCCGCCGAACTTCCGATGTATCGCGACGGCATGGACTGGTTCGTGCTGCGCGTGGCCAGCAACAAGGAGAACGCCGTGCGCGACACGCTGCTGCGCAAGGTGCAGATCGAGGCCATGCAGCACCTCGTGGGCCGCATCATGGTGCCCACCGAGAAGACCAAGACCATGAAGGCCGGCAAGCAGAAGGTCACCGAGACCAAGCTGTATCCCGGCTACGTGTTCGTGGAGATGAAGCTGGAGCCGGATGGTCGCATCCCGCAGGACGTGTTCTTCCTGATCAAGGAGACCACGGGCGTCGGCGACTTCGTCGGCACCGCGGGTCGGCCCACGCCGATGACCCCGCCCGAGGTCGAGAAGATGCTCTTCGACAGCCGCAAGCCCGAGGAGACCCCGACGGTTCGCATGGAGTTCGTCAAGGGCGACGCAGTCACCATCAAGGAAGGCCCCTTTCAGAACTACGAGGGCACCGTGGACGAGACCCTGCCCGACAAGGGCCTGGTGCGCGTGCTCGTTACCATCTTCGGGCGTCAGGCTCCGGTCGAGCTGGAGTACTGGCAGATCGCCAAGGCGGAGAAGTGACGCCACCGAACCAAGGAGGCCTCACCATGCTGCGAACCCTTCTGCGCTCTTCGATCGTCCTGCTGCTGGCCGGCTGTGCCGCCACGGCGACCTATCCGCCCACCGCCGGCAATGCGACCGTGACGGCGAACACGCCGCCGCTTCCGCAGGTGATCGCAAGCTCGCTGCGTTATGCGCAGCAGCGCGGCAACCCGAACGAACAGCTGGTCTTCAACCTGCCCCCCAACACGCTGCAGAGCGCATGGGACGAGGTGGGTCGTCGGCTGGGTGACGGCTGCCGTCCGATGACCGCCGCCGACAAGGACGCCTACACCGTGCGACAGGTGCGCATCAACGGCGGCAAGGCCGAGGTGGACATCGTCTATCCGTCGCCCGAGGGTGTGTATCAGATCATGACGGTGCACCTTGATGGCGGATTCGGTACCGACTATCGCCCCATGTACGTGCAGCGATGGCTGATCCCATCCAAGCAGCAGGCCTTCAATCCGCCTGCATCGGGTCCGTGGTCGGAGACGCCGTCTGGATCCGGCCCTGGCGAGATCGAGGATCCGACGGCGGATTCCCGGGCTGCTGCTCCCGCGGCGCCAGCGGCGAAGCACTGAGCAGGGGCTTGCGGGCCCATGCGTGCGGTGCGGGTCTTGACGGCGGCTGCGAGCGACATCAAGCTGCATCACAGCGTGTTCGCGCTTCCCTTCGCGCTTCTGGGCGCGTGTTGTGCCGCCGTGGGTCCTGAGGGCATCCCGTGGGCGGCCATGGCGGGGCCACTGGCGCTCATCGTGGGCTGCATGGTGTTCGCACGCACGGTGGCGATGCTGGCGAATCGGATCGTGGACGCGGCGATCGACGCGCGCAATCCGCGTACCGCCGGGCGGGCCATCCCCTCGGGGCGGCTCTCACGACGTGGCGCGAATATCCTTGTGGTGCTGAACGTGATCGGGTTCGAGGCGTGCACCTTCGCCTTCGCGGTCCTGTATGGCAATCCGTGGCCGCTGCTGTTGCACCTGCCGGTGCTCCTGTGGCTGGCCTTCTATCCCTTCACCAAGTGGTTCACCTGGCTCTGTCATGCGTGGCTTGGGGCAAGCCTGGCCATGAGCGTGCCGGCGGCCGCGCTTGCGATCCGTCCGGAGTCGCTGGCGCAGCCCGTGGTGTGGTGGCTTGCGGGCATGGTGATGCTCTGGGTGACGGGCTTCGACGTGATCTATGCGCTGCAGGATGTGGAGAGCGACCGTCGTGAAGGCCTGTACAGCATGCCGGCGCGGCTGGGCACGGGTCTCTCGCTGGTGCTGAGCCTGCTGATGCACATCGGTGCCGTGGTATGTCTCGTTCTTGCGTGGCGGAGCGAGCCGCGCCTTGGCCCCGGATTTGGCGTGGCGATCGCGCTGGTGATCGCCCTGCTGGCGGTGGAGCATGCCACGGTGCGCCGCTGGGGCACCAGCCGCATGGCCCTGACTTTCTTCACGCTGAACGGTTGTGTGAGTATTGTGTTGGGAGTCGCTGGAATCCTCGGACTGGCCGGCATCGGGCGTTAGCCTGACGGCATGGGCCTGGCGCTCGACTCGCGGAAGCCTGCCGGTGCGGCGCTGCGAACGCTGCTGCAGCGTGAGTTCGTGCGTGCCGAGAAGCGACTGGTGCAGGCCGCATCCGATGACAAGACCGAACGCATCAAGGGGGTTCATGAATTCCGAAGGTCGGTGAAGCGACTGCGTGCGGCGTGGCGCATGGTGCGTGGCGCGGTCGCGACGCAGGAACAGCGTCGGATCGATCAGGCACTTGGTGGTGCGGCACGCAGGCTGGGATCGCTTCGAGACGCCCATGCGCGGACCATCGCTGCAGGTCGCATCGCAGCGCTTCTGCCCAGGTCGATGCGTGCACTTGCGTTGGACGCGTGGCGAGCGACGGGTGGAGCGGTGCCCGAGGCCGCGGGTGCCATGAGTGTGGAGGCTGTACGGCAACTGGTACGCGAGAGTCAGGCTGAACTTGAGGATGCTCGTGCGCGCGTGATGTCGATGGATCTGGAGGGGTTCATCTGGTCTGACGTCTCGTCCGCGATCGTGGAGGCGTGCGCCGCCGCACGCGACCGCTTCCGTGCCTCGTGGGAGGGTCGCGACGAGGAGTGGCTGCACGACGTGCGCAAGCGCTCGCAACGTGCGGTGAACATGCTGCTGCTCGTGGGTGCCGGTGCGCGCCGACATGGCAAGACCATGGAGGCGAGGCTTCGATTCGTGGCGGGACTGCTCGGCGAGGCACGCGATGCGGGCCTGATGCTGTCGGACATGCCGGAACTGCCGAAGGCTTCGCCGCTTCATGTGGCGAGTCGTCAGATGCGGCGCACCGCGGAGCGGCATCGCGCGCGCTGCCTGCGTCAAGCCCTTGTGGCCGGTCGATCCGCCATCCCGGAAGGCCGTCGCGAGATGCGCAAGCGCATGGATCGAATGCTGGTCCGGTCGACGTGATGATCGTCGTGCTACCTTCGTCGATCCGAACGGAGCACGCATGAGCAACCCCACCAAGCCCCAGCCCGCCGTCCAGACCGCAATCACGCCCACGCGTGAGCAGCACTACGCCGAGTGGTACCAGCAGGTGGTGCGCGCGGCGGATCTTGCCGAGAACAGCCCGGTGCGTGGCTGTATGGTGATCAAGCCGTGGGGCTACCAGCTGTGGGAGAACATGCAACGCGTGCTGGACCGGATGTTCAAGGACACCGGCCACAAGAACGCCTACTTCCCGCTCTTCATTCCGCTCAGCTTCCTCGAGAAGGAAGCGGAGCATGTGGAGGGTTTTGCCAAGGAGTGCGCGGTGGTCACGCACCATCGGTTGCAGGCAGGCACGAAGCCGGACGGCCGTCCGGGTCTCGTGCCTTCGGGCGAACTCGACGAGCCGCTGGTGGTGCGACCGACCAGCGAGACGATCATCGGTGCGAGTTTCGCGAAGTGGGTGCAGAGCTACCGGGACTTGCCGCTGCTGATCAATCAGTGGGCGAACGTGGTGCGTTGGGAGATGCGCACGCGACTCTTCCTTCGCACGGCGGAATTCCTGTGGCAGGAAGGCCACACCGCGCACGCCACCGAGGCCGAGGCGCGCGAGGAGACGATGA
Source organism: Planctomycetota bacterium (assembly GCA_016872835.1). Classification (GTDB taxonomy): domain Bacteria; phylum Planctomycetota; class Phycisphaerae; order Phycisphaerales; family SM1A02; genus SYAC01. Next base: position 75,697 of record VGYX01000001.1, on the reverse strand, counting down.
AGATGCTCGACGTCTACGCGGATTTCGCGGAGAACTGGATGGCGATGCCCGTGATCAAGGGCCGCAAGACCGACGGAGAGCGCTTCCCGGGTGCCGTGGACACCTTCTCGATCGAGGCCATGATGCAGGACCGCAAGGCGCTGCAGGCGGGCACCAGCCACTTCCTGGGTCAGAACTTCGCGAAGGCCAGCGAGATCAAGTTCTTGGATCAGAACGGCACGCTGCAGCACGCGTGGACGACCAGCTGGGGCGTGAGCACGCGACTGGTCGGAGGCCTGATCATGACCCATGCTGACGATGACGGCCTGATGGTGCCGCCGCGGCTGGCGCCCACGCATGTGGTGATCCTGCCGATCACGCCGAAGCCTGAGACGGCTGCGGCGGTGAACGAGGCGTGCGAAAAGTTGGCCAAGCGTCTGCGCGAGATCGCCTACGCGGGTCGAACGGTCGAGGTGGAGGTGGATCGACGCGACCTGCGCGGCGGTGACAAGATGTGGCAGTGGGTGAAGAAGGGGGCGCCTCTGCGCGTGGAGATCGGGCCGCGAGATCTGGAGCAGAATGCGGTGAGCGTGTGTCGGCGCGACCGAGGAACCAAGGAGCGCACGGCCATGAGCGCCGACGCGCTGGTGGCCGGCGTGGTGGCGCTGCTTGAGGAGATTCAGCAGGGCATGCTCGCGAAGGCGAAGGCGCACCGCGAGGCGAACACGCGCGTGATCGACGAGCCAGCCGAGTTCCGTGCGTTCTTCACGCCGAACAAGCAGGAGAGCGAGAACAGCCCGACCGAGATCCATGGTGGTTTTGCGATGAGTCGCTTCGCGATGGACGCGAAGGACGAGGCGAAGCTGAAGGACGACCTGGGCGTGACGGTGCGCTGCATCCCGATCGAGGGCCCGGACGACCCGGGTCCGTGCATCTTGAGCGGCAAGCCGGCCACGCGGCGCGTGGTCTTTGCCAAGGCCTACTAAGTGGTCAATAACAAGGTCTGACCCTGTTTCGTGGATCTGAGGTTCGGGGGCCCGAGAGAGAGGGTCGGAGGTTGTTATTGGCCACTTCCTGAGCGCCGGGGATTCCGACCTCGCGCGGCTCGTTTTTAAGCAGGAGTTTTCAGCTCTTTCCGCAACTACTCCGGCCCGCGCATCGGAATCTCCTCTGCCGACCGGCCGCGAACGCGCTTTGTGTTCGTTGAACTCGAGGTTGAGGGAAGAGATGTCGTATCGCTGCATCCATGTCGGAATTGGGACCGGTGTCTTGGCTGCCGCCGCCTCGGCGGGGGTCGTGAATCCGCTTGTGCCGTCTTGGCGCGGCTCCGCCAACACCATGTACATGGGGTGGGAAACCTTCACCTCGGCCTATGCGGGCGCGAATGCAGCCGACATGGCGGGCAGTTCGAACTTGGCGTCTCTCTTCAACTTCGGTCCGGGTGCGGTGCTCACCAGTGCGCCGTTTCCCACGGGCATCTACAACCCCACCGGCCCGCTCGCGGTCATGATCATGGGCGGCGTGACTTCGGCCCCTCGCAATCCCACCGACGTGGTGATGAACCTCGCGAGTGCGGGCACGGGGATCGTGAACTCCACCGTCGCGCTGACGCTCTTCGACAACGCGGGCAATTCCAAGCGCCTTGCTCCGACGACCACGCTGTTGCGCAACTCGGTTCCTGATGGAATGGGTGGCAACGCGGTCACCACAGCCTTCACCTGGTCGATCGATCCGCTTGTCTGGAACTGCACGCGATGGCAGATCGACTTCTCCAGCGCCGCGCCGCACGCGATTCTTGATGCGGTGACGTTGGATCTCAAGCTTGTGCCCACCCCAGGAGCGCTGGCCGTGCTGGCGGCGTTCGTGGGCGGCACACCTCGTGGGAGGCGGCGGCGCGACGAGCGCTGACACCTCCGCCCACGCCCTTTTTTGAGCGGGCGGGTCCAGTTCCCCTGGGCCCGTCCGCTTCATTTTTGGAGGTCGCAGTCGATGCGCGCGCCGAGGCAGTCAGCCGCGCGCCGCGCGTCGCGCTTCTCGCTCGGCGGCGAGGTGCTCGTCCCAGGTCGGCTGGATCTCATGCGGCACGCCGAGCAGGTCGAGCATGCGCGCCACCATGAAGTCGACGAGATCGTCCATGCCTGTGGGATTCAGGTAGAAGCCCGGCGAGAGCGGAAGGATGATCGCGCCCGCGAGCGTGGCCGCGCGCATCGCCTCGATCTCGACCAGGCTCAGAGGTGTCTCGCGATGGGCCAGGATGAGTCGACGGCGCTCCTTCAGCGTGACCATCGCCGCGCGTTGCACCTGATTGTCGGTGAGCCCATAGGCCACCTTGCTCATGGTGTTGCCGCTGCATGGCACGATGATCATGCCGTCGTGACGGAAGCTGCCGCTCGCGATCGGGCCGCCGAGGTCGTTCTCGTTGTGAATGGTGAGCAGCGCACCACGACCGCCGGTGAGTTCGTCCGCGTCGAGCCGCTTGATGCCACACTCGTCGGACAGCAGCCTTCGTCCCAGCGCGCTCGCCACGAGATGAATCTCGCACTCGGCCTGCGCGAGCCGCTCAAGCAACCGCTTCGCGTAGGGTGCGCCGCTGGCGCCCGTGATGCCGACGATGATGCGCTTGGGTTCCATGGCAGCCTTGGGGTCACGATAGTCGCGCCACCCCCGCGGGCGGATGAGGAAGCCGCCGGAATCGCCAAAACCGGCCCTTTCAGGTCTCAGGCGGGGGTCCCCGGTGTCTCGATGCGCGGGTACAGCGCCACCTTGGCCATCTTCGTGCCCGCCTTCAGCCCGCCCCACACCACCTTGCGCGCCCACGGTTCACCAGCCATCGGCGCGCCGAGCGCCACCTGCAGATCCGCCATGCGCTGTGGAAGGAAGGGCTCGAGCAGCAGCGACGCGATGCGCACTGTCTCGGCGCACTGCGCCAGGATGCTCGCCACCTCGTCGCGCTTCGCCGGGTCCTTCGCCAGCTTGAACGGCTCGGTGCGGTTGATGAAGCCGTCCACCTCGCGCAGCAGGCCGATCGCCGCCGCCGCTGCGGGCCCGAGTTCGAAGCGGTCCATGTGGCCTTCCCACTGCTTGACCACGCTGTCGCACATGGCCGGCCAGGCGTCACCGCCGCGCGCGTCGGCAGGCATGGCGCCGTCGAAGGTCTTGCCGATCATCGCGGTCACCCGGCTCGAGCAGTTTCCGACCGTGTTCACGAGATCGGCCACATAGGTCTCATGGAAGGCCAGTGCTCGGAAGTCGGCGTCGGTCGACTCAAGCGGCCCGCGCGTGAGCATGAACCAGCGCAGTGCGTCGAGGCCATACTTGCCCATGTACCCCTCGAGCGCCGCGAGATCGATGAAGTTGCCCAGGCTCTTCGACATCTTCTGGCCTTCGCTGATCCAGAAGCTGTGTGCGTAGACGCACTTGGGCAGTGGCAGCTCCAGCGCCATGAGCATGGCCGGCCAGATCACCGCGTGGAACCACAGGATCTCCTTGCCGATCACGTGGTAGTCGGCGGGCCAGTACTTCACGCGCTCCTTCACGCTGCCGTCACCGAGGCCCAGCGCCGTGACGTAGTTGAAGAGCGCGTCGATCCACACGTAGATCACGTGCCCCGGATCGCCCGGCATCGGAATGCCCCATGAGAAGTTCGTTCGCGTCATCGGGACGTCCTGCAGGCCCTCGCGCAGCCGGCCCAGCACCTCGTTGCGGCGCGCGGCGGGGCGCACGAAGTCGGGGTTCGCCGCGAACATGGCCTCCAGCTTCGGCGCGAACGCGCTGAGCCTGAAGTACCAGTTCTCCTCCTTTGCGCGCACGAGCGGCCGCCCGCTCACCGGGCTCTTGTACTCGCACTCCTTCGCGCGCGTCTCGGTGAGGTAGTTCTCCTCGCCCTCGTCGTACCAGCCCTCGAAGGCGCCCTTGTACAGAACGCCTGCGGCCTTCAGGCGCTCGACCAGTGCCTGCACCTGTCGCTCATGGCGCGGCTGCGTGGTGCGGATGAAGTCGTCGTTCGTCTGCTGGAACAGCCGCAGGACCGCCTCGAATTCCGCCGCGTTGCGGTCGGCCCACGCCTGCGGACTCACGCCGTTGGCCGTGGCGCTCTTCTCCACCTTCACGCCGTGCTCGTCGGTGCCCGTGAGGAAGAATGTGTCACGGCCGCGCATGCGCATGGCCCGCGCCCAGGTGTCGCAGAGCGTGGTGGTGAAGACATGGCCGATGTGCGGCCGATCGTTCACGTAGTAGATGGGCGTGGTGATGCTGGCGGTGGCGCTCATGGAGGGCGCGAGTCTAGGACAACCGGTTCGCGCTCACGGCGCCCCGACCGCCTCGTGAAGCCGGTCAGCATCCGCCGCGTCGTCGAAGCATGCCGCATGCAGCACCGGTCCATCGCTCCACACGATCACCACCGCGGGCTCCGAGGGCGTTTGTCCCGGCAATTCGCCGTCGATCGAAAGGCCCGGTGCGAGCGGGCGGGGCCGGCCCAGCGAATCGAAGCGCAGGTACTGACCATCATCGCGAGCCAGGAACAAGTGGATCCACCGACCCTCCGATGCACCGGTGCCCTGATAGGTCACGCATGCCAGCGTGCCGCCCTGTGCCGGGGTGGTTGGAACGTCGACCACCTGCCGCAGCGCGAATCCGTGCTCGGTCAGATCCGGAATCGACGCACTGCGCCGCAGCGATCGCTGCACGATGCCACGCGCCTCTTCGGGATGGACATCGGGCTCGTCGCCCTTCTGCAGACAGTTGAGCATGGCGTTTCCGCGCATGCCGCCGATCAGGCTGACGAACTCGGCGAGCGGCGTGCCGCCGCCCATGCTCAGGCGCCCCGCGATCGAGTGTCCGAAGATGCCGAAGGCCACGGCGCACGCCACCAGGACCAGTGCCAGCACGAGGGCCGCTGGTGACTGGTGAGGATGGAAGGTCCTGTCGGGACGCTCGGTGGCAGATTCCGATTCCATGAAGCCCGGAATCCTACGGGTGGCGGCTAGCATGGAGGAATGTCGCGTCGATCGCATCGCCCAGGCCTTCGTCTCGCGTGCCTGACAAGCCTTGCGCTGTCCACGTTGGCGCGTTCGCAGGGCGCGCTCGACGCAGGCCTGCAGATCGGCAGCAAGACGAACGCCGCCGCGAAACAGGAGGACTTTCGATCCCGAAATCTGGTGGTCACGGGTGACGTGGCCGCCGGTCGCGGGTTCCGAGGCAGCGTGGGCTACGCCGCGGAGGGTGACTTTCGCGGTGCGACGGGTGGCGACACCAACGTGGACTTCCGTCGCAACAGCGCGTTGAGCAACCCCGCGCTCGCGACAGGATCCGTGGGCGCAGGAACCAGCTTCTCGATCGGTCGCGACTCGGTCTCGTCGCTCGAGTACCGCCGCGACTTCGTGGGTCCTGGGGCCAGCGGCACCAGTGCGAGTGTCGTGCCCAACGAGACGAGCCGGCAGCGGCTCGATCGTCTGAGCACCCGTCTGTCCAGCAGCGAACTGCGAAGCATGGAGGGCGAGAGCACGCCCATGGCTCGCTATCAGGGCCGAGATGAGGCGGACCAGGGTGTCCTCTCGGTCAGCGAGGTGCGAGGCGTCAAGCGTGAGCGCGATCGCGACAACATCACCTCGGAGCGGTTGAGCCTGTATGAGGCGGCACGGTTGCGCGAGGACCTCCGCAATGGGGCGCTTCGGATGGACGCCGTGCGGGCCCGACCATCGAATCCGTTCGTGACGCAGGCGCCGTCCGACGCCGTCACGACATCAGCGGTGCGCGAGATGCCACGACCCTCGCGTGGCGACACGGCGGCGCGGCCGGCGGACACGTCCGGCACGCAGTACGACCGGATCATCCGGGAAATCGAGGAGAATTGGCGAAAGCGTGGCGAGCGGCCGGAGGCCTCGGAAGCCGATGCGGCACAAAGCACGGAAATGCAGGTGGGGGCCGCGTACGAGAAACTTCGAGGGGATCTTGGGCATGTTGCGCCGCAGGCCGAGGAGCCCTCGCTTGATATCGAGAAGGGGATCCGCGTGAAGTCCTCCACGACACCCACGCCGACACAGGTCGAGGTGTCCGGCGTCAAGTTGTCCCTGGATGACTACGCCATGCTGCTGAAGCACGGCGAGCGGCTGGACGCCTTCGGGGACGGCGGTGGTGACCGCATCAACGAGCTGCTGGCGCAGGGTCAGCGTGCGATGCATGAGGGCAACAGTTTCGTCGCCGAGAAGCGCTTCGAGGTCGCGCTCCTGATGAAGCCGAACGATCCGCGCGTGATCGCGGGCCTGCTGCATTGCCAGATCGCCGCGAATCTGACAGGATCGGCCGCCATCACGCTTCGCTCGTTGCTTGCGAAGCATCCGGAGATGATGGACGTGACCTACGGCGAGCAGGCGCTGCCCCCGCGTGATCGCGTGGACCGGGCCATGGCGACGGTGCGCGATCGACTCGCCAGCGCGCAGCGTCCGGTCGATGACGGACTGCTGCTGGCCTATCTCGGGCATCTGGTGGATGACAAGGACGCGATCCGGACCGGGCTGGCCGTCGTGAAGGGCAGCCCCGAGAACGACATGCTTCGCCAGCTGCTTGAGCGCCTGTGGCTTGCGGCCGATGCCAAGCCCGCCACGACCGGCCCCTAGCGCAGCGACGCCGCAGTCTTCAGACCCAGATTGCGGAAGATCTCCCGCGTGGCTGCGCTGCGATTCAGCGTGTAGAAGTGGATGCCTGCGACGCCGTGATCCAGCAGTTCCAGGCACTGCTGCGTGGCCCAGTGGATGCCGACGCGCTCCACGCCTTCGGCATCGCCGTCGCACCGCTGGAGCGCGCGCATGAGCTTCGCCGGGATCTGGGTACACGCCGCCAGCTCGGCCATGCGCTCCAGGTTCGCCGTGCTCAGCACCGGCATGACGCCGGCGAGAATCGGGGCCCGGATGCCGGCGAGGTCGCAACGCTCGGACCAGTCGAGGAACGCGCGATTGTCGAAGAAGAGTTGCGTGCAGATCCAGTCGGCACCTGCCTCGACCTTGGCCTTCAGGTGATCCATCAGGCGAAGCGTGTTCGGGGTTTCGGGATGGCCTTCCGGAAAGCCCGCCACGCCGATGCCGAACCCGCGTGGATCCGGGTGCCGTCCACTCTCGTTGAAGGCACGGATGAAACGGACCAGGTCCGCCGCGTGCGGAAAGTCGCCGGCGGAGGGGGTGCCGTCCTTCGGTGGGTCGCCTCGAAGCGCGAGGATGTTGGACACGCCCGCGGCGGCGTAGCGCTCGAGGATCTCCTGCACCTCGGCCTTGGTATGGCCGACGCACGTCACATGGGGCACCGGGTCCAGCGAAGTCTGTGACCGCAGCCGCAGCACAAGTTCATTGGTGCGCTGGCGGGTCGAGCCACCCGCGCCATAGGTCACACTGACGAAGCTGGGCGCCAATTGCTCGAGTTCCCGGATGGAATCGAACAGGCTCTCCCATCCAGCGTCCTTCTGGGGCGGGAAGAACTCGAAGCTGGCGGTTTTGACGCCATGGGACAGGATGTCCGCAATGTGCATGGGTACAGTCTACGGATCGCACGACGCGCGCCCCAGCCACATCGAATCCCGAAGCCGACCGCCCGAAGGCTGAGCCTGTACATGCGTGCCTTGCAGGCGCGGGGCGAGACGGAGCGATCCCACATCAACAGCCGGGAACTTGGGGAGGCCTCCGGGGTCGCGGATGCGCAGGTTCGGAAGGACCTCGCCAGCATCGGAGCCACGGGGCAGCCCGGAGTGGGGTACGCCATTCCCGAACTGATGGAGGATCTGCGTGCTTCGATGGGTCTCCATCGGACCTGGAAAGCGGTGCTGGTAGGAGCTGGCAACATCGGCCGAGCCTTGCTGGCCTATCCCAGGTTCGCGGAGGAGGGTTTCGACCTGGTTGCAGTCCTTGATCGGGCCCCGTCCGTCGTCGGCCGGAAGTTGGCGGGTCACACCGTGCAGCCCATGTCGGCGGTCGCTGATGTGATTCGACGCACCGGAGCCGAGCTTGGCATCGTGGCAGTACCGCCGTCTGAAGCGCAGATTGTTGCGGAAATGCTTGTCCACGCGGGGGTTCGGGGGGTCCTGAACTTCGCACCGCGGCCTCTTCGCCTGTCCGGATCGGTGGCGGTTGTGGCGGTGGATTTCACCGAGACACTGGAGCGACTGGCGTTCGAGACGACCATGAAGCGGAGTCTGGGAAGCCGCTCGCGGGACACCTGAAACGCGCTGGAATCCGAAGGTGCGCTCGTATGATGGGCCTCATGCCCGAGGCAGGTGCGCGGAACGGCTGGCTGCGATTGACGAACCACAAGTGGTGGTGCGTGGGCTTGATGATGACACCGCTGGTTGCGTCGGGTTGCCACAAGGTTCTCTTCCCCGCAAGTGAGCCGCGCACGCAGTACCAGCGTGCCGACACGCTTCGCGATCGCTTCACGCCGCTGCAGGAGCCGGACGTCTTCGGCAATCCCAAGCCGGCACTGCGCGCTCGTCTTGCACCGACGAACTGAGCAAATTGCGTTTTCCCCGAAGATCCGAATGGCAGCGATCCGATAGTCACGCAAGTCGCCGAACCATGAGCCGCGCACTCCCCATCCTCCGACCCGCTCTGCATGCCGCGCGCATTTCACGCCGGACGCGTCTGGTCTGGGGAGCCTTTGGAGCGGCGATGGCGTTGGCGTGCGGCGTGCTGGTGCTGGGTGACGCCGAGGGGCCTCGGCCCGTGACCGCGATGAGCGTCATCGGACCCGACGCTGCGTCCGAAGGAATCGTGCCGCGAGAGGCACCCCTGAATCGGGAGCGCTGGAACGCGATCGTGATCCATCATTCGGCCACGCCGGCGGGAGATGCAGGCAGCATCGCACGCCTGCACGCGTCGGCCGGCCTGGATGGTCTTGGCTACCACTTCATCGTGGGCAACGGTCAGGGACTTCCGGATGGGTACGTCGAGGCGGGCGCACGATGGCATCGACAGCAGCCTGGCGCGCACGTGGCGGCCTCCCCGGGCCAATCGGGTGGCGTGGAACGTGTGGCTTCCAAGGCGGTTTCGGCGGACGATTTGAATCGGCATGCGATCGCGATCTGTCTGGTCGGCAATGGCGATCGTCGCCCCTTCACCGACCGCCAGATGCACGAGTTGGGGTCGCTGGTGCGCCGCATCCAGTCTGCGCTGGGCATCCCGGCGGATCGCATCTACCTTCACAGCGATGTCGCCGGCACGACGAGTCCGGGGCGATTCTTCCAGGTTTCGTCTTTCGAGAATTCGATCCTTCGGGACGGTAATCCCTGAGAAGGTCCGTGCGTTGCGAGTCCGATGGGACGCCGTTAGACTCGTTGATCGTTCAAGACTGAACAACGCTGAATCAGGAGATTTCGCGGGGATTCATGCGGTTGCAGTGGGGCGAGCAGGAGTGGTTCCTGCGCAGGCGGCCTTTGACCCGATGCCTTGACCGAGCGTCATGAATTCGACCACCCCACAGGAACTCTTTGGCTATCGGGTCGTCGCGAAGCTCGGTTCGGGCGCGGCCAGCGAGTTGTACGCGGTTCAGGACGCCAAGACCAAGCAGGTCTGGGCGCTCAAGCATGTCATCCTGAAGACGGACAAGGACGCGCGCTTCATAGAGCAGGTCGAGCAGGAGTACGCGATCGGGTCCAAGCTTGACCATCCGAACGTCCGTGGCGTCTTGAAGATCTCCTATGTCCGAAAGCTCTTCAAGAAGGTCGAGGTCGGCCTGCTGATGGAGCTCGTCGACGCGGATCCGATGGACGTGCGGCGTCCACAGACCTTGACCCAGGCCGTGGACCAGTTCCGGCAGATCGCCCGAGGCCTGCAGCACATGCACGAGAAGGGCTTTGTGCATGCGGACATGAAGCCGATCAACGCGATGGTCGACGAGACGGGCCATGTCAAGATCATCGATCTTGGGCAGGCCTGCGCGATCAACACGAAGAAGTCGCGCATTCAGGGAACGCCCGGTTACATCGCGCCCGAACAGGCGCGCCGTGAGGGGATCGTGGCCGCCACCGACGTGTACAACCTCGGAGCCACCATGCACTGGGTGCTTGTGGGCTCGGTGATCCCCACGGCGGTTCCACCGGCCGGCGACGGCACCGTCACCACGGTCGACATCGAACGCATCAAGCCGCCGGAGCATCCCTCGAAGCGGAATGTCGCGATTCCGCAGGCGCTCGGTGACCTCATCCTGGACTGCGTGAAGGTCCACATCGAGGATCGTCCCAGCATGACTCAGGTGATCCAGCGCCTTGAATCGCTGGGCACGGTGGGCGGTTCCGGCTGGGAAATGCCGCCGAACGGCGTTCGGGAAGGCACGTGACCGCGTCGCAGCCGTCGGAGAAGTGGGATCGCCGCTTCCTGCAGCTGGCCGACCAGATCGCCACATGGAGCAAGGATCCGAGTCGCGGCGTGGGTGCCGTGATCGTGTCGCCGGCGCGTCAGATCGTGGCGACGGGCTTCAACGGCCTGCCTCGCGGATTCGCCGACCTGCCCGAGCGACTACAGCGACCGGTGAAGTACGACCTGGTCGTGCACGCCGAACTCAACGCGATCATCCAGTGCGGCCGCAACGGCGTCAGCGCCACCGGATGCACCATGTACACCAGCTTCGCGCCCTGCGTGCAGTGTTCGCTTGCGGTCGCGCAGTCGGGAATCGCCCGTGTGGTGACGTGGGAGCCGGATCTGGCCGGACCCGACGCGCATTGGAACGAGAGCATCGAGAAGTCGAGGCTGGTGCTGGGCGAAGTGGGCGTGAACCTTGAGCACTATCGCCGCTAGCGCGTCCGGCAGGCTGGGCTCCGCCATGAAGCGCCAGATCGTGCGCGAGGCGATCGACTTCGTGTGCGAGCAGGAAGCCCTGTCTGCTGAGCAGCGGCGCGCGCTGGAGGCGGTACCGATCCGTTGGCGTCGTCGACGTGGCGCGAGCCGCTTCTATCTACGCGCCGTCCATGGGTTCGCGGGGCCGCACATCCTGATCAGCGTGGGGCGAGGGTCGGTGGTGCGCTGGCACACCTATCGGCGCGTGCGGGCCGGTCTGGTCACGCCTCCTGAGGGGGTGCCGGTGGCTGCGGCGCTTCACGCCCGGATCGCGCTGGTGCACGAACTTACGCATGCGGTGCAGCACGGCATGTGCGGCACACCGAGGCGCCGCTACAGCGAGGTGGAGACCACCGCGAACGAGATCGAGTTCGTGCGGCGCGTGGCACCCGAGGTGCACGTGCGGCTTGTGCCGATCGAAAAGCGCCGAGCCAAGCCACGGGAAGGCACGCGCGAGTCACGCCCCGTCTCGCGCTGGGCAGGCCTGTCCGTATGGCTTCGCGCGCTCCTGCGCGCGTGACGGTCACATTCGATCCGGAGCCGCGATGCCGAGCAGATCGAGGCCACCGGCCAGCACCCGCTGCGTCAGCGAGGACAGCCGCAAGCGGGAGAGACGCGTGCCGGAATCGGCCGCCTTCAGCACGGGACACGCCTGATAGAAGCTGGCATAGGCGTTGGCCAGTTCGTGCAGGGCGGCACAGACTCGCTGCGGCGCCTGATGCTCGGCGGCGGCCAGCACGACGGCCGGGAAACGGAGCAGGCAAAGCGCAAGATGGCGCTCCGCGGGTTCGATGGGGGCGTAGGTGGCCGCCGCGATCGCCGCCGCGCTCTCGCCCGATCGTGCGATCAGGCTGGCGATGCGCGCGTGCGCGTACTGGATGTACGGCCCGGTATCGCCCTCGAAGGCGATCATGCGATCGAGATCGAACACGTAGTCCTTCACCGGGTCGCCGGAGAGATCGGCGTACTTCACGGCGCCGATGCCCACGGCTGCGCCGATCGCGCGCAGGTCCGTCTCGCGCAGGCCATGGGTGGGTGCATCGGTCTCGGCGGCGCGCCGGAAGACCTGCTGTATGCCGCGCTCGATCGCCTCGTCCAGCAGCGCCTTCAGCGTGAAGTTCTCGCCGCTGCGCGTCCTCAGGGGACGCTTGTCCTTGCCAAGCACGGTGCCGAACTGCATGTGCGAGAGTTCGGCTCGCGTTCCGTCACGCAGCGCGTCCCATCCGATCAGCCGGACTCCGTCGAACACGTCCTTGAAGTGGTCGCGCTGACGAGCGTCGACCACGTAGATCACGCGGCCGCCGTCGAGTTCCTGCACGCGAAAGCGCACCGCCGCTAGGTCGGTGGTGGCGTACAGGAAACCGCCATCCGCCTTTCGGATGAGCATGGGTCGATCGCGGTCGGCGTAATGCACGACGATCGCGCCCTGATCCTCGCGCGCGAGTCCCTTCGAGACGAACGCCTCGATCACCGGGCCCAGGCGCTCGCGGTAGAAGCTCTCGCCGCGCGAGTGCTCGGGGCCCAGCTTCACGCCCAAGGTGCGGGTGGTCGCGAAGACCTCGGCCATGGTCACATCGATGAGCCGCTGCCAGTCGGCCACGGTCGCGGGATCGCCCGATTGCAGCTTCAGCAGGGTGGCCTTCGCGTCGCGCTCGGCAGCGAGAGCGGGCCCATTCTGTGCGTCGAACTCCGCCAGTCGATGCGGTCCCGCGCCGCACGCGATCGCCGCGGCCTGTCCCGCCTCGTCACTCTTCCCCTCGGCCTGGGCGGCGCGGTAGGCGGTGTTCAGATCGTCCAGCGTCAGTCGTGCGAAGTCACGCTTCTGCCTGCGCAGGCTCGCCAGCGTCATCGCGATGGGGAGACCCCAGTCGCCCAGATGGTTCTCGCGCCAGACCTTGCGACCCAGTCGCTCGTGCAGCCGCGCCATCACATCGCCGATCACCGTGGCACGCAGGTGCCCCACGTGCATCTGCTTGGCAACGTTCACGCCACACAGGTCGATCACCACCGCATGCGGCAGCGGGGCGGGATCGATGCCAAGTTCGGGTGCGTCCATGCCGGCAAGCAGGTGGCCAAGCGCGCCCTGCGACAGCCAGACATTGATGAAGCCCGGGCCCGCGATGTCCGTTCGCTCCGCGAGTCCCGACAGCGGCGTGGCCGCCAGAATGCGCCGCGCCAGTTCACTTGGGTTGGCCTTGGCGGCCTTCGCGAGCGCCAGCGCAGCGTTGCACTGGAAGTCGCCGTGCTTGGGATCGGCGCTGGCCTTGACCTGCGGATCGACTGAGGCCGCGTCGGTGCCGGTCGCCGCGGCGATACCGGCACGGAAGGCCTGCTCCAGCAGGGCGACAGGGTCACACGAGGCCATGGGTCGAGTCTAACGGTGCGAGCGGCCAGGCTTCAGCAGCGTGCGACCGCGACGGTGCAGCATGTCCATCAGCTTCATGGAACCGCGTCGCCATCCGTCGCGATCTCCCAGGCCCTTCGCCGCGATCTCGATCATGCGCACGAGCGACTCGAAGTCGGCCATCGACACGAACTCGCCGCCGACCGTCGCCTTCTTCCGGCCCGACTGCACGCCGTCAATGTCCACCATGTTGTGATAGTTGCCCAGCGGCAGGCAGAGGCAGGTGCTTTCGAGGCCGTGCGTCGCGAATGCGGTCGCCTCGCAGGCGCCGCCCGGCATGAGCTTGCGCTGGAATCGGAACGACGGATCCTTGGTACGTGTCGCGCCGAAGAGATCACTGAGCTCGTTCGTGAGGCCGGGAGCGAACACGCTCAGGCGGTCCCCGACGCGCAGGATCGCGCCCGCCCCGATCGGACTGTCGTGCGGGAAGCTGCGCGAGTTCTCCAGACAGATCAGTCGCGCGTTTCGGGGCACGAAACCGTTGCGTGCCGCATGGATCGCGCCCACGAAACCCACCTCTTCGGCCCGCGTGAAGAGCAGCCCCACATGGGCGGCCTTTCGGTCGGCAAGCAGGCGATCGAAGGCGACCAGCGCCGCCGCGACGGCCGCGAGATCGTCGCAGGCATGGGTCTGCAGCAGTCCCTTCGCGATGCGCGGCTTCGGCAGGTGCCAGCGCGCGATGTCGCCAACGGCGATCGTGGGCGCGGGCCTCGTCAGGCGTGCGGTGACACGCTTGAAGGGTTTCGTCTTCGCGTCGAGGGCGGTGATGCGTGCGACATGCTCGCGATCGGCGCCGTCGATCACCGACAGGCGCGCGCCCACGAAGTAGGGATCGTGTACGCCACCGCGGAACTCCAACTCGAGCGTGCGGGCGTCGACGCGCCGACGCACCACGAACGCTGGATGGTCCAGATGCGCGGTCACCAGCAGCGGTCGGATACGCCTGGGAGCGTCCTTGCGTGAGATGCGGAGGTTGCCCCCGTCATCACGGGTCAGGGCCACGCGTGCGGATCGCACGAAACACCACCCCTCGATGAACGCGATCACGCGGTCCTCCAGTCCTGCCGCGGTTGGGATGCCTGTGAGCGTGAGGGCCAGCGCGCGTTCGTGGGGCTTCAGGGCCATGGGGCGGGCAGGGTATCGTGCAGGTCCTCGACCTACACTTGCCCGATGCCATTCGCGCCCATTCCCGAGATCCTCGCAGACCTTCGAGCCGGCCGAGCCGTGGTGATGGTCGACGACGAGAACCGCGAGAATGAGGGGGATTTCGTGGTGGCGGCCGAGTTCGTGACGCCGGAGACGGTGAACTTTCTCACGCGCGTCGGTGGCGGCTACCTGTGTGTGGCTCTCGACGGGGAGACCTGTGACCGGCTCGCGCTCGAGCCGGCGGTGGCGCGCAACACGAGCTTGCGCAGCACGGCCTTCACCGTGAGTGTGGAGGCGCATCCGCGGTTCGGCGTCGGCACTGGCGTGAGCGCCAAGGACCGCGCGACCACGATCCGCCTGTTGTCCGACGCCAAGGCGACTGCGCAGGATTTCACCAAGCCGGGCCATGTGAATCCGCTGCGCGCACGCGACGGTGGCGTGTTGGTGCGAACGGGGCAGACCGAGGGAAGTGTGGACCTCTGCCGCTTGGCGGGCTTGCGTCCGGCAGCCGCGATCATCGAGATCGTGAAGTCCGACGGCGAGATGGCGCGCATGCCGGATCTGGAGACGATCTGCCACGAGCATGGCCTCCGCATGTGCAGCGTGGAGCAGGTCATCGAGTGGCGACTGCGAAGTGAGGGCATGGTGCAGCGGCTGGAGCCGCGCGATGGCGAGATGATCCGTACGCCCGAGGGCGAGTTCCGACTCTTCGCGTGGCGCACGGCCGTCGACGCGCTGCCCCATCTGGCGCTCACGATGGGCGACATCGGCCGGCTGAACGTCACGGGATCGGTGCGTGCCGAGACCCGGCCCACGCTTGTACGCATGCATCGGCGCGACATTTTCAGCGACGTCTTCGGCATGACATGCGGCGAGAGTCACGGGCAGCAGGATGTGCGCGCGGCACTGCACGCGATCGCGCGCGAGGGCCGCGGTGCGCTCGTGTACCTGCGCAGCGAGGGCAGTGGATTCGATCTTCCCGGTCGGCTTCAGCGCATCCAGCGGCCGGCGGGTGAGGACGTGAACGCGCCCGATCTCACGCGTCCGGATGGCATCGGAGCGAAGGCACATCCGATGGACTTGCGCGAGTTCGGCGTGGGCGGACAGATCCTGCACGATCTGGGCCTGACCCGTCTTCGGCTGCTCACGAACCATCCGAAGGCCGCGATGCCGGGCCTTCACGGCTTCGGCCTTGAGATCGTGGAGCAGGTGGCGCTGCGATGAATCGTGCGCCGGCTCTTGCACTTGCGTGCATGCTGGCCGGGTGCGCCGCCGCGCAGCAGCCGGTCGCTTCGCCGGTGTCCGCGACGGCGGCGAGCGAAGGCACTCCCGCGTTCGCCTCCGCGGATGCGCTGCTGGAGGCGCTGGAGCGATCCACCGACGACCTTCGCGATGTGCGTGCCGACGTTGTCTACGACCGGCTTGACGCCGTCACCGAGGATCGCGAGCGCCGCATGGGCCGGCTTGTGCTGGCGCAGTCGCCGGATGGCACGCGTCGCTTCGGCATCATCTTCGATCGATGCATCGATTCGGCGGGGCACGCATCGCCGCAGGTGCAGCGCTTCGCGTTCGGAGAGGGCTGGCTGGTGGAGTTCGATGACGCGCGCAAGCAGTGCATCGCACGGCAACTTGCCCCGGAAGGGAGTCGCCTTGATCCACTGAAGTTGGGTGAGGGGCCCTTGCCTCTTCCGGTGGGTCAGCGCGCCGAGGAGGTTCGCCGACGATTCACCGTGTCGCTTGCGCCCGCTCCCGAGGCGCCGCTCCTGAAGAGTCTCGCCGGCGTGCAGGGTGTGGTGCTGGTCCCGAAGAGGGGAAGCGGCGTGGACGAGGACTTTGAGGAAGTCCGCGTGTGGTACGACACGCGAACGTTCGTGCCCGTCGGCGTGGTGGCGCGCCTGAAGGGCGGCGACGTGAAGACGGTGCTGCTGCGCAATGTCGCCCGCAACGGCGGGCTTGACGCCGCGTCGAGCGCCATGCTTGAGCGCCGAGTTCCCGAGGGATGGCAGCAGGACCGCCGACCATGGCGGAAGGCGCAGCCGTGAGGCGCTTCAGGTGGGCGATCGCGGTCCTGGTGACCGCGGCCGGCGCGTGGGCGCAATATGTGCCGGAGCGCGTGACGGCTCCAGCCTCGCTGGACGCTGCACTGGATTCGTCGGCACGCTCGCCCGAGGCGCGACAGGCGCTTCGCATTCGTCACGGCTGTTGGCTTGCGGACGACCTTGCCACGCCCGCGCTGCGCGCGCGCACGGCCGTGGACATGGGTTCGTTTCGTGACGCCGCGCTCGACGACGCCTCGGTTCCCGTGGCGCTTCGTGCCGAGGTGCTGGTGCGACGCGGTCGCGCCGAAGAGGCGCTCTCGCTGCTGGCCGGATGCGAGGAACCGGCCTGCGCGCTCATGCGAGCCGATGCGCTGGCGCTGTTGGGTCGCGTGAACGAGGCGATCGAGCAACTCGATCCGCTGGAGCGCGCTGCAGCCGACGCCGGAGCGGGCGCCGAGGCGTGGCTGCTTGGCGCACAGGCCACGCAGCGCCGCGGCGTGTTGGAGCCGTTGCCGCCCGACCGCTGGAAGCGCGCGCTCGACTGGCTCGGACGCGCACGCGAGCACGATCGGTTGGATCCTCGCGTGCCGCTGCTCGAGGGTCGCCTGCTGATGGCGCGCCACAATCGCGAGGAGGGCGTGCCCGCGCTGCAGCAGGCGCTTGCGCTGCATCCGCGTCAGGCGGAGACCTGGTTCGCGCTGGGCCGAGCCGCGCTGGAGGGATTCGATTTCGACTCCGCGGCGCGGGCCGTCGAGGCGCTCTATCGGCTCGCACCGGACAGCGTGCATGGCGATCTGCTGGCGGCCGAGCGCTTCCTGCTGCTGGAGGATTCGGAGCGTGCGCAGTCCACGCTGGACGACCTGTTGGAGCGCGAACCCGACATGCCCGAGGCGCTCGCGCTGAACGCGGCCGTGGCGGCTCGGCGCTGGGATCGGCAGGCGGTGGAATCGCGGCTCGCCGAGTTGGATCGCCGCTTCCCGGGACAGGCGCTCGGTGCGGCGACCGTGGGACGCCTGCTCTCGCTGCATCGGCAGTACGCGTGGGCCGAGCGGATGCTGCGCACCGCGATCGAGCGTCGGCCCGCCTGGAGCGAACCGCGCGGCGAACTCGGCCAACTGCTGCTGCAGACCGGCCGTGAGGACGACGCGCGCAAGGCGCTCGCCGAGGCCGCGGAGCTCGATCCGTTCGACAAGCGCAGCGCGTTCGGCCGCTGGCTGCTCGACGAGATGTCGGCCTACCGCGTGATCGAGTCGCCGCACTTCCGCATTCGCGTGAAGCCCGGCATCGACGAGGTGGTCGCCGAGAGCATGTCGGAGGCGCTCGAACGCATGCACGACGAGGTGTGCGCACGCTTCGGACACGCGCCGACCGGGAAGACCACCATCGAGGTGCTGCCGGATCACGAGTTCTTCGCGGTGCGGATCACGGGCATGCCCGGCATTCACACGATGGCCGCATCCACGGGTCCGGTCATCGCGATGGAGGTCCCGCGACGCGGCAATCCACGCAAGCATCTCGGCACCTTCGACTGGCTTGAGGTGCTTCGCCACGAATACGCGCACACTGTCACGCTGAGCCAGACGGAGAACCGTATTCCGCACTGGCTCACCGAAGCGCTCGCGGTCAGTGTGGAGACCAAGCCGCGCACCTACGAGACCTGCATGCAGTTGGCGCAGGCGCTTCGCACGGGCAAGCTCTTCCCGCTGGACCGCATCAAGTGGGCGTTCGTGCGACCCGAGAGTCCGAACGACCGGCCGCTGGCCTATGCGCAGGGCCGATGGATGGTCGAGTTCCTGGAGTCGACGTGGAGCGACCGCGTGGTGCAGCGACTGCTCGAGCGATACCGACTCGGCGATGACGAGGACGCGGCATTGCGGGCCACGATCGGCATCGGAGCGGACGCATTCTTCGACCGGTTCAAGCTGTGGGCGAAGGAGCAGGTCGCAGCGTGGGGCCTGCTGGCCCAGCCCACCATGTCGGATCTGCTCGAGATCGAGCGTGCGTCGGATCCTGCCCACATGGAGGAAGTTCGAAGCGCGCGTGCGGCCTGGCAGCAGGCGATGGCGCGCGCCTTCGCGGATCGGATGATGGAGCCGTTCAAGCCCCGGGACCGCGACGCGCGCGAGTGGCCCGAACTTCACTTGCCGCGATTCGCGATCACCAACGAGATTTTGGACCGATGGCTGTCCGAGCACCCCGAGCATCCGGATCTGCTGGAGCTGAAGATCCGTCGGCGACTGGAGGATCAGCCGGAGTTGAACGAGACCTCCCGCGCCTTGCTGCGCGCGTACGCGCTTGCCCGTCCGGTGGATCCGATGCCCGACCGACTGCTGGCCCGAGCGCAGCGTGGGCAGGGGGCATCCGGCGACGCGCTTCCAAGCCTTCGCAGGCTTGATCTGCTGGAGGAGCGCGATCCTGCCTACGCGCTGGAGATCGCGCGTCTGTTGCGTCAGCAGGGCGACACCGCTTCGGCGCTGCAGTCGGCCACCAAGGCCTCGCGCATCGACGGCTATGACCCTTCCACCCGTGAACTGGCCGCCGCGATCGCGATCGAGGCGGGCCGGCTGGACGAGGCGCTTCGGCACGTGCGCGCCCTTGAACGGCTGGAGCCAGATCGCCCGATCCACGCGGAGCGTGCCCGTCGCATCGAGGCACGTCTTGCCGCTCCATCCGATACCGTATCGAAGTGAGTTCGATGTACACGCCCCGACAACCCACGTGGAAGACTGAAGTCCCGCTGCTCATCGGTGCGCTGTCCGGAGGCGCCGCGATCCTTGGTCATGGACCGGCCGCAGCCTCCGCCGAGACGGGCTCGGTGCTCTGGTCGCTCTGGATCGTGGCGTGCCTGATGGTGTGTGCCGTACGCGCCATGGCCCACGCCGACCGTCTGGCAGAGCGTTTCGGCGAACCGGTCGGCACCATCGTGCTCACGATCGCGGCGATCACCATTGAAGTGGCCTCGGTGTGCGCCATGATGCTGGGCGAGGGCGGCAGCGACACGGCGGCGCGCGACAGCATGTTCGCCGTGATCATGCTGATCCTGAACGGCCTGGTGGGCGGCTGCATGGTGGTCGGGACGTGGAGAGTCGGCGCGCAGCGGTTCAACCCGGACTCCGCTTCGGCGTACCTGCCCCTGATCATCGCGCTCGGAACGCTCACCATGGTGTTGCCACGCTTCTGCGAAAGCACGATCGGCGGTTACATGAGTGATCCGATGGAGATGTTCGTCGCCGCCACCTCGATCGTGGTGTACGGCGGATTCCTCTGGTTGCAGGTCTCTCGATACCGCGGTTTCTTCGCGACCACGGATGTACAGGCCGCCACGGCGGCCCAGCATCAGGGAACGGTGCACGTGCCTTCGACGGTCGCACTGCTGCTCGCCTCGCTGGGCGTGGTGGTGCTCTGCGCCGACGCCATGGCGGGCCGGGTTCCCTCGCTGCTTCGTGCCTCGGGTTCACCGCCGGCCATCGGCGGCGTGCTGGTCGCCGCAATGGTGCTCTTTCCCGAGGGACTCGCCGCACTCAAGGCAAGCGCGCGTGGCGACATGCAGCGCAGCATCAACGTGCTGCTGGGAAGCGCCGGCGCGACGATCGGGCTCACGGTGCCCGCCGTGCTGGCCGTGCGGGCACTGACCGGCAACGATCCCGAACTCGGGCTCGAGGCGCCGTACATCGTGCTGCTGTCGCTCACTTTCCTGGTTTCGGCGGTCAGCCTTGCGCGTGGCCGCGTGAACATGATCCAAGGGATCATCCACCTTCTCATCATGCTGGCATGGGTGATGACGATCTACGACGACGCGCTGTTGCTGGAACTGCCCTAGGCCTGCGCAAGCCAAGGCAGCCGGGACAGATCCACGTTGCCGCCGCAGATCACCAGCGCCACGCGGCGCCAGCCGGCGGCCTTCGCCATTTCGCGGAATTCCCGGGATCCGATCGCCGCGACGCCAACGGCCGCACTCGGCTCGATCACCAGCTTCAGCCGTTCGAATGCGAAGCGCATCCAGTCGCGGATGTCGGTCTCGGAGACGGTGAGCACCCGATCCACATGCCGCTGCACCAGCGGAAAGGTGATCGCGCCGATGCCGGCCCGGAGTCCATCCGCAAGCGTGGAAGCGTTCGTGGGTCCCTGTCGAATGCCCGACGCCACACTGCGCGCGGCGTCGTCGGCTGTCACGGGTTCGGCGGCGATCACCGACATGCGCGGCTTCCGACCCTTCGCCGCCACCGCGATGCCGCCGATGAGTCCGCCGCCACCGATTGGTGCCATGACCGCGTCCACCTCGGGCCAGGCATCCACGACCTCAAGGCCGATGGTTCCCTGTCCCTCGATCACGTCGGCATGGTCGAACGGTGGCACCACGCACGCGCCAGTGCGAGCCACCACCTCGGCCAGCGTCGCCTCGCGTGCAGCCATCGTCGGTTCGCATGAAACGATTCGCGCGCCCGCCTGCTCCACTGCCAAGCGCTTGGGCTGCGGCGCATCATGCGGCATGACGACGGTGCATGGAAAGTCACGGGCACGCGCTGCCACGGCGAGTGCGACAGCATGATTGCCGCTGGAATGCGTGGCCACGCCACATGTACCTGCCTGATCGGACAGCCGCGCCACCGCATTCGATGCACCACGGAACTTGAAGCTGCCCGTGCGTTGCAGGCTCTCGAGTTTCAGGCGCACCTCCACGCCCGCCTCGCGTGACAGTTCGCCGCCATCGATCAGTGGCGTGTGGCGAATCACCCCGCGCAAACGCGAAGCGGCCTCCTCGATGCCCGCCAGGGTGACGTCCGACATGGACGCCAAGGTAGCTGGCCCGTCAGGAAGGGGTCGTGGGCTGCACCTCTTCCGCACCCCACTGCAGGTCATCGCGCATCACGCGGCGGTGCAGTGAAAGCGAGACGGCCGAGACCCCCGGGATCTCCATCAGTCTCCCGCGCATGCGATTCATGGCCGACTCGTCGGGGCAGGCGAAGTCCATCACCACGCCGAAGGGACCCGCGGTCGCGCAGGGCCACAGCGAGCCCGGGATCGCGGCTGCCTCTTCCAGAACCTTTCGGATCGGCCCCTTCACGGACAGGCAAGCCGTGACACGGACCAAGTTTCCGACACGCGCAGGGCTGGGAAGCGCCAGGATCGTCACCAAACCATCCGACACGAGGCGTCGGAAACGATCCGCCGCGCTGGTGGCGGAGATGCCGCTTGCCTCGGCCAGTTCGGCGAAGCTGGCGCGGCCGTTGGCCTGCAAGGCACGGATCAGCAGGCGATCGATGGTGTCCAGTGATTCCGAGAGTGGCTTGCCGCGCCTTCCACGCTGGCGAGCTTCCGTCACGCCGTCCGTCACCTCGTGATGATTCTTCGGCGAGTAGTAGTCAAGCACCGGACACATCACCAGATTCTCGAGGTTCGGATCGCCCGCGAAGACCTGATCCACGAAGTCGATCAGGTGCTGCGCGTCGCGCAGCACGGCGTACGCCACGATGTCGAACTCGCCGAAGGTCGAACCGCACCAGTGGACATGCTGGAACTTGGCCAGGCGTTCTGCCGACTCGGCTGGATCGCCCTTGCATCGCAGCAGCAGGATGGTGCGCATGTGCAGGCCCAGCAGGTCGGCCGGCACCATCGCGACGACCCGGACAGACCCTTCATCGACCAGTCGCGCAAGGCGCCGACTCACGTTCGCCTCGGAGAGTCCGGATCGCTGCGCGATGTCTCGGCCACTCATGCGACCGTCCTCGCACAGCAGCTCGATCAGCCTGCGATCGGCCTCATCAAGGGGCGGCAGATCAGGCGAACATTCCTTCGGCGGATTCGACATGATGGGCATGGTGTGTGCGGCCTTGGGGGTTCGGCTCGTGCAAACGTTTCCTCAGGCGTACCCCTGGTACCCGGAACCTCCAATCCCGGTACCTGTGAACCGGAATGTCGTGTCGCGATTGCGGGAAAGTATGGGTAGAATGTGCGAATCGCTCGGGGCGCGCGTGCCATGTAGGGTCCGCGCTGAGAAGCACCCGTGAACCTGATCCGGCTCGAACCGGCGTAGGGAACGCGATCGATTCCGCCGTTCAGCGGTTTCGGGAAGGAATGATCGTAAAGTGCTAAAGATGGCGCGATCATTGCAAATCAAAGGATCAGTGACCAACCCATGAATTCCTCCACAACCGCACCGATGTCCGGACTTCATTTCGATCAGGAGATTCGCCAACCCCTTCATGGAGCCCACAACCCCTCCAGCACCGCGGCGGGGACCACGCCGGGGTCCTTCGCGAACCGTGCTGACGTGGGAGGCCCGCTCGCCTTCTCCAGTCCGGACACCCCGGGCATGCCGGCGCCAAGCACGCGCACCGCGTGGGATTTCCTTCCAGATGGATGGGAGCTCGTCGCCGCAGCGGATCATGCCGCAGGTTGTGGCGGACACAACCATCTGCAGGTTGGCGCGTTCATCCGCGCCGTCGCCCCGGCCGGCTTCCAACCCGTGACGCAACTCGAGCATGCGCGGCTGGGCACCATCACCGCGCAGATGCGTCGGGTGGCCGAGCGCGAGCCGCACCTGAAGGCCGAGCAGGTTCGTGACGAGGTCGCCGCGGGACGCATGGTGATTCCCGCCAACGTGAACCATCTGCGGCATCAGCTCGACCCAATGGCGATCGGCCGCGCGAGCAAGACCAAGATCAACGCCAACATGGGCGCCAGCCCTGTCTCCAGCGGCACCGCCGACGAGGTGGAAAAGCTGAAGTGGGCCGAGCGTTGGGGGGCCGACACGGTCATGGACCTCTCGACGGGCGGTGATCTGGACGCGTGTCGCGAAGCCATCCTGCGGAACAGTACCGTACCGATCGGAACGGTGCCCATCTACAGCATGATCATCGGCCGCAAGATCGAGGATCTCACGCTGCCCATCATTCTGGAGACGCTTGAACATCAGGCGCGCCAGGGTGTCGACTACTTCACGATCCATGCGGGCGTGCTGCGCGAGCATCTTCCCTTCGTCAAGGATCGCCTGATCGGCATCGTGAGCCGCGGCGGCAGCCTGCTGGCGAAGTGGATGCTCGTGCACGGCAAGCAGAATCCCATGTACGACGCGTGGGAGGACATCTGCCGCGTGATGCGCGCGCACGACGTGACCTTCTCGATCGGTGACGGCCTGCGCCCCGGCGGGCTGGCCGACGCGACCGATCGCGCGCAGCTGGCCGAGCTGACCACGCTGGGCGAGCTCACCGAGCGTGCTTGGCGGCAGGGTGTGCAGGTCATGATCGAGGGCCCGGGCCATGTGCCCTTCGATCAGATCGAGTTCAACATGAAGTTGCAGCGCCGGCTGTGCCACGGTGCGCCGTTCTACGTGCTCGGGCCGCTCGTCACCGACGTCTTCCCCGGGTACGACCACATCACCAGCTGCATCGGCGCCACCGCTGCGGGCTATCACGGCGCCAGCATGCTCTGTTACGTCACGCCGAAGGAGCATCTGGGCCTTCCCAAGAAGGACGACGTGAAGCAGGGTTGCATCGCCTACAAGATCGCGGCGCATGCGGCCGACGTGGCGCTCGGGATTCCAGGCTCGCGCGACCGCGACGACGACCTGACGAAGGCACGCGCCGCGCTGAACTGGGAGAAGCACTTCGAGCTCAGCTTCGATCCCGACACCGCGCGCGCCTATCACGACGAGGATCTGGACGTGGACACCGACTTCTGCGCCATGTGCGGCCACGACTGGTGCAGCGTGCGCATCAGCAAGGAGATCCAGGAGTTCGCCAGCGGCAAGGCCGAGGGCTTCGAGCGCGGCAAGCCGGTGCGCAGCGCGGCGCTGACCACCGAGCAGCAGGAAATCCTGGCCAAGCGCGGCGTGCTCAGTCCCGAGGAGATTCACAGCCTCGCCAGCAAGACCAAGAAGGCGGTCGGTGCCGAGGCAGGCAAGGCCTCCTGTCACTCGGACTACGTGGATCCCGAGCAGGCGCAGCAGGTGCAGCAGGAGCGTCTGGTGCAGGTGAACGTGGCACCGGCGTTCAACATCTCCACCGAGGACCGTCTGATCTGACGCGGGGGCGGTGGGCGTTCGCGTCGGCGTGCGCCCGCCCTCGCATGCCATACTGGGCACCGTGCAGCCATCGACCACGAAGCCGCATCCGCCCACGCCCGAGGAGATGGCGTTCCTGAGCGTGCCACCGATGCGCTACCAGCGCGCGTATCTGTGGCTGCTGCTGCTGTCGGCGATCGACGTGATGTTCACATGGCACATCCTGCGGCGCGGCGGATCCGAGATGAACCCGATCGCGAAGCTCGTGATCGATCATTGGGAACTCCCTGGCGCGATCGCCTTCAAGTTCGCGCTGGTGCTGTTCGTGATCGTGAGCTGCGAGATCGTGGGGCGCAAGCGGGACCGGCTGGGCCGGACCCTGATCGGCACGGCGCTTGGCATCGCGACCATTCCCGTGGCGTGGAGCTTGGTGCTGCTCTCGATGCACGGCTTTCTGGTGAAGCCGGTCGAGCCACGCGATCTCTAGCGTCGCATCAGTCGCTCGATGTCCGAGACCGACTTGGGAATGTGCGAGGTCAGCACGCGCGGGCCGCGCTTCGTCACCAGCACGTCGTCCTCGATGCGGATGCCGATGCGCTCGAGCGGCAGGTAGATGCCGGGCTCGATCGTGATCACCGCGCCCTCGGCCACGGGCTCATCGGGGGTCGCGTCGTGCGTCTCCAGGCCCAGATGATGGCCCATGCCGTGCGGGAAGGCGTCGACGAACCCGGCCTTGCGGATCACGTCACGGCCCGCCTCGTCGATCTCGTGCAGGCGGCGTCCGGGTCGGCACGCGCGGATCGCGGCTTCCTGTGCCCGCAGCACCAGTTCGTAGATCTCTCGCTGGCGCGCGTCGAATCGCCCGCTCACGGGCAGTGTGCGCGTCACGTCGGCGCTGTAACCGCACCACTTGGCGCCGCTGTCCAGGCAGACCAGTTCGCCGGCCTCCAGCGGCTGATCGTTCGCGTGATAGTGCAGCACCGTGCTGTTGAAGCCGCCGCCCGCGATCGTGCGGAAGGCCAGGTCGCGCGCGCCTCCCTCGCGATAGGCCTCCTCGACGTTGCGTTGCAGGTCGAACTCGTTCATGCCAGGGCGCAGCGTGGCCATCGCGACATGGAAGCCGAGCCCGGTGATGCGACCCGCGTGCTCGATGCAGGCGACTTCGGCGTCGCTCTTGCGTGCGCGCATGGTGGCGAGCAGCTGCGAGCGATCCACGATGCCGCAGCCGGGCACACGCTCGCACACGCGGCGGAAGATCTCCAGGTCGCCGCTCACGGGCGAGGTGTGCGTGGCCAGCGGCATCAGCAGCGACAACGCGCGCGCGCGCCGCGCCGCGTCAAGCAGCTGCATGGAGAGCATGTTCGAGCGGAAGATCGTCGCGATGCCGGCGCGCTCGCGGAGTTCCGAGCCGATCTCGTGGCGGAAGCCGTCCCACTTCTCACGCTCGGGGTTCAGCGGACGCAGGAACAGCTGCACGCGACGGGCGGGGTTCGGGTTGCGCGGATCCAGCAGCAGCGCCGCGCCGGGCTCGTCGCTCATGCCGGTCAGGTAGTGGAAGTGCGCGTGCGCCTGGAAGGGATGGTGCAGATTCGGGTCCGCGTCGCCGGCGAGCACCAGTCCCACGGAGCCGTCGAGCGCCTTGAGCACGCGATCTCGCCGCTGTGCGAATTCGCGCGCGTCGATGGTCGGGGGTGCTTCGGAGCCGAGCGCTCCGGGCTTCTGGGTCCGGGCGGTGCGACGAACGGTCTTGGTGCGTGCCATGCGACGCAGCCTACGCCAACGTCCGCGCAAGAGGGTCAGACCCCGCGACCGGACCCGTCACGCCGCGACGCGCTTCGTCTTCGCCAGCAGCCGCTCCGCGTAGGTGTTCATCGCGTCGCGCAGCTGCTCGAAGCTGTCGAGCACGTAGAGGATCGGCTGATAGTGGTCGATCTCGAAACTCGTGTCGCAGACGCGGTCAAGGTCGAACGGCCGCCGCTCCACCTTGTCGCTCTCCAGCGAGTGACGGCTCTCACCGGGACTGGAGATCAGGCCGCTGCCGTAGACCTTCAGCCGCCCGCCTTCGCGGATGAGTCCGAACTCCACGGTGAACCAGAAGAGACGAGCGAGTCGCTCGGTCTCCGCCGGATCGCTGGTGGTCAGCGCCGCCCTGCCGTAGGTCTGCAGGAAGTCGGCGAAGGTCGCGTCGGCGTGCAGCGGCACGTGGCCGAAGATGTCATGGAAGATGTCCGGCTCGGGCAGGTAGTCGATCGACTCCTTCGGACGGATCACGATGGTGGTGGGGAACTCGCGCCGCGCCAGGCACGCGAAGAACGCCTTGGGCGGCAGGTAACCCGGCACCGCGCGGCTCTGCCACTTGGTCAGAGGCCACAGCCGCGCGTTGATGTCGGCCAGCGGCGGCACGCGATCGCGCCGCAGGTTGATGATCTCCGCGCCCGTCAGGTAGGTCTGGCTGGCGTTGTCCTTCAGGAAGGCCATCTGCCGGTCGAACAGGATCTGCCACGTCTCCTGGTTCTCCGCGGTGTACCCCTCGTAGCGCTGGTCGATGTAGCAGTTCGTGATGTCGTCGAAGCCGGGCTTGCCGAAGTTGTTCGCGTAGTTCTGCGCCGTGTCGGCCGACGCGTCGTCGATCATCGCGTGGTTCAGGCTGCCTGCGAACTTCTGCGCGCTCTTGTGGTGACTGCCGTCGGCCATGTGGACCTCCTAGTTCGCGGGCATTCTAAGCTACGGCTCCCGCCTTCAGGCCATGCCGGGCGTGAACGGCGCGGAGTTCCCCTCGATGAAACTCCGCACCTGCTCCGCCCGCTCGAACCGCAGCGGAAAGGGCAGTCGCGCCGTGTCATGCGCCCTTCGGATGTCGATGCCGCCGGGATCCAGTCCCACCGCGACGGGCTCCTTGCAGTCGACCTTGCAGGTGGTGCAGAAGGCCTTCAGGAATGATCGCGGCTGCGTGTTCAGGGCCTTCAGCAGCGACGCCTCGTCCTTCGCGAGCGGATTCGCCCGCATCAGCGCCTCGCCATCCACGAACCACTGCAGGTGCCGCGACGCGTCGATCTGCATGCGCGCCCAGCGCACGTCCTCGGGGTCGCCGTGGTACGCGCACCACCGGTCGCACAGGCCGGCGTGCTCGCCTTCGGGATCGAGCCGCTCCATCGTGACCATCACCTGCAGCCCCTCGTCGCCATCGTCGGGAAGCTCCAGCACCACCTCGACCGATCGCAGCATCGACTCCATCACCGGCGCCACGATGTGGCCGTCGGGCGCCACGATCACCTTGATCGGAACGCGATCGCCATCGAACCGGATGTTGCCGCGCAGGTTGGCGTGCAGGAAGGCGAGCGTCTGATCCACAGCTTCGTCGTGCATGCGCGCATGCTAGGGCCACCCAAGTGCATCTACACTGCGTGTGTGCCGACGCCGTCGACTGAAGATTCTCCGCGCGTGCGCGGTCACCACACGCGCATCGCCGTCGCCATCACGGTGGAGGGATCCGACGAGATCGCCACCGCGCTCCAGATGGCCCGTCATGAGGTCGGCAACGGCGCGGGTCTGGTGGAGTGGCGCGTCGACGCGCTCGCGGAAGAGGCGGGGGCGCTGCAGTCGATCCTGCGGCTGGTGCGCGAGAGCCCCGCGCCCTGCATCGTGACCATCCGGCATGCCGACGAGGGCGGCGCCTGGCGCGGTGACGACACCGATCGTGTCAGTCTGCTTGAGGCGATCGGTGCATCTGATTTCGGGCCGCGCTACGTCGATTTCGAGATGGCCCACCTGGCGCGCAGCGCGAACCTGCGTCAGAAGGTCATGCTGGCGGTCGACCATGCGAGCCAGCCACGCGACCTGAAGACCAGCCTGATCCTGAGCACGCACGACTTCGACGGCCGACCCGCGGATCTCACCCGACGACTCGCGGCCATGTGGGCTGAGCCCGCATGCGCCGTCGCGAAAATCGCGTGGAAGGCCCGCAGCGTGCGCGACTGTCTCGAGGCGTTCGAACTGCTTCGCGAGGCGCCCAAGCCCTTGATCGCGCTGTGCATGGGCGCGTTCGGCATGCCATCGCGCGTGCTGGCGGCGAAGTTCGGCGCGTTTCTCACCTATGCGCGTCCCGAGGGAGATCCCGGCACCGCACCCGGCCAGCCCACGGTGTCGCAGCTTCGCGAGCTCTACCGTTTCGACGCGCTCACGCGGGGCACCTGCGTGTTCGGCGTGGTCGGCTGGCCGATCGAGCATTCGCTGAGTCCGCATCTGCATAACGCGGGTTTCGGTGCCATCCACTTCGACGGCGTGTACCTGCCGATGCCCGTTCCACCGGAATGGGAGCACTTCAAGGCGAGCCTGCACGCGATGCTTGATTTCAAGCCGCTGGATCTGCGCGGGCTCAGTGTCACGCTGCCTCACAAGGAACATCTGGTCCGCTTCGTGCGCGAGAACGGAGGCCGGCTTGATCCGCTCAGCGAACGATGCGGATCCGCCAACACGCTGCTGGTCGGTGCCGATGGCGCGCTCGAGGCCGTGAACACCGACGCGCCTGCCGCGGTGGCCGCACTGGCGGTCGGGCTCGGCCTGGATCCGGATGCGTCGGCGCAACTGGCCGCAGGCATCGATGTCGCGCGCGTGCGCGACGGTGATTCCATCCGCCGACAGTGGACGGCGCGCCGTGTGGCCGTGCTGGGCGCGGGTGGCGTGGCGCGCGCGGTGGCTGCGGGGCTTTCGCTGGCGGGCGCGAAGGTGGTCGTGTTCAACCGCACGCAGTCGCGCGCCGAGGCGCTCGAGTCGCAGTTGCACAATCAGCCGATGCCGGGGGGCGGTCGCGCACACGTGGTGGCCGGGCGACCGAGTGAACTCGGCTGTGGTTGCTTCCATGCCTTCGTGAACTGCACCAGCCTTGGCATGGAGGGCGGCCCGGATTCGAAGGCCAGCCCGATCGAGGACGATGTCTCGCTGGATGGTTCGGTGGTGATGGACACCGTGTACCGACCGATGCGCACGCCACTGCTGCGTCTTGCGGCGTCACGTGGCGCACGCGTGATCGACGGTAGCGCCATGTTTGTGCGTCAGGCCGAGATGCAGTTCGAGCGCTTCACCGATCGCGCGGCTCCGGCAGGCCTGTTCCAGGGACTTCTGGAGGTCG
This sequence comes from Planctomycetota bacterium, assembly GCA_016872835.1. Classification (GTDB taxonomy): domain Bacteria; phylum Planctomycetota; class Phycisphaerae; order Phycisphaerales; family SM1A02; genus SYAC01. The sequence goes on along the minus strand of VGYX01000001.1, from coordinate 46,188 downwards.
CCCTCGGGGCGTGAGCGATGTCCAGCCGTAACGATCAGGCGCCATCGACGCACGGCGCCATGGGACGACAGGCCTGGCTGGCGCTCGGCGTTCTCAGCGGCCTCAACCTGCTCAACTACGCCGATCGATTCGTGGTCAGCAGCTTGCTGCCGATGCTGCAGAAGCCTGCGGCGGAGGGCGGTCTTGGTCTCGATGACACCCAGAGCGGATGGCTCTACTCGGCGTTCATCTTGGTCTACACCGTCACGGCGCCGATCTTCGGGCTGCTTGCCGATCGCGTGAACCGACTGCACATGCTCGCCGTCGCGGTCGCCTTCTGGAGCGTGCTCACCGCGGCGGGCGCGTGGGCCGCGGGCTTCTGGGCGCTGCTGTTCGTGCGTTCCGTGACCGGTCTTGGCGAGGCGGCCTACGCAAGCGTGGCACCTGCGCTGCTTGCCGACGAGTTCGGCCCACGACTGCGCAGCCGCGTGATGAGCGTGTTCAACGCCGCCATTCCGGTCGGTGCGGCGGTGGGCTTCATCATCGGCAGCACGGTGGGCGAGCACTGGGGTTGGCGGCACGCCTTCGTGGTCGCAGGCGGTCCGGGACTGGTGCTTGCCGTGCTCATCTACATGCTTCGCGACCCACCACGCGGCAGCATGGAGGATCACGCCGTGTCGGCGCACGCGCCGCCCACGCTGAAGGCGCTTTTGACCACATGGGGCAACGGACGGTGGCGACGCTGCACGCTGGGCTACGCCGCGCAGACCGCGTGTTTCGGCAGCCTTGGCTACTGGACGCCGCTTTACCTGCAGAAGATGAAGGGCATCGGCGGTGCCGTGGGCGGCACCACGTTCGGCGCGATCATCGTGGTCACCGGCCTTGCGGGAACGATGGCGGGCGGATGGTGGAGCGATCGTTGGCGCCGCACGAATCCAGCGGCGCATCTCTGGGTGTGCGCGATCACCACCGCGCTTTCGGTGCCCTGCATCATCGCGGTGGTGCTTGCGAAGGAGCCCTCCGTGGTCTGGTCGTCCGTCGCCGTCGCAAGTCTGCTGCTCGTGATGAGCACCGGCCCGGTCAACGCGCAGCTGGTCGACGTGCTGCATCCTTCCGAGCGCGGCACGGGCATGGCGCTTGCGATCCTTACGTTGCACCTGCTGGGTGACGTGCCCGGCGTGCCGCTGGTGGGCATGGTGGCCGACTGGCGTGGCATGGACGTGGCCTTCGGCATGCTGGCGGTGTTCGCGCTGATCGCGGCGGCGCTGTGGGCGTGGGCGGCGCGTCGGGATCGACCTTCGACGCTTGACCGCCCCGTATGATCGATCGCATGGCGCTTCGATACATGACCGCCGGCGAGAGCCACGGCCCCGGCATGCTGGCCGTGGTCGAGGGTCTTCCCGCGGGCCTTGCCGTCGACGCCGACTTCATCAACGCCGAGCTTCGCCGTCGTCAGGCCGGTTATGGCCGCGGCGCGCGCCAGCGGATGGAGACCGACACGATCGAGGTGTTGAGTGGCGTGATGCAGGGCCGCACGATGGGCGGTCCGGTCGCGCTGCGCGTGGCCAATCGCGATAGCCGACTGGATGATGCGGCGAAGACGCCACCCGTCCATCAGCCGCGGCCGGGACACGCCGATCTTGCCGGCAGCGTGAAATGGCTCACCACCGACTGCCGCGCCACACTCGAGCGCGCCAGCGCCCGCGAGACCGCCGCGCGCGTGGCGGCCGGCGCGCTCGCCCGCTGCCTGCTGCGCGAGTTCGGCATCGAATGCTTCGGCTTCGTGCGCTCAAGCCTGGATGTGCGCTGCGCCGCCGAAGTCACCGCCGAAAACTGGACTTCGTTGCGCGCCGCGCGTGACGCGAGTGAAGTCGGCATGCCGTGCGCCACATCGTCGCAGCAGCTCATCGATCGCATCCATCAGGCCAAGGTCGAGAAGGACACGGTGGGCGGCCTCGTCGAGACGCATGTCTTCGGCTGTCCGATCGGTCTGGGCACCTGCGTGCAGTGGCACGAACGCCTGGATTCGCGACTCGCCGCGGCGGTGATGGGCATTCAGGCCTTCAAGGCCGTCGAGATCGGGCTGGGTCGCGAGTGCGCGTTCCGGACCGGCAGTCAGGTGCACGATCCGATCGCCTACGACGCCGCCCGACGGGGCGAGCCGCATCTCGGCTTCGTGCGCACCACGAACAACGCCGGCGGTCTGGAAGGTGGCATGACCAATGGCATGCCCGTGGTGGTGACCGGCACCATGAAGCCCATCAGCACGCTGCTGCGTGGCATGCCAAGCGTGGACCTGAACACCAAGCAGTCGATCACGAGCGCCTACGAGCGCTCCGACATCAGCGCCATCGCAGCCGCAGGCGTGGTGCTGGAGAACGTGGTCGCGTTCGAGATCGCGGCCGCCTTCCTCGCGAAGTTCGGCGGCGACTCCATGACGCAGCTGCATGCCTCGCACGACGCCTTCCTGGACCTCGCTCGGCGCCTTCCACTGGCCGACTGAGCCCGCCGTTCTCACGAAATCTTGAACGAAACGGAGGATTTTCTTGCACACGCAAGGACCAATATCCACAGTAGTCGAGGCAGGAGGCATTCACCCATGGACCACGACGCAAGCGAGGGACGGCCGCAACTGGACTATCCGTGCGAGTGGGGTTACCGCGTGATCGCGGGACAGGAGAGCCACATCCGTCTGGCCATCCGGCAGGCGTTCGGCGAGCATCCCGTTCGACTGGGTGAGGTGCGACGCAGTTCAGGCGGCCGCTGGTGCAGCATGAGCGTCGACACCACCGTCGACAACGATGATCAGCGCCGCGGTTTCTTCGAGCGCCTGAAGCAGTCGGCGGGCATCCGACTGGTTCTCTGATCGCCGGAAACTGGCAGTGCTTCGCGGAGCCCTGGGCTGGTCGTGGTCCCGACCGCCCGGGGCTCGGCAGTTTTTGGGATCGTTAAACCCAATCCCATCATGGATTTAGGCCTCCGAAAGGGCTGGGCCGACCCATGCGGGTTGACTGTGCCGTTGTGAAACGGATTCTGGTGATGTTTGACAACCCGAAGACCGGTCGCAGCCCCCTCAGGGCTCCCGGTCGAACGGTTCGACAGGCGCCCTGCGGATGACCGCGACCGGTCAGCACAGCAGGAGCCGCCGATGCCCAGCATCACTCGCGCCCACAGCCGTGCAGACCAGAAACTCACTCGTCTTGTTCGCACCCTTGCTGCGCTGGTGGTGACCCTCGTCGCCGCTCGTGCGGGCGCCCAGGTGAAGGTCTGGGGTTGGAGTTCGCTGGATTCCGCGAACTCGCCCAACATGACCGGCATGGTCCGTGTCTATCCAGACGCCAAACCCGCCGATGTGGCGAAGATGCTGGCCGCGAAGCCCGCGGGGCAGCGTGTCCTCTGCATGCTTGGCTTCACGGAAATCCTCGCTTCCCACCCTCAAGACGCGTGCCGAAAGGTCGGCCCCAACGGCAAGGTGACGCTGACCAAGTACCCTGGCCCTTGGTGCGACAGCGGCGCCATCGTGGCCCGACGTCAAGTCGAGACTTTCCTCGATGGTCTTCGGGCTGCTGGTGTCCCGGTGATCGACGCCTTGGTGCTTGACAACGAGACCACGTTCTGGGCCGGCCGCTACATCACGAGCGACGGGGCGAACGTGAACGCGATCGAGGCGGATCCTCGCTTCCCCGCCCTTGCCAAGCGCCTCGGCTTCAAGAAGCTCAATCGTCTTGCGTGGGGCAGCAACGAGTATCACCGTTGGAACGAGGTCGTGTCGGCGGATTTCGATGCCGCCCTGCAGCGAGTCGTGGCCCAGCCCTTTCTTGCGCGCTGGCCCAAGGCCTCCGTGTGCAACTACGGGAGTGCACCGATCGCACAAGGCCACATGACCCCCGACATGAGTGGGCATGGCATCGTGCATGGCGGTCGTGGCTTCGGCACGCACGCCAGCATCAGTTTCTATGGCGAGAGCCTGCCTTGGATTCGTAATCGGCAGTTTCTCGGCGCAACGCTGAACGACTCGCCGTTCGACATGTTCAGGATCAACATGCACCGCGCGCGCGCAACGCTTGCGAATGGCCGGCGCCTGATGCCGTGGATCGCCAGCCGCAGCCTCGGCTGCAATGGAGAGGGCCGCGAACCAGGCAGCGACCTTGGGGCGTATCGCGCACCGATCGCCAATACGCAGTACTGGGACGAGAGCGTGATCCAACTGGTGATGCACGGATGTGACACACTTCTCATGTTCAATCCGGCGGCGTGGCGCAACGATCAGAATGCCAGTCTTTGGAACCGAGCCGAGGATCAGACTCGACTCGCAGCGATCGTGGCGGACATGAATTCGCGCCTGAGCGGTTCAGCCGGCGCCTCGCGCTGGTTCACGCTGCCCGGCCTTGAGGATCGCGTGCTCACCACCGGCCGCCGCGTGGCGGGCGGCACCCTCTGGCGCTTCAGCTTCGCGCCTGGCGTGGCCAGCGTGGTCGTGAGCCTGAAGAGTGGCGAGGTCCGCGAGGTCCTTCCCGAGGAAGGTGGCGTGGGCGCGTGGTACTTCGAGAGCGACAGCGAGCCGCTGGCGATCAAGTCGGATGGCTCCGATGTCGCCTGGACCGAGGCGTCGAAGGGCAGCACCTGGCCGGATCTCGACGACGACGGCACGCTGTCCGAGGGTGATGTCGCTCTGCTTCTCCTGGACATGGGCCAGGAGTCCGAGATGGACCTGGACGGCGATCGCACCGTGACCCAGCGTGACGTGGACTTCTTCCGCACCAACCGCCGTGGTTGGGCGCAGAAGGCCAGCGCCGGCCAGGGCTGGCGTCCCGGTTCGGTGCTGGTGGCGAGTGCTCGCTGAGCGTCAGGCGTGAATCGGAACAGGCGGGGCCTCGGGCTTGGGCTTGTGCCGAGCGAGGCCCCGCAGCGCTTCCAGGACGGGACCGAGTTCGCGCGCGGGGATGAGTCCGTGCAGTGAACCGGGCACCGGAAGCGCGCATCCACCATCCGCTGCCACGTTGAATGCACTTGCGGCCGTCGAGGCGTCCGAGCGCATCGCGGCCGCAAGACCCAGCGCCCACCACGCATCCGTGAGATCCGCCGAGGCATCCACGGCGGAGCGCAGCGCGCGCATCGCTTCGCTTGGGTTGCGCTCGCACACCAGGAACGCGATGCCCATGTTCAGCAGGACCGCGGGATCACGCGGGTGGAGTTGTCGCAGCGTGCGCAGTTTCGCGAGCGCGTCCTGATGGCCCGAGGGACCCATCCACATGCAGGCCACGGCCTCGTTCAGTGCACAGGCCTCCTGCATGCCCGGTTCGGCACCGGCCGTGCGGAACGCGTCACGCGCGCCCGCCCATGCGCGCGCCTGCAGCAGACGGACACCACGATCAAACAGCATGCGTGCCGCCGCCGGTCCCGTCCGCGCGGCGGATGCGGGATCCGGGTGGCGTTCGGGAACCTGGTCGCGTACAGGCACCGGGTCGCGTACAGGCACCGGGTCACGCCTAGGCGCCGGGTCGCGCGTGGGAACCGGGTGGCGTTCGGGCGTCGGGTCGCGTACGGGAACCGTCAGCTTCGCCGGAGGCGCGGCGATCACGGCCTCGCGTTCTCGCCGCGGGAACAGCTGATCACCCAGCAGCGCGACCTCCAGTGGGACCTTCAGGCGCACCACGCGAATCGTGCCCGACTTGAATCGTGCCACGCATGGGCATCGGCGTCCGCCGCCTGCGGATTCCGGCAGCACGTCCGCCATGGTGGTGAGCGTGAGCAACACACCGGTTCCGTAGGCCTTGAACCAGCGGAATCCCTCGGGTGCCGCATCCTGCCCGCGCACCATGCGCGAGATCGGTCGCCCATGCAGCTGGTTCAACGTGCGCAGGGCGTTCTCGAAGTCCTCCACGCCAAGAATCACTCCGCCCTCACGCTCACCGGCCTGGATGCGCATCTCGCGCAGATGCTGACGACCCATCACGCAGTCGCGCAGGGCCGCGTCGGACGCCACAAGATCCTCCAGCGACTTCAGGTCGCGCAGACGTGACGGTCGAGGCAGCGATCCATGCGCCAGCACAAGTTCATCGGGCAGCAACGCAAGCGCCGGCAGACGCGCCGCGACCGCCTCGATCGCCTCGCAGGTCTCCTCATGCAGCCCTGCCACGGCAGTCGGATGCGGCATCGTCCGGATGCCAGATGGCATGTCCAGAGGCAGTGGCGCACACCACTCACGATCGCCTCGCAGCAGAAGCGTGCGCTCGGGTGCCGACACGAATCGCTCCAGCACCAGTGCCGCGCATGCGGCGTCACCCGCGTTGCCACCGGTCCAGTCACCCAGGAACGCGATCGCGGCCGGTGCATGTGCACGATCGGCCTCGTGGATGAACGCAAGCGCCGACGCCAGCGCGATCGCGTCGCCGCGCACGTCGCCCACGATCCACAGCGGCTGCGTCTCGGGTAGTCGCGCCAGCGTGCACACCGCTTCACCCGCGCGACCGAACTCGGAGGCCATGCCGCCCGCGCTCAGGATCTGCTGCGATCGCATCGCCGCATCGCACGCACGGCGCAGCGCCACGTTCACGTCGGCGAGTGACGCGACGGTCTGTCGCACCGACTGCATCACGGCCGCGGCCCGCGGATCGGACAGGTCCACCAGAGCCAGCGGTCCTGGCGGCGGGGGGCCCTGATGTTCGCCGAAATCGCTCACGGACGGTGATCGTAAGCGCATGCTTGGAACCTGCCGAATCCAGAAGTGCCGGGCGCGCGATTCCCTGTCCATGAAGCACGCCCTCCGACGCCTGATGCTTGGTGCCGTGTCCGGGATCGCCGCCCTGACCGGATTCGCTTGTGCCCAATCCGCGCCCCAGACCCCCGAACTCCTCCAAAAGTGGAAGGACAAGCCCATGTACACGATCCAGACCCGCACGCTCGAGGGACAGCCGATGAATCTGGGCGACCTGAAGGGCAAAGTCGTGCTGGTGGTGAACGTGGCCAGCCGCTGCGGCTTCACCCCCCAGTACACCGATCTAGAGGCGCTCTACCAGCGCTTCAAGGACAAGGGCCTGGTGATCCTGGCCTTCCCGTGCAACGACTTCGGTGGCCAGGAGCCAGGCAGCGCCAAAGACATCCGCGAGTTCTGCTCGACCACCTACAAGGTCACCTTCCCGGTCATGGAGAAGGTGCAGGTGAAGGCAGGCGCGGGGCAGTCCGAACTCTTCGAGTATCTCGGCACTCGAACCGGCAAGTTGCCTGGCTGGAATTTCAGCAAGTACCTGGTCGGCAAGGATGGTCAGCCTGTCGCCTTCTATCCCAGTTCGGTGAAGCCCGGAGATTCCGCACTGGCGCAGGCCATCGAGCAGGCCCTGGCGAAGTGACGCGCGTCAGGTCGGTCGCTGCGACTCCTGGATCGCCTGATCCAGGCGAAGGGCGGTGCCGCGGCGCAATGGTGCCATCGCCTCGACGGCCGCAGCACTGACCAGCAGCGCGAAACCAAGCCACACCGGCACGAACCCGGTGAGAATCGCCAGCGCGCCCAGCACCGCCTGCGGTGTCGCGGTGTCGGCCATGGGCATGCAGGCTCGCAGCGAGGCGAACCAAGGCACGCGTCCCCACAACCACACGCCGAACGCCGCGCCAATCCACTTCAGGTCCTCCGCCACGAACACGGCGAGCGCGAACCAGGCCTCCCAATCGGCGATGGGATCGACTCGGGAGGCGCCGATGGCGACGGCGGCGGCGGTCGCCGGTCCAGCCAGACGCACGAGCAGTCCAGCGGGGGCCGTCGCAAGTCCCCATGCCGCCAGCGCGGTCGCCCATGGCAGCAGCCATGCGCTGGTGTGTGATTCGTCGACCACCCAAGCCACGCACGCCAGCGTGATCGCGCAGACGCCGTTCATGCCGCGGGCGGCATCAAGCACGCTTGCGCGTGCACCCAACAGACGAACCGCGGTCCAGCGGTCACGAGCCTGCAACGCCGGCGCGCCCAGACAGGCGATCGCCAGACCACTCAGCCACCAGACTTGCGGTTCAGGATCACGCGAGAAGGAAAGCGCCACCAGCAGAAGCGCCGCCGGCGCAGCGAGACACCACGTTCCGACCGGCCCTCCACCATCCTTCCACCACGGGATGCGACCGGCCATGGGCGATGCCACCGTCATCACGATCGCTGCAAGCATCGCCACCACCCACGCCGCATCCTCGTCAAATGCCCTGCGTGAGTTCGCGAACCGCGTCGCCGCCGCGGCACGCTCCGCCTCGAGCCCCGCGAGCTGCTCCTCGTCCATGATCGCGCCCTGAGGGCCGGCGACCATCGAAGTCACCTCGATCGCGCGTGCGGCCTGGAACAGGGCGTTTCTCGTCTCACCCGCACCCATGAAGAAGCGCGCGAAGGCTCGATCATCCAGTCGACCAAGCCCCTGCACGCCCAGCAGTGCGCCGGTCAGCAGCCCCGCGATCACCCACGACCGTCGCAGTCCACAACTTCGAAGAAGCACGCCCAGCAATGTCGCCGTCAGCGCGGCGATCGCGCATCCGGCCAGACAGTCGATCGAGGCGTGCGGGGGCATCGGGCGCGTACAGTACGCCGCCCGCACCGGTTCTTGCACACCCTGCAACGCGCGCGGAATTCCACACAAGGCCCCGTCGACATGTCGTCCTGCCTCTCCATCCGGATCGTCCTTCCTTCCCTTCTTGCGCTCGTGACCGGTCTCGCGCGTGCCGACGAGGCCCCGATCCGTCGCACCCCGGGCGCCGACGCATTCCGTGCGGTCATCGATCTTGCACCGGAGTCCGCGCTGGGCGTCTTCGTGGTGCCGAACCTGAAGCTTGCCTCCGATGACATGGCCGAGTGTCTGGCGCGCATCGAGGGGGACGCCTCGGCGGTGCCGCTGCGTCCGCTCGATCTGGTTCGCGCGCAGACCGGTGTGGGCGCGGGCATCGACGAGAGCGGATCTCTGGTGCTCTGGTCGCAGATGACTGAGGGGCGTGCGGAGTTCTGCGTGCTCGTTCCGGTCACGGATGGCAAGGCCGCGATGGAGTCGAGCCTGAAGCCGGCCGCCGATGGCCAGCCCGGCTTCGATCATCCGCAGTACGGTCGGTTGCATGCGCGCGACCTGGGTCGGCACATCTTGGTGTCGCGAAGCAAGCAACTCGTCGACGCCTATGGGCAGAAGCCAGGCCTTGCGAAACGCATCACCGATCGCGTGGGAATCCGAGGCACCGAAGTGCTCTTCTCGGGCGATGCCGCGGCGTGGGGCGGTTCCGACGCGATGCGCCAGATGCGCGAGCAGGGCGAGTCGATGCAGCGCGGCCGGGCGCGTGGAGCGCAGGCCGAAGGCGGCGATGCTGCGGCGCCCGCGGCTTCCAAGGAGGCCGCCGCCCGCGCGGATCTTGACGGCAACGGCGAGGTCGACAACGGCGATCGCGCCATGCTTCTGCTGGAGATGGGCGAGCGCGGCGAGAATCGCGCCGATCTGAACCGCGATGGCGTGGTCGACGACAAGGATCAGGTGCAGCTTGATGGCCTGATGGGGCGGAAGGTGAACGCGCAGGTCGGGCCGGCGACCGCCGCCGAGGCCGCACCCGCAGCTGACGTCGCGCCCGCAGCCTCGAACGATGGCGTGCAGGACGGCGTGGTCGCGATCGATCTTGATCCGCTCGGCGTCTCGATGCGCACCTTCGCGGTGATGTCCCCTGAAAGCGCGATGGGTCGAGCCACCAAGGGCGGCGCGCGTGGTCAGCCCGCCAAGCTCACACGGCTTCCAAAGGGTCCCTTCGTGGTCGCCTTCGCTGCCGACATGCGCGGTCTGGGTGGCGGCGGCGCGTTCCTGGATCTTGCCTCGCAGGTGCCTGGCGCACCCGCGATTCCCGAGTGGATCCGCGAGAACCGCGAACTGCTCGAGGGCATGCAGTTCGCGATCTATCCCAGCAAGCTCGGCATGGCTGGTGGCGGCGTGCTGAACGAGGCGATGGCGTGGCTTGCCACGCAGGATCCCGCCAAGGCGCGCACGCTCATGCGTGACTGGATGAAGGGTCAGGCCGGCATTGACGGCGCGATGGAGCGCAAGGTGACCTGGGAGGAAGGCCGCGCGCTGAAGGACGGAACCACCGCTGATGCCTACGCCGTCACCGAGGCTGCGGCCCCGAAGGACGCCGCGGCTCCGGCGGCCGGCGCGCGTCGACGCGGCATGGATCCCATGCAGCGCATGGCGCGCACGATGATCTTCGGCCCGCGCGGTCCGCATGGCTTCGCGAAGGAGATGCCGGGTGGCCTGCTGGTCACCTTCAGCCAGCGACCCGACGTTCTGCAGCGCGGCATGCGCGCCGCCGAAGGCAAGGACACGCTCGAGACCGAGCCCGTGATCGAGGCCTTGCGCTCGTGGATCGCGCCCGACGCGGACATCGTGGGCTATGTGGGAGTCGGTTCGCTGCTGTCGGTCGTGCGGCAGGCTGCGAACAGTTTCCCGGGCATGAGCCTGCAGCTGCCCGATGCGCCGCCAAGCCTCGAGCCCATCGCCTTCTCGGTCGAGGTGCAGGATGGCCATGTCGAGACCTCGACCATGGTGCCGACGGGCGTGATCGGCGTGATCACCGAGGCGTACAAGGCGTCGCAGGTTTCCGAAGGGGAGGACGGCTTCAACGCCGAGCCCGCCGATCCAGATTCTGCGCCCGCGCAGCCAAAGGGCCAGAAGTCCGGCGCGCCGCGAGGCAAGCCGTCGCCCGACGAGGATCCGTGAGCGACACGCGTATCGCCTCGCCGCAGTTGATGGGCATCCTCAACTGCACGCCAGACTCGTTCCATGCCGGCGGTCGCACCATGAGCGTGCCTGCCGCGATCGCGCATGGCCTTCGCATGCGTGACGAAGGTGCCGACTGGATCGACGTGGGCGGCGAGAGCACGCGGCCCGGCGCCGAGCGCGTGTCGGCAGACGAGCAGATCCGCCGCGTGGTGCCAGTGATCGAGGGGCTGCGCGCGGCCGGTGCAGATTGCATCAGCATCGACACCACACTGTCGGCGGTGGCGGAGCGGGCGCTGGCCGCGGGGGCCAGCATGGTCAACGACGTGAGCGCTGGCCACGAGGACCCGCGGATCCTCCAGGTCGCGGCGGCCGCTGAGGCGGAACTTGTGCTCATGCACCGCCTTGCGCCTCCCGATCGTGATCGCTTCAGTGATCAGTACGAGCATGAGCCGGTGTATGCCGACGTGGTGTGCGAGGTCTGGGCATGGCTGATGGCGCACGCGCGTATCGCCGAGCGCGCGGGTGTCCCCAGCGAGCGCATCGTGATCGATCCCGGCTTCGGCTTCGGCAAGAGCGTGGCGCAGAACTTCGAGATGTTGCGTCGGCTTGGCGAATTCACCCAGTCGGGGCGACGCGTGCTGGTCGGTCTTTCGCGCAAGAGTTTCCTGGGCGCAGTGGTGGGGGCGCCCGATCCGGCGGATCGGCTGCCCGCCACGCTGGCCGCTGCGGCGCTGGCGCTTCGGGGCGGGGCGGCGATCCTGCGCGTGCATGATGTCGCACCGCACGCGCAGGTTCGTGCGGTGTTCCGGTCGGAACGGGGTTGCTAGGATCGGTGCCCTGTCCGCGAACCGTTCCGCGGGCCTTCACACGCAACTCCTCCGAGGCATTTCCATGGCCAGCGCGAACACCCTCGAGTTCACCGACGCAAACTTTGAGTCCGAGGTCCTGAAGAGCAACGTTCCGGTGCTCGTCGACTTCTGGGCGGAGTGGTGCATGCCATGCCGCATGCTCACCCCGACCATCGACGCGCTTGCCAGCGAGACCGCCGGCAAGGCGAAGGTCGGCAAGGTGAACGTGGATCATCATCAGGGCATCGCCGTGAAGTACGGCATCCAGAGCATTCCCACCGTCATGCTGTTCAAGAACGGCCAGATGGTGAAGAAGTGGGTCGGCGTGGTCCAGAAGGGCACGTTGGCCGAGGCGCTGGCGGCCCCGTGATCCTCCGAAATCGGCGTTCGGGCGATCAAGCCGCACGGCGGTACGTCCGAGAGTCGATCGGTGGGTGTGCTGGCGTGAGCGGGGGCTTTGGGTACACTCATCGACCCGTTGGACCATAGGGTCCGGCGCACAATTCAAGTCACTTCCCTGGGCCTGTAGCTCATTTGGGAGAGCGCTTCCATGGCATGGAAGAGGTAGTCGGTTCGAGCCCGATCAGGTCCACTCAAATTTGTCGCCGCCCTCCGGCGGCGAAAGAGACATGTCGCCGCCAAAGCGGCGAGACTGAACGAGTTGCCGCTCCCGAGGCGGCAATTCTTCGTTTTGGACTGACGCTCCTCGTTCGCCCCACTCCCAGATACGAACCGTGGTCCAGCAGCAGCGCGATGTCGGCCGCGCTCACAGGTACTTCCACTTCATGCGAAGCGCATCCTGCCTGCTGTCTCTCCTGCTCGCCACCCACTGTCTGGCGTGGGGCGGTGATGGTCACCGCATCGTCGGCACGCTCGCGTCCTCGGACCTGACGCCCGCGGCCGCTGCGGCGATGCGTGAGCTGCTCGGCGACGAGACATTGGCCGACGCCTGTCCCGCGAGCCACCCGACGCGAAGGAGGGGGTGAACGACGCCTCCTTGCAGGCATGGATGCCCGTGGTGAATGAGCGTCTGCAGATGGCGGGAGTGCGACTGGCCGCGGTGCTGAACGTCGCGCTTGATCCCAAGCCGGAATCCAAGCCCACTGCCGCGCCGCGGCAACCCTAGAACGCGAACTTCGCCCGCAACGCGCCCACCATGAGAAGTCAGCCTGCGGCTACACGTTGCCGACCAGCGGCTGCTGTTGGATGCGCGGGTTCACGTTGATGAATGCCAGCGACTGCTCGCAGCCCCCCGCATGTCTTGCACGGTCTTCACGGTGCGCGGCATCGCCGGCGTGCGTGGACGGGGTAGGCTTGCTCGCGATGTGGATGCACCGACTGGCTTGGACTCTTGCGCTTCTGGCTTCGTGCGTGGCCCGGGCTCATGCGGGCGCGGCCAAGACGTTCGATCATGTGTTGATGATTTCGGTGGATGGATTGCGGCCCGAGTGCGTGGGACCGGAGCTTGCCGAGGCCTATCCGGGTCTGGCGCGTCTGGCGCGCGGCCCGCACACGCTGGACGCGCGCTGCGATCCTGACTGCTCGATCACGCTTCCGAATCACGTCTCCATGGTGACGGGGCGGCCGGTGGCAGGAGAAGCTGGTCATGGATGGACGGAGAACACGGATCCGCCTGCGCGACGACATGGCGGCGCACTGTCGCTTCGCAAGGGCAGCGACATCGAAAGCATGTTTGATGTCGCACATGATCATGGTTTGCACACGGTGCTCGTGGCGGGCAAGTGGAAGTTCGCGCTCTTCGAGCAGAGTTACGGTGAAGACGCCACCGATCAGGATCAGATCGCACCCGATGACGGGAAGGACAAGATCGATCTGTTTGCCTGCACGCCGGAACCAGTGGGCATCGTGGAGTTGGTGTTGGCCTCGATGCGCACCGCCGCAAGCAAGGGCAAGCGCAGCCTGATGATGGTGCATTTCCCGAACGCGGATTTTGCGGGCCACGGCACGGGGTGGGACCTGACTGAAGGTTCGGCCTACCGCAAGTCGGTGCAGGCGATCGATGAGGCGCTGCGTCACATGCTGTCGGCCATCGACTCGGATCCGGCCCGGAAGGGCCGCGTGGCGATCGTGCTCACGACGGATCATGGGGGTGGGGTGCCGTTCAAGAGTCACACCGATCCAGCCGCACCGCTGAACTTCCGCATTCCATTGCTGGTGTGGCTGGGTGCCGACAGCGAGCCTGTTGATCTGTACGAGATCAACGCTTCGACCCGCACCCGTCCGCCACCCGGCGAGCGCATGGCCGCCGCGGGCGCGCCTCCGATCCGCAACGCCGACGCCGGCAACCTGTCGCTGGCGCTTCTGGGTTTGCCCGCGATCTCGGGCAGCGTGGCGAACGCGAAGCAGGATCTCGCGACGGCGCCACCGACGCCCGCTGGGGGTGCCGCGAAGGCGCCTTGAGCGTCGCGGTACGCTGCCCCGCATGACCGAGGCGAGCCTGATCTGGAATCGCGCGGAGGGCACCACGACATTTCCGCTCACGCCTCCGGGCCCGCTTCTGATCGGTCGTCTGCCAACCTGTCAGATCGTCTTGAATGATCCGAAGGTCAGTCGTAGCCATGCGCGCCTGGATTGCGTGTCCGGTGTCTGGCGCGTACAGGATTCAGGAAGTCAGGCAGGCACCGAGTTGAACGGACGCAGGCTTGCCGCGAATGAGTCGCACGAACTATCCGATGGCGATGTGCTTGCCTGCGGACCGATTGCGATGGAATTCAGCATGGCCGGCGCGCATGACGCCACCATGGTGGGCGGTGCGGATGACGCAAAAGAGGCCTTCGAGCGACTGCTGGCGGGGCGCAATCAGGATTTTGGCCATGAGCATCTGGCGCTGCTGCTGGACCTGAGCGAGACGCTGCAGCGCGAGAGTTCCGAGCAGGACATGCGAGCCAAGCTGGTCGAGGCCGTCGATCAGGCCACGCGGTTCGCGAACGTCGCGTTCGTGCGCCGCTCCAACTCGACCGACGGCGTGGAGGTGCTTGAGAGCGTCGGCGAGGTGACGGATCGGTCCGGTCGCCTGCGCATGAGTCGCACCATGCTGCGCAACGCCCGTGATGGCATGGTGCTGGTCACCGACAAGGGCGGCGCGGGCGATGAGGCGATCGTCGCAAGTCTAGAGCGGGTCGCGGTGAACCAGGCCTTCTGCATGCCGGTGGGCGAGCAGGGTCGCTTCGGCTTCCTCTACGCCGACAACGGCACTGGGCGTGGCGATCTGGGTGAGCGGGAGCGCCTGAAGGAAGCGGCCCGCGTGTCCAACGCGCTGGTCCGGATGGCGGCTTCGCAGTTTGAGAAGCTTGCGCATGGTCGCGACATGGTGCAGCTCATTGCTGACGCGGTCGATCGCCGCGATCCGTGCACCGGTGGTCATTCCCGTCGAGTCGCGCGGCTGGCGCGCGTGGTCGCGCAGGCTGCCGGACTGGATGAGCGCATGTGCACGCTGGTCCATGACAGCGGTCGTGTGCATGACATCGGCAAGATCTCGGTGCCTGACCGCGTGCTGCTGAAGAACGGACCTGGCCGCCTTGACGAGTCCGAGTTCGCCGAGATCCGAAAGCATCCGCAGGCGGGTCATGACCTGCTGCAGGCGTATCCGATCATGCAGGCGGTGCTGCCAGGCGTGCTGGATCATCACGAGAAGTGGGACGGCACCGGCTATCCACGCCGAATCAAGGGCGAGGAGATCTCGCTGCTTGGTCGTGTGCTCGCCGTGGCGGACGTGTTCGACGCGATCACCTGCAAGCGACCCTATCGCGACGCATTTCCCTTGCAGAAGGCGCGCTCCATCATCGAGGAAGGTTCCGGCACGCATTTCGACCCGGCAATGGTGAAGGCGTTCATGTCCATTCCCGAGTCGGAACTGCGGACCTACATGGAGTAGACGGACGGCACTTCGACCCCCGCCGCCTCGAGACGGCGCGCGATCACCGCCTCGGCACCCTGACCAAGCCGGTGCACGAACACCACAAGGGGATCGGTGCCGTTGCCGCGCAGTGTGCGCGCCCATGTGTCCGCGTCGGCGGCGCCGCCGCGCACCTTCACGTCGACCTCGCCTGCGTTCAACGCAGTGAGTCTCCGCGTGAGATGATCGATGCGCGCGGGACCGCTCTCGACGCATTCGAACCACCGGAACCAGGGCGAGGGCGCCGACGGCGGTTCCGGCCGTGTGCAGAGTCCAAGGCCCGCGGCGCGTTCGTGAAGTCCTTCCGCGCACGCGGCCACAGGAAGCAATCCGGTCCGCTCAAGCGACGCGTCGGGCTCGGCGATGTATCGATGCCACGCGTCACACGGTGCCCACGCGGGATCCCCGCGCCCCGGCGACCATGTCGGTACGCCGGCGATCTCGAAACCTTTCTGCAGCAGCACCGCAAGTCGCCGGCCCTCGTGTCGCGCGAGCGATCCCGTGGTGAGCACGGCCTGCGTCAGACGGCCACCGCGTGAAAGCACCGCGAGTTCCGCGCCCGCGGGTGCCTGATCGGCGGGGATCTCCACACCGGGCCCAAGTTTCACCATCAGTCCGTCGAGGCGCCTCGACAGGGCCAGAATGAACGCGCCGTCCGGCATCATCGCCTGCCATGCGTGCAATCGTCGCGCGGAGCCTTCCTCACGACGCGCGGGGTCGAGGTGCGCCACGCGTTCGTCGAAACGCAGCGTGGTCACGTCGCCGACGACGGCGGATGCGTTGGCGTTGCGCCCGGCCATCCATGCGCGTTCGGGTCGCAGATCCACGCCGCGCACCGAAGCGACTCGCGCGATCGCGGCAAGGTCCACGCCCGTTCCGCAGCACAGATCGACGATCGGCACCGCGTCGCGAAACCGTTCCGCCTTCCAGCGAGCGCTCGCGTCGTCGCTCGCCTGCGCGGCACCCTCGCGATCGCACCAGTACGTGGCCCATGCGTCGACGCGGCCGCGGAGCGATCGCCGCGCCTGAGCCACCTCAAGAGCCGCGGATGCGGTCGCGGCGTCCAGCGTGCGTCGCAATCGCTCGACCTGCGCCGGTCCGGGCGCCTCCCATGTCATCGCCTCGGCGAGCGCCCGTGCGCCATCGCCGTGCGTCAGGCGCTCCAGCGAATCAACGGACAGCATCGGTGGCAGCGCACGGTGGTGTCGCGCCCGTGGTGCCGGGGCCAAGAAGCACGGCCATCCAGCGAAGGTCCTCGCTGTTGTCGAGCAGGATCTTCACCACCATCGTGAGCGGCACGCTCAGCAGCATGCCGATCGGTCCGAGCACCCATCCCCAGAACACCAGGCTCAGGAAGACCACAGCCGCGCTCAGGCCGAGTCGTCGGCCGAACAGTCGCGGCTCCAGCACGTTGCCGATGACGACATTGATCACCACCTGCGCGGCGACCATGCCCAGCGCCCATACCCAGTCGTTCATCGCCAGGCACAGCAGCACCGCAGGCACCGCCGCGATGATCGCGCCGAAGGTCGGGATGAAGTTCATCAGGAACGCCAGCAGTCCCAGCAGAAGCGCGTACGGCGTTGACAACATCCAGCAGGAGACCGTGACCAGCACACCGGTCAGCAGGTTGGTCTGGAGCTTCACGGCGAGGTAACCCTGCACATCGGCGAGGATCGCCTCGAAGCGATCCAGATCATCGTCGGCACGTCCGGTGATCTGTCGGATCTTGCCCGGGATCACCGCAGCCTCGGCCGCCAGGAACGCGAAGGTGAGTAGCACGAAGAGGCCATCCTTTGCAAGACCGGCCAGCGCACTGAGTCCGCTCGTGGCATAGCCGATCAGATTGCCGGGTCGCGCCTCATCCACCAGCGACGAGAGGTCCGCCGTGATGTTGCGCTCCTTCAGCCAAACATCGATCTGCCCCAGCCGATCGTTCAGAATCATCTGATAGCCGGGGAGATTGTTGGCAAGCAGGGCCACATTGCGCGTCACGATCAGCGTGGCGATCGTGAGCACCGCCACTACCAGCGCCAGCAACGCCACGACGGCGGCCCAGCGTGGCACACCCACGCGACGCAGCCATGCGAGCGGCGGCAGCGAGATCACCGCGAGGAAGGCCGCCGCAAGCACGGGCACGATCAGTCCGCTCGCCATGCGCAGTCCCGCGATCACCACGACCGCGCAGGCGCCAGCCACCAGGAATCGCGTGCCCTTGCCAAGGCCTGCGTTCGACATGACGGGAAGTCTACGAGCGACTGCGCTACCGTTGTGTCATGCCCGCGCGGCGCGAGGAACCATCGCTCTTCGGCCATTCGCCGCTTGATCGCGCGATGGAGATCGTGGCGCCGGCGCCCGTGTCGCCCGCGTCGGCTCGGATCGCGGCGGAACTTGGGCCGCGCGTTCGTCTGGGCACCAGCAGCTGGTCCTTTCCGGGCTGGCGTGGGTTCGTGTACGCCCAGCGGGCACCGACCTCCGAGATCGCCTCGCAGGGACTTGCCGCCTACGCACACCAGCCACTGCATGCGACGGTGGGGCTCGATCGGGCGTTCTACGAGACACCGTCCGTCGAAACGTTGCGATCGCTCGCCGCGCAGGTGCCCACCAACTTCCGCTTCATGGTGAAGGCGCATCAGGCCTGCACCCGCCCGTTCCTGCAGCTCGATGGCAGCACGCTGGGCGATGTGGCCGCGGCGCGACTGCATGGTGCCGGCAATTCGCGCTTCCTTGATGCCGCGTGGGCCACGGATGCGGTGGTGGGTCCGATCGTCGAAGGGCTTGGCAGCGTGTGCGGACCCATCCTGTTTCAGTTCGCGCACCTTCCCGTCGGCAAGGGCGAGGCCATCGCGAGCGAGGGCGCGTTGCTTGATCGGCTCGACGCCTTTCTGGCGAAGTTGCCCAAGGGTCCGCGCTACGCCGTCGAGTTCCGCAACGACGCGATGCTGCGTGGTGCATCGTGCGGGCAGTTCGTGCAGGTGCTTCGCACGCATGCCGCGATCCCGGGCATCGGGCTGATTCCGTCCATGCCGAGCGCGGCGCGTCAGGCCATCGCCTTGCGCGAAGCGGGCCTGGATCCGTCGCGTCAACCCGTGCTGCTGGTGCGCTGGCTGCTGGGTCACGGCCTTGGCTACGAGGAGGCCCGCGGCATCTACGAACCGTTCGATCGCCTTGCCGCACCGGACGTGGCCGTGCGCCACGAGATCGCCGCGCTTGTTGCGGCTTGCCAGAGTTCCGGCGGCGAGGCCTTCGTGATCGTGAACAACAAGGCCGAGGGCAGCGCCCCGCGCTCGATTCCCCCGTTGGCCGAATCGATCCAGGCCGCCCTTGCGAAAGCGCACCACACCCCGGAGCCCATGCCGTCATGAACGCGAACCTGATCGTCAGCATGTTGCTTGCCGTCCTGCTTCAGCAGGCGGAGCCGCCCACCTCGCCGTTGCCCAACGCGAACAAGGGTCCGATCCCGCGCATCCGCGTCTCGCGACTCTTCCCGTCGCTACAGCTCCGCAGGCCGGTGCAGGCGCTGCAGGCGCCGGGTGACGCGCGCTCGCTCTTTGTGCTCGAGCAGGCCGGACGCATCGTGCGGCTGGATCTCCAGGACGCCTCGGTCACCGAGGCGCCGACGTGGATGGACATCCGCGAGCAGGTGCACGATCGCGGCAACGAGGAAGGCCTGCTCTCGCTGGCTTTCCATCCGAAGTTCGCCGAGAACGGCCAGTTCTTCGTGTACTACTCCGCCACGAGCCCGCGCCGAAGCGAACTCACGCGGTTCACGGTCGATCGCACGTCGGGCAAGCCTGACATCCGCAGCGCGAAGGTGCTGCTCGAGATCCCGCAGCCCTATTCGAACCACAACGGCGGTACCGTGCTCTTCGGTCCTGACGGCATGCTGTACTTGAGCATCGGCGATGGTGGGGCTGCGAACGATCCACACAACCACAGTCAGAACCCGTCCACGCTGCTTGGCACGGTGATCCGGATCGACGTGGATCGCGCCGTCGATGGCAAGCCGTACGCGATTCCCGCAGACAATCCATTCGTGGGCAACGCCAAGGCCGCGCCTGAAGTGTGGGCCTACGGGCTGCGCAATGTCTGGCGCATGAGCTTCGATCGTGGCAGCCGCAAACTCTACGGTGGCGATGTGGGCCAGAACGCCTGGGAGGAGATCGACATCATCCAGCGCGGCGGCAACTACGGGTGGAATGTTCGCGAGGGGCGTCATGCGTTCGCGCCGGCGCGGCCCGGAGCCCTCAACACGGACTATGTCGAGCCTGTCGCCGAGTATGGACATGGCGAGGGCGTGAGCGTGACCGGCGGCTTCGTGTACCGCGGCGCACGATTCCCCACACTGCAGGGTGTCTACCTGTACGCGGACTACGCCTTCGGCACGATCTGGGGTCTTCGATGCGGCGATGGTGGCTGCGGCGAGCCCGTAGTCGTGTGGAAGCGCGGCGCGGCCACACAGATGTGGAGCAGCTTCGGTGAGCTCCACGACGGCGAACTGGTGCTGTGCGCCTTCGATGGCGGTGAGTCAGGCCCGGGAAGCTTGTGGAAGATCGACGACGTCGAGGGCAATTGATCCGCGGTCAGCCGCCGATGTAGCCCGGCGAGTTCCACCAGGGCTCGCCGCCATTGGGATAGTTCGACTGATCGACGCACGGATCCTCGTTGTCGCCGTCGTCAAGGTCGTAATAGGGCAGCGGTTCGCCGCCCGCGTCCATGCTGCGCTGCTGCAGTTGCGTGGGTGACATGGAGTCAGGGAAAGGCGAACTCTGGCAGCTTGCCAAGGCAAGCGCGCAAAGCAGCGCCCCGTGTATGCACGACGCGTTCACTCGACCACCTCCAGCCAGTTCGATGTTCCCGTGGGCGCGCCGGCTCGATCCACGCCCGGTGCCCAGCTCTTGCCGGTCACGATTTCGCCGTCCTGTGTGAGCAGCGTGAACCAACCGTCGCTCCAGTGGATCGCCAGACCCATCGGCTGCTGCTGCCAGCATCCGGAGTTGATCGCGTCGATGCTCTTCACGGCGGCACCGTCGCTCGACAGGCACACGAAGAGATCCTCATCCTTCGTGACCGTGCCCACGCTCTGGGTGCGCCAGACGCCGACCCATTTCGCGGAATCGTCGTTGATCTTCACGGCCTGCCCGAAGCTGCTCGGCGTGTCACTGTCACGATCCGACGGTTCATACGAGAACTTCTCGAATCCGAATCGTCCCACGCGGATCGTGTCCAGCCAGCCGTCGGTCCAGCGCACGAACAGCACGCCGTCGCGGATACTCCATCCACCCTGTTCGCCCTTGGCGCCGTCCATGCCGCGGCTCCAGGTGCTGGTGGCCGAGCCGTCCTCGCGCAGGATCACGTTGAAGGTCTGGTTGCGCTCGTCGGTGAGCGCCCACGTACCCTCCACGGCGGCGGGATCGATCGCGACCAGGGGCTTGGAACCCATCGAGGCGGAATTCGACGCGCAGCCTGTCGCGAGCGCGACCAGCGTGATCCATGCGGCCATTCGCTTCATGGGCGCATGCTAACCCGTGCGAGGAGCGTCGGGCAGCCGGTCGGGATCCTGATCGCGCTGCAGGCGCGGCCATCCGTCGGGTCGCTCGGTTGGCGTTCGCAGCGCCCACGCCAGCAACGAGGAAAGCTCCACCGGCTTCCACTGCCAGCAATCGACGCCCACGTCGATCGCGCGCGGCATGACCGGCAGTCCACCATGCGCGTGACCGTGCAGCAGCACTGCGCCCTTGAACTGCCCTCGCCACAGTCGCAGCGGCCAGTGGCATGCATTCACGCGCACGTGGTCGGATGGCTCCCGCCAAGAGCGCAGATCATCGACCCTTTCAAAGAGCGACTTGAAGCGGCTGGAGGCAGGGTCATGATTTCCACGCACCAGCGCCACCCGTTTGCAGCGGATTTGTTCGCGCATGCGCCGCGCATGGGCGACCTGCGCCTTGCGACCCTCCGGGTGCGGGCCGCAGAAGTCGCCCAAGTGCAGCAGCAGGTCGCTGCGCATCACGCTGGCGTTGATCGCCTCCACCAGCGCCTCGTCCATCTCTGCGGCCGACGCGAAAGGACGCCCGAACATGGTCAGGGCGTCGGCTTCGCCAAAGTGCGTGTCGGCCGTCACCCAGATGCGCCGGGGCATGGAAGGCAGCGTACTGGCGGGCATCTGCGCCGTGCGCCTAGAGGGGCTATCGTGTGCGCCGTGAAGCGGGACTTCCTTCAGATCGAGGGGCTATCCAAGTCCGATCTCACCGCGCTCCTCGAACGCGCGGAGGCCAATCTTCCAATCGCCGAAGGGCGCGCGCCGCGCAAGGAACTGCTCGCTGGGCGCGTGATTGCGAACCTGTTTCTCGAAGATTCCACTCGAACGCGCTGCAGTTTCGAGACGGCGGTGCACCGGCTTGGCGGACAGGTGTTCAATCTCACCTCAGCCGGCTCAAGCGCCAGCAAGGGCGAAGGCCTGATTGACACCGCGCTGAATGTCGAGGCCATGGGGGTGGCGGCCATCGTGATTCGCACCAGCATCTCGGGTGGGCCCGCGATGGTGGCCAAGCGGGTCCGGATCCCGGTGATCAACGCAGGAGATGGCCGACACGAGCACCCCACTCAGGGACTGCTTGACATGGTGACCCTGCGGGAGTCGTTGGGATCGCTGGAAGGGCGTCGGATCGCGATCGTGGGGGACATCGCCAACAGTCGCGTGGCTCACTCGGCGCTGCAGGGCCTGACCACCATGGGTTCGGAGGTGCTGCTGGTCGGTCCGCCAACATTGCTCTCGGCGCACCAGATCGTCCACGATGGAACGGGACATGTTTCGATCACGCATGATCTTGATGCGATCATCGATGAAATTGATGCGATCATGCTTCTTCGGATCCAGTCCGAGCGTGGCGCAGGATCTGGGATTGCATCAGATTATAGGACTCTATTTGGTCTCACCCCTGAAAGGGCTTCCCGGCTCAAGCCCCACGCTGTGGTGCTTCACCCCGGTCCGGTGAACCGGGGCATCGAGATTGATGACTCGGTCGCAGACGAGCATGGCGGTGTTCGAATCCTGCGTCAGGTGACGCATGGGGTTGCAGCTCGCATGGCCGTGCTTGAAGCGCTGCTTGCGCACTGAAGGGCTGGGCGAATTTTCCGTTTCGCACGGCCAAAGTCCGAAAATATCCAAACTCCTCGAACGGGGCTGGATTGGTCGATGAAAGGCGACCGTGGGTGGTGGGTAGTCTTCCCCGACTCACGCGGCCCTACTCCTTCTCGATCGAGTTGACCACTTCCAGGATGACCCCGACTGTGCACTTCGCGCTTCGAATCATGACCCTTGTCGCGTCCCTTGCGGCCATGACCGCGTGCGAGACGAACGGCTGGCTCATTGATCCCCAGCGAACGGGCTATTTCCAGACGACTCCGACCGCGATCCCGATCCTGACCCGGATCGACGTGATCGAACAGGCGGCGGACACAAGCATCGTCTACACCCAGCCCTCGTCAGAGGACCTGATCCCGAACCAGCTGGAGTACAAGCTGGCACCGGGCGACGTGATCCGCGTCTCCATTCCGCAGCTCATCTCCGCGGACCAGACCGACATCTCCACGCGCGTGATCGACCAGTCCGGTCGCATTTCGCTGCCAATCATCGGACAGACTCCCGCCGCCGGACTGACCGTTGAGCAGCTGGAAGAGGATGTCAAGAAGCGTCTGGCAGGCGTCATCACCAATCCGAAGGCGTTCATCTCGGTCGAGGAGGCGCGGGCCTACCAGTTCCGCGTGCTCGGCTCGGTGGAGCAGCCTGGCCTGTTCGCCCTGAACAAGCCCGATCTGCGCGTGCTTGACGCGCTCGCGCTGGCGCGCGGAGCTGCGCCGACCACCACGCGGGTGCTGATCACGCGCGCCAAGGCGACTTCGTCCCAGTACGAGAACAGCTTCACGGGCGGAACCGCTCCGGTTTCAACGCCTGCCGACACTTCGGCGGGCACGGCTCCAGCGACCGTTCCTGTCGAGGCGGGCAAGCCCGCCGCTCCATCGACGCCTTCGGATTCCGCAATCGATGATCTGATCAATGCGCTTCCTGGATCCGCGCCCGTTGCGCCGCAGGCTGCGCCGACCGGTGCAGCGCCACAGCCAACCGCCGAAAAGCCTTCGGATACGCCGGCCACCACCGAGGCTCCGGCGGCGGCGCCTGCAGCCGAGCCCGCACCCGCAGGGCAACCGGAACCCGCGGCCGAACCCAAGCCAGCTCGCATGGGCATGCTTGGCAACAGTGCTCGTCAGGAGCCGCCGGTCGACATCGATTCACTGGAGCCAGCCAAGGCGAAGGACGTCGGAGCCGCGACCTCGGCGGTGCCCGAAGATGGTGATCGCTTCGTCTTCGATCCCGCCACGCAGGCGTGGGTGAAGATGGGTCGCAGCGGGGAAGTGCAGTCCGCCGCCGCGCCGGCATCGGCCGAATCCCCCGCTCCCGCGACTGTGGCGACCGATGCCACGCCTGGCTTGAAGACGGGTGAAGCCGCCCGTGCCCGAACGAAGAACCAGGCCAAGAAGGCTTTCGAGAGCCGTGTCATCGAGATCGACTACAACCAGCTCGTTCGTGGCGCGGCGAACCTGAACGTCATCATCCGACCCGACGACATGCTGTACTGCGACACGGGCGACGTGGGTGTGGTCTACATCGACGGCCTGATCGCTCGACCGGGCGTGTACAACCTTCCCACCTCGGGAAAGTTGACGCTGAGTCGTCTGGTGGCGGCCGCGGGCGGTCTTGGCGAGCTCGCGATTCCGCAGCGCGTGGATCTGGTCCGTCGCATCGGTACCGACAAGGAAGCCTGCATCCGCGTGAACCTTGCGGCCATCCGAAATCGATCCGAACCCGACATCTTCCTGCGCCCCGACGATCACATCAACATCGGCACCAACTTCTGGGCGACACCGCTGGCAGTGATCCGGAACGGCTTCCGCATGACCTACGGCTTCGGCTTCCTTGTGGACCGGAACTGGGGCAACGACATCTTCGGTGCACCGCCGGTCAATGTGGTCGGAAACTGAGCCCAAGAACGCGTGAACGGGACCGTGACGACCTCGTAGGCGTCCGGATGCCCCTCCCGCGGACAAACCCAGGAGAACGCGCGTGAGCCTGGCCCAACCCGCAATCCCGGCAGTCCGCTCCGATCGCGGCATCGAGATCGATGCCCGTCGGGCGATCTTGGCGGGTGCGATCGCTTTGGCGCTCTTCACAGTCGTCTTCTGGGATTGGCTTTCGAAGCAGGTCCGCTACTCGCTCAGTCATCCGTCGGACTGGGGTCACACGCTGCTCATCCCCTTCATCGGCGGATGGTTCGTGTGGTTGCGTCGCGAGGCGCTGTTGAAGTCCGAAGTGCGTCCGGCGTGGTCCGGTCTCGCGCTCGTGATCCTGGGCCTCGTGGGCTACGCGGTCTGCTCGCTCGGACCCGCGGCCCTGCAGCATCACAACATGCGGGGCGTCGCGGTGGGCATGACGCTCTTCGGTCTGGTGCTGCTCGTCATGGGCTGGCGTTGGATGCGATGGCTCTGGTTCCCACTTGCCTATGTGGTCGTGTTCGGCCAGTACGTGAGCGAGCGCTTCATCAGTGTGGTGACCTATCGACTGCAGGACATCTCCGCCAAGGGCGCGTATCTGCTGCTCAGCCTGTTCGGCATGGATGTGGACCTGACGGGCAACGTACTCACGGTGTTCGACTCGGGCAAGCCACATCTGCTGAACGTGGCCGAGGCGTGCAGCGGCATGCGCATGCTGGTCGCTTTCCTTGCACTGGGCGTGGCGATGGCGTACGTGAGCCTGCCGACGATCTGGCAGCGGGCGGCGCTGGTCCTGATGGGCGTGCCGGTGGCCGTGTTCGTGAACATGCTTCGCGTGGCCACGCTGGGCATGTTGACGTTGGTCAACCCCGAATTCGCTGCGGGCGAGTTCCACCATTTCATCGGACTGCTCTGGCTGGTGCCGGCATTCCTGCTCTATCTGCTCGTGCTGTGGATCCTGAGCAACCTGATCGTGACGGACCCGCAGGAGGCCGGCTATGCAGGTTGATCGTGGCGTGCGAAGCGCCTTCATCGCCGGATGCGCCGCGCTGGCCCTTGGCGGCGCCGGATTCCGCGTGGCGCTGGGTCAGTTGCAGGTCTACCTGAGGAAGGAGTCCGTCTCGCTGCGCGAGCCGCTGGATTCGCTGCCCGCGGCCCTTGGATCGTGGAAGCAGATCGGCAAGGACTCCGTGTTCTCCGACGCGCTGATCGAGGAGCTCGGCACGCAGAACTACCTGGACCGTTTCTACGCCATCGACGGAGACCCCGCGAAGGGACTCATGCAGGTGCACGCGGCGTACTACACCGGCATGATCGACGCCGTGCCGCACATTCCGGAACGGTGCTGGAACGCGAACGGTCTCGTGATGACCGGACAGCCGATGGTCCGTCCGGTGCAGTTGAGCCGCAACGGATGGGATGAGGCGAGCGGTCCCGTGCAACCGGGCTCTGGCGAGCGTTACGCGCTGGCGGAAGTCCGGGATCCCATCACGCGCAAGACCGAGATGGTGTCCATGCCGTTGGGCAAGATGGAGATGACCGTCACGGCGTTCCAGGATCCACGGAATCCGAAGGCCACCGCCCTCGGGGGGTACCTGTTCATCGCCAACGGCGCCGTGACGCCGTCGGCAATGGCGGTGCGAAACCTGAGCTTCAAGCTCTCGGATCGGTACGCCTACTATTGCAAGTTGCAGTTCTCCGCGCAGTTGCCGGGTGGCCCGGATGATGTCCTGCCTCAATTCGACCGCATGACCGCGGAACTGCTTGACACCATTCTTCCGCACCTCATGCGGTGCCTTCCGGACTGGCCCGCGATCGAACGCGGTGACACCGCGTCCACAAACTCCTCACCCAAGACGAACTGAACATGGCGAAGTCCAAGCTCAACCTGCGTTTCATCGGCATCTTCCTGGCGATCCTGGTGGTGGGCGTCGGCCTGATCGGTTTCGCGCTGTACTGGCAGCGCGTGGCCGGACCCGAGCGCAACTTCGCCGCCGGTGAGCGCTACATGAAGGATGGCGACTACCGCAAGGCGATCGGGTTCTTCGGGCGCGCCGTCAACCGGCGCCAGACCGAGGTGCGCTATCTGGAGGCGCTGGATCAGGCGCTGTCGCAGTTCGTGCCCGCCACCACCGACGAGGCGCGCGACTACTACAACCAGCTGATCGGTGTGCGTCTGCAGCGAGCCCGCGCGACACCCGAGGATCCCGCTCCGTGGCTGCGCGCGATGGAAACCCTGTACGACCGCAACAACGCGTTCAACGCGGACGTGCTGTGGCGTGAGTTCACGACCGAGGCCGAGAACGTGGCGCAGCGCATTCCAGCGACCGACCCGGCCCAGAACCGGCTCAAGTACTGGAAGGCCATCGGCTCGCTGCGTCGGTCCGAGACGATCACCGAGCAGGAGCGCCGGGACTCGGAGAAGCTGCTGGAGGAGGTCGTGGCTGTGGATCCCTCGATGGAAGACGCGTGGCTGGACCTGCTGCAATCGCAGGAAATGGGCGCGGAAAAGCTCTTGTCGGACCAGCGCGTGGGGGACGCGCGTCGCCTCTTTGAACAGCTGGACACGAACATCGCGCGCGCTCGGAAGGCGCTGCCAAACAGCTACGCATGGCGCATCGCGGAACTCAGGCGGTTGCGCGGGCGCGTGGATCGTCGCGAGCCTGGCGTGACCGGCGAACAGGTCGAGGACGCGCGCAAGAAGCTCTCCGAGGTGGCGGAAACGGTCCTGGACGACCGCGCCAAGACGCTGCAGATCGCCGCGGAATTGCTGAACGCACGCAGCAACGTGTGGCTGGATCGAGTCATCTCGCTGATGGAGGAGCGCATTCGCCGTCATCCGCAGGACATGGTCGCCCGACGCCTGCTGATGGTCGCCGCCACGCAGTCGAAGCCGGACCTTGCAAGCGAGGTCGCCGAGGAGACGCGCGGCATGCCGAACCTGCCCGTCTCGCTCGAGTCACTCGTGCAGGACGAGGCCCGCATGTATGCGGTGATCACGCTGTTCAACACCATGTTCGAGCGGTGGCGTCAGGAGCCCGACGAGGCGAAGCGCGCGGCCATGCTTCCACAGATGGCCTCGATGCGCGACGAGGCCGTGAAGTTCCTCGAGTCCATCGGTGAGCGCGGCACGTCGCAGCTGATCCAGGCGAAGGCGGCGATCGCCGAGAATCGCGTGGCCGATGCCGTGGCGCTGTTCGACACGATCCTGAAGGGCCAGGCCACGCCGCCCCCCGATGCGTACCTGTACGCGGCGTTCGCGAATCTTGCGCGTCGCGAGGCCGGTAGCGCCATGCGGGTCGCGAACGAGGGTATGGAGCGATACCCCGTCTACACCCCGCTGCTGATGATGCGCGGCGAGATCGAGTCCGCCACAGGTCGGTATGACCAGGCGCGGCGGACCTACGAGCGCGTGCTTGAGATCGATCCGTCCCTCGCCACCGCGAAGGCGAGGCTGGAGGGGCTGCGCGGCATGGAGATGACGGCCGCCGGTGCCGCCATGGCCAACCAGAGCGATGCGATCGCCGCGCTGCTTGGAAGTACCGAGCGAAAGTTGCTTACGCGCGATCTGGATGGAGCCGAGGCGGACCTGCTTGCGGGCTACAAGGGGATCAAGACGGATCCGCGCGACGCGCGACTGCTGGTCGCACTGGCGCAGTTCTACGCGCTGGTTCGGAACGATCCGGTGAAGGCGAAGGAATGGATCGACAAGGGACTGGAGGCGCAGCCGAACGAGGAGCGTCTGCTGCAGTTCAAGGCGGCGCTCTCGTCGAAGGACCCGCTGGATCGCGTGCTGGAGAGTGTCCGCCTGCAGTATCCGGACCCGCGCGTGCAGTCGGTCTATCGCTACCTCGCGCTGTCGGACCTCACGCGTGAGCTCGAGGAGACGCTGCTGATCCCCGACCTGCCCGAGGCGGACCGTACGATCGAGAAGGGTGCGCTGGATCGCGTGCGCGCGATGATGCCGAAGTCGCTCGATGAGGCGTTGAAGGCCGACCCACGCAGCGAAGCCCTGCTGGAGCGCGCTGCGCTGGACGCGGCTCAAGCCAAGGATTGGCAGACATGCGAACGCATCGCGGCGGTCGCCGATGACATCGGCGAACGCGGCATCGGTGCGACGCTGCGTGCACGTGCGTTGCTGGCGCAGGACAAGCAGAGCGAGGCGCTGCAGCTTCTGGAGGCCGCGCGTAAGGCGGGTGACGAGTCCCCGATGCTGCTTCGCCAGATCTGCCTCCTTCTGGAGCGTTCCGGCCGGCTGGAAGAGGCCGTTGAGGCGATCCGTCTTGCCTACGACCGCCGTCCCAACGAGATCAACACGGCACGTCTCTATGCCTTGATGCTGGATCGAAGCGGCCAGCGCACGCGTGCGCTCGACATTCTTCGGGAACTGGCGCGCGCGAATCCAACGAATCGCGACACCATGGACGCGTGGCTCATCATCGAGGCCCAGGTCGGCGACCGCACGGGCGCCTGCGCGATGCGCCGCCGTCTATACAACGACGCGCCCGGATTCCGCGCCAACTCGATGGCGCTGGCGCAGATGCTTCTGGAGAATCCCGGCGATCCAACCATCATGCTGGACGCCGAGGGTCGGCGGAAGTTCACGCCGGAGAAGCTGCAGGCGATGACGCCGCTGACACGCACCCGCGAATTGCAGCAGGCCGCGCAGGCCAACGTGGATCTGGGCATGCAGATCGTGGACCTTCTGCAGAAGCAGACGCCTGACGAGCCGCTGCTTGCGCTCATGAAGGCCCGAGCCCTTGCGCGCTTTGGACAGGTGAAGGAGGGCGAGGCGTCGTTGCGCGCGGACATCGCCAAGGTGCAGGGTGCGGCAGCGCTTCGACTCTGGCTCTCCCTCGGCGCGTACCTGGCCGAGAACGGCCAACCCGAGCGGGCCGCGGAGCCGTTTGCCGAGGCGATCAAGCTGCAGGATCCGGCGGTCCGCAACGCCGAGATCCAGGTGTCCGACTTCTGGTTCAACCGCCAGCAGTGGAAGCGTGCGCGGGACGTGCTGGAGCCGGTGGTTCAGGCGCTTTCGGGCGAGGCGCAGGCGAAGCTCGCGCTGCGACTGGCCGAGATCTGCCAGAACCTTCGCGACTACGAAGCGGCCGTCCGCTTCGTCGATCTGGCCGAGAAGACGCTGGGTGGCTCGGACAGCACCGTCGCGCTGTTGCGCGCCGCGATTCTTGGTGGTCAGGCCGAGGCCGCGATGGCCGCCGGCGACGGCGCCGCAGCCGCCACGGCCGCCGAGAAGTCGGTCGAGACATACAGGCGCGCGGCGGACATCGCCCCGAACAATTTCGTGGCGTGGGCTGGTCTGGCCGACGCGGAGCGAAACGCGTTCCTGCGCACGCGCGATCCTGCGCGCCTGCAGGCCGCCGAGAAGGCGGCGGATCGCGCGTTGGGGCTGCTGAGTACGTACCTGCCGGCGATCCGCGTGAAGAAGGATGTTTTGCTGGATCGCAACGACCTTCCGGCGGCGATCCTGCTGACTGAGCAATTCGTGCGGGCGGCGCCGCAGTCACAGGAAGGTCGACGACTGCTCATCGAGCTGCTGATGCGCTCGGAGAACCAGATCCGCGCGATCTTGGTGGCGGAGGAGGCTGCGCAGGTCGAGCCACGAAGCGCCGAGTGGCCGACGATCATCGCCACGATCAACCAGTCGCAGGGCAAGGAGCAGGAGGCCACGGCGGCTTTTGATCGCGCGTTCGCGACCGACCCGACCGAGGAGGCGCTCATGCGGGCGGTCAATTCGCGCGTGCAGCGAAAGGATGAGGACTGGGCCGGCGTGGTGACGCAACTGCGCGCGAATCCCAAGCTCGTGGCCACGAGCCCCGCGCTCCAGTGCGCGCTGGGTGCGGCGCTCATCAAATCCAAGCAGCGAGACGCCGGCCTGCAGGCGCTGCGCAACGCGCACGCCAGCATCCGCGAGGGTATCGCGAAGGGCACTTACCCCGCGGTCACCTGGGATCTCTGGTACCGCGCGCTCGCGCAGTCGTTCCTGGATCGACCGCAGGAGGGCGAAGCCTTCGCGCGTAACGCGCTCGCCGGCCAGGCACCGGACTTCCATCACCTGCGCGGCTTGTCCACGGTGTGGCGACAGCAGGGCAAGACCGGCACCGAATCCGCGATCAAGTACCTCGAGGAGGCTGCCGCCGCCGCCAAGGACGATGCGCAGCTCGCAAGTTCCGCGTTCATCGAGGCGGGTGAGATCGCTTACGTGATGGGAGAGTGTCAGCGTTCGCTGCCTCTCTTCGAGAAGGCGATCACGCTGCAGCCCGATTCGGCGCCGGCGCTGAACAACGCGGCCTTCGTGACCGCCAAGTGCGGCAACGCGCCGGACAAGGCCATCGCCTGGGCCACCAAGGCCGTCGAGATCGCGCCTCAGGTCGCCGACCTTCAGGACACCCTGGGGTACGTGCTGCTGAAGTCAGGAAAGGCACAGGAGTCGCTTGGGCCGTTGCAGCGTGCGGTCACCATGGCGCCCAGTGCCTCTCCCATCCTGCATCTGGCGGAGGCGCTGGCTGCCGCGGGCCGGAAGGACGAGGCGCGGTCTACGCTCGAGAGACTCGCCCCGCTCAAGCTGAACGACGAACAGGTCGCCGACCGCGACCGGATCATCAAGTCCCTCCAGTGAACGAGGACCACCCACCATGACTCGCGCCGCAACCCCGCCATCCACCCCGCGCCCCGCCCAAGGTCCGCAACGGTCCCGTCCGTCGGGTCCCGTGCTCGATCCCGTCCGCGTGCTTCGGCAGAATCTGCTGAAGATCGTTGCGGTGCTCGTGATCGGAGCCGTCGCCGGCGTCGGATTGAACTACGCCTTCGCGATCGCCTACCCGCTGTGGTCCTCGAAGGTGCTGTTCGAGCTCAAGAGCCAGCTTGAGGACGCGAACGCGCTGTCTGCGAAGGACATCACCACCGAGGACACGGTCGTGCGTCTTGCGCAGACGGAAGTGGCGCGCCTCACCAGCAAGGACAACCTGAAGTCCGCGCTGCAGAGGCCGGAAGTGCAGAAGACCGTCTGGAGCGAGGAGTACCGCGACGACAAGGGCGTGTTCATCGTCGAGGACGCGCTGCTGGATCTGGAGGACGAGCTGCGCTCCGGTCACCAGCGTGGCACCCAGATCTTCTACATCTCCATGCTGACGCACGTGCCCGAGGACGGTCCGATCATCCTGAACGCGATCGCGAAGACGTTCCGCACCAAGCGGCAGAACGACGAGGACTCGCGCTACTCCACCACGCTGAAGCAGTTCGAGAATCGCCGTCAGCAGCTCGACGACGCGATCCTGCAGAAGAAGCAGCAGACTCAGGACTTCATCAAGAAGAATCGGCTGACCAGCTTGACTGAGGCGAACAGCGAGAACCAGAAGACGCTGGAGAAGCTGCGCAACGACATTGCGCAGACGACGGCTGAGCTGAACACGGCGCAGACGCGACGTGCGCAGATCGAGAAAAAGCAACGCAACGAGCAGGGCATCAGCGACGATGACCGACGCCGCGCGCAGGAAGACCCCATTCTCCTGCAGTTGCAGCGTGACAACGAGGACCTGGCGCGCCGCTTCGCCGCCGTGAAGCAGCAGTTCGGCGCATCGCACCCCGACTACCTGCAGTTCCGCGCCCAGACCGACGCGGCGCGAGCCGCGTTCGAGCGGAAGCTCGAGGAAGTCCTGGCGCGCAACCTGGCGGCGGACTACAAGGACTCGTTCAACAGGGAGGAGTCCCTGACCGCGCTGCTGAAGCAGCAGAACGAGGACTTCGATAAGGCCACCGGCAAGGTCGAGGACTTCACCGCCAACATGGCCGAGATGCGATCGCTGGAGGACCAGCTGGATATCCTGCAGGAGCAGCGCAAGGAGATCGGCAAGACGATCCAGGACATCAACCTGGCGCTGGCGCGCGACGAGCGCAACCGCATCGAGATCGTGCAGGAGGCGATCAAGGCCCGCGAGATCACCTTCCCGCAGCTGAAGGTGATGATTCCCGCCTCGGCCGTGCTGATCACGGGCCTGTATGTGCTGATCCTGTTCGTGCGGGAGTTCCTGGATCAGCGCGTGAAGTACCCGAGCGATCTCGCGACGATTCCCGGCAAGATCCTGGGTGTCATCCCGGAGCTCAAGGATGATCCGGCCAAGCCGAAGCGTGCGGAGCTGGTGGTGCGGGAATCTCCGCGATCCATCATCGCCGAGAACTACCGGCAGCTGAGTTCGCAGGTCTACAAGGGCATGCAGGCATTCGGTGCGCGCACGCTGCTTGTGGTCAGCGCCATGCCCGAGGCGGGCACCACCACGGTCGTGCTGAATCTCGCGGCCTGCGAGGCCGCCGTCGGTCGTCGCGTGCTGCTGGTGGGTGGCAACATGCGGCGGCCCGGCCTGGCGCGAGCCCTCGGTTTGCCCCAGGGCCAGCCGGGTCTGGGCGAGGCGTTGATGGGTCAGGACCCCGCGGAACTCGTGGTCGAGGTGAGCCCAAACCTGTCGATGCTGGGTGCTGGTGCGCCGGCCAACCGCATCTTCGAGCGTCTGAATTCGGAACGGACCGATCAGCTGCTGGCGTGGGCGCGTGAGCACTACGACCTTGTGATCGTGGACGCACCCCCAAGCATCGTGGCGGGCGAGGCCCTCGTGCTTGCCAACAAGGTCGATGCGGCCATGGTGGTCGCGTGCGCGTGGAAGGACCAGCGCGGTCTGGTGATGAAGTTGGCAGGCCAGATCATGGACAGTCGCGCGCAGTTCCTCGGCGCCGTGCTGAACCGCATGCACATGACCGCTGGTGGGTATCTCCGCAAGAACGCCGAGGCCATGGCGGAGTACGCCGAGCACACCACCGCATTCGGTGGCGCGGACAGGGACGTGGATCCCGCCAAGGGCAAGAAGAGGGGCAAGCCGAAGGCGGCCTGATCCTGTGTCCACATCCGGACCCATCCTTGTGACAGGCGGAGCCGGCTTCATCGGCTCGCACCTCGTCGATCGACTGCTTGCCCGAGGCGAGCGGGTGATCGTCGTGGATGACCTGTCGACGGGAAGCGAGGCCAACCTTCGCGACGCCCGGATCCAAGCAGGCGATCGCCTGCATTTCATTCGAGCCACGGTCTCGGATGTCGCGCGGACCGATCTTTCCGAGGCGCCCAGCCGGATCTTCCATCTCGCGGCTGCGGTCGGTGTCAGGCGCGTGATGGAGCAGCCCGTGCAGTCCATCGAGACGAACGTGATCGAGACGTCGGCGGCGCTTCGGATCGCCGGACGACATGAGGCGCCCATCCTGATCGCCAGCAGCAGCGAGGTGTACGGCAAGGCCGCGAAACTTCCATTCGCCGAGGGCGACGATGTGGTGTACGGACCGACGGGCGTGGTCCGCTGGAGCTACGGCTGCGCGAAGGCGCTCGACGAGTGGCTGGGACTGGCCGCGTGGCGAGCCCAGGGGCTGCCGGTGGTGATCGCGCGCATCTTCAACACGGTGGGACCGCGGCAGATCGGCCGCTGGGGCATGGTGCTGCCTCGCTTCGTCGAGGCGGCGCTCGTGGGACGTGCGCTCGAGATCCACGGTGACGGGCTGCAGAGCCGATGCTTCGCCGACGTGCGCGACGTGACGTACGCGCTCGACGCGTTGCTTGGAAGCGCCGATGCCGCGGGCGGCGTGTTCAATGTGGGCTCCGACGAGCCGATCACGATCCGCGCGCTCGCGGAGCGGGTCGTGCGTCAATTGAAGAGCGGTTCCGCGTTGGTGCACCTGCCCTACGAAACGGCCTACGGGCCTGGCTTCGAGGATCTTCGTGCACGCCAGCCGGACTTGACGCGGATTCGTCGCGCCATCGGCTTCGCGCCGCGCATTGGTCTGGACCAGACCATCGCCGATCTGGCACAGGCCATTCGAACGGGCGCAGCGCACGGGGAGGCCGCATGAGCGCCGTCACCGCACCGCCCGCGCAGGCTGAAGGCGTGATCTTCGGTCCTCTGGAACTGCTCAACGGCTACGCGCCGGTGTTCCTCACGGCATTTGTGGTGACCCTGCTCGCCACGCCGATCGTCCGCAAGGTCGCCGTGAATGCCGGCATCGTCGACATGCCGGATCGACAGCGGAAGCTGCATTCGTATCCGGTGGCCTACCTTGGAGGTCTGGCGGTCTTCTTGGGAGTCGTCGCATCGCTGGTCGCGGCGGCGTTCCTGACGCGTGGCGAGGCAGGTCTGCTTCGTGTGGTGCCGTTCTCGGTGGTGATCGGCATGGTCGCCATCGTGTTCACCGGTCTGGCCGACGACATCTGGAAGTGGGATCCACGACTGAAGGTGGCGGGTCAGCTGGTGGCGGCGGCCGCGCTCGCGATCGAGGAAGTCGGACCGAAGCTGGCCGAGGGTGTGCTGATGCCCATATTCGGGCCTCCGGATCTCTCGTTGTTCAGCGTCGGCTCGTTGGTCATCCGGAACTCCGAACTTTTCTACTGGGTCGGGACGGCACTCGTCGCGCTGTTCGTGTTGGGAGGATGCAACTCCGCCAACCTGATCGATGGGCTGGACGGTCTGCTCTCGGGAACCACGGCGATCATGGCGATCGGCCTGCTCGGCATCAGCCTGATCATGGCCATGACGGATCCGGTCGTCGATCCTGAAATGTCGCTGGTCGGCATGCGCGTGATGCTTTCGCTGGCGTTGCTTGGGGCGACCCTGGGATTCCTGCCGTTCAATTTCAATCCCGCGATCATCTTCCTGGGCGACTGCGGAAGCCTGCTGCTTGGCTACCTGTGCGTCGTGATCATCATGAGCTTCGGCGAGAATGGTCAGACCGAGCTCGTCGTCGCGGGTCTGGTGGTGTTCTCGCTTCCGATCCTGGACACGGTGCTTGCCATCATTCGTCGCAAGATGGCCGGCATGCCGTTTCACAGCGCCGATAGCAATCACATCCACCATCTTCTGAAGCGCTCGCTGGGAACCGTGAAGCGCGCGGTGTTCGCGCTGTACGCGATCACGGTGTGCTTCGCGATCCTCGGGGTCGCGATGGCGGCGACGCGGCAATTGACGGGCACGCGCGTGCTGGCGGTGATGTCGCTGGCGTTCGCGTTCTTCGCCTTCATCTCGGCCATGGCGATCAAGACCGCTCGTCAGGCCAGCTGGCAGATCCAGATGAAGACGGCGGAGCGTGCGGCAGATGCCGCTCCGATCGCACCGACCGCCGAGCCTACGCCCGCGCGCGACCTGCACTGAGCCAAGCGCATGGAGTCCATCGGCCATCTCCCGGTGCTCGCGGCCGAGGTGCTGGAGGCGCTTGCGCCGGCTCCGGGCGAGACGGCCTTCGATGGCACCGCCGGGCGCGGGGGTCATGCCGAATTGATGGCGCGTCGGATCGGCCCGAGCGGCACGCTGGTGCTGATGGATCTGGATGCGGGCAATCTTGCGTTCGCGGCGGAGCGGATCCGTGCGCTCCCGCAGCCGCCGCGCGTGATTCCAGTGCACGGGAATTTCGATCGCATCGCATCGGTGCTGCAAAGTCAGGGGCTTCGGGCCGATGTGGTGATGGCGGACCTTGGCTTCGCGAGCACGCAAATGGATGACCCTGCGCGCGGCTTCGCGTTTCAGACCGAGGGACCGCTGGACATGCGGCTGGATCGATCACAGGGGCCCACCGCTGCGGAGTTGCTTGGTCGCATGCGCGAGTCGGAGTTGGCGGACCTCATCTACAACCTGGGCGAGGATCCCTTTGCGCGCCGAATCGCACGTGCCATCATCGATCGACGGAACGAGGGCGGCCTGCGAACGACACAAGATCTTTCTCAGGCTGTGGTAAGAGCTTATGGAGCTCGCGCTCGGCAGAGTCGCGTCCATCCCGCAACGCGAACCTTCATGGCTCTCCGGATCGCGGTGAATGGAGAGTTGAACAGTCTGAATAACTTCCTTTCGGACCTTGGGAAAGCAGCCTCAGAGGCGGCATCTGGACCCGCCTCGTGGCTGGCGGTGGGAGGTCGCGTGGCAATTCTGTCCTTCCACAGCCTCGAGGACCGATCCACAAAGAGAGCTTTCGCGGACTGGGAACGCCAAGGATGGGCCACCCGGATCACGCGCAAGCCCATGGTGGCAAGCGAGATGGAGCAACGAGACAATCCCCGTTCTCGGTCGGCCAAGCTGAGGGCCGCCCGAATCGAGTCGCGGAAGGAGGATGCTTCCGCGGCGGGGTGATGGACGAATGCACGGACGGCAGCACGTCCGGGCGCAACGCAAGGATGCGACATGACACGAGAGAACAAGTTGGCGCTGGTGGTCGGTTTCGGACTCCTGCTCTTCGTGGGAATCCTGGTGAGCGATCACTTCAGCGCGGCCCATCGTCAGGAATCCGTCGCCTTCGGCGTGGCATCGACCGCGAGTGATCGCGCGCCACGTTCGATCTCGCTGGCGCCAATGCCCGCGGCGGGCACGGTGTCGCTGCAGCCGCAGCAGCTTGAGCCAAGCGGCACGGGGATCCAGCAGGCCAGCGCCGTCACGCCGATCTCGTCGATGCCCGCAACCCAGCAGGTCAGTTCGACCGTCCAGCCGGTGGGTTCCACGCCACAAGCGGAGACCCGTCGCGTGGCGTCGAAGCAGGAGAGCGAGCCAGGCGTGAAGATGCACCCGATCGCCGATGGCGAGACGCTCTACGCGATCTGCAAGCGTGAGTACGGAGATGGTTCGCTGTCGACGGCGCTCGCGAAGTACAACCGCAAGGCGGTTCCGGATCCGACCCGCATCCGCAAGGGCGTGACGATCCGCATTCCGCCCGTCGAGGTGCTGAAGCCCGGCGCCGCGCGCAAGACCGAGTCGGCGAGCGTGCCCGCTGTGGCGCCCGAGACGCCCGTGGCCGCGATGGCCGCAGCAGACATCGTGACCATCGATTCGCGCACACCGATCGGCGGCGAAGTGACGCTTGAGGTGAAGCCGCAGCCAGAGTCCAAGGCCAAGGCCGCGACGAAGCCCGCCGCGAAGCCCGCGCCCAAGCAGCCCGCGAAGAAGCCGACGAAGAAGCCGGTCGCCGCCAAGGGCGCTGATCGCTGAATCGCATTGCGCATGTTCGGTAAGAGCATCGCCATCGTGTTCGCGCTGGGCCTGATGGCCACGGCGCTGTTGGCGTTGCGGCATCAGCGCTTCGAGCAGGTGGCCGAGATCTCGCGCGGTCATTGGCGGCTGCAGGAACAGGAGCGTGACATCGGCCGGCGACGCGCCGCGGTGGCGACGGCCGTCAAGCCCGATGCCGTTCGCAAGGCGATCGCGGCGTTGAAGCTGGATTGGCAGCCGATTCCGTACCGTATGGATGCGCCGAACAAGCCCACGCAGCCCCGACTGGCCACTCGTCAGGAGCCGGACGAGGAGCGCGATCGGCCGACCGTGGAGTTCGGCGGATGATGCGCCAGTCGATCACGAGTGTTTCCGAGGTGCAGGCGTGGCGTACCCGGAGTTGCGGCCGCGTGCTCGTGTCCTGCGTGATCGTGGCTCTGCTTGGAACGTCCGCCCGCATCGCGTGGCTGAAGACGAATCCGAACGAGCAACTCGAGCGCGCTGCAGGCACGCATCGCAGTGACGCGCGCGAACTCGCCGAGCGCGGCCAGATCCTGGATCGGCGGGGCCGTGTGCTTGCGACCAGCCTGATGGCACGTCGCGTGTTCGTGGATCCCGCGCTCATCTGGGAGCACGGATGGGAGCGTGTCCGCAAGGCGCAGAGGGCGGATCCCGACTCGCAGGCCACGGCGGATCCGTTCAAGGACATCTCGCTGGCGCTCGGCAGCATTCTGGAAAGGCGGCCTTCCGAGATCGAAGCGGAGCTGCGTCGCCGTGCGGAAGACCGCTACCACATCGTGGCCGAGGGCCTCAGCGATGCGCAGGTGGCCGAGATCCGACGCCTGAATCTGAAGGGTGTCGGCGTGGAGAGCTATCCCGAGCGCACCTATCCGGCGGGCGACATCGCCGCGCAGGTGGTAGGACGCATCGGTACGGAACGCAAGGGTCAGTCGGGTGCGGAGCTGGCGCATGACACTGCCATGCAGGGCTCGGATGGCAATCTGGCGTTCCTGCGAGACGCGCGCATGCGGCCGCTGTGGATCGATGAGCGCGACTACCGCCCTTCGAAGGATGGCGAGGATGTGCGGCTGTCGATCGATCTGGTGGTGCAGGAGATCGCCGAACGCAACCTGCGTGAGGCGGTGAAGGGTTTCCATGCGGGCGGCGGTCGTTGCGTGGTCATGGATGTCGAGACAGGCGACATCCTGGCGATCGCGGACGCGCTGACCCCGCGTCGCGGCTGGACCGAGGTCACCACGGATCCGTCACGCGGCATCCATCCGTCGCTCGGCCGCAACCGGAACGTCACCGATCCCTACGAGCCGGGCTCCACGTTCAAGCCCTTCGTCTGGGCCGTCGCAACCGAGCTTGGGAAGTTCAAGCCAGAATCCGTGCTTCCGCTGGGCCACGGTCCCTACCGCACGCCCTTCGGACGCCTGATCACGGACGTGAAGTACTACGGCCCTGTCTCGTGGAAGACCGTGCTCATGAAGAGCCTCAATCTGGGCATGGTGAAGGCCGCCGAGCGCATGACCTTCGCACAGATGCAGGACGCGGTACGGCGCTTCGGCTTCGGCCAGCGCACGAACGTCGGCATTCCTGGCGAGAGCGAAGGCCGTGTGACTTCGTCGAAGTCATGGTCGAAGTACACGCAGTCCAGCGTGTGCATGGGTTACGAGATCAGCGTGACG
Source organism: Planctomycetota bacterium (assembly GCA_016872835.1). Classification (GTDB taxonomy): domain Bacteria; phylum Planctomycetota; class Phycisphaerae; order Phycisphaerales; family SM1A02; genus SYAC01. The sequence goes on along the minus strand of VGYX01000001.1, from coordinate 6,981 downwards.
CCGGTGCAGATGGTGCAGGCCTTCAGCGCGTTCTGCCGTGACGGCACGATGGTGCCGGCGCGACTGATGCTTGGCAGTGCGGAGGCCGAGCGCCCCAGCGCACTGGCCGCCAAGCGGGTGCTGCCCGAGGCGATCGCGCTGCAGGCGCGCGAGGCGATGGAGGGTGTGGTCACCGAGGGCACCGGTCGCAAGGCGCAGAGCGCGCTCTACCGCATGTTCGGCAAGTCGGGCACCGCGCACTTGGCCAAGCCGAAGGGCCAAGGCAAGGGCTACTACGACGATCGATACACCGCCTCGTTCATCGCCGGCGCGCCCTATCGAAACCCACGCATCGTGTGCCTGACGGTGATCGACGATCCGGACAAGGGCAAGGGTCACTTCGGCGGAAGCATCGCGGGCCCCGTGTGCCGCGACGTGATCGATGAGACGCTGGAGTACATGGGTGTCACGCCCGATCAGGACCCCAAGAGGGCCGAGCAACTCGCGAGCGTCCGGAACGAGCCGGATCGTCACTGATCCGGCTCGTTGAGCGCGCCTGCGGCGTTTCGAGGCCCGCGCGTGTCCCAGATCGCGAGCCCACCGCCCACGTCCAACGTCACGACATGCGACGCGCTCGGCGAGAACTCCACCGCATGCACCATTCGGCCTGGTGGATGCCCGAGCACGCTGATCAGCTGCTCGCCTGTGGCGCGCTCGGATACCGCCCGCCGGCACCGGAGGCGATCACGGCTGGACCGCCCTCCGCTTCGCTCCGGGCCGTCCAGCAGCGGCTTCCGAATCGGACGACTACTGCGTAGACGGTGGACTCAACAGCGGGGGAGGGTCAAGGCCACTATCGGTGAGCAGCAACGCGTCATCGAACTGCGCGAGATGCTCCACGTCCACCCCAAGCGGAATGGTGCGGACAAGGCCGCCGCGCTTCTCGCGTCGATGATGCCGTCGGAAGTCGACCAGGAATTGGCCCATCGCACGCGCCATCGATCCAAAAAAGTGCCGGCGATTCTCGAAGTTGGGTGGCGTTCCGGATCCCTTGAAGACCTTCAGGAACACCTCGTGCACAAGGGTGGTCGGGCCCGGCTGGCCCACGCCGTTGAGCGGGGTCGGGCCCAGCACGCGACGCGCGGTGTCGCGCAGGTCCTCGTACATGCCCCCCCAGACGCGTGCAGCTGCCTGCTCATCCCCGGAAGCGGCGAGGTTCACAAGCTGCGTCATGTCATTGAAAACAGGTCCATCCCCGGACATTCGAAAAATGTATCGAAACCCGTGCGCTTGTCCATCAGTTTGTCGCATGAGAGGTGGGCGATTTCAGCGCCCGCCGAGCTCTTGCGGGGAATTCCGTTTTCCGGGGCAACGCCTTTTCGGGCGAAGCGACGAATTCCTCGATCGCCTGTTTCCGCTTTTGGATTCCTGTCGTCGAGGAAATCGAGCGGAGCACAAGGATCAGATAACTCCCATGCGACCTCACACGCACGGTGTGGATCAAGCGTGAACTTTCCGAGTCGGGTCATCGCGCGGATCAGACGCCCAGCAGCAGCCGCTCGGGCTTCTCGATCGCGTTCTTCACCTGCACCAGGAAGCCCACCGCCTCGGCTCCGTCCACGATGCGGTGGTCGTAGCTGAGGGCCAGGTACATCATGGGCCGGATCACGACGTGGCCCGGGTTCTTCGGGCACTCCACTGCGCGGTTCTTGATGGCGTGCATGCCCAGAATGCCCGACTGCGGCGGGTTCAGGATGGGCGTGCTCATCAGGCTGCCGTAAATGCCGCCGTTGGTGATGGTGAAGGTGCCGCCGGTCATGTCGTCGACCATCAGCTTGCCGTCACGCGCCTTGAGCGCGAGATCCTTGATGCCCTGTTCCACCTGCGCGATGCTCATGGCATGCGCGTTGCGCACCACCGGCACCATCAGGCCCTTGTCGGTGCCCACGGCGACCGACACGTCCACGAAGTCGTGGAACTCGATCTCGTCGCCCACGATGCTGGCGTTCGCGCGCGGGTACTTCTCCAGCGCACTCACCACGGCCTTCACGAAGAAGCCCATGAAGCCCAAGCCCACACCGTGGCGCTTCTCGAAGCTCTCCTTGTGCTCGGCACGCAGGCGCATGACCTCGGTCATGTCGCACTCGTTGAAGGTGGTGAGCATGGCCGTGGTGTTCTTGGCCATGACGAGGCGCTCGGCGATGCGCGCGCGCAGCTTGGTCATGCGCTCGCGACGCACGCCGCGGCTGCCGGTGAACTGGAAGGCGGGGGCAGCGGACGCCTTCGCCGGGGCGGCACCCGCGGCGCCAGAGGGCGCCGCCGAAACAGGCGCGCCGGCGTGCTCCACATCAGCCTTCGTCACGCGGCCACCGGGGCCAGTGCCCTCGATCTTCGCGATGTCCACGCCCTTGTCGGCGGCCATCTTCTTCGCCACGCTGGTGGCCTTCGGTTCCACGGCCTCGGCGGCCTTCGCGGTGGGCGCGGTAGCCACGGCACCCGCCGGTCGCTTGGCCTTCTCGTCGATCTTCGCCACGATGGCGCCGACCTTCTGGTCGCTTCCGCTCTGCGCGGTCACCTTCAGGGTGCCGGTGGCGGGGGCCAGCAGTTCCAGCGTGGCCTTGTCGCTCTCGATCTCGTTGAGCAGCTCGTCCTTCTCCACCCAGTCGCCGTCGCCGCGCTTCCACGCGCCGATGCGCACTTCGGTGATGCTTTCGCCGGGGCTGGGAATGGTCACGTCGGTCATGGTCGGGTCTCCGTGCGTGCGGCGCATTCAGCGGCCGCGGTTCGCGATCAGTGCTTGGCCGCGGCTGGGGCCGGGACCTTGGCGTCCTTGCTCTTGTCGTCGCCCTTCACCGCGCCGATGGCGTCGGTGAGGATGCGCTCCTGCTGCTGATTGTGCATCTTCAGGCTTCCCACGGCGGGACTCGCCGAGTCGGGGCGGCCGATGTACTGCACGGCGCGGCCCGGGAAGTGGTCCATCATCTGCGCCTGCACGAAGCGCCATGCGCCCATGTTGCGCGGCTCGTCCTGCACCCAGGCGACTTCGGCCTTCGCGAAGCGTTCGAGGATCGGCTTGAGCTCGTCGGCGGGGAACGGATGCAGCTGCTCCACGCGCACGATGGCGATGTCCTTCGCGCCGGTCTTGGCTCGGCGATCGAACAGTTCGTGGAAGATCTTGCCCGAGCACAGCACCAGGCGACGCGTGGCCTCGGGCGCGGGCGCGCCCTCGTCGGCGATGACGCGCTTCCATGAACCCTTCGTGAAATCCTTCAGCGGGCTGCACGCCGCCGGCAGTCGCAGCATGCTCTTGGGCGTCATGATCACGAGCGGCTTGCGGAAGTTCACCTTCATCTGGCGACGCAGCAGGTGGAAGACCTGCGCGGTCGTGGTGGGCTGGCAGACCACCATGTTGTCGCCGGCGCAGAGCTGCAGGAAGCGCTCGAGGCGCGCGCTCGAGTGCTCGGGGCCCTGGCCCTCGTAGCCGTGGGGCAGCTGCAGCACGAGGCCGCTGGAGCGGTGCCACTTGGCCTCGGCGCTGGCGATGAACTGGTCGATGATCACCTGCGCGCCATTGCCGAAGTCGCCGAACTGCGCTTCCCAGATGATGAGCATGCGCGGGTCGGTGAGCGAGTAGCCGTACTCGTAGCCCAGCACGGCCTGCTCGGTGAGCGGGCTGTTGTGCACGCAGAACTTCGCCTGATCGGGGCCCAGCTGGTTCAGCGCCGCGTGACCTTCGCCGGTCTGCTGGCAGCGCACCATGGCGTGGCGGCTGCTGAAGGTGCCGCGTTCCACGTCCTGGCCGGTGAGACGGATGGGATGGCCTTCGAGCAGCAGGCTGCCGAAGGCGAGCATCTCGCCAAGACCCCAGTCGATGCCCGCGTCACCGCCCAGCTTGGCGCGCTGCTCGAGCAGTCGCGCGATGTTCTTGTGCGGGGTGACGCCGGCGGGCGTGCTGCCCAGGGCGCCCGCGATGTTGCGCAGCGTGGCCTCGGCCACGCCGGTCTCGATGGCGGCGTTGGCGTACTGGCCCGTCAGGCCCGACCAGATGTGCTGGAAGGGATTGATGCCCGGGGCGACGGCCTTCTCCCTGGTGCGGGTCTGCGCCTCGTCCATGCGCTTGTGCAGCGCTTCGTGCATGCCGTCGACCTCGGCCTTGCTCGCCACGCCTTCCTGTTCCAGCAGCGTGGCGTACTGCCGCGTGATGCTGCCGTGCTTGCGCACGCGCTGGTACATGAGCGGCTGCGTGAAGTTGGGCTCGTCGGTCTCGTTGTGGCCGTTCTTGCGGAAGCACCACATGTCGATCACGACGTCGGTGCCGAAGTTCTGGCGCCACTCCAGCGCGAGGCGCGCGACCCACGCGCAGGCCTCGGGGTCGTCGCCGTTCACGTGGAAGATGGGCGCGTCCACCATCTTCGCGATCTCGGTGCAGTAGGTGCCGCTGAAGAGGTCGCGCTGGTCGGTGGTGAAGCCCACCTGATTGTTGATGATGATGTGGATGGTGCCGCCCACGGTGTAGCCGTCGAGGCGCGCCATGTTCAGGCACTCGGCCACCACGCCCTGGCCGGGGAACGCTGCGTCGCCGTGCAGCACGATGGGCACCACGGTGCCGCGACGCTCGGTGTCGCCGGCCAGACGCTGCTTCGCGCGGCAGCGACCCATGACCACACTGGTGACGAACTCGAGGTGGCTGGGGTTGGCCGCCAGCGTGAGGTGCACGGGCTGGCCGGTGCTGGTGGTGACGTCGCTGCTGTAGCCCTGGTGGTACTTCACGTCACCGCCGCCCGACAGGAAGTCCTCGGTCCAGGCCTCCTCGAACTCGGTGAAGATCTGGTCGAAGTTCTTGTGCAGCACGTTCGCGAGCACGTTCAGGCGGCCGCGGTGCGCCATGCCGAAGCTGAACTCGCGGATGCCGTTCGCCGGGCCCTGCTCCACGATGGTGTCGAGCAGCGGGATCAGGCTCTCGCCGCCTTCCAGACCGAAACGCTTCTTGCCGATGTAGCGCTTCTCGAGGAAGGTCTCGAAGCCTTCCGCGGCGACGAGGCGCTCCAGCAGGCGCTTGCGGATCGCCGCGTCGAACTGCGGCTTGTTGCGCACGCTCTCCATGCGCTGCTGCAGCCAGCGGCGCTTGTCGCGGTGCTGCACGTGCTCGTACTCCACGCCGATGTGGCCGCAGTAGGTTTCCTCGAGCAGGTTCACGATGTCGGCCAGTGGCGACGGGTTCGGCAGCGGCAGCGAGCCGGGGTCGAACGACGACGCCAGATCGGCGTCGGTGAGGTCGAAGGATTCCAGCGTGAGCTGTTCGGGGAAGGGGCGGTCGGTGCCGAGCGGGTCCAGGTCCGCCGCGAGGTGGCCGAGGTTGCGGTAGGCGTAGATGAGGCTGTCGACCTTGCTCTGTGAGCCGCGAGGTCCGGCGGTGGTCGGGGCGGGAGCGGGGGTGGCAGCGGTCGGAGCAGGGGCGGAAGTTGCGGTCGCGGAACCGTCAGCCTTCGCCGGCTCGGGCGCGCGCTCGTAACCCAACTCGAAGCCCTGGAAGAAGGTGCGCCAATCGGCGCCGACGCTGTTCGGATCCTTCTGCCACTGGCGGTACTGCGCGTCCAGGAAGGCCGGGTCGAGGCCGTTCACCTGAGGCGGCAGGGCGGGGGAAGGATTCGATCGCGACGGGGTGCTCAAGCGAGGTCTCCGAGTGGCCGCGCGGGGCCCTGCCGGCGGTGTCGGCAACTGGCCGGCACGGAGGGCGAGGTTCGACGCTGAAACTGCCTGATTCTAGCGGTTTTTCGCCTGCCTGCGGGGGTGGATTTGGGGCGTTGGGTTGGTGGAAATGGGCGGTGGGCGCCTCGGCCGCGGGGCGTATCGCCTCAATGGCCGCTCGGGACCGGGTGGTGTCCCTGGCTGCGCCCTGAGGTGCTCGCTGGTGGGAATCATGGGGCACCAAGCGATTTTCAAGGTTGTCAAGTTGATCGATTTTGATTTGCCGTGGTTTGGTGCCACAATTTCGCCGTATTCCACACTTTCCCGAGGTCCAGACCCAATGTCCAGCCTGAGAAGCCGCGTCCGCTCACTGTGCGCAACCCTGCACCGGATGGCGCTTGCCGCCGCCATGAGCGTGCTGTGCGCGCTGGCAGTGGCCAACCCGCCGTGCCCGAGTGATCTCGACGGCAATGGCTTCGTCGACACCGCCGACATCAGCCTTGTGCTGCTCGACTTCGGCGCCTGCCCGGTCAACCCACCCACCATCACCAGCGTGAGCCCGGCCTTTGGCCCCGCCGAGGGTGGCACCACCATCACCATCACGGGTACGGAACTTGCAGACGCCACGGCCGTGACCGTGCGCGGCAACGCGGCCACCAGCGTGGTGGTGGTGAGCGACACCACCGTGACCGCGGTCACGCCGCCAGGTTCGGAGGGCGCGGCGAACGTACAGGTGACCACTCCGGGCGGCACGGCCACCATCAGCGGGGGCTTCACCTATGGCAACGCGCCGCCTGCTTGGTACACGGTGCTGGAGCAGGCCCCCGACGCGGCGGTGGTCTATGACGCAAGTCTGCGCTCGGCCATCACCGCCACCGGCCTGCCATGGCGCGTGCGTGACAACGGCACCGGCATCGAGATGATGCTGATCCCGCCTGGCACATTCAACATGGGTTGCAGCGCGTCGCAGTCGCATGGGTGCTTGAGCATTGAGAGCCCCGTGCACCAAGTGAACCTGACAAACGCGTTCTACATGGGTCGGTACGAAGTCACGCAAGCGCAGTGGCAGGCGAGTATGGGTAACAATCCGAGTTACTTCCAAAGCGCGAGCCCAGAGGTGCCCCTCGAGCAAGTCCCGCAGCGACCTGTGGAGCAGGTGAGTTGGAACACGATCCAAGGCTTCCTGAGCCAGACGGGCATGCGACTACCGACGGAAGCGGAGTGGGAGTACGCGTACCGAGCCGGCACAACGACGGCGTTCCACGGCTACACGGGACAGATGAGTGGCACGAACGACGACAGCCTGCTTGAGAA